>NZ_JAKJSU010000006.1:0-512037 GCF_050337265.1 Vibrio lamellibrachiae
CTAACTAGGTTAGGGGATAAGAAATAATGGTGCGGTCGGAGAGACTTGAACTCTCACACCTCTCGGCGCCAGAACCTAAATCTGGTGCGTCTACCAATTCCGCCACGACCGCAGCAAAGCTTTCTCTTGTTAAAACGTAAGTTCTAGCGAAGAGTATAGTTATAAAGACATTGGAGAATCTGTATAACGTTGTAGTGGCTGGGCTACCTGGATTCGAACCAGGGAATGCTGGCATCAAAAGCCAGTGCCTTACCGCTTGGCGATAGCCCAACAAAGATTGTTTCAGTGTCAATCACACGTTCTTATCAACTAACTRRGTTAGKGRATAAGAAATAATGGTGCGGTCGGAGAGACTTGAACTCTCACACCTCTCGGCGCCAGAACCTAAATCTGGTGCGTCTACCAATTCCGCCACGACCGCAGCAAAGCTTTTACTCTAGCRAAGAGTATAGTTATAAAGACATTGGAGAATCTGTATAACGTTGTAGTGGCTGGGCTACCTGGATTCGAACCAGGGAATGCTGGCATCAAAAGCCAGTGCCTTACCGCTTGGCGATAGCCCAACAAAGATTGTTTCAGTGTCAATCACACGTTCTTATCAACTAACTAGGTTARGGGATAAGAAATAATGGTGCGGTCGGAGAGACTTGAACTCTCACACCTCTCGGCGCCAGAACCTAAATCTGGTGCGTCTACCAATTCCGCCACGACCGCAGCAAAGCTTTCTCTTGTTAAAACGTAAGTTCTAGCGAAGAGTATAGTTATAAAGACATTGGAGAATCTGTATAACGTTGTATGGTGGCTACTGCGGGATTTGAACCTGCGACCCCATCATTATGAGTGATGTGCTCTAACCAGCTGAGCTAAGTAGCCAAAATAGTGTATAAACACCATCTTTAAATATGGTGCGGTCGGAGAGACTTGAACTCTCACACCTCTCGGCGCCAGAACCTAAATCTGGTGCGTCTACCAATTCCGCCACGACCGCGTTGCTGTTTAATTCAATTAAGAATTCTCTAAGCAAGAGTTTGTAGTCTTCGTCGATAATTGGAAATCAACGAGACGTTGTATGGTGGCTACTGCGGGATTTGAACCTGCGACCCCATCATTATGAGTGATGTGCTCTAACCAGCTGAGCTAAGTAGCCATCTTTTCGAGCGAGACAATATAATCAATCTCACTGCGAGTGTCACCCTCTTTTTCAAGAAAAATTCCACTTTAAAGTGTGGCTGGGCTACCTGGATTCGAACCAGGGAATGCTGGCATCAAAAGCCAGTGCCTTACCGCTTGGCGATAGCCCAACAATGATTCTTGTTCTCTATGTTTGCAGAGCAAACTAACAAGCAATCTAAACATGGTGCGGTCGGAGAGACTTGAACTCTCACACCTCTCGGCGCCAGAACCTAAATCTGGTGCGTCTACCAATTCCGCCACGACCGCAATATTTCCTAAAAACTCATAATGCTAGTTAAACATAAATAAGCGTTTAGGAAATGGTGGCTACTGCGGGATTTGAACCTGCGACCCCATCATTATGAGTGATGTGCTCTAACCAGCTGAGCTAAGTAGCCATTTCCAAATTGTCTTTCCCATCTCGATGTGACTCTCGTTGGGAACGGGGCGCATTATGCGTAGTTGAGCGAAAACCGTCAATAGTTTTTTGTAATAAATCCAGATAAATCTATCGTTCGGTTTCTTTTTGAACAAAGCGCTGTGTTTGTCATCGAAAAGTGGTTGTAAATCAGCATAAACACGAAGGTTAATATTTGATGTACAAAGCGTTAATAACTGTTAAAAACAAAAGAGCCAGTATGAATACTGGCTCTTTAATTACAGTTAATAAGTATGGTTAACTTACTGAATTATACGTTGAAGCGGAAGTGAACAACATCACCATCTTTTACGATGTAATCTTTGCCTTCTAAGCGCCATTTACCTGCTTCTTTTGCGCCGCTTTCACCCGTATATTGAATGAAGTCATCATAACCAACAACTTCAGCTCGAATGAAGCCTTTTTCAAAATCAGTGTGGATCTTTCCTGCCGATTGCGGAGCAGTCGCGCCAATAGGGATTGTCCATGCACGAACTTCTTTTACGCCAGCGGTGAAGTAAGTTTGTAGTGCAAGTAAGTCGTAACCAGAGCGGATCACGCGGTTAAGACCAGGTTCTTCAATCCCCATATCTGCAAGGAACTCTTCACGATCTTCATCATCAAGTTCAGAAAGTTCTGACTCAATAGCAGCACAAACAGCAACAACAACGTTGTTCTCTTTTTCTGCGTACTCACGAACAGCGTCTAAATATGGGTTATTTTCGAAACCATCTTCAGCTACGTTTGCGATGTACATCGTTGGTTTCAGCGTTAGAAAGTTCAAGTAACCAATAGCAGCGACTTCTTCTTTAGCTAGGTCAACCGTACGAGCCATGCCACCTTCAGTAAATACAGGTAGAAGCTTTTCTAATACTGTAATTTCAAACTTAGCATCTTTGTCGCCACCTTTAGCTTTCTTAGCGTTGCGCTGAATAGCACGTTCACAAGAGTCTAAATCAGCAAGAGCCAACTCAAGGTTGATCACTTCAATATCTTCAATCGGTGACACTTTTCCTGATACGTGAATGATGTTCTCGTTCTCAAAACAACGAACAACGTGACCGATAGCGTCAGTTTCACGGATGTTAGCTAGGAACTTGTTACCTAGGCCTTCACCTTTCGATGCACCAGCAACCAGACCTGCGATATCAACAAATTCCATGGTTGTTGGTAGCACTTTTTGAGGATTTACTATTTTAGCAAGCGCATCAAGTCGAAGATCCGGTACCGGTACGATGCCGGTGTTTGGCTCGATAGTACAGAAAGGGAAGTTAGCAGCTTCGATACCTGCTTTAGTAAGTGCATTAAATAGCGTTGATTTACCGACATTTGGCAATCCAACAATGCCACATTTAAAACCCATGATAGTAACCTTATTCTGCTTTGAACGTATGTAAGCGGTTTTGTGCTTTGGTGAGGCCATCTTTTAATAAGATGTCTAAGCAGCGTACGGATTCGTCGACTGCTGCATCTAAGCACTCCTGCTCTTTTGCAGGGGCTTTACCAAGCACATAACCTGAAACTTTGTCTTTATGTCCCGGATGGCCAATACCAACCCGTAAACGATAGAAATCTTTATTATTAGCCAATTTGCTAATGGTGTCTCGTAGACCATTATGGCCACCGTGACCGCCACCTTTTTTGAACTTTGCTACTCCCGGAGGCATATCAAGTTCATCATGAGCGATCATGATCTCTTCTGGCTTAATTTGATAAAACTTAGCTAATGCGCCAACGGCTTTACCTGAAAGGTTCATAAAGGTCGTTGGAATAAGTAGGCGGAGATCTTCACCGTTGATAATAATGCGCCCAGTTAACCCATAAAATTTAGATTCATTTTTTAGGGTAACGTTGTGAACGCGAGCTAGCTCTTCTACAACCCAAGCACCTGCATTATGACGTGTGCGAGTATATTCTGGGCCGGGATTTGCTAGACCAACAAGTAATTTAATTTGCTGACTCAAAGTTTGGATCTCTCTGGATGATCAAAAAGCGCGGTATGATAGCACAGAAAAGAGCCTAGGCTCTATACCCTTCGTACTTGAAGGTGCAGCTTTGTTAACGACGCTTATTCGCCCCAATTACATAGGCTAGCTATGCTCATGGGGCTTCATTCACTTGTCGCCTCACTGCAACTCCAACTACTTTGGCTCTAGCTTGGGCCAGATATAAAAAAAGCACTTCAAATTATGAAGTGCTTAAATCAATTTTTAAGCCAATTACCAGACTGAGCTGTTAATTAATTTAAATAATCTATTAGCTAAACATCGCAGAGATTGACTCTTCGTTGCTGATGCGACGAATCGCTTCAGCAAGCATGCGAGATAGGCTTAGCTCTGTTACTTTACCAGTTGCTAACATCTCTGGAGAAAGAGAGATAGAGTCGGTAACGATAACTTGGTCAAGAACAGAGTTCTTAATGTTTTCTGCAGCAGTACCAGAGAAAACAGCGTGAGTAGCGTAAGCAAATACTCGCTTAGCACCGCGCTCTTTTAGAGCTTCAGCTGCTTTACATAGTGTGCCACCGGTATCGATCATGTCATCAACGATAACACAATCACGACCTTCAACATCGCCAATTAGGTTCATTACTTCAGAAACGTTAGCACGTGGACGGCGCTTATCTACGATAGCGATGTCTACGTCACCTAGCGCTTTAGCTGTTGCACGAGCGCGAACTACACCACCAAGGTCTGGAGAAACAACAACAGGGTTGTCTAGACCACGGTTAGCCATATCTTCAAGAAGCACTGGAGTACCGAAGATGTTATCTACAGGTACATCGAAGAAGCCTTGAATTTGCTCAGCGTGTAGGTCGATAGTCAGAACGCGGTCAACACCAACGTTTGACAGGAAGTCTGCAACAACTTTTGCAGTGATTGGTACACGAGCAGAACGTACACGACGATCTTGACGAGCGTAACCAAAGTATGGGATTACAGCAGTAATACGGCCCGCTGAAGCACGGCGCATTGCGTCAATCATTACCACCAATTCCATTAGGTTGTCATTGGTTGGTGCACAAGTAGATTGAATCAGGAATACATCACTACCACGAACATTTTCGTTAATTTGAACAGCGACTTCGCCGTCAGAAAAACGATCTACAGTAGCATCGCCAAGTGAAATGTATAAACGATCAGCAATACGTTGGGCTAGTTCAGGTGTTGCGTTACCAGCAAATAGCTTCATATCAGGCACGGTGGAAACCTCAGGGTTGCGTCCAGTTTTCAAATAAATTCGGTGTGGGCTGTTTGGTAATCAGCCAAAGTCTCTTTTAAAGGCGAAACATTCCGTCCTTTCGTCACAAAAGCAGAGACGGTGTCAGAGAGTTGATCTAGTACAAGCATAGCTTCTTTTTTGCTACTAAATTCAGCAAAAATACACGAGCCCGTTCCAGTCAATCTCGACGGCGCGTATTGTAGCAGCCATGAAAGTTTTTGATCAACCTCTGGGTACAGCATTCGTACAATTTTTTCGCAATCGTTTCCGTAATTGCCTTCTAGCAGCATTTTTAATGGTCGTTTTGGTGTATCACGAGTCAAATTCTCATGGCGGAATATGTCTATGGTTGCAATGCTCGCTTCCGGTTTAACCACTAAATACCATTTCTCTTCTGGATCGGCTTTCGTCAGTTTCTCACCAACACCTTCTGCAAAAGCCGAAAATCCGCGAACGAAAACCGGTACGTCTGCGCCCAGTTTAAGCCCGATTTCAGCTAATTCATCATCCGATAGGCTAAGTTGCCATAGGTGGTTAAGTGCAACCAGTACCGTTGCCGCATTAGAAGAGCCACCACCAATGCCACCGCCCATAGGAAGAATTTTGTTAATGGCAATCTTTGCACCCAATTCATTGGTTTCATTTGATTTACCTTCGCAATATTGCTTAAGCGCATCTGCGGCTTTCCAAATTAGGTTGTCAGTCGTAGCAACACCTTCAATGGGATTGAGTAGTGTAACTTCACCAGAACGATCGGCCGTGATAGTGAGCTCATCCCCATGCTCTAGAAATTGAAACAACGTTTGTAGTTCGTGATACCCGTTCTCTTTTCGGCCGGTGATATAGAGAAAAAGATTTAATTTGGCAGGGGAAGGCCAATGGGTTTCGGTCGAAATCATGGGGTTAACGTCCACTTTGTAATTACTAAATTGATGCTTGTGTCTTGGTGTATAAGCTTAATTTTATTTGGTAATGGAAGAGTATCGCCTCGGTATTCAACATCTTGGTAGGAGAGGTACTGAAGTTGCCACTGCTGATTTCCAACGCGTTTGGTTAAATAACTGAGGGTATTATTTTCGCTAAGTTGGAATTCGTCTGCCGATGTTGGATTACCCAATAACCAGTCTTGAAGCTGTTCAACGGGAATGGTCAACCCTGTAAGTTGTTCTATCAGTACATCGGCACTAGGGTTGGCTAACGTTTGATTGTCGTAAGTATTAACAATTGCACCGGTTGGGGTCATTGTTAGGTTTAATACTGTCTGCCCAATAAAGGTTGTCATACGTAATTGCCCATGTTCTGGGCTGTGCTTCCACTGGAAATTTAGAGATTGTCGCTGTTCTGGCGAAATATAGCCGAGTTTTCCAGCTGCTTGATATTGGGTAATGGAATCAAGCTTAACTTGATGAGCTTGCCACTCGACACTGGTTTGACTTTCAGGGAGCGTTGAACAACCAGCAAGAAATAAAATTGGGATAACAAAAGAGAGAAGTTGACGAAAGTTAATCATAACTGGCTGCGCTTTGTACAATTATCAGTGGTTAATAGCGATAACTATATCATTGATATCACGAAGTCAGTAAAACAAATGGACGTGACTCTTTTAATAACGAAAGGCATCAAGTAAAATTCCGACCTTATTTGTATTTCCATCATTCTGAGAACTTTCTATACATGTCTTTGCTTGTTATTGGTATCAATCACAATACGGCGTCAGTTGAATTGCGAGAAAAAGTAGCTTTTGGTCCAGATAAACTATCTGAAGCTTTAAAGCAACTAGAAGCAAATTCAAACGTAAATGGTAGTGTTATCCTATCTACCTGCAATCGTACTGAGATCTATTGTGATACAAAAACCGCTGCCAAAAGCAAAGTTATCGATTGGTTAACACAATTTCACAGTGTTAGCCCAGAAGAGCTTAAACCCAGTATTTACGTTTATGAAGAGCAAGCCGCAATACGCCATTTAATGCGTGTTTCTTGCGGATTGGACTCTCTCGTTCTTGGCGAACCGCAAATACTCGGTCAGGTTAAGCAAGCTTACTCAGATGCACGAGACGCTAAATCCGTCAACGCGGCTGCAGAAAAGCTTTTTCAGAAAACGTTCTCAGTAGCCAAGCGTGTCCGAACAGAAACTGAGATTGGTGGTAGTGCCGTCTCTGTGGCATACGCTGCGTGTACGTTGGCAAAACATATTTTCGAATCGATAGCGGACTCTACTGTATTATTAGTAGGTGCCGGTGAGACGATTGAGTTGGTGGCTAAACACTTAGCAAGCAATGGGTGCACGAAAATTATTGTGGCTAACCGAACTCGAGAAAGAGCGCTTGGTCTTGCACAGCAATTTGGTGCTCATGTCATCAGTTTAGAAGAGATTCCAAATCACTTAGCAAAAGCCGATATCGTGATTAGTTCAACCGCTAGCCCGCTACCTATTATCGGCAAAGGGATGGTAGAAACTGCGTTAAAAGCCCGTAAGAATCAGCCTATATTGCTCGTCGATATTGCCGTTCCGAGAGATATTGAGTCTCAAGTAGGCGATCTTAATGACGCTTATCTATATACTGTCGACGATCTACAGTCGATTGTTGATAGCAATATTGAGCAACGAAAAGTGGAAGCGATACAAGCTGAAGCGATTGTTAGCGAAGAAAGCGCTTCATTTAT
Source organism: Vibrio lamellibrachiae (assembly GCF_050337265.1). Classification (NCBI taxonomy): domain Bacteria; kingdom Pseudomonadati; phylum Pseudomonadota; class Gammaproteobacteria; order Vibrionales; family Vibrionaceae; genus Vibrio; species Vibrio lamellibrachiae. Next base: position 7,480 of record NZ_JAKJSU010000006.1, read on the forward strand.
GACTTGGCTTCGTTCATTGCAGGCTGTTGATAGTATAAGAGAATATCGTAAATCCTCTAATGAAATACGAGAGGAGTTGCTAGCGAAAAGCCTTCAATCGCTCCTCGCTGGTGGTGAGCCTGAAAAGGTGATACTTGAGCTAAGTAATAAGCTAACAAATAGATTAATCCATGCCCCCACTCGCGCATTGCAAAGTGCAGCAGAGCAAGGTGAACCGGCAAAACTGGCGGTTATAAGGCAAAGTTTAGGGCTTGATGAACTTAAATAATCATCGCTCAAATAGAAAAGAACGAATACATCATTTTTATATAGAAGGTCACTCAATTAGTGACCTTTGTAACCTAAGAAAAGAATTATGAAAGCATCGATTTTAGTAAAGCTTGAAACTCTTGTTGAACGCTATGAAGAAGTTCAACACCTACTTGGTGATCCTGACGTTATTGGTGACCAAAATAAATTCCGTGCTCTTTCTCGTGAGTACTCGCAGCTTGAAGAAGTCACTCTGTGTTTCCAAGCTTATCAGCAAGCTCAAGAAGATCTAGAAGCAGCTGAAGAGATGGCCAAAGAAGACGATGCTGAAATGCGTGAAATGGCGCAAGAAGAGATAAAAGAAGCCAAAGAGACGATCGAACGTTTAACGGATGAACTGCAGATTCTACTTCTACCAAAAGATCCAAACGACGAGCGTAACTGCTTCTTAGAAATTCGTGCCGGTGCTGGTGGTGATGAAGCGGGTATTTTTGCTGGTAACCTATTCCGTATGTACTCGAAGTTTGCCGAGAAGAAAGGCTGGCGCGTTGAAGTCATGAGCTGCAACCAGTCTGAGCAAGGCGGCTACAAAGAGATGATCGCTAAGGTCAGTGGCGAAGCCGTTTACGGTACAATGAAATTCGAATCGGGTGGTCACCGTGTACAGCGCGTACCTGAAACGGAATCTCAAGGTCGTGTTCATACCTCTGCGTGTACGGTTGCTGTTATGGCTGAAGTTCCAGAAGCGGATCTTCCTGAGATTAAAGCCGCGGACCTAAAAATTGATACTTTCCGTGCCTCTGGTGCAGGTGGTCAGCACGTCAACACCACTGACTCCGCAATCCGTATTACTCACTTACCAACGGGAACAGTTGTTGAGTGTCAAGATGAGCGTTCACAGCATAAGAACAAAGCAAAAGCGATGACTGTTCTTGCTGCTCGTATTGTTCAAGCTGAAGAAGCACGCCGTGCGGCTGAAGTATCTGATACTCGTCGTAACCTTCTAGGTTCGGGTGACCGTAGTGACCGTATTCGTACTTACAACTACCCACAAGGCCGCGTATCTGATCACCGTATTAACTTAACGTTGTACCGCCTAGCAGAAGTGCTTGAAGGTGATTTACAAAGCCTTGTTGAGCCGGTAATTCAAGAGCACCAGGCGGATCAATTAGCCGCACTTGCTGACAATAACTAGTTCGTAGCAGATAGGTTAGTATCAGATAGTGTCGACTGTTGAACAAACTATAAAGAGCGCTACAAGCGCTCTTGTCCAGAGCGGCAGTGAATCGCCGTCTCTAGATGCCGCCGTTTTGTTGTGCCATTCATTAAATAAACCTCGTTCATTCTTGTTCACCTGGCCTGATAAAGTTCTGAGTGAACAGGATTTAAGTAACTTTCATCTGTTATTGGAACGTCGTTTATCCGGTGAGCCTATTGCCTATATCGTAGGTGAACGGGAATTTTGGTCCTTGCCACTAAAAGTTTCACCCACCACTCTAATTCCTCGCCCTGATACTGAGCGCCTTGTTGAGATTGCACTTGATAAATCCGCAGAGCAATCGGGTGCAATTTTAGATCTTGGAACCGGCACGGGCGCCATTGCCTTGGCTCTATCGTCTGAAATGCCAACCAGACGTGTGGTCGGTATCGACCTTATGCAAGATGCTCAAGCGCTTGCAACAGATAATGCAAAATCTCTAGGTATCACAAATGCTCAATTTCTATCTGGAAGTTGGTTTGCGCCGCTTGAAGATGGAACAAAGTTTGCTTTGATTGTTTCCAATCCTCCTTACATTGACGAAACCGACCCTCACCTTTCCCAAGGAGATGTTCGTTTTGAACCAATGAGTGCGTTGGTTGCCAAAGAAAATGGTTTAGCAGATATACGTTACATATCAGAGCATGCGATTCAATTTCTAGAACATGATGGCTGGCTTATGTTTGAGCACGGTTTTGAGCAAGGTGCTGATGTAAGAGAAATTTTAACGGTACTGGGTTACCAGCATGTCGTTACAGAAAAAGATTACGGAAATAACGATCGAGTTACTCTCGGTCAATGGAAGATAAACAAATAAGAGAGTAGTAAATGTACGAAGGAATTAAACATTTTCACATGCTGACAATCGCGTTAAGCGCAACGCTATTGTCGGTTCGTTATGGCTTGATGATGGCCGATTCAAAGTTAGTTAATAACAAAGTGTTAAAAGTGTTCCCACATATTAATGATACGTTGTTGCTACTATCCGGCTTCGGACTCATCTACGTCACCGGTTTTATGCCATTTACCCCTGAAGGTGCTTGGTTGACGGAAAAAATTACCTGTATTTTGGCTTACATCGCTCTGGGCTTTTTCGCACTAAAACTAGGCCGTAATAAATTACTAAGAACATTTTCATTCTTTGGCGCTCTCGGTTGGTTGATTATGGCAGCTAAAGTAGCAATGACTAAAACGCCAATTTTTATGTAATAAAGAGGTATATGAGCTTTGGGTTTCCGATGATCTAAAAGCTCACCAAGTAAAAAGACACCCATGATCTAAATACTTTTGAAGAGAGTGCGAAGTATAGATTTAAATCCTCATGGGTAGCCTAGTTGATGAATTTATTTTATCGACATAACGACAAGATAGGTAAAGGCAATAGTTGATGTTGGAACTGTTTGACGAAGATTTTGATTCAATGGAATTAGCGGAAGGAGCATTAATGCTCAATAAAGCCGTAGATCCAGAAACAGAGAAAAAGTGGGCGGAGAACGAGCTTGAACGCTTATTCGCAGAAGCTGAACAGACTCTTTGCCATGAAGTCGATGAAAAGCAGAAGTTCGAGTCTTTTTTACGATTGTTCTATCAAGAGTGGGGCTTTCAAGGCGATAAAGACGCTTACTTTAATTCAAATAATGCTTTTATGGATAAAGTACTGGAGCGCCGTAAAGGCATTCCCGTCAGCTTAGGCGCGTTAGTTTTATATTTGGGTCGAAAACTCGGATTTCCTGTTGAGGGTGTTACTTTTCCAACTCAGTTTATTATTAAGCTGACATGGGAGGGCGAAAAGCCACTGTATGTTAACCCATTTAATGGCGAGTACGTGTCATTGCATACGCTAACATCTTGGCTAATTGGCCAAGAAGGGCCTCTGGCGACACTTAAATCAAAGGATTTAGATGTTGCGGATAACCCAACGGTTATTGGTCGTTGGCTTGCGCTACTAAAAAGCTCTCTATTGAGAGAGGAGCGCTATACTTTGGCATTGCAGTGTTCCAATTTGGCCTTAACGTTTGTTCCTGATGATCCGTATGAAATTCGAGATCGTGGTTTTATCTATCAACAGCTCGACTGTCATCAAATCGCCTCAACGGATTTTCAGTATTTTGTGGATCAATGCCCTGATGACCCTGCGTCGGAATTACTCAAAAACCAAATCAGTGCCATGAATGAAACGACGGTTGTCGTACATTGATGTATAAAAACAGATGCATCAAGCTGTAAAGAATTAACTAATCTAAAAATATAGAGCCTCGGGCCATAACGATATAGAGAGATTAAAATGGAACAAAAAATAGTTAATATTGGTGATATCCCAGTAGCTAACGATAAGCCATTTACTTTGTTTGCTGGAATGAATGTTTTAGAGTCTCGTGATCTTGCGATGCAGATATGTGAGCACTATGTAAAAGTCACTGAAAAACTTGGTATCCCATACGTATTTAAAGCGTCTTTTGATAAAGCGAACCGTAGCTCAGTACACTCTTACCGTGGGCCTGGCCTTGATGAAGGGATGAAGATCTTTCAAGAGCTAAAAGACACGTTCGGTGTAAAAATCATTACTGATATTCATACGGAAGCTCAAGCTCAAGTCGTGGCTGACGTTGTTGATGTCATTCAACTCCCTGCATTTCTTGCACGTCAAACAGACCTTGTTGAAGCGATGGCGAAAACAGGCGCTGTGATTAACGTTAAGAAACCGCAATTTATGAGCCCTAATCAAGTAGGTAACATCGTAGATAAGTTTGCGGAATGCGGTAATGAGAACATCATCTTATGTGAACGCGGCTCATGCATGGGCTATGACAACCTTGTTGTCGATATGCTTGGATTTGGCGTGATGAAGAAGTCATCGAACGGCAGCCCAATCATTTTTGATGTGACACACTCACTTCAAATGCGTGATCCTTCTGGTGCTGCATCTGGTGGCCGTCGTGAGCAAACAGTGGAATTAGCTAAAGCAGGATTGGCAACGGGCATTGCAGGCCTATTTATTGAAGCGCATCCAAATCCAGATAAAGCTATGTGCGACGGTCCATCTGCACTGCCGCTTGATAAGCTAGAACCTTTCTTAGCTCAAATGAAAGTACTTGATGATGTAATCAAAGGCTTTGATGCTATTGATATCAAATAGCTATTTACTTCATAGCTAATACTAAGACCAGCGTTTTGCTGGTCTTTTTTATGTCTTTTTCCCTATCTTGTTCCCCCTGCTTTTCCATATTAATGTTCGACTTCACAGTAAAACGTTTGCTTGTGATCCATTGAAATTTGATATGAAAACATCTCTCGTCGTTACAGTTTATTCACGAAAAATAAGTGATCTAGTAGACATAAATATGAAATCAACGTGTTAGGTTTGCTGTGTTAACTTAAACTAGTTCAAGTTTTATTGAGCTATAGGCACTTAAACTCCGGTGATGTCTATTCTCTATAGGTCAATATTTAACGCAGTGGATCCCCCAACAGTTCAAAGGTATGACAATGAAGCAAGGCCTAATTCTAAAAACGACGCTAACCGCAGCGATTCTTGCCACTCTAGCGGGTTGTGCAACTCAACCTGCCCATGAATGGGATGAAGATACGACATATAAACTGACTGTTTTGCATACAAATGACCACCATGGTCGTTTTTGGCAAAATAAATACGGCGAGTATGGTATGGCTGCTCGTAAAACACTTATTGATGAGTTACGTGAAGAAATTCGTGCTGAAGGCGGCAGTGTAATGCTTCTTTCTGGTGGTGATATCAACACTGGCGTACCTGAGTCTGATCTGCAAGATGCAGAACCTGACTTTAAGGGCATGAACAAAATCGGTTACGACGCAATGGCGTTAGGTAATCACGAATTTGATAACTCTCTTGATGTATTAGCTAAGCAAATTGATTGGGCCAACTTCCCAATGCTTTCTGCCAACATTTACGATAAAGCGACGGGTGAACGTAAATTCCAAGCTTACGAAATGTTCAAAAAGCAGGGCATTAAGATTGCCGTTATAGGTCTTACTACAGAAGATACAGCGAAGATTGGTAACCCTGAGTTTATTGCTGGTATCGACTTCCGCGACCCTAAAGAAGAAGCGAAGAAGCTAATTGCTGAGCTGGAAGAAACTGAAAAACCTGATTTAATCTTTGCAGTGACACACATGGGTCACTACGAAGATGGAAAGCGTGGCATTAACGCACCGGGTGATGTTGCGCTTGCTCGTTACCTAGACGAAGGTTCACTTGATATGATCGTTGGTGGCCACTCTCAAGAGCCTGTTTGTATGGAAGCGCCAAACGTCGTTACTAAGAAATTCAAACCAAGTGACGAGTGTAAGCCAGATGTACAAAACGGTACTTACATTGTTCAAGCTCATGAGTGGGGTAAGTACGTAGGCCGTGCTGATTATGAGTTCCGCAATGGTGAACTTGAGATGGTGAGCTACGACCTAATTCCAGTTAACTTGAAGAAGAAAGTAAAAGTTGATGGTAAGAAGACTCGTGTTCTTATCGAAGACGAAATTGCACAAGACCAAGAACTGCTTGAATTCCTACGCCCTTATCAAGAGCAAGGTCAAGCGCAACTAATGGAAAAAATCGGTGAGATCAACGGTAAGCTTGAAGGTGATCGTAACGTTGTTCGATTCCAACAAACTAATATGGGCCGCTTAATTGCGACAGCACACATGGAGCGCGCACAAGCAGATTTCGCTGTGATGAACTCTGGTGGCGTTCGTGACTCAATTGAATACGGTGATGTAACTTATAAAGACGTACTTATCGTGCAGCCTTTTGCTAATATCCTAACGTACACAGACATGTCAGGCGCTGAGGTCATTGATTACTTGAACGTTGTTGCAACAAAACCGGTTGATTCTGGCGCATACGCTCAGTTTGCTGGTATTTCAATGACGGTTTCTGGTGGTGAAGTATCAAATGTCTTTATCGGTGGCAAGCAGCTACGTTTAGATGAAACTTACCGCTTCACAGTGCCAAGCTACAATGCCGCTGGTGGTGATGGTTACCCTAAACTGAGTGCACACCCTGGCTACGTAAACACAGGCTTTGTGGATGCTGAAGTACTGAAAGACTACATTGAAGCGAATAGCCCACTTGACGTAAACCTATACGCACCTTCAGGTGAGATGGTTTATAAGTAAGTTTGTTTAAAGTGAAGCAAGCTGAACGTTAAATTATCAGTTTGAATTCAATAAGAGAGCGGTGCACATTGTGCGCCGCTTTTGTTTTTAGGGAATCTATGTTTTATTAAGTTAATTGATATTGGTTTTGAATGATGGCTAAGGAAAGAGACGTGACCCCAGCGATTGACTGTGCGAAGAAAAATAAGATACCCCACACGATTCATCAGTATGACCATGATCCCCGAGCCACTAGTTTCGGTATGGAAGCGGCTGAGGTATTGGGCCAAGACCCCAATAAGGTATTTAAAACACTACTGTTTTGTTTGAATGGTGAGCCTAAAAATCTGGCAGTTGCGATTATTCCGGTTGCTCATAAATTGAACCTTAAGTTGGCCGCCAAAGTTGCAAAAGCCAAGAAAGCGAATATGGCCGATGCAATTATTGCTCAAAAAATAACAGGTTATGTTGTGGGTGGAATTAGCCCTCTTGGGCAAAAAAAGCGGCTTCCCACTTTTATTCATCAAAGCGCAACTGAGTTAAGCACAATCTGTGTTAGTGCAGGGAAGAGAGGCCTAGAGATCGAATTGTCTGCGGCGGATTTGGCTAAATTAACCAATGCAAACTTTGCTTGTTTGTGCGATTAGGTCTCGTACTTTGGTTATTAATAGAGATGAATACTAGAGCGGCAAGAACCACTTAGGTTCTTGCCGCTTTTTAATTACTTGTCAATGAACTCAATTCATTCTATTTGGAGTCTTCTTCCATCTGAGCATTGTCAACAACGTGATTCTCACCCAAATCGTGCGGCAGGATAAGGTTAAGCACGATAGCAACGATACCACATAGGCTGACGCCTTGAAGGCTGAATTCGCCAATACCAAATGCCATGCCACCGATACCAAAAACAAGGGTCACAGCAACAATCACTAGATTACGTGATTTGTGTAGATCAACGTTATTCTTAATGAGAGTATTCAGGCCTACTGTTGCTATTGAGCCAAACAGTAGAATCATTATTCCGCCCATAACTGGTACTGGAATTGTTTGAAGTAGTGCACCAAGTTTACCAACCAGAGCAAGAACAATTGCGGTAACTGCAGCCCATGTCATGATGACTGGGTTAAATGCTTTAGTCAGCATAACGGCGCCAGTCACTTCACTGTAGGTTGTATTTGGTGGAGCACCCATCATTGAAGCGGCAATGGTTGCCACCCCGTCACCCGCGATAGTGCGGTGAAGACCGGGTTTCTTTAGGTAATCTTTTTTGGTTACATTTGAAATAGCTAACATATCGCCAACGTGTTCAACCGCAGGTGCTATGGCGACAGGAATCATAAATAGAATTGCGTTGATGTTGAATTCTGGCGTAGTAAAGTTTGGCATCGCAAGCCAAGCAGCTTGTGCTACAGGCGTGAAATCAACAACACCAAAGTAGAGGCTAAGTGCGTATCCAGCCATAATACCACCACATATTGGCAGTAACTTAAGGAATCCTTTAGCAAAAACACTGATTGCAATGGTAACGATAAGAGCAACACTTGATATCCAAAGAGAAGCTGTGCCATCAATTAATTGAATGCTGCCATCCCCTGTTTTTCCTAGCGCCATATTAACGGCAACTGGAGCCAAGCCTAAGCCGATAACAATAATCACGGGGCCAACAACAACAGGTGGAAGAAGCTTATGAATAATCTCAACGCCTCGAATCTTAATGACTACGCCCATCAGAACATAAACAACACCAGCGGCCATTAGACCACCCATCGTTGCACCAATGCCCCACGTCTGAACACCAAACATAATCGGTGCAATGAATGCAAAAGATGACGCTAAGAAAATTGGTACTGAGCGACGCGTGATCACCTGAAATATTAGGGTACCGACGCCTGCGCCAAACAAAGCAACGTTAGGATCAAGCCCAGTGAGTAGTGGGACAAGTACTAGTGCACCAAAGGCGACAAAAAGCATTTGTGCACCTTGAATTGCATTCATCATGGTAAGTTCCTGTTTACAAAATGTCATGAGTGAAAAAGAGATGTTAAAAAAAACGATGGGATTTTATCACTAACGAAAACGTTTGCGGTGGATGAGATCAAATTAATTCATTTAAATTATGAATTCTGTTTGCGAATTGAAACATCTTGGTCAAATTCTCACACTATCTTGAAGTCCATTTCTTGCTCACAGGTTGATAGTTGCTTATCATCTACGTTCGCAAGCAATTATCTAGGAAACGTATGCGTCATTTAGCTTTATTGGTCGTGGGTTTATTGGCCCTTCCTGTTCATGCTCTTACTACTGTTGATTTGTATCGCTCTGAAATCACAATCGATCAAGAGAAGCAGAACGGTGATGCCGCTGCTCGAGTTGAAGGCATGAAAGAGGTGGTTATTCGTGCCTCTGGTGATCGTGATGCTGTTAATAACGAAGTGGTTAAAAAAGCACTTCGCCAGCACTCTCAATATTTATCTCAGATCAGTTATGGTCAGGTGAATGACCAATCCTCGATACGTATGAATTTCAGTGCTCCTCATATCCGCAGCTTATTAAGCCAGGCTCAATTGCCATTTTGGCCTCAGTCTCGCTCAAACCTGTTGGTGTGGTTAGTTGAAGATTCGAATTTCGAACGCAATATTTCTTGGGAACATTCATCGACTCGAACGCTGAATCGCATTAAACATGAAGCGCAAGTACGCGGCTTACCACTTACCGTTCCTGTCGGTGATTTTGATGATATTACCGGTATCGCTATTTCTGATGTGTGGGGTGGTTTTGTCGAACCGATCAGTGCAGCGAGTCAACGTTATCCAAGTGATGCGGTATTGGTTGTTCGTGCCCAAGGCAATAACCTTCGCTGGACACTCTATGATCAAAAACCAGACAGTATGATGTCACGATCTCAAACGCCTATGACAGGTAGAGAATCAGGCTCTCAGTCAGCGGCAAACATGATTAATGCATTGAGTGATTACTACGCTAACAAAGACGCAGTAGTCGTTGCTAGTGAGTCGTCAGAAGCTGTAATGGCACAATTTACTTTGATTGATAGCGCACTCGACTTCTTTCAACTGGAAAATAAGCTCAAGTCATTATCTTCAGTTGCGTCGTTGGATATCTTAAAGATCCAAGGTACTACGGTGACCTTTAATGTTCACCTATTAGCATCTCAGCAAGACTTTGAGCAAGAAGTGTTACGTATGGGACAAGTGACCAAGATGCCTGAACTTATCTTACCTAACGAAACAAGCAGTGAAACTGAACAACCGATCAATGTTGAAACGGATTCTGTTAACTATGTAACTGAGTCAATCGATGGCGTAGACCCTATTATTGCAGAGCCTATTCTTATGGACTCAACAGTTGCAGAGCCAGTTGAAGTTGAAAAAAGAACATTACCTGCAACGTCATTACATGTTCAATCGTCACAAATGGAGTCATCAACCGGCATGGCTTTACCTAAAACGGATGAAGAGCCAGTAATTGATTTAAACTCGATACTTAGGTTTGAATGGCAAGGTCAATAATCAAAGTACTCATTTAACTTTGATAAGGTAAATAAAAATAAACCGCAGAATAAGTTCTGCGGTTTTTTTACAAGGGATGGATTTTGAGCTAATTCATGATGATCTCGATAGTAATCTCATCAAACGAGTAAACCTTACCGCCAAACTTCTTACTAAATGCAGTTGCATCGTCTTGCTTACTAAAGCTTGCGAGTGTCATTCCCATCGCACCCTTCTGGCTTGATCCCACAACATACCAAGCGGTACGCCCATCGATAAAGTACTGATCATCAGGTTTATGCCAAGGTGTTTTGCTCATGTCGTGGACAAACACTTCGCGTGCTTGAGTGATATTTTCTGGTTGAAGTAAAAAGGCGAATAGGTCACGGGTCGAACAAAATTTATTCACGTGCTCGCCGGTTGATTGATAAGACTCACCTTTTGGGCCAGGGAAGTTGCTGATGATCATTCCGCATAAATGACATTCGTCTGCGCTTTCAATGGCAACAGCTTGACGAAGCATTTTCTCTTGAGGCTCCTCGCTGCAACCCAATAACACCATACTGAAAAGAGCAAGTAAGTATGTTTTTTTTGTGAAGAATAAATTCATTGTTAGTCCTTATTAAAGCGTTTGCTATGACGTTAAAGTGTTTTCTTACGGAAAATAGCCAAAGCGATACATAGTGGCACAACGACCCAAGCTAGCATGGTGAAGAGTAAGCTGGTGGTCGAATAACTATTATTGATTGCAACTGCCAATACACCGCTGATATCACTAGTATTGAGCGCTGAAAGATTGATTAGACGAAAAAGGTCCGCAGGATTTAGCATCATAAGTTGAACCAAGTCATGCTGACTTAGACCATCACTGGCACCCACAAGTAGGGCTAATAGAGCCAAATCAAACACCAATACGAAGAACAACCATGTCATTAAAGCGACACCTGCAGCTTTAGACTTTTCGCTGACCACAAGGCTAATTACATAAGCAATACTGATAAAGCTCAAACCAAGCAAAATAGAGGTAAGTATAAACAGCCCAAATGCTCCCCATACCGAAGCGAAATCACTGGTGACACTGAGCATAAGCCCTGCGCTGCCAAAGCCAATAATAGTGGCCAGCGCAATAATGCTCGCCTGACCGATAAACTTGCCAAGGAGAAGTTGCCCATGGCTAATAGGGTAGGTCATCAGTAGCAGTAGCGTCCCAGATTCCTGTTCACCAACAAAGCTGTCGTAACAAAGAAGTAGCGCAATAAGGGGGATAATAAAGACCGATAAACTCGATAAACTCGCAATAGTGGTGGAAATTGAAGGAGCGCTTAATGTTCCAGATGCGGCACTTCCATAGTAGCTAAGCCCTATAGATAGGAGAGCGAAAATGCAGGTTATGGACACCAACCAACGGTTGCGTAATCCATCTTGAAACTCTTTAATACTGACAGCTAAAATTGGATTCATTGCTTCACCTCGTTATCCATTGATAGGGGTTTTATTGGCTTCGCAGAAGTAGATAAAAAGTGTTGGTAGATTTGCTCGAGGTTTGCAGGTGTCACATGAATATCATGCAACGATTCGTAGTTGATGAGTTCTTTTAACACGTTGATCTTTTCTGACTCAGGAATATGAAGTTTATCGGTTTCAACCATAAAGCCTGATAGACGCTCATTTTTGGCTAAGGCGCCATTGATACCATGAGTTTTAATGACGACAGGAAGTTGGGCTTGTTGGCGTAGCTGCGCAAGAGTTCCTGATGCGACTGTGCTGCCCTTTGACAGAATCATCGCTCGGTCGATGTGTTTTTCAACTCCAGGTAAAACGTGGGAGCAAAGTACAACGCTCGCACCTTGGTCTTTCAATTGGTCAACACTCTGGTAGAAATCTTGAGTGGCGATAGGGTCAAGACCAACGGTTGGCTCATCAAGCAGCAAAAGCTTAGGTTCTCCTAGGAACGCTTGTGCTAGACCTAACCGCTGACGCATTCCTTTTGAGTAGTGTTTTACTTGTCGGTGTTTGGCATCAAGAAGACCAACTTTCTCAAGTAGCGCTTGAATATGATTTTTTGGTACAGATTTCAGGCGACCAAAATAGGTGAGTATTTCAAGGCCGGTTAATTGGTCATAAAAGCTGACGTTTTCTGGTAGGTAACCGATAGATTTACGCCCGTGCCACGCTTGTTTACTGCATGGGTTTGACCCAAAGACTGAGACACTCCCTTCACTGGCTGCAATAACCCCCAAGATAAGCTTCATCATGGTAGTTTTGCCCGCGCCGTTGTGACCAAATAGGCCGAGTACTTCGCCACTTTCTAATTGAAGGTCAACTGAGTTGAGTGCGCGGAGCTGTTTGTACTGCTTAGTTACTTGTTGTAACGAAACGATGGAATCCGTCATGAGGTTTGTCCTATCTCTTGTGGCTCAATCTCATCGTGAGAGAGCATAGGTTCATCTTTTTGTGCGGGCGTCATTAAAGGAAATGAGTCTTTGACGCCGGGTGGCTTAAGAATAGGGAACTGTTTTTGTATCCATCTCAGCATTAATACTGACGGGCTATCAAGTAGAACCTTTGACTCAGGGTATTTCCAGACAATTTTGTCGATACCATCGTTGGGTTCAAAAGGTGTGTCACCTATGTTGTCGTTGTTGAGGTCCCAACCAAGGTAGTTACTCCAATAATTACCAATGCCATCTTCGCTCCACTCTTGCTCACGAGTTGAAACGTATTTCACTTGAATGGGATTATTTATAAAGCTGTTACCAAAAATCTTGCCTCCTTCAGATCCGGCGGTTAGGTGAATGCCAATTTCAGCAGTATCTACGGTGTTATAACTGATAGTGTTAAAATTTGAGTTGTAGACAAAGAGCCCTTTACCTTCTCGACCAATCACTTTGTTTTCAGGGTAGGTCCATACATTTTTAATCTGGTTGTGGCTTATGTCTGACGAGGAAATGAAGTTCATTAAAATACCGTAGTCTTGGCTATCGATACTTCTATTTTTATGTACTGTGAGATCCTTTGAACTCATGAGTGCATAGCCTGCACGGGTATTGTAGGTGAGATTACTAATGACTTGGTTATTGTGAGAGTACATATAGTGAATACCATAGCGAAGATCATGCATAGTATTGTTTTTTAAGAGGCTCTCTTGACTGGATATTACGTATAAACCGTCTCTGGTTAAGCTGATGGTATTATTTTTAACGACAGCATGCTTAACACCCGATAGCTGAATGCCATTGCCGCGATCTGCGGATCGTAGCTCAGGATTGCCGACAATCGTGTTGCCTTCAATGTTGATATGCTCGGATTTTTGGGTCCATATACCGAACCCGTCACCTTGGAGTTGGTTATTTTTAATCGTAAGGTGAGTTAGCGATTGGTCGTTATAAATGCCTGCATTTTGCTCAGTGAGATCATCACCCCAGTTGATAATATTGAGGTCTTCGATAGTGATATTTGAGGAAAGTAGAGTCAGGGCATTTCCTGAGCCATTCGCGTCGATAGTCGTGTTGCCACTTCCTTTAAGCGTAATGCCTGTTGGAATAGAAAAATTTCCTACATAGTGTCCATCAGCCAATAGAATCACATCACCTTTTGCACTGCTATTCAGCACAGACTGAAGATCATCGTTTGCTGTTAGGGATACTTCAGAAGCAAGTAATCCAAAATGAGCCAAAGAAAAAATAGGGACAAGCAAATAGGCTTTCAATTTCAAATAAGCCTCCTGAATTAAACGTATTTGAGATGGGCGAATTAAAAAAGCCCCCCATTATGACTAGCATAGTTGGGGGGCGTTAAGTTTTACGCTTCGACCAGCATGCGGCCACGCATTTCCATGTGTAGAGCGTGACAGAACCAGTTACAGTAGTACCACTGAACCCCTGGCTTATTCGCTGTGAAAGTAATAGACGATGTCTGTTGCGGACTGATTTCCATTTGTGCACCGTGGTTTGTCATACAGAAACCGTGGCTTACATCTTCAACCATGTCTAAGTTAGTGATAACAACAGTGACTTCGTTACCGAGTTTGACTTTAAACTCGTTCATACCAAACGTTGGTGCAACAGACGTCATGTAAACACGAACTTTATTGCCATCGCGGATGACTTTGTTGTCAGTCATTACGTTAACGCCGTCTTTCTTCGCCATTTCAATTGTTTCTGCAAAGATCGGGTCATTTCGGTCCCAAATCTTAGCTGGTTTAACTTTGCTTCGGTGGATAATTGTGCCGTCATGCGGTTCTGCGAAAGTTGGTCCATCGTGGACTAGCTTCATCTCATCACCAGAAATATCGATCAATTGATCATTTTCTGCTTTCAGTGGACCAACGGGTAGGAATCTATCTTTCGAGAACTTACATAAAGAAACAAGCCATTTACCATCGGCATCACGTGTTTCACCACTTGAAGTACTGTTATGACCTGGCTGATAGTGAACATCGATTTTTTGGCGAATATAGTTAACCTTTTCACCATTATGGGCGCGTATTGCTTCTTCAATGTTCCATTTTGCAATTTGGCTATCAAGGAAGAGTGTGGTGTATGCAAAACCCTTGTTATCAAATGCAGTATGCAGTGGACCGAGACCAAGCTCCGGCTCTGCCACAATGGCGTCACGAGGTTTAATTTTATCATCAAATAGCGAGTCTAATTTAGCGATTTCAATGATCGATACGGTAGGGGATAACTTACCATTGGCCATGAAGTACTTGCCATCTGGTGAGGTGTTCATTCCGTGTGGTGACTTAGGTACAGGGATGTAACGAGTAAGGTCTGAGCCCTTACGCCCGTCTAATACAGGAATTGAATTGTCATTGTAGGTTTTAAATTTACCTGCTTTCAATGCGGCTTCACAACGAGCTAGGCTGAATACAACGACATGGTCACGCTCTGCTGTGATCATTTCGCCTAAATTCATACCCATTTCAGAGTTATAGCTGGTGGATGCGAAGTACTTACCATCGTAATCAGCATCGGTATTGTCGAGGTTACCATCGACCATGACTTGGAAAGCGACTTCCATTTTCTCTGCATCAATTACGTTGAACAGAGAGCGATAAGTACTGACGTCTTCCAATGACGATTTACCATCGTTGTTCATTGGGATTTCGAATTCACTATTACAGATGACGTATTTCGTTTGAGGTGCTTTTTGTACCCGCAAGCCGTGAATAGCTTGCACATTCGGAATGGTAATCATCTTATCCACTTTCATTACATCACAGCGGATACGAGCCACGCGAGAGTTTGCTTTATCGTTGATAAATATATACTTACCGTTGTAGCGACCGTCCGTCATACTCATGTGAGGGTGATGCGAGTCACCAGACATGATGTGTGCGCTATCGCCTTTAATGCGCTTACTTTCGTCTGTAAAGCCCCAACCTGTCGCACTACAAGTGTTAAATACCGGAATTCGCATCAGCTCACGCATGGATGGAATACCTAGAATACGAACTTCACCAGAGTGACCACCACTCCAAAATCCATAGTACTCATCAAGTTCACCAGGGTGGACAAATGGGCTATTTTGAATTTCTTGTGCTTGTGCTTTAGCCATTGACGCAAACATGGCGGCAGTCATTGGGGCAGCAGCAACACCTAACCCGATCGCTGCACTTTGACCAAAGAACTTACGTCGATCCGTATTGACGGGGGTATTCTCATTGTCGAGTTTGCTTTTGTCATCACTCATTGGTAAATCTCCATTTTCTTTATAGTTTTTGACTTATTCGGCAACTAACGACCTAGATTCAATGGAAGGCCGTTTTGCGTTTATAGTTGTGTTACAGGAATCTCGGATTCACGTTGTTTCATTTTCTTACGTGCCAGTTTTTTTAATGGTGGGCACTTTCCATCATTGGAATAGGTAATTTGGCAATCTAAACAGTAATGACATTCACGCATGTTGATGACGCCATCTGGGTGGATTGCTTGGATTTCACACTCTTTTGCGCAGGTTTTACATGGCGAGCCACATTCCGGTCGTCGTTTGAGCCAGTCAAACAGGCGAACGCTATTGGATACCGACAGCGCAGCACCAAGAGGGCATAGATAGCGACAAAATGTTTTACGATTGAATAAGTTGAGAGATAAAAGAAACACAGCCCATAGAACAAATGGCCACTCTCGATCAAATTTAAGCAAGAAAGTTGTTTTGAAAGGCTCTATTTCAGCAAATTGCTCAGCAACGGCCAGTGAGTCCAGAGATAAACCAAATAGACCAAGCAGGATCAGATACTTAATCGCCCAAAGCCTTTCATGTACAGCCCAAGGTAGCTCAAATTGAGGAATCTTAACGTATCGTGCAAACTGGTTAATAAGCTCTTGAAGTGCGCCAAATGGGCATAACCAGCCACAATAGACTGCGCGTCCCCAAAGCAACATCGTGACTGCGGCAGCACTCCATAATATGAAGATGACTGGGTCGAGTAGAAATAAGTCCCATGAAAAATCCTTCACCAAGGCTTGAAGGAAGGTGAACACGTTAACAACCGAAAGTTGCCCGCCCCAAATCCAACCGATAAACACCACGGTAATCGCTAAAAAACCATGACGCAGTCGATGCATGAAAGTTGGGTGGCGTACTAAGATATCTTGGAAAAATAGGATCAGTATCAGAACAACTATTAGCCCAATTAAAATGATGACCTTTACTTGGCTCTCTTGCCAAACTTGCTGGGTTAATGTGAGTTCAGGTGGAAGAATAATCGGCTCTGGTGTGTCTACGTATTGTTCTAGACTGTCATAGCTGCCTTTAAAACTGGTAAAGACACTATCAATAGGGCCAGTTTGTCTTCGAATTAATAGTTCTAGCTGCCAACTTGCTCCGGGATCAAAATCATGATGAACTCGGACAATAAACACTGACATCTCTTGAAATCGAGGGCTTCCTTGCGCGACCAAATCACTAATACGGTTATGGTCTAAATCACGGAATGAAAATTCATTGCCATTTTGGTGTACTTGAAGCCTGTCAAAGATACCCCCTCTCACATAGCCAGAGCCTTTATAAGAGTAACCATTACCAAAGACAGCGACTAAATGTTCGTCGGGTTTTAACTGATTAACTAACCACTCATATTCACTATTGCCAAATAGGTTCTTTCCTATCGTCGGAATATCAGCAATCGTGTAATAAACTTCAGCAAACATTTCTTTGTTTTCGCTAGAGTCTACGCGATCAATATTTTCTCCATCGGTTTCATCAAAAGCGGTTTGAACGGTTTCATTGGTTAAATACAGTTTTCTAATCGAGCCGTCACCCGTGAGTTCAAGCCACGTTCTATCTGCGAAGACATCTTTTTTGATTGTTGATTTGGGTTGAATGATATTGCTTGAACGTTTGATGATACCTAAAGATTCAGCTGCTTTGGTTGCCGCTTTTGTGATGGCGACATTCATTACCATTACCGTGACTGTTGCGCCTGATAGTCCATCAATTGGGGTAAACCCTTCTTGACTCGCTTTACCACCAACCTTGATTTTATCTTTGACGGATAAGCCTACATATTGATCACTAAAGGCGGTCAATTTACTTTCAGGGATCCCGGCTAAAATAATCGGCTCGTGATGCTCTAAGACTTTGGATGCGAGGTATTCACCGTCAGGATCCATAATGACGAGCATGTTAACGGGTTCGCCAGAGTAGGCTGGAATTCTTTCTATATCGTTAGTTTCAAACGCATAGCCTAGTATGGTGTCGTCTTGTTTGATGATTCTAAGTAGTGGTTCGCCTTTTTTCACTGATATGTCTGTGAGAAGTGGGAACACGTCATGAATTAACGGTATAGGATCTTTGGGAGGGCTTACAAATAGTGCATAGCTCGGAGATGCACAAATCCATAACGAGAGTACGAGAAGTAAGTGTTGGAATATTATTTTTATTGTTTTGGAAAACACTTTCATTGCAGCTATGTCCTTATACAAGCGTCTAAAAAAGAAGCAATGTGTGGGCATAGACTAATTGATAGGGTTCGTTGCTTATTGATTCAAATCATTATAAATCTGGTCAATGATTTAAAATTTCCCGAAACTTAATCGCAGTCACGTTAATAAAATGTGTTCATCTGATTTATACGTTCTAACGATATTATTCACTACTGGTATTGATGATATTAACCATTTAAAGTGTAAGGTTAATGATTTGAAAGAATAAAAAACCAGACTTAGATTGTCTGGTTTAATGCTTATGGGCTAATTGTTAACTACTAAAGGGCGGGTATTAACAATTAAGGGCTACAAATAACTAAGAGTCATTAAAGCGAGCCTTTTCTTGTTTCTCGACTTGAGACAAGCGGATAAGTTTCGTTCCTAGCTCTTTACCTCTGGCACGGGTGTAAAGAATATTACCGGTAAATGCCATGGTGGTTAAACCAAGTTCAATCGACGCTAGTAGGATTTCTCCCTCTCCAATGGTTAAGATCACGAGCGCATGAAGAAAGTAGAGCATCAAAACAAAGTTTGCCCAAGCGTGAGTGTAAGGCTTGCCTGCAAGTATACCGGGCAGTGGAAGTAACAAAGGAACGCACCACGCTATCGCGAGTGTTAGATTGTTTATATGCGGATGTGGGGATAAATACCATTGCCATAGTACGACCAAAGAGATAAGTGCAAGGTTGCTAAAAAGCGCGAGCCATCTAAACTGTTTGGTTCTGGTTGTCATATCTTGTGTCATGTTTATCCCTATCTACATTACCTTTATCGAATATCGCCAATAAAGTTCACGCCCTTTATAAACTAACCGTTATAAAATTTCTAGCACTTGCTCGGGTGGGCGGCCATGTCGAGCTTTGCCATTTGAAACAACGATTGGTCGTTCAATTAACTTTGGATTGTTCATCATTGCCGAGAACAACTCATCGTCAGATGCGTTCGCGAGTTCAAGACTCTTATAAATATCTTCTTTGACTCTCATCATCGCTCTAACGTTGTCTAATCCCAGCTGTGCGTATAGGACTTTTAGTGTCTCAACCGTTGGTGGGGTCTCTAGATAGTTAACGATATCTGGAGAGACATTATTCTCTTCCAAAAGAGCAAGAGTTTGGCGGCTTTTAGAGCATCTAGAATTGTGGTAAATCGTAACTGACATGATTATCTTCCTTATAAATTTTATTATTGAAGCGCGAGGAATCGATCTCGCTGTACCATTAATTGGTCAATACGAGCATCGTATCGAGCTTGTTGTAGACTGCCTAGCTCGGCGATTTGCCCAGCCTGAGTATAAAACTGAATCGCTTTATTCCAGTTCGCTTTGAGTGCAAGAAGCTCTGCTCGTGCTGCTAAGTCCTCAGCACTGTTTCCAAGCGCGATATGTGCCTCAGAGAGTAGGTGCCAACCATTCACATCATCGCCGTTATCATGGGTGTAACGTTGAAGAACACGGATCGCCTCAGTATTCTTATCTTGTTTAAGAAGTACGTTTGCGTAGTTGATCGTTAAAACGGCGTTGTTTGGTTTTGATTTTAGCGCACGTTCGAGCATTGCTTGAGCTTTTTCAGGCTGCTTTTTTTCTATATATAAATCAGAGAATGCATCCAGATAAAAATTGTTATTTGGGTCAAGCTTGATGAGGTCGTTGAGTATTGCCTCTGCTTCATCGAGCTGCTTGTCGTCAAGGTGAACGAGCGCTTTTCCGTATCGATAAGCGGGTTTAATGTCGGCATCGGCACGTCGTTCTGCACGATTTAACCAGTCCATTGATGCACCACTCTCTATATTCGCATAACGAGCAACAATTCGAGACCGCGCTAATTGATAATCAAGAGACGGCTGAATACGCATTGGCGGATACCCACGGGCTCTTTCACGGCTATCGGTAATACGATCTTCTGGAAGTGGGTGAGTGAGTAGCATAGGTGGTGGCGTGCTTGCATAGCGATACTCGTCTGCTAGGCGACCAAAGAAACGAGGCATCGCTTTTACTTCAAAGCCTGCCTTTGCAAGGGTATTAATACCAAAACGGTCGGCTTCTTTTTCGTTGCTACGGGTATAGTTGATTTGGCTTTGCATGCTACCCGCTGTTGCCGCTGTAATCGCAGCAATCCCGGCTTCTGGTGCTGCAATCGCGATCAACAAAGAGGCTGCAAGTGCGGCCATTGTTGCTGGTGAGCGTCTTGCTTGGTCTTCCATTCGCCTTGCCAAGTGGCGCTGAGTAACGTGAGCAATTTCGTGAGCAACAACAGAGGCAAGTTCACTTTCTGATTGTGCGTGTAAAAACAACCCTGAATGAAGAGCAACATAACCACCAAAAAATGCAAAGGCATTAATGTTTCGGTCACGGATCATGAAAAACGTAAATGGGGTTTTTACATCATTAGCATTAGCAACTAAGCGATGCCCTAATGAATCAATATATTCATTTAAAACAGGGTCATTAACAATGGGGGAATTGTTTCTCAGAATTCTCATGTACGCGTCGCCATAGATGATTTCTTGATCTATGGTGAGAGTTGCCCCTGCTGCGGTACCTATATCAGGCAGTTCTATATTGTTGGCCATTGATACAGAGGGACTGGCAATAGCAGTCGCGACACAAAGGCAGACAAGCGAGCGGGTGCGTTTAAACATATTAGTCAACAATACTCCATTTTCATTGCTGTTATTGACACTGGTTTACCAATTTGGTTTCAACTATTCCAATCCATGCATGAAATTGTGAGAAGAAATTTAACTTTGGTCAGGTATAAGTGGATACTTTAACGTTGATAGCCTCGCAAATACAAGGGCTGCACAATGAAACATGAACTTGATTTTGTTTGCTGTTCAAAACCCTATACAATGTTGGCTTACTCAAATGCATAGAGTCGAGAGTGGAACAACTTCTAGATTTACGTTGTGAGCGCTGCCCAATGGCACTGTTACTAGCGAAACGCTTCATTGCAAAGCTAATAGACGGAGAAGTAGCAGAAATTTATGTCTCTGATCCTAACTCCCAACATGACATCGAACGCTATCTTCAAATGAAGAGCCACTTAGTGACGAGCGAAAAAATAAATGACTACTTTTGCCTTAAAGTCGTCGTATAAATGAAAGGGAACGCTGCTTAATGTTAGATATGGTTAGTCGTTGGTATAAACGACGTTTTTCTGATCCGCACGCTGTAAGTTTGGTTGCGATCTTATTTTTCGGCTTTGTAACTATCTACTTCTTTGGCTACCTCATTGCCCCATTGCTAGTCGCGATTGTTCTTGCCTACCTACTTGAATGGCCAGTGACTAAACTGAGCCGTATGGGTTTGCCCAGAACACTAGCGGTGATCTTGGTGATCCTCTCATTTACTAGTGTGATGATATTAGCGGTATTTGGGCTAGTTCCAACCATTTGGCACCAAGTCGGTAATTTAATCAACGACATCCCTAGCATGTACATTGGTTTACAACAGTTTATCTCTGTATTGCCTGAAAAGTACCCTGAGCTTGTTAATGTACAGCTTGTTGAATCACTCATGGATAACATGAAGAACCAAGTGATTACCATGGGTGAAAGTGTCGTTAAAGGTTCACTTGCATCTTTAGTGAGTTTAGCAACGCTCGCTGTCTATTTAATTCTGGTGCCGCTATTGGTCTTTTTCTTATTAAAAGATAAGCAAGAGATGATGTCGATGGCTAGTGGAATTTTACCAAAGAATCGCCGATTAGCCGATAAAGTGTGGGTGGAAATGAACCAACAAATTTCCAATTATATTCGCGGTAAAGTGCTCGAAATTCTCATTGTGGGTGGTACTAGCTACATAACATTCGCAATATTAGATTTACGCTATTCAGTACTGCTGGCGGTCGCGGTTGGTTTCTCGGTACTGATTCCATATATCGGTGCCGCAGCAGTGACAGTTCCGGTTGCGATTGTAGGCCTATTTCAATGGGGACTTGCACCACCGTTTTACTGGCTTTTGTTCGCGTACGGCATTATCCAAATGTTAGATGGTAACGTTCTTGTGCCTATCTTATTCTCAGAAGCGGTTAACCTACACCCAGTGGCAATTATTGTCGCAGTGCTCGTCTTTGGTGGATTATGGGGTTTCTGGGGAGTGTTCTTCGCTATCCCACTAGCAACGTTGGTTAAGGCTGTTATTAATGCACTGCCAAGTCATGACGATGAAGAGTTGGAAGCGAACGCATAGTGACGATTAACTAAACTTTAGGGGCGCCCCTTCAACGCTAAACAACCCCAAAGCATATGAAAGTCCTATTGATTTGAGATCAATAGGACTTTTTTTTATGTTTAGCATCTATACTTTCACTCATGGGTCACAATTAGATATAAAATTATTTACAAAAATATAATTAAGTTTTTGTAAAAGCTGGCGATATAGCTTGTAACATATTTATATCTGCATTATAACGTACGCCGTCCTGTTGTTGGTGGTAAGTGAATATTTAGTCGAGGGAAGTTATGAAGTTTAGTCAAAAGATTGTGGCAGCATCTTCAGCATTGTTGCTAGTTACGGTTTCGCTACTATCAATTCAACAGTTGTCTACAGTTAAGTCTGAAGTAGAGAGCCTAGTCTATAGCAGCTTGAACGAAATGGTTGTCGGGGTGAAGAACACGGTTTCATCTGAAATGGAGAGTAAGAAAGCACTCGCTCAGGCTGCAACAGAGGTGATTGAGATTAACCCTCAAGATCATGACTATATTAAAGCCGTTTTAGAGAAACCTAAGCTTAAGTCCAGCTTTTTAGCGGTTGGTCTTGGCTATAACGAAAATGGCTTCGTATTGGAAAATGACGACAGTTGGGATGTTGGACCTGATTATGATCCTCGTGTTCGTCCTTGGTTTATTGATGCTAAATCAAAAGGTCGTTTAGTCGTTACTGCTCCTTATATCGATGTATCGACAAAGAATGTGATTATTTCGATTGGGACGCCAGTTAGAGATAGCGGTCAGTTCACTGCTGGTATGTTTTACGATATGGAGCTAACAGGGCTAGCAGACCTTGTAAACAGCATTAACCTGTTAGATGCGGGTTACTTGTTTATCGTGACGGCTGATGGCACCACTATTGCTCACCCAGAAACGAAAAACAACGGTGAAAAACTATCAACATATATGCCAGAAGCACAAATTAAAGAAGGGATTCAAAATGTTGAGATCAATGGATCTCCGTTCCTAATTCAATTTATGCAAGTACCATCAGAAAACTGGTATGTAGGTGCGATTGTTGATGAATCTATCGCATTTGCTGCGATTGATAAGTTACGCAATAACTCAATTATCTATACCTTAATTGGGGTTATTCTAAGTGTCATCGGTTTAACGCTATTGATTCGTGCATTACTGCGTCCACTGGGTACATTAAATGCCGCGATTCAAGATGTTGCCTCTGGTCAAGGTGATTTAACCAAACGTATAGACACAAACACAGATGCTGAGTTTGCTGAACTAGCTAAGGGCTTTAACCAGTTTACGGAAACACTGCAAAACCAAATTATTCAGTCGAAGAGTATCGGTAGCGAGATCATGAGTGGTACAGAGATGATTGTACACGGCGCTCATGAATCTGCTGATGCGATGCGTAGCCAGTTGCAAGAACTAGAGCAACTAGCAACCGCGATGAATGAGATGGCCGTGACGGCAACCGAAGTTGCAAACAACGCACAAGGGGCAGCAGGTGCAGCCCAACAAGCGGATGATGCGACAGAAGTGGGTTCTAAAGTAGTAAGTGAAACCACGATTTCGATTGATAATTTGTCGGCTCGTATCGATCAAGCGGTTGAAGAGGTGAAAGGGTTAGAGTCTGCAACAGCAAACATCGAAACAATATTGAAAGTAATCAACGATATTGCCGATCAAACAAACTTACTTGCATTGAATGCTGCGATTGAGGCTGCCCGAGCGGGAGAGTCAGGACGTGGTTTTGCCGTGGTTGCGGATGAAGTTCGTACTCTTGCACAAAGAACTCAGGAGTCTACGACAGAGATCCGTAGCATGATTGAGCAACTGCAAGCGGGTGCTAGTTCAGTATCAGCAGCAATGAATGAGAGTAAAACAACAGCTGTTGATGCGGTGGATAAAGCACAAGCAGCAAACGCTTCACTTGAAAGTATCCGCAGTGCGATTCAGCAAATATCTGATATGAATCTACAAATTGCTTCAGCGGCGGAAGAGCAAAGCCTTGTTGCTGAAGAGATCAATAACAACACGGTGAAAATTAAAGACTTATCTACACAAGTAGCTGATTCTGCAGAAAACACCAACACTGCGATGCAAACTCAAAAAGAGAATATTCATCAGCAAGATGCGTTGTTGAATAAGTTTATCGTTTAGAAGAACTAGACATTAAAAGTGTATTACTTCGCTTGAAACAAAAATGCCAGCTCTAATAAGAGCTGGCATTTTTTATAATATTAACTATTACGACGCGTTTTCGTTTAAGTAATCAAGTACCACTTCATGGTGCGTCTTAGTTTTGAACTTATTGAAAACATGTTCAATAACGCCTTCTTCATTAATGAGAAAGCTGATGCGGTGAAGACCGTCATATACCTTACCCATAAATTTCTTGGTTCCCCAAACACCGAACTGATCTGCAGCAATGTGCTCTTCATCAGACAGTAGTGTGAAGTTTAAGTTATCGCGCTCAATGAACTTGCCTAAACGTTTAACAGGGTCGATGCTTGCACCTAATACCACAACATTATGAGCATCAAGCTCAGCTTTAATGTCGCGAAGACCTTGTGCCTGTGTTGTACAACCGGGCGTCATCGCTTTTGGGTAGAAATAGAAAAGCACTTTCTTCCCACTAAAATCGCTAATTGAAACGGTATTGCCATCTTGATCTAGAAGAGAGACGTTTGGAGCTGGAGTGCCAGCAGTCAAAGTGTTCATTGATATTCCTTTCTATTGACTGTTTTTAATAAAATTGAGTGAGCCTTGCACAGAATGTGACTGACAAAACAGGGTAAATTCTTCCTGAAGCTGCATTAAGTTACATTGAGAGTCGACAGCGGCCGTTAGTGCGATATGAAATTGATCACTATCGAGTTCGATTTTAGATTTATTGATTGTCTGTGCGCTTAATGAAGCAAGGCCAATATTTCGATCGGCAAAGAACTGAGTAAACTCTTCGGTGAGTCCCATTCTATCATCCGATTCAACGAAAACTTCCAGAGTGTACGCATGATCAACGGTAGCGTGTGGCGAGGTTCGCTTCATCATGGTGATGAGATCATGCTCTTGACCAAGCAGTGGCAGTGTTGTCTCTACACGCGTAATACAGTTAGCACTTCCTGAAATGAGCATTAGTAGCGTAAATTCGTTACCAAATAGAGCAATACGGCTATCGATGATATTGCATCCTGACTGAGTCACGAGGTGTACGACTTGATTCGATACTCCGGGACGGTCAGTGCCGACTGCAGTAATCACTAGATGTTGAGTCATAATATCACGTTAAAGTAGGGTTATAAGAGAGTATGTTAGCACAGATGCTTGTAGAACCTTGTCTAGCACAATGGTTTTAGATGCAGAACTGTGTGAGGAGACACGCTGTTTTTTACAGGAGATATGTTGCGCTGATTGTCCTCCTGTCATTATTTCCCAAGAATATAGGTGAATAACTATGCCGGAGGTCAAACATGTGGTAAATATTCAATATATCAGGTGGTTTATACGCGCTTAATCCCTTGTATTAAGGAAGGGCCTTAAAGTACCATGCAGAAAGTATCAAATTATGGAGAAAGACATGTTTTCAGGAAGTATTGTTGCATTAATTACACCGTTTAATTCCAGTGGTGAGGTCGATTACATAAGCCTGAAAAAATTGGTCGATTTCCATGTGAAGGCTGGTTCAGATGGTCTGGTAGCGGTAGGCACAACTGGCGAGTCTGCAACGCTTACTGTTGAAGAGCATGTGAAAGTGGTAAATAAAGTCGTTGAGTTTGCTGCAGGACGTATTCCTATTATTGCAGGTACAGGCGCAAACGCGACACACGAATCGGTTACTTTTAGCCGTTTGCTCAATAATTCTGGCATTGTAGGTTGTTTGAGTGTGACGCCATACTACAACAAACCAACTCAAGAAGGTTTGTATCAACATTATAAGGCGATTGCTGAAGTTAGCGACGTTCCTCAGATTCTATATAATGTACCAGGCCGTACGGCTGTTGACCTATTACCAGAAACAGTGGCTCGACTTTCTAAGATTGAAAACATTGTTGCACTTAAAGATGCGACAGGTGATTTAGAAAGAGTTCAAATTCATCGTGAACTTTGTGGCGAAGATTTTATCTTACTAAGTGGTGATGATAGTACAGGTCTAGATTTTGTTAAGCTAGGTGGTCACGGTGTTATCTCTGTAACCAATAATATAGCCGCAGCTGATATGGCGAAAATGTTTAAGCTAGCAGCTGACAAACAGTGGGATGAAGCAGAAGCGATCAATCAGCGCTTAATGCCTCTGCACAAAGACTTGTTTGTTGAATCTAGCCCTATAGCTGTAAAGTGGGCAGCTAAGAAGCTTGGCTTGATTGATGATGCCACACTGAGATTACCACTGACCGATCTATCAGAGTCGGCACAACCTATTGTTAGTCAAGCGTTGACTGATTCAGGTGTTTACTAATTAACGAAAAGAATAGCCAAGATCGATGATCTTGGCTTTTTAGGAGTTTCAATGAAGTTTTCTCGCCAGCTAGTTATGACATCACTAGCTGTTTTTGTTTTAAGTGCATGTTCTAGCGACCCATCTTCACGCCGACAGGCTAAAGATGATTTTGAGTATTTGGATACCCCTGAATTCAAAGAGTGGCAGTCAACGGCAGATGCTCAACCGCATATTTATGATGACTATAAAATTCCTCAAGGGGAGTTCAACGGTGAAATTGGTCGCGATGTAGACATTCGCCCACCACAACAGATTCTAGAGTTAGTTCCTGGCGCTCGATTTGAACGTAACGATGGCGAAGTGACGCTGTGGTTATTGAACGAAGATGATGCTGATAAAGTGAGAGATACAGCGCTGACTTTGTTTGAAGAAAGGAATATTAAGCTTGTTGAGCACACAGATGAACGCATGGAAACTGATTGGTTTACATGGATCTCTGATGACGAAGATACTGAAATTGGTACTCGGACAGAGGTTAGTCGCGTCAATGCAAACAATCGTTTTGGTTTTAAAATTTCATTAGTTGAGTGGCGTGAAGCGAATAAGGTAATTCCTGTTTCAGCGATTAATAAAGAGCGCTATAACGTTCTTATGACTAACTTGGTCATGGCTCGATACGACTTAGAATTACGTGAAGAAGCCGCTCGTAAAGCTCAAGAAGCAGTGAAAAAGATTCCTATTAGTTTGGGTTCTGATCGTAGTGGTTTCCCTGTAATTATTGCTCGTACACCATATAACGTATTCTGGCAGCGTCTACCTGAGTTGTTACCGTCAATGGGCTTTACCATTGAGGCGAGAAATCAATCTCAAGGTACAGTGAAAGCGAAGTATGCGTCACCAGACGACAGCTTCTGGGAAGATATTGGCGTTAAACCGATTGAGCTGAAAGGTGGTACTTATAACTTCCTATTTGGTGATCTTGGTAACCGTACTTCCATTAACGTAACGGACTCAGCAGGTAAGCCAGTTGAAGAGCAGTTATTAGCGGATATGGTGCCAGTTATAGCGGCAATGATTGAGAAGTAATTACTCAATAAGCTATTGATTAAATATAAAAAGGAGCGTAGATACGCTCCTTTTTTTGTCTATTTTTTTTCAGTATCAGTATCAGTATCAGTATCAGTATCAATGTTAGCGTTTGGATCGGCAGGCTCTAATTCATCACTAGGATCTTTTTTCTTTGTTAGATCTTTCTTCGGCTGCCCAATTTTCAGTTTAGAGACCCATTTTAAAGCCATTATGTTACTGACCATAAAGCCCATTGCGAGAAAAGAGATGACCCAAGGGTTGGTTAGAAGATCCATTATGGCTCCTCAGTCGTCGTATTAGTTATATTCGCGACATTCGTTATATATTGAGTATAGATACTATCTAGTGAACTAAGCACGCTATCCATAGCAAGAATGGGGCGCTGTTCTAACTGATTTCTCAGCAGATCAACAGAAAGCTGTGAGATACACACATCACTTTGCCTAATGTGGCTTACATGCCATGGCTCGACAGCGACACCACCACGCTCCTCACTGTAAGGGAAATAGAATCTAAAGTGATGAAGATTTGATGATAACCAAACATAGAAGTTGTGTTGATGCCCGCTTAAATACTCCCACGGCTCAAGTTGAAGCGTGGTATTGATGGGGATTGAAGAGGCGTCATATAAATCAAAATCGGTGCCCCAATGGTGACGACTGGCACCTGGAAGCGCTGACCATCGAAGGATAGCACTTACTTTTTGTTCTTCGGTCAGATTTGTTGCATCGATAGGCTGACTGTCTGAATCTAAAATCGGACGCTCACCTGAGATTTTACTATTCCAAATCGCAGCTTGACGCTCAAAGCTTCGAAAACCACTGGCGATACATAAATTAAAACCAGCTTTCATTGCTGCCTTCTTAAGCTCAAGAAGATCCCGAACTACCTCGTGATGCACCTGAAACTGCTTCTTACCAATCAAAACATCAGTAAGGTGCGTATCCGTTTGTCCAGTGAGCTGCTCGGGAGTCATCATTAGCCTAATAGGTTCTCAAGAGTTTTCTCTAACATGTCAGTCAACTTTTCTAGATCAGAAATGCTGACACACTCGTTAACTTTGTGGATGGTTGCGTTGACTGGACCTAACTCAACAACCTCTGTTTTTTTACTCATCGGTGCGATGAAACGAGCGTCAGATGTTCCACCAGTCGTGAGTAGTTCCGGTTTCTTATGGTTAACATCTTCAACCGCTTTGACAACGGCTTCTAAAAGTTTACCTTCATCGGTTAAGAAAGGCTGGCCACTCAGAGTCCAGTTGAGTTCATAATCGAGCCCGTGAGCATCAATGATTGAGTGGACGCGCTGCTTAATATCAGCATCGGTTAACTCAGTGCTGAAGCGGAAGTTAAACTGAACATTAAACTCGCCCGGAATGACATTTGAAGCGCCTGTACCTGAATGCAAGTTCGGGATTTGAAAGCTAGTCGGTGGGAAGAACTCATTACCGTTATCCCACTTGGTTGCCGCCAGTTCAGCTAACGCTGGTAACGCTTGGTGTACCGGGTTGTTAGCAAGATGAGGGTAGGCAACATGGCCTTGAATCCCTTTTACTTTGAGATCGCCGGTAATTGAACCACGACGGCCATTTTTAACCACATCACCGATAGCATGCGTGCTTGAAGGTTCCGCCACAATGCACATATCGATAATTTCGTTACGAGCTATCAAGGTATCAACAACACGAGTGGTACCATTGATAAACGGTCCCTCTTCATCGGATGTAATAAGGAAAGCAATTGAACCTTTATGATCTGGGTTGTTGGCAATAAATTGTTCAACCGCAACAACCATTGATGCTAGAGAACCTTTCATATCCGCTGCGCCGCGTCCATGTAGGTAGCCATCAATAATAGTGGGTTCAAAAGGAGGCGTGTGCCAATGTTCCAGATTACCAGCTGGAACGACATCTGTGTGTCCAGCGAACGTAAATAGCGGCGCTTCTGTGCCACGACGAGCCCAAAAATTGGTGGTATCTTCAAATACCATCACTTCGATTTTAAATCCTAACGCTTCTAGACGTTCGATCATTACTTGTTGGCATCCGGCATCTTCTGGTGTTACTGATTCGCGACTCATTAAGTCTTTTGCAAGCGCCAGAGTTGGGCTATCTGTCATCCTTGGTGTCCTATTCATAATTATTTAAAGATTGATTGGTATTGTTCGGCCTTAAAACCAAGATGTAACTCTTCATCTATCGCCAAGATTGGTCGTTTAATCATAGCTGGCTGCTCTACAAGTAGCTTAATGGCTGATTGAACGTCTAATGCGTCTTTTTGTTCTTGAGTGAGTTGGCGATAAGTCGTACCGCGTTTGTTCACTACTTTTTCCCAGTCTAAGCTAGTGCAAAATTGAGTCACAAGTTCGCTGTCTACACCTTGCTTTCTGTAGTCATGAAATACGAATTCGATGTTATTGGCGTCAAGCCACTTTTTGGCTTTCTTTATGGTATCGCAGTTAGGGATCCCATACATGGTGATGGTCATATTGATTTCAATATCAGCAAATTAATCAGTGTAGAAATCCTAACAGGAAGTGAGCTAGGACACAAAACGAGAAAGTTAATATTTTATAGGGTAAAAAAAATAGGTATCAAATTGTTTCGATTAAAAAGAAGTTGATCAAACGCACGTGTTTATTTTTAAAAAAAGCAAATAATAGTTAGGAACCACTAGGAGATGTAATCAATGGAATTGAGTCCTGTTTTTGCAAGACGTTTGTATTTGGCTCTGTTAGTTGAAAGTATTGAAAGACCAAACGTACCGAAACTTATCGAGAAAACGGGCTGGCCCCGTCGCACCATTCAAGATGTACTTAAAGCATTGCCCGGCATAGGTATTGAATTGATGTTTGTGCAAGATGGTCGTCGACATAACGATGGCTATTACCAGCTTTCAGATTGGGGACCTTTTGACAGTCAGTGGGTGTTGGAAAGACAGACCGACATAGCTGAAAGTCTAGGTTTTGAAGCTTAAGCCAGCATTGCTGGCTTTTTTATTTTTGCGATCCAACTAAACTTTTCTTCTTAGCTGAACTAGCTAGTTAAATTAACTAGAAGATCGGCAGCGGTAAGCCATACCAAAAACCGTAAATGACGTCGCAAAATCCTGAGGGTTAACTAGATATATAGTATCAGCCCCTAAAGCAAGGGCTTGATTCTTAACGTCAAAGAGTGCACCTTGTATCAACACATCATTTGGAAAGAATAGATAGCTATACCAGTGACCTTCACTTCCGGTCACTTCTCCTAGCACCTCACAGTTATCTGCATTAAAGCCATAATCCATTCTTATCGAGATATCATGAATACCTTCACTGGCGGTCATTGTTGGCGTTGAACAACCGGATAGAATGATACCCGTAAGCAGCACTGTTCCTATTTTCTTAATCAAACTACGTTCCTCAAACATAACCACGACCTATTGCTGAGTCATATAGGTAATAAAACCAGCCCAACTGACAACGAGCAGCATCCAAGGAAGCACAGACGGCTTTGTATTACTGTCAGCAGGTTGCTGATTTTCCGTTGCATCATTAGCTGTATTATCAGTCGTCTGTTTCAATTTTTGAGTTTTCTTTTTCGCTTTATCTGCTTGTCGGTTGCGCTCTTTTTGCTGTTTTTTATATTGAGCGATCCCTTTTTCAATTCCTTGAGCAATTAACTTAGTTTGCTCTTTTGTTTGGCCTTGTTTCTGGTTCGACTTAGCGATTTTCATAGCTTGTTGCTGAGTCTCTTCTGAAGGGGTAACTTTGTTTTTCATTGGATATAGTGCTAGTTGATCAAGGTTATCAATAGGGTATCACGATATACTCAAAGTTGGATGTCAGAAAGTGTAAATGAAGAGGAACAGCATGCACAGTGGTGCCTTATTATTGTTACTAGTTGCGATTGTGGCCATCGTAGTGATTTTATCTCAGTCAACCTCTCATGCTAAACGTAAAGCGATTGGCTTCATATCCATCACTTCAGCAATAACAGCCTCACTGTTTTTCGTGCTGTATCAACCGATGCCGGAAGAAGCAGTGCAAGAAGAACAACCTCAAATGCACTCAGATTTTATGTCTGATATTCAAGCTAAATTGAGTGAAGATCCTAATCAGGGTGAATTGTGGTTTCAGTTAGGGCATGGCTATATGCTCGAAAATGAATTTAAATCGGCATTAACCAGCTTTGATTACTCTATTCGACTCTCATCTCAAATATCAGCTAATCAACTGGCTGCAAAAGCAAGTGCACTGTATTACCTTCACTCCCAAAGAATAAGTCCAGAAGTCGAAGACCTTTTACAAAGAGCGTTAGATTTGGATTCAACCAATACTACCGCACTGACACTGATTGCCAATGACCACTTTGTGAGTTTTCGTTATCAACAGGCGATTGATATGTGGGTTCGTTTGTTAGACTCTCAACAAACAGACTTAGATAGAGTCGCGATTATTGGCTCGATTAATCAGGCTAAATCTCTTATTGCTAATCGTTAATCAATAACGGTATTACTATTTAGTAATAAGTGCGTGTGAGCCCCTCTAGCGATCAAGCAGTAAGAAAAACTCAATTGCAGACACTAACGCTAAAAATATGGCCATTCCTTTCCAAAATAGCACCGGGTTTCGTTTGAGCAACGGCTGAACTTGCGCGGCTTTTATGAGTTTAGGGTTTGGTGTGTAGAGGTCATGGATAAACTCACTCAAAACATGGTAGCGCTGACTTGGCGAAGGGTTACACGCCTTTTGAATACTGAGGTCAAACCAAGTCGGTACATCACGACGTTGTGAAGCGAGAGAGCGATATTGCCAATTGTGATGACGAGCCGATTGAACAGTTTGCCCCTTAATTGGTGGATACGGACGTTTTCCACAAAGCATTTCATAACCAATCACCGCGATAGAAAATAGATCACTGGAAATTGAACTGATGCCATTTTGTAGATACTCAGATGCGGCGTAATTGACATCACCTAACGGTATTGCTTCTTTCGGTTCAGTCACCCCTTCTTCTAAGCTACTGACCTTTACCGAACCAAAATCGATAAGTTTGATGCTGCCGTTATCGAGGATCATGATATTTTCGGGCTTGAGGTCTCGATGAACCATTTCAGCACGCTGTAATACTCTAATGGCTTTAATCAACTCATCCATTAGGGTTCGTACTTTTTCTAAGGAAGGGCTAGGGTTATCGTACATCCACTGCCTAAGTGTTATCCCATCAATATACTCACAAAGTTGATAGCAAAATTTGGAATCGATAGGCGTCGGATAGACTTTCATTATTCGGCTGTTATTGAGTTGGCTACCCACCCAGTATTCATTTGAAAACTGAGAAAGTACATCATGGTCGTCAATGTAATTCAGTGATGGCGCTTTGAGCACAAAGGACTGAAAGTTGTTCTTATCGTGAACAAGATAAACATGGCTGCGAGGACCTGCATAGAGCACCTTGTCGACAATAAAGTTATCTATTTTGTTGTTCGCTACCATAGCGGGCGGAATGGCTTTTTTGATCAGTTGTTTTTGATGTTCGAATAAAGACTGCTGAGGTAGTTGCTTCACATCGATGATTAAACAGCTTAAGTTATCATGGCTGCCGTTCGTTAGCGCTAATTGACAGAACCCGTTACTGATTTCTTCGTGTGAATGTTCTTGTTGCGTCGCCAATTGACTAAATTCAGATTGAGATAAAAAATCATGCACGCCGTCGGTGGTGAGGATAAAACGATCGTTGACTTGCAGTGTCACCGTTTGATAATCGACTTCGAGCTGGTTATCGATCCCTAGAGCTCTGGTCAAATAGGAACCTTTGCCAAAATTGGTTCTTTGGTGGTCACGAGTTAATAGACGAAGCTTGTTATCTCTTAAGCGATAGATACGGCTGTCGCCAATATGAAAAATATGTGCGGTATTGGATTTGAAGATGACTGAGCTGAGGGTTGTCACTAACCCATTATGATTAAGGTTCTGCTTCTGGCCTTGAGAGAATAACCAAGAGTTTAAAGCGGAAACAATTTTACTGGCTGAGTGTTTAACGCTCCAAGTATCTGGAGTGGCGTAATAATCGGTAATGAATTGCATGGTTGCGGTGTGACTGGCTTTTTGCCCTTGTTCGCTACAGCTAACACCATCAGCAATACAAGCAACGATACCTTTATGTTCTAGTTCAGTTTTTTGTGCCGGGCTTTTCACCAAAAAAGCATCTTGATTCTCATCTCTTAGCCCTGTCAGTGATGTACCACCAAAAGTGACAGAGAGTGAAGCTTCGGTTTGAATGTTGTTTACGCCCATTATTTATCCCCGTTCTTTATCTCTATTCTTTAGCAAAAGTCATTTTATTTTAAAACTGAACAAAAGCCCTGCTGGAGCAGAGCTTCTGAACGATATTGGCAGTCAGTATTATTACGACAGGGCATAAAATGGTGTGCAAGCACTCTGTGCCCTAATAATTCAGAGGAACCAATATCCCCGATTTTTATAATGCCTAGCTATGATTGATGCTAATGAGACACATCAATCATAGTGACACTACCATCTTCATTGACCTCTGCAATTTGACCATTTGGCTCTTCCATCATCAGTAATGTGGCAAATCCAACCACCGCTGTACCGGCAATCACAAAGAAGAAGGTGCTGTAGTCTACAAATGATAAGACCGTGAGATAAACCACTGCTCCCACGTTACCATATGCGCCTGTCATCCCAGCGATCTGTCCGGTCATTCTGCGCTTGATTAATGGTACTGTCGCAAACACAGCCCCTTCACCCGCTTGAACAAAGAAAGAACATGCCATCGCAGCAGCAACAGCTAACCATAGCGGCCAATCACTCTCTACTTGCCCCATTAAAAAGTAACCGATGGCGAGACCTGCAGTCAGAATTAGTAGCGTCGGCTTACGACCACACCTATCAGAGATCCAACCGCCACCAGGGCGAGACATCAAGTTCATAAAGGCGTATGCGGATGCAACCATACCGGCCATGACTGGGGTTAATTCAAACGTCTCAGAAAAGAACAGCGGTAGCATTGAGATCACAGCAAGCTCAGAGCCAAAAGTCGCAAAATACAAAATATTAAGCACAGCAACCTGCTTGAATTTATAGCGATGAATCTCAGGCACTGGTTCGGTGAAGATATTCTTATTTACTTTCCACACTTGGCTGACTTCGTAGGCGTATAAAAGTACTAACGATAGGTAGAGACAAGTGATAGTAAAGTCGGACAGCATGCCGATACCTGAAGGCGATAATTTCCATCCAAGTAACGCAAGCGCAGCGTACATTGGAATCTTCATAATAAGCAGGAAATAGAAATCGCCCTTACTGGTGACTTCCATTGCCGTTAAGTGCTTAGGCCTGAAATAGGTTGCGCCTTTTGGTGTGTCTTCTACATTGGCGTAGAAAATAAAAGAGAAAGCTAAGCTCATTAACCCAGTAATGCCGACAGCGTAACGCCACCCTTCATCGCCACCGAATACGAGTGCTAGAGTAGGAAGGCTAAATGCAGCGGCCGCAGAGCCAAAGTTGCCCCAGCCACCGTAGATGCCTTCTGCTGTCCCTAGTTCATCGTGAGGAAACCATTCAGAAACGAGTCGGATACCGATAACGAAACCCGCACCAATAAAGCCAATTAGGAAACGAGCAATAGCCGCTTGGATAAAGGAATTGGCAAACGCAAACATGAAACACGGAATGGAACAGACCGCGAGCAAGGCTGAGTAGACAATTTTTGGGCCGTATTTGTCGGTAAGCATACCGATTAATACTCGCGCAGGAATGGTTAACGCGACATTGAGTATGAGCAGGGTTTTGATTTCTTCATTGGTCAAACCAAGTGTTTCTTTGACCATTGATAATAAGGGAGCAAAGTTAAACCACACGACAAATGTGATAAAAAATGCCATCCAACTGAGGTGCAATACCTTCATTTTTCCTTTAAAAGAAAATAACGAAAAGGCTGTACTATCCATAGTAATTGATCCTGATAGGCGAAGTTTTTGAATGAGCCACTGTTTTTCATAACTGCTGTTGTTTCACAGTTCCAATTATTTCAGATCGACTCATTCTGGTTATCTATTCTCATCGTCTGACGCAATGCATCCGTTGATGAAATTCTAATTGAGTCATTAAGCCGCGACGGATTCAGGCAACTGAACTTGAACCTTGTTGTCGTTAAGTCGCACAGGGTATGTGGCTAACTGATGTTGAGGCTCTTCAAGACATACACCTGTTTCCAAATTGAAGTGCTGCTTATACAGCGGCGACGCGACGCATGGCTCATCGTTCAATGAACCGATGATGCCTCGCGAGATAACGTTCGCACCGCTGAATGGGTCTAAATTAGATAGCGCATATAGCTTACTGTTTCGACCACAGTAAAAGATGGCGACTTGCTCTTCCTCGACCTTGGCACAAACGCCCATATTTGGGGTTAAATCTTCTGTTAAACAAACGGTAATCCAGTTTTCCATGAGTTTTCTCCTAATCATTACTTAATCTTAAATATCCCCTTAGTACTTGAACGTGCAGCTTTGTTAACGGCGCTTATTCCCCCCAATCGCATAGACGAGCTATGCTCTTGGGGCCTCACTCACTTGTCGCCTCACTGCAATTCCAATTACTTAGGGTATAGCGTTAACTAAAGCGGTTATTTACACTTCAACGACGTCGATTTCTTTACCAAAATCATGTTTAGCCGCAGGTGTTGGGAATCGCTGTTCTCGTAGAGTGGTAAACGTTAGGTTTTGATCCGTTTGGTCACTGTTTACAAAGTGCTTAAAGCGTTTCAATTTTTGTGGGTTTTCAATGGTTGTTTTCCATTCACACTGGTATTTAGAGATATTCAGTTCGATCTCTTTTTCTAGTTCTTCCGCCAATCCAAGTTTATCTTCAATGACAACTTGCTTGAGGTATTCAATGCCGCCTTCTAGGTTTTCTAACCACACCGACGTACGTTGTAGACGGTCAGCTGTACGGATATAGAACATCAGTACGCGGTCGATGTATTTAACCAGAGTGGGTGTATCGAGATCGCTTGCAAATAGGTCGGCATGGCGTGGTCTCATACCACCGTTCCCACAGACGTATAAGTTCCACCCCTTATCTGTTGCGATAATACCGATGTCTTTAGACTGAGCCTCTGCACACTCACGGGTACAACCAGAGACAGCAAACTTGAGTTTGTGTGGAGAACGAAGTCCTTTGTAGCGATTTTCGATATCAATAGCGAAGCCAACACTGTCACCTACACCGTAGCGACACCAAGTACTACCAACGCATGACTTAACCGTACGTACTGACTTTCCGTAAGCGTGTCCGGTTTCAAACCCTGCGTCTATGAGCTCTTTCCAAATCGCTGGTAGTTCATTAAGTTGAGCGCCAAATAAGTCGACACGTTGGCCACCAGTGATCTTGGTGTAAAGGTCGTATTTTTTAGCAACCTCACCCAACACGATGAGACGGTCAGGAGTGATCTCACCGCCAGCGATGCGTGGTACGACAGAATAGGTTCCGTCTTTTTGCATGTTACCAAGGTAGACATCATTGGTATCTTGAAGCTCAATATGTTCGTCCTCTAGAATGTAATCATTCCAGTAAGAGGCCAAGATAGAACCGATAGCTGGCTTACAAATAGTACAGCCAAGACCTTTACCATGAGAGTCTAAAATTGAGTCGAAGGTTTGGATTTTGTTGACGCGAACAATATCGCTTAGCTCTTGGCGAGAATAAGCAAAGTGCTCACAGATATCATTGTTGACCTCAACACCCAAGCTACTTAATTCGCTATCGAGAACCTGTTTCGCAAGAGCGCTACAGCCGCCACACCCTGTTGATGCGTTGGTGGTCTCTTTTAGTGAAGCCATTGTTGTACAACCAGCGGCAACGGCTTGCTTGATATCACCTTTAGTCACATCAAAACATGAACAGATCATTGCGGTATCGGGTAGGGCTTCAATCCCCATCCCTGCAGACTCATCTTGTGCCACGTTAGGAAGAATAAGTACGGAAGGGTTTTCTGGCAGTGGCATGTCGTTCTGCATCATCTGCAGCAACGTCCCGTAAGCTTCGGCATCACCCACTAAGACTGCGCCAACGATTTTCTTTCCATCTTCAGAGATGATTAAGCGTTTATAGACCTGCTCGATTTCATCACTATAGGTATACGAAAGCGCGCCAGGTGTTTTGTCGTGAACTTCACCAATACTCGCCACATCAACGCCAAGAAGCTTAAGTTTAGTGCTCATGTCTGCGCCAGTAAATTCGAGATCGCTTGCTTCTTTTGAAGTTGGGAGGCTCGAAAGAATATGAGTCGCGGCCACTTTTGCCATTTGGTAACCAGGCGCTACTAATCCGTAGATTTTTTGATCCCAAAGAGCACATTCGCCGATGGCGTATACATCAGGAAGGCTTGTCTGGCATTGGTTGTTGATAACAATACCGCCACGGCCGCCAAGCTCAATAGCGGTATCACGAGCGAGCTCATCTTGAGGGCGAATACCCGCCGAGAAAACAATCATGTCGGTTTCAATGTGGCTGCCGTCTGCAAAGTTCATACGGTATCGCGCGCTTTCTCCTGCCACGATCTCCGAGGTCGCTTTCTCGGTATGAACCATTACGCCAAGGTCTTCAATTTTACGTCTAAGTAGGTCGCCTCCACCCGCATCAAGTTGGACGGCCATTAGGCGAGGAGCAAACTCAACAACATGCGTTTCAATATCGAGGTTTTTCAGTGCGTTTGCAGCTTCAAGACCTAATAGCCCCCCGCCAATAACTACGCCTGTTCTACTTTGTTTGCTCGACAGTTCGATAGCATCAAGGTCATCTAAGGTACGGTATACGTGACAATGTTCTTGGTCATTGCCCGGAATAGGTGGAACAAAAGGGAAGGAGCCCGTTGCAAGAATCAATTTATCGTAACCTTCAATACGTCCGCTTGCGGTAACAACTTGGTTATTGTCGGTATCGAGAGAGGTGACTTTCTCATTCACGACGTAGCTAACGCCGTTTTCTTGATAGTAAGCTTCGCTGGTCATTGCCAGATCTTCGGCGCTTTTGCCATTGAAATACGATGTAAGTTGAACACGATCGTACGCTAGATACTTCTCTTCACTGAAGGTGATGACTTCAACATCATCGCTTGGTGACTTGATTAAAGTATCAATGAACTTGTGACCAACCATTCCGTTGCCCACGACCACAATCCGTTGTTTGCTCATTTTTTGACTTCCTGTGTAAATTTATAATTAGATTCTGTTCTTCGAATATTGTTTATGCCGACAGTT
Organism: Vibrio lamellibrachiae; assembly: GCF_050337265.1. Taxonomy (NCBI): domain Bacteria; kingdom Pseudomonadati; phylum Pseudomonadota; class Gammaproteobacteria; order Vibrionales; family Vibrionaceae; genus Vibrio; species Vibrio lamellibrachiae. The sequence goes on from NZ_JAKJSU010000006.1 coordinate 46,521, forward strand.
TTAATTGTTGATTATCTTCCTGATTTTCACTCTCGACAGAGTGTTTGGTTCGCTGCTCTAGCCATTGCATTTTCTCTGAGATAGAGACGACTTGGCCGATAACAATTAGAGCGGGAGATTGAATATTGTGTTGCTCTTTGAGTTCAGTCAGCTGATTGAGTGTGCCAATAACTGTTCTCTGTTCTTGGGTACACCCTTTTTCTATGAAAGCGATAGGGGTGTTTTTATCCATACCCGCAGACAACAATTGCTGGCTAATCATGTCTGTCTGGCTAAGACCCATATAGATAACCAGGGTCTGTTTCAGAGAGGCTAACGCCTCCCATTTAATTGTGAGTTTTTTATCGGCGTGCGCGGTGATAAAGGTACAACCTTGCGCGATACCGCGATGTGTTAATGGAATTTGAGAATAAGTAGAACAACCAGACGCTGCAGTAATACCAGGAATCACGTCAACACGAATGCCTTTTTGAGCAAGCAGCAACATCTCTTCACTACCACGTCCAAATATAAAAGCATCGCCACCTTTCACTCGGCAAATGCTTTTCCCATGAGTCGCAAGCTCAATCATTAGCTGGTTTATTTCATCTTGAGTTCTACTGTGGCTGCCTTTCTTTTTACCAACGTAAATTTTTTCAACATGATCAGGGAAGGTCGCTCGAATTTCTTTGCTGACTAAATTGTCAAAAACAATGACTTCAGCATTATTGATGGCTTTAGCAGCCTTAATTGTCAGTAGCTCTGGATCACCAGGACCTGCGCTAACTAAGGTGACAACCCCGTACTGCTTAGAATTTATCTTCATTGCGTTACTCCATTAACTGCAAACTGATGGGTTGAAATTGATTAATTGGATTAGAGCAAGGAGAGTGCCAAAGCGAAATTTATTTGTGAAAACAAATCATTAATTCTTATATTTCAATTGGATAAGGATTAATTTGAGGCGGTTTGACTTGTTTTTGTAGCACGGCTAACTAATCAAAAATGCGAGTTATTGGGCGTTTATGGTGCAATAGGTTGTAACTTGGTGCAAAAGTACGCACTAATATAATGCGATCTCTACCTATTTATAGGTAGGTCGTCTTTGTTGTGAATGTAAGTTATTGATTATTAAACAATGTGTATTGATCGAAATTGATGCGTTCATTTTGTTGAGCTTGGCGTAAATGTTGCAGATTACGTAAGTAGAAGAATTAGACTCAATGTGGATGAGGCAATAATGAATACGAATAACGAAGGATGGATTAAAACAACCTGCGCCTATTGCGGTGTCGGCTGTGGTGTAGAAGCAAGGCCAATGTCGTCAGGGAAACTGGAAGTTCGTGGCGACCAAGAGCACCCATCGAACTTTGGTAAGCTATGTACCAAAGGGATAGCACTAGGCGATACCGTTATTCATGACGGGCGACTGCTTCATCCTACTTTTCGCGAGAATAGACAGGGTGAGCAAACAAAAAGCCTTGCTTGGGATGATGCAGTAGAATTGGTTGCCGATAAGTTTAATCAAGCAATCAACGAGTACGGCCCAGATTCAGTCGCATTTTACGTATCCGGTCAGTTGTTAACTGAAGACTATTACGTCGCCAATAAGTTGATGAAAGGATTTATTGGCAGTAGCAATATCGATAGTAACTCTCGCCTCTGTATGGCTTCATCCGTAGTAGGACATAAACGCGCATTTGGTACCGATACCGTTCCGGTTAGCTATCAAGATATTGAACAAACCGATGTGGTTGTGATTGTGGGATCAAACTTAGCTTGGTGCCATCCGGTGCTTTTTCAGCGATTGCGTCAAGCCAAGCAAGCGAACCCCGCGATGAAAGTGGTCGTTATTGATCCTAGAGAAACAGAGACTTGTAGCATCGCGGATCTTCATCTCGGTGTTAAATCAGGTTCTGATGTTGCTTTGTTCAATGGCTTGCTGAGCTATTTAGATGAGAACGGGCACGTAGATCATACCTTTGTATCACAGCACACTCAGGGCTTTGATAAGGCTTTAAAGCAATCGACGCTAGAAAGCAACGCTGAAATTGAAACTGGGGTCGATAACCAAGATCTTATCGATTTTTATCAAACGTTCGCTGGTGCCAATAAAGTCGTCACTATCTATTCTCAAGGCGTGAACCAATCGAGCCAAGGCTGCGATAAGGTGAACAGTATAATTAACTGCCACCTAGCAACGGGGCAAATAGGTAAAGTAGGATCTGGTCCATTCTCTGTGACTGGTCAGCCTAACGCAATGGGCGGCCGTGAGGTTGGGGCACTGGCCAATACGCTTGCAGCCCACATGGAATTTGATGACCCGACACAGCATCAAATGATCAGTGATTTCTGGCAAACTGATTCACTAGCTAAAAAGGCAGGGCTAAAAGCCATCGACATGTTTGATGCCATGAAAGAAGGTAAGATCAAAGCGGTGTGGATCATGGGCACCAACCCTATGGTGAGCCTGCCCGATAGCGATAAAATTAAAGCAGCATTAGAAACCTGCCCATTTGTCGTTGTGTCAGATTGTATTGAAGATACTGAAACCACGCGAATGGCAGATTTGTTATTGCCCGCTCAAGGCTGGAGTGAGAAGTCAGGAACCGTCACCAACTCAGAACGTCGAATCTCAAGGCAACGTCGATTGCTACCTAGCCCCGGGAGCGCGAAGCCCGATTGGTGGATAGTCAGTGAAGTGGCGAAAAAGATGGGCTTTGAAGATAGTTTCAGTTATCGCCATGAAGGAGAGGTTTTCAGTGAATATGCCCAGTTAACGGCATTAGGCCATGAAGAGAAACCAAGAGATTTAAATCTTATTGGGCTTACTCAGCTTGATGACCTAGGCTATAGCCGATTAACGCCACAGCAATGGCCCGTGCTAGAGCTTCAATCTGAGCTTGTGCACCGCTCACTGTTTAGCGACTATCGTTTTTATACTACTAGCGGAAAAGCGCAGTTCATTGCGGTTCAGCATGCAAAACCATTAGGCGAGACAGATAAGAGCTATCCACTGGTGCTTAACAGTGGTCGAACACGAGATCACTGGCATACCATGTCTCGAACGGGGCTATCAGCAAGGCTAGCGTCTCATGCTTCAGAGCCTTATGTACAAATTCACCCTATTACTGCTCAAACGTATGACATCTTAGATGGGCAATTGGTTGAGGTGACCAGCCAGATTGGTAAGGTGATTGCCCGTGCAACCACCACTAAAGAGGTGAGTGAAGATCAACTCTTTATGCCAATACACTGGAATGCGGTAACTGCGAAACAGAGTAAACCTTGTGAGCTCATTCTACCCATCAGCGATGGTTTATCGGGGCAGCCCGAGTTCAAGCATACGCCAGTGAATATTTCCCCACTTTCCATGTCGTCATCTGCTGTACTGTTATCGAGAGTGACTCTGAACTGTGATTTATTTGAATACTGGAGTCGACAGAAAATAGAAGATGGTTATCTTTATCGAATTGAATCGTCATTGGGCCAAAAAGAACTCATTAAGCCTGTGCAAACATCGGTGGAAAGACTGAGCGGTGAGGTTATGGAAACTACTGGTGCAAACTTCTATCGCGCTGTGAATCTGTTCGACCATCGCTGCCAACAAATCGTTTGGGTCGGAGAGAAAATTGATGAATCACATGTCGCGCAGCTAATAGAGCAGTTTAGTCAAACTTACGATGAGAAAACGAAGTTTGATGCTATGCGAATGTCTAGTGAACAGAATGCTGCTTAGGAGTGTTTGGTCTATTGTTTAGTAGGTGTGCAATAAGCAAAAGAGTAAATCTCTTCTGAGGAGATCACTTGTCCGAATCTACTAATACAGCAACTAGTACAAATTCGCTGCGTAGCTTAATCGGCTCTGATGACACTATATGCTTTGATGAGTTTCTAGTTCATATGGAAGCGGCGAATAAACCACTATCACTGTCTACTATTCGTTATTTGCTGGATAAGGTTACGTTGAGCAATGGGGAAGTAAAACGTCTCTCGAGTTTTCAAAAAGAGAACTATTGCCGTAGGCGTTTGTTTCGTAGTGAGCAATGTGAAATTCTTATTCTTAGTTGGCTAAATGGTCAGCGCAGCAAAATACATGATCACCTTAACTCTGCCTGTGGTGTAAAAATCTTACTCGGAGACGCGACTGAAACGGTATTTGACACCGCAGACAATGGTCAAATTTACGCGACAAATTCCACTTTTTATAAAGAAGGGTCTGTCACGGTAGGGCAAGACAATGACATTCACCAGATATCTAACTTACAGTCTGATGATTTACCTTTAGTGACGTTACATGTGTATTCACCGCCGTTGCAAGCATTTCACATCTATCAATTAGACGGCAGTGCACCTGAGTTACTGAACGTAGCGAACGATTCATGGTTTTACGAAATATAGCCTGTTTGCCATCAATGATTTTGAAGCTAAGGGTTTGCTTAGTAACTAGAGTTACCTTATCGCAGGGGTAGTTGAATTAGTGACACAACCTGAAAAACTAAATAGTCAGGTTGTGTAGTAGAAATGATGATTAATTCATTATCTTTTAATGGGGAATAATTACCTTCCCATCAATAATTGGAAAGGTATTACTTTGAGGCTGATTGTCTGTTCGAACTGTTGTTGAAATTCCCGCAATTTCATAAGTGACATCGTAGCCCACGACATCTGTTGAGTTGGTGTACTCTGTAGTACAGCGCCTTTCTGTCGTTGTCGTAGTACTATTCTTCTGAGCATTTTCTTGAATCTGTCTGCCTGTCATTGCCCCCGCAACGGTACCAACCGCGGTTGCGACTGTTTTACCCGAGCCGCCACCTACTTGATTACCAAGTGCTGCACCTGCTGCGGCCCCCCCAAGTGTTCCTAAAACTTTTCCATCATCTTTGACTTCTGCCTGTTTTGTCACAACAACGTCATTACACACTTTGTGTGGTGTTTTAGTTGACTCTGTTACGGCTTCTACCAGTGTAATTGTTGCGTGTGTCGGCCCTGTTGGGATAGATGCCTCTTCTTTACATGCTGCGAGTACAAGTATGCCGGTTATTGCTAAAGCAATGGCTTTAATATTCATTGTTATATCCTGACTAGGTGTATTACTTGGGCGATATAGTAAGGATAAAACGTATAGATAAATCAGCTGCGTATGAAGTCTATGTCATTGTATGGTGAAGAGTCAGGGCAGTTTTAGAGTCGTGTAAATTAGCGATCAAGGCAGAGTTTCTTGGCCAGATATGATTGATAAAAAAAGAGCCAAGTTATGAACTTGGCTCTTTATTACTATTGTAATTTTAGCGTGGCTTAGTAATCAGCTTGACGTTTCTCTGCGGCTTCTTCCCAATTAGGAACAACCGTTTTCAAGAAGTCTTGCTTCTCTTTGTTCATGCCATCCATATCCATACCAAGAGCTTGTTGTGCTTTCTCTTTGGTTGAAATATCTGGAATTTCAATCGGGTCAGTAATGCCTTTCTTCGCAAGCAAGCGTACAAGTTTAGTACGGGCATCGGCAGCACGGTCAACAGCTGTTCCAAGCACTTCTAGTGCGACTTCAGGAGCGTGCATATGGACACCGTGAGAGGCTATAGCATAATCCCAACGCCATTGTGCATGACGAATATCTTGTAGAATTGGTGCCATTTCTGCTTCCGTTGCACCGGCATCCCATGCTGCGCCAGCTTCAAAGTGCGCTGCAACAATTTGTTTTTCTGCCGTTAGCTTCATATTTAATACTTGAGCTTTACGAGTTGAAACGATATCACGCATTACTTGCTTAGATTGAGTATGACACTGAGCACAAGTATCTTCGAAGCGATCAAATGGGTTACCCACTTTATGATCCGTATAAACGGTGCCGTCTTCTTTGGTTACTTTTGGCATATGACAATCAGCACAAACGACTTTGTTTTTACCGTGCATTCCATCACGCCAAGTCTCGTAGCCCGGGTGTTGAGCTTTCAACATTGGTGCTTTAGAGACTTTATGTGTCCAGTCTTTAAAACCAAGCGCGTCATAGTAGCGCTCCATTTCTTCAACCGAGGTACCCATATCCCAAGGGAACTTAACGCCCTTAGTTGGTCCGGTAAAGTAGTACTCGACGTGACACTGAGCACATACTGAGGCCTGTTGGTCTAAACGAGATTGATGTTCAAAAGGCTTATCGATGGCTTCAAAAGCTCGCTCAACATAAGGCTTAGTGATGGCTAGAGCTGGCTCGCCATTTTTAAACTCTTCGCTTCGAGTGTCGTGACAATCAGCACAACCGATAGGGTTCGAAATTTCAGAGCCTAAACGTGCCCATTTACCTTCAAAGTATCCATCTTCTCCACGCTCTTCAATAACGCGGCCGACATCTGGACTTTTACAGCTCCAACACGCCATTGGCATTGGACCCGACTTTTCATCTTGAGGTCCACCAGTACGCAGTGTTTGGCGTACATCGTCAAGGGCGAAAAAGTGACCACGTGCTTTGTTATAGTCTTTAGCAAAACCATAACCTGCCCACATGATGACCATGTTTGGATCTTCCGCTAGGGCATCTTCTATCTGTTCACTTTCTGAGGTTTCTTTCCAAGTCTTATATTGGTCGGGGTGGTTTTGCTCGTAAGTTTCATTACGAGGGTCAGCTTCAGCTAATCCTTTTTTTTCTGATGCAGCAAAACTCGTAGCACTAAATATAGTGGCGGCTACCAATATCATTGCTGCAGCGGATTTAGGAATCCAATGCAATTTTTTCACAGTGTTATCTCCGTATTCTGTTTTTGTTATAAACAGCGTTGTGAACTGGCTATATCGAAATAAAGAATTGGAGAACTATTAATAATATTACTGGATGTAACAATTAATAATAGTTGCTTACATTGAATAGATTGTTTTAGATCAATTCACAATGGTGATGTAGCTCACGATTCCCCATTTCTACCCCTTAAGGGTTATTTGTAGCTTTGTTAACCTGATTTTTATCAAACACTTAGCGACAAAGGCCTGAGAATAAATAGGGTGATACGTGTCTGCTTTTTGAACTAACACCCTACCTCTAAATAGGCAGGCGCGTAGTATAAACAATATAGCGTTGTGGCTTATTCCGAAATAAGAATTGATATCATTTAGGGTTTGTTTTTTATAACTCTGGAAGACGTTAAATTTGATCAGTAAATAATGGTTGCGAATAGTTATTATTAGCATTTAATTATCACTTAACAGTATGATTATCGTTTTTAATAACCAGTTCCTGTATTAGCGCTGATATAAGGAAAGGATAAAATGGGCAATATAAAGTTGGCCATAGTCATAATGCTAAAGTCTATTCTTGCATTCTGCCTCTATGGTTATTCTCTTCATGCCGTTGCCGATACTTCAACCTTGCAGTCTGAAGATACGTCAGGTCGACATGAAGTTACGCTTATCCGTGACAAGGACTATAAATGTGTCCAATGTCATAAGGATTCAAAAGAGACATTATCGGGTTCCCATGGAGAGGACGCGCACAAGATTCTTGGTCGTGAAGTCAACTGTACGGAATGTCATAACAGTATAAGTCCGGATCACCGTGAAGGTGCCCCAGAAGTCATCAAATACTCCAGCGCACAATCTAAACAAGGTACGGATAAGGTTTTTCAAGATCCTGAACTGATTTTGAAGGCTAACAGTGAATGTATTGATTGTCATACCCCTAAAAAGTTACAAGATAAGAGTTGGACACACGATGTTCACGCTAAAAACCTTACCTGCTCAAATTGCCACGATGTTCATGCTAAGAAGGCTAAAGTTCTAGGAATAGAACGTAAAGAAAAAATCCAAATGTGTGTGGATTGCCACTCTGATTTTAACCAAAAAGAAGAGGAGAAGTAGTATGAGCTGTTCTAGACGAAACTTCTTAACTGGCGCTGGTGCGGTAATTGTTACTACTGGTATAGCAGGAACGGCCACGCTAAGTAGCCGAAAAACGTTGGCTAACGTTGAACAAGATGGCACTAAGCTTTATGGCATGGTGCATGATGAAAACGCTTGTATCGGTTGTACTGCCTGTACAGATGCGTGTCGCGAAGTGAATAAGGTTCCTGAAGGTGTGTCTCGCTTAGAGATTGTTCGCAGTGAGCCGAAAGGTGAATTTCCTGACGTTGAATACCGCTTTACACGTAATTCTTGTCAACACTGTGATAACGCCCCTTGCGTGATGGTTTGCCCAACGGGTGCAGCCTATAAAGATGAAAAAACCGGTATTGTCGATGTTCACCAAGAGAAGTGTGTTGGTTGTGGCTACTGCCTGTTAGCGTGTCCTTACCAAGTTCGATTCTTCCATCCTGAAAACGGTTCAGCAGATAAATGTAATTTCTGTCGCGATACTAATCTTGCACAAGGTAAATTACCTGCGTGTGTGGAATCTTGCCCTACGAACGCTTTAACCTTTGGCGATCTTAACGACCCTGCGAGTGAAATCAGTAAGTTGATCAACAATGAGGTTGTTTATCGAGACAAGTTACACCTAGGTACGAAGCCTAAGCTATACAAAATACCGAATAAGAAAGGGGAGGTTTGATCATGAGTGCATGGGCTACCGCATTTCAATCTGGTACGGTTGTATGGGATTGGATCATAGCAATCTATCTGTTCTTAGCTGGTATGTCAGCTGGCGCAGTAATGATCTCTATTTATTTAAAAAGGAAGGTTATAGAAGGAGATTCTGCTGACAATGGAATCATGAAGGCAACCGCTTTTCTGGCGCCATTTGGTATCGTTGTAGGCTTAACTATTTTGGTTTTCCATCTAACAAAACCGTTAGATTTCTGGAAGATCATGATTTTCTATAATCCGACGTCAGTTATGTCGATGGGTGTGATGTTGTTTAACATCTACATGGCGGTACTGTTTGCTTGGATAGGCATTATTTTCAGAAAACAAATCGTAGGCTTGCTACAAGGCAAGTTTGATTTTGTTGATGGAATATTACTGAAGTTAGGAAGATTCGAAAATGCAATCGAAGTATTTCTTGGTATCTTAGCGGTTACCCTAGCCGCCTATACCGGCTTCTTGTTATCAGCACTTCAAACCTTTCCAATGCTCAATAATCCGGTCTTACCGATCTTATTCTTGTTCTCTAGTTTGTCATCAGGTGCAGCGGCATGTCTGCTGTTTGGCATCTTGGTGTTTAAAGAGCCAATGAACAGCCCTAGTGTTAGTTGGGTACATGGTTTTGAACGTCCTGTTGTACTGTTTGAACTGTTTGTTCTTGTTACTTTCTTCACTGGCCTTATCTTTAGTGGTGGTCAAGCAGAGCTTGCAGCCTGGAATGCTATTGGGAGTGGGTTTTGGGCTAAATGGTTCTGGATTGGTGTTATTCTAGTGGGCATGATTTTACCACTAGTGCTTAATGCAGTAACACCGAAGGAAGTTCGCCATAACAGCGGCTTTATACTAGTTGTAACGACCTTGAGCTTAGTGGGTGTGTTAATGCTCAGAACGTTTATCCTCTATGCAGGACAAATGACAGTCGTCTAGATTGTTTTCATTATAGCGATGAGGTCAAAAGGATAAGAATGGTAGGAGAGTTAGGCTTTGTAACACTACTTTTGGTTACAGTATTAAGTTCAGTTTTAGCATTTTATTACGTAGTAGAGCGTTGGTGGTATAAGCAAGAGACACATGCTTTGATGCTACCAATAACACGACTTAATGGCTTACTCTCTTTATCAAGTTTGCTCTTATTAGGAGCAGCGTTTGTGACGGACCAGTTTGGTCTTGAATACGTTGCTTCTCATTCAAATTCTCAACTTCCTATCTTCTTCAAAATAGCGGCCATTTGGGGTGGGCATCAAGGGTCCATGCTATTTTGGGTGATGACACTGTGTTGTTGGGCAACCGTTATATCCTTTATTAAGCAAGTTCGATCTCAATATATAAGCGATGTGCTTTGGCTGATGAACTTGTTGATCGCCGCTTTTTCTTGGTTTACCTTACTCGCGTCAAATCCATACGCGCCATCTTTAGAGTTCATGAGCGAAGGTCGTGATCTTAATCCGATGCTGCAAGATGTCGGATTGATATTCCACCCACCTCTTCTTTATCTCGGTTACATTGGCTATGCCACAGTGCTGGCTTTTGCGTGTGCATCAATGATGCGCGAAAAGTTCGATGTCGAATGGTTAACTTTGAGTCGTAATTTCACACTGGTTTCTTGGGTATTCTTAACTGGTGGAATTGTATTAGGTTCGTGGTGGGCCTATTACGAGCTTGGCTGGGGAGGTTGGTGGTTCTGGGATCCCGTTGAAAATGCGTCACTGTTACCCTGGTTAACGGGTACTGCGCTACTTCACGCACATCTAGCTGCACATCGATACAAAATGTTTCATCGTTGGGCAATCGGGCTCGCCATCTCGACATTCTGTTTTAGTATTCTTGGTACATTTATTGTTCGATCAGGGGTGCTCACATCTGTTCATGCGTTTGCAGTTGACCCAGGTAAAGGTATCGCTCTACTGCTCATTTTAGTAACCGCACTGATTGGTTCGTTAGGTTTATTGGTCTTCAAGTTCGATGCAATTTCGAGTCAGCCGGTTCGAGCATTAGTCAGTCGTAGCTATCTTCTTTATGTCGCGATTGGGCTGTTAGTTGTTACTACGTTTACCGTGTTTCTTGGCACTTTTTATCCGATGCTGTATGAGCTTTTTGGCCTAGGCAGCATTTCTGTTGGTGCCCCTTATTTTAACACGCTGATATTACCCATTACACTGTTATCTCTTGTTGCCATGGGTATCGGTCCGTTATTGAAGTGGTATAAAGGTCATTACGTTACGCTAAGACAGTGCTTATTTATTACTGGGTTATCTCTGCTATTGGGCAGTGTGTGCTATGTGGGGCTTCTTTCTCTAGTTCAGTATCCTCAACTACAGACTGAGCAGTTATTTGTTACACAGATTAAAGGTGTTGTATGGTTAGTTTGGATACTGGCAATATGGGTTATCGCGAGCCACGTATATACGTTCATTGCCGCTGGATTTAAATTAAATCAATTTGCTTCGCTATTGGCTCATGTCGGCATAGCCATTTCATGTATTGGTGCGGTAATGAATAGTGAGCACTCACATGAATTAGGGCGAAAGCTGTCTAGTGAGACTCAGTTTGACTTCCAGCAGTGGCAGGTTATTTATCATGACACTCACTGGGTTGTTGGGCCTAACTATACCGCTGAGCGCGCTGAGATAGAGTTGATTCACCAAAATGGACGGTCATTTACTGTTTCACCAGAACGTCGTCATTATCCCGTGCGTGTTATGAATATGAGTGAGCCTGCGATCAAAATTTTTTGGCATGGTGATATTTACGTCACCCTAGGTGAGAAATTAAGTAGTAATAGCTATGCGGTAAAAATACAGTACAAAGCGTATATTCGCTGGGTTTGGTTTGGTACATTTATGATGATGTTAGGCGGGGTTGTGGCGATGATGTCATCAAAAAAAACACGAGTAGAGCAACATGAGCAAGTCCAAGTTACGTAATTTAATCATCTTAACGATAGTTGTCTTTAGCTTCGCGATCATAACGATAGTCAGTATCTTCAATCAAAGTAACTCTAAGGTTGTTGAAGGTGCCGTTCGAAACTTCCCTAGCTTTAGTTCAGTTGATCTGGTCGTTGGTGATAAAACGATAACTGAACAAGTGATGATAGGCCGGGGACACCAAATCGTAAATGTTTGGGCAACGTGGTGTGGCGTTTGCCGAAGTGAACACAGTTATCTATTGAGTTTAAGTCAACAAGGTGTGCCTGTTATCGGCTTGAATTATCGTGATGATATGCGAGCAGCCCAGCAGTACTTAATAGATGACGGTAATCCATTTAGTGATGTGATATTCGATCCTAAAGGTCGATTAGCTATTGACCTCGGTGTTGTGGGTACGCCAGAAACCTACCTAGTGAATAATGAAGGTATGATTGTAAAAAAGCACATTGGTCGATTAACAGAACTTGTGTGGCAAAAGCATTTTAGTTCGTACTTTGATGAAGAGAGATCACTTTGATTCGTATTTTTTGCTTTGTATTGCTATTCCTTTCTCCTACCTACGCCGCCATAGCCGACACGCAGGCGGTTTTTTCTGCACCGACTAAAGAAGCCTCTGAGCTTGTTGAACTGTTTGAGTTTCACTCCCTAGAGCAGCAAATCGTCGCGGTTAATCTCGCCAAGTCTTTACGTTGCCCTCAATGTCAGAACCAAAATCTGGTTGAATCAAATTCTCCGATTGCGAAAGACTTGCGCTTGATTGTATTCAAAAAGATCAATGAAGGGCAAAGTGAGCAGGAGGTGATTGAGTTTATGACGGCTCGCTATGGTGAGTTTGTTCTATATAACCCCCAAAAAACGGTTAAGAATGCAATCCTGTGGGGGCTACCTGTGCTCTTGCTTATATTGTTTGGATATTTTTCGTATCGCTCAATTAACAAGGGTGATAGTAGGGTCAACAGACCCTAAACATATACCCAAATAATCTCATTTAAGACTCCTTATTTTTGCTAGATTTTGTTAATAGACGATCACATGCGCTTCTATTTACGGTAAAGTGACGCAAAGTTAGTTATAAGCAGTAAGCAGATTCGTGCGTTATTCGGTTGAACAACATGATAAAAATGGATTTTTAAAAGCTCCAATTTGGCTTTGGCTAGGTTGGATTTTATTGGCTAAAGCCTGGGTTGTTTTTGTGGTTGCTGGAGCAAGTCGTGAAAGTGGTGCTAAAATCCTTGGTATTGTCTATCCAGACCAAACGACGTTGTATGTCGGGTTGGCTATGGGAATACCAAGCATCATTTTCATGTGGTTAATTGGCTTACGTAACCTAGAACGGAACTGGGTCAATAAAATTGTAAGCTGGGGCAGGTACATTACACTGGTAACAGTATGTGCTCAGCTCGCTTTGACTTTGTACCATGTTCATCTTGAATATGGTGCGTTTAGTTGGGCAAACGGTATCACCCTAATGCTACTGTTATGGTTTGCTATTTACTTAATAAATAGTCGTAGTGTGAGAGATAGCCTTCGTATCCCTTCACTGCAATAAGAAAGCTAATAAGAATTCGAAATATGAGGACGAGTTAATGTCGCAACCACAAAGTGCAATCCTGCCAGAAGCAGGTCCATTTGCACAATATACGTTATTAAAAATCAAACAAAATACAGCAGCTGTATTGGGTCATCTCAAGGCGCTTCCTGCATTAGTTGATAGTGTTAATGATGCTCAGCCAGAAGCAAAATTATCGGTGTCTGTCGCTTTTACTCACTCACTATGGTCACAGTTGAATCAATCGACGCCAAGTGAGCTTATTGATTTTCCAACGCTAGGTAGCGGTGATATTACAGCCCCAAGTAGTGATGTAGATGTACTCATCCACTGTCATTCAAACCGCCATGACTTGCACTTCTATGTTCTAAGAAAGCTGTTGGCTGATATTACTCAAGATGTTGATGTAGTAGATGAAACCAATGGTTACCGTTACTTAGACTCTCGCGATATGACAGACTTCGTAGATGGTACTGAAAATCCGAAAAATGAAGTTCGCCAAGAGGTCGCTATAATTCCTCAGGGAGAATTTGCGGGTGGTAGTTATGTAATGGTGCAGCGCTTTGTACACGACTTACCGTCATGGCACCGATTAAATGTGGCTGCGCAAGAGAAAGTGGTTGGCCGTACTAAGCCTGATTCAATTGAGCTAGACGATGTTCCTGCCGCCTCTCACGTTGGCAGAGTAGACATTAAAGAAGAGGGTAAGGCGGTGAAAATTGTGCGTCACAGCCTACCTTATGGTAGTGCTAGTGGTGAGCATGGGCTTCTATTTATTGCTTACTGTAATCGCATCCATAACTTTAAAGTGATGCTTGAAAGCATGTATGGCGAAACAGATGGCAAAACGGATCAACTGCTTCGTTTTACTAAAGCGGTAACCGGTGCTTACTTCTTCGCGCCTTCTGCTGAGATGTTGCAGGAATTAGCAGTTAAGTAATCTTTTTAAGTTAATGAAAAAACGGGCCTTGTGCCCGTTTTTTTGTTAAAGATTCCCTACAAATGACCGATAAATAAAGAGGCAGTGATTTATCTTTAGCAAATCAGCTTAAACACGTGTCATCAATACGTTGTTTTAACAGAGGGATTTATGGCAATAACGGTTAATACCAATGTTTCAGCACTGACTGCGCAGCGCCATTTAGGCAATGCGACGAACATGCTGAACCAATCTCTTGAGCGTTTGGCTTCGGGGAGTCGTATTAATAGTGCCAAAGATGATGCTGCTGGTCTGCAAATCTCAAATCGTCTTGAGTCTCAAATGCGCGGTCTCGATGTTGCAGTTCGAAACGCCAATGATGGTATTTCGATTATGCAGACAGCAGAAGGTGCGATGCAAGAGTCGACCAACTTACTTCAGAGAATGCGTGATCTTTCGTTGCAGTCCGCAAATGGTTCTAACAGCAAGTCAGAACGAATTGCATTACAAGAAGAAATGAGTGCTTTAAATGCTGAATTGAACAGAATCGCTGAAACGACCTCTTTTGGTGGTCGAAAGTTACTAAATGGCTCGTTTGGAGAGTCTGCTTTTCAAATTGGTGCTAGCTCAGGTGAAGCAGTACAAGTCTCGTTAAACTCAATGCGCTCTGACGAATTAAGGATGGGTGGCTTTAGTTACCTTGCCGCAGGAAAGGCTGATTCAAATTGGCAAGTGAGCCAAGGGTCACAAACACTCAGTATGCAGTATACCGATGCCATTGGTGATCTGCAGACCATTCAGATCGACGCCAAAACTGGTGATGACATAGAGCAGCTAGCGACCTACATTAATGGGCAAACTAACGCGGTCTCTGCATCAGTGAATGATGAAGGCCAGCTTCAAATTTATATGTCTGGAAAAGAAACATCAGGAACTATCGCCTTTTCAGGTGAGCTTGCATCAGAGCTGCAGCTGTCGTTGGTTGGCTACGAAGCGGTTGATAATGTTGACATTACTGATGTGGGTGGCGCGCAGCGAGCAGTGTCTATCATTGATACCGCACTAGAATATGTCGATAGTCACCGAGCTGAACTGGGGGCGATGCAAAATCGGTTTGGTCATGCGATTAACAACCTAGATAACGTTCATGAAAATCTAGCCGCTTCCAATAGTCGTATTAAAGATACAGATTATGCGAAAGAAACCACGCAAATGGTTAAGCAACAAATCCTCCAACAAGTGAGTACTTCAATTTTAGCTCAAGCTAAACAGCAGCCTAACTTAGCGCTTACGCTATTAGGTTAATCTACAGTTTCTTTCCTTATCTATTCCGTTCCAATAAAAAACTGTCTCTTAATGATGAGCGCGAAATCATCGGCAGAGATAGGCAATCCTTTAGTAAAAATCATCGATATGTTCATAATTTGAACGATATATCACGATTTGTATCTCAAAAGCATTTTTTTTATAAAAAACGTAAAAATATTCTCAAGGTTTGGAAAAGGGTGCCGTTAATAAAAGTAACTTTAAAAGAACAGCTTGGTTTTTCGAGACATCGGAAACCTGAACCATCGAAGAATCAATTGGAGATATACCATGGCAGTGAACGTAAATACTAACGTATCAGCAATGACAGCACAGCGTTACCTAAACAGCGCGAACAACGCACAACAAACGTCAATGGAACGCCTATCATCTGGCTTCAAGATCAACAGCGCAAAAGATGACGCTGCTGGCCTTCAAATCTCAAACCGTTTGAATGTTCAAAGTCGTGGTCTTGATGTTGCGGTACGTAATGCAAACGACGGTATTTCAATTGCTCAAACCGCTGAAGGTGCAATGAATGAGACTACAAACATTCTGCAACGTATGCGTGACCTATCTCTACAATCTGCAAATGGCTCTAACTCAAAATCTGAGCGTGTAGCAATTCAAGAAGAAGTTAGTGCGCTTAACAACGAGCTAAACCGTATCGCAGAAACCACGTCATTTGGTGGTAATAAACTGCTAAACGGCACGTTTGATACTAAGTCTTTCCAAATTGGTGCAGACAACGGTGAAGCAGTAATGTTGTCTCTTAACAACATGCGTAGTGATAATGCAGGAATGGGCGGCACAAGCTACCAAACGGCTAACGGTCAAGACAAAGACTGGTCAGTACAAGCTGGCGGCAGCGATTTGACAATGACATTCAAAGATAACTTTGGTCAAGATCAGGCGCTAACTATCAATGCTAAAGAAGGCGATGATATTGAGCAACTTGCGACTTACATTAACGGTCAACAAGATTTCATTAAAGCTTCAGTAAATGAAGACGGCCAACTACAAATGTTAGCTGGCGCAAACAAAGTAGAAGGTGATGTCGCATTTGGTGGTGCACTCTCTGGTGAGCTAGGTTTCCAACCTGGTCAAGCAGTAACTGTAAATGATATTGATGTTACTTCTGTAGGTGGCGCACAAGAGTCAGTAGCTATCATCGATACTGCATTGAACTTTGTAGATAGTCACCGTGCTGAGCTAGGTGCATTCCAAAACCGTTTCGACCATGCAATCAGCAACTTAGATAACATCAACGAAAACGTAAATGCGTCTAAGAGCCGAATCAAAGATACAGACTTTGCTAAAGAAACAACGGCACTCACTAAAACACAAATTCTTTCGCAAGCATCAAGCTCAATTCTTGCTCAAGCGAAACAAGCGCCAAACTCTGCGCTTAGCCTATTAGGCTAAACCAAGTTTTAGAATACATTTGGTTTTAGAATAGATTTAGCTTTAGGGTTCCATCTAGTCTCTAGAAAGAATTCTCAAAGTAGCTCTTAAATGAGCAATCCAAAATCCAGCTTAGGCTGGATTTTTTTTGTATTTAGCTAAAGTTAGTTTTTGTTATGTTACAGCTTTAGATATTTATCGTTTCTATATATTCGGCAAATATTGGCTTATAGCCGAAAATTGTAATACTGCCAGTTTTTAGTTGCATATGTTTTTATTTATTTGTTATTGCTCACATTTTTATTTTGTACAAAATTAAATCAAAAAATAATTAAATATTTCCTAAAGCTTATTTGCCCTTGGCCGTTACAGGACTGAGAGAAATGAGATGCGTCAAAGTGAGGTGAGAGACACGACGGCGCATCAACCTAAATGCCGAAGGAGATCAACAATGGCAATTAACGTAAACACAAATGTGTCGGCGATGACCGCGCAGCGCTATCTAAATGGTGCTGCTGACGGGACTCAAAAGTCGATGGAACGCCTATCGTCCGGTTACAAGATAAATAGTGCCAGGGATGATGCGGCAGGTCTTCAAATTTCCAACCGTTTAACCTCGCAAAGTCGTGGCTTAGACATGGCGGTAAAAAATGCCAATGATGGTATTTCGATTGCTCAGACAGCAGAAGGGGCAATGAATGAAACCACCAATATCTTGCAACGTATGCGTGATCTTTCCCTTCAATCTTCAAATGGTTCTAACTCTCGTTCAGAGCGAGTAGCGATTCAAGAAGAAGTCTCAGCCCTAAATAACGAGTTAAACCGTATTGCTGAAACAACCTCGTTTGGTGGTAATAAACTGCTTAATGGTTCGTTTGGTAATCAATCGTTTCAAATTGGCGCTGGTTCTGGTGAAGCGGTCATGCTCAGCATGGGGAATATGCGTTCAGATACGATGACCATGGGCGGTAAAAGCTATGTGGCTACAAACGGTCAAACATCTGACTGGAAAGTAGATGCAGCAACGGATCTCACACTGAACTATAATGATCAAAACGGGGTAGCAAAAGCACTCACTATCAATGCCAAACAAGGTGATGATATGGAGCAGCTTGCCACTTACATTAATGGTCAAAGTGAGGATGTCAAAGCTTCCGTTGGGGAAGAGGGCAAACTTCAATTGTACGCGTCTAGCCAAAAGGTTTCTGGTGACGTAGCCATTGGTGGCGCCCTAGGTGGTGAAATAGGTTTTGGTGCAGCAAAAGATGTGACCGTAGCAGATGTTAACGTAACAACTGTTGCTGGTTCACAAGAAGGTGTTTCGGTGATTGATGGCGCGTTAAAAGCGGTTGATAGTCAGCGTGCATCTTTAGGTGCATTCCAAAATAGATTTGGACATGCGATCAGTAACTTGGATAACATCAACGAGAACGTAAATGCCTCTCGAAGCCGTATTCAAGATACCGATTACGCAAAAGAAACAACGCAAATGACGAAATCGCAAATACTGCAACAAGCGAGTACGTCAGTGCTAGCTCAGGCGAAGCAGTCACCATCTGCAGCTCTTAGCTTGTTAGGTTGATCGGTAGGTTTCGTCAGGAGCTTATTGGGAAAGGTGACTGTATGGTTACCAACCTATAAGGTGGAGGGGAGATTGTTATGGAAATATCATCCAACACATCGAACATCCAGCCTTACGGCTCAAATAGTGGCATTAAACTTGCTTCAGAAAACAATGGTGCCCCGAACGTTTCCTCCCGAACGGAGGGTAATAAAGCGTCAGAAATAAATCGAAGGCATGTTCAATCTGTTGAAGCAACAATCGAGCTGGTAAAACAGCGAGAAAAGCTTAACAAGCAAGAGCGTGAAATGATGGTAGAGCAGATGAATGACTTTATCTCCTCTATTAATACTGGTTTATCCTTCCGTGTTGATGAACAATCAGGAAGGGACGTTGTTACCATCTATGAGGCCAGTACTGGTGATATTATTCGTCAGATACCGGAAGAGGAGATGCTAGAGGTGTTACGCCGCCTTCGAGATCAAGCCGCCCGCTACTCATCAGGGTTGGTTATTGACAAGGTATAATCGTGTTTTTTGAGGTGATTTAATGAGTTTAGGCCCTATGGGGATGAATACTGGCATGGATATCAATTCTATGGTCAGCAAAATTGTCAATGCAGAGCGTATGCCTAAGCAGCAACGTATTGATAATGAGCGGACTAATATTGATGCTAGTATTAGTGCCTATGGTCGACTCAAAGAGTCGCTGGATACGATGAAAGACCTAATGGCTAGCTTTCGTCAGAATAAAGCGTTTGCAGCAAGAACTGTCGGCACTACGAATGAAAGTGTCGTCGCTGCAACCGCAAACACGGAAGCAATGGCTGGTAGGTATGCTATCGATGTGTTGCAGCTTGCGCAGAGTCATAAAGTGGCATCTGATGTGTTATCACCAGATGACAAATTTGGCCCTGGTAAGCTGCAGATTCAACTGGGTAAAGATGACTTCACCATCGATGTAAAAGAAAACGCTACGTTGGTCGATGTCGTACGTGAAATAAACGGTAATAAAAGTAATCCAGGCGTACGTGCCTCGGTTATCAATGACATGGAAGGCCCAAGACTCATTGTCGCATCAAACCTTTCAGGACATGACAATGCTATCAAGATTTCAGCACAAGCGGGCTTACATGACCCACTTAATAAGCTTGAATATAAAACCCTCGAAGAACGTGTTAAAGATTTAGAAAAAGCACGTTCAGCTGCTCAGCAATTGATTAGCCCGCTTTCACCACTTGAACAAAAGTTTGCGCAAAAAGTCGCTGAAAAGATCAGTGATGCGGCAAAGGGCGTCGATGAAGAATTAGCAGAAGAAGCTTCTGAAGCCGCCATTTCAGCTGACCCTAATGCTGAAAAAGCCGGTACTGCGGGTAATGAATTATCCAAAGATGCTATCGCAGCAGCAGCTGACGCCAACAAATACCAAAAACCTCAGGACCGTATTCCAGGATGGACGGAAACAGCCTCTGGTACGCTCCTCGATTCCTATTACGAACCTGCACCTGAGCTTGATGCTAAAGCACTTGAGAAAGCACCAGATGTTCCAGGCTGGAGCAACAGTGCATCAGGTACACTAACCGATTCTTACGTCACACCTAAAGAAGCAAAACAAGCGCTTGACCGTAAGTTAGCGGCTGAAAAAGCTTCTATCGAACGTGCCGTTGCTTCCGGTGAAATGACACCTGAACGAGCGAAGCAACTAGAACGAGCCAAGCTGACGCCAGAAGAGCGTGCTTATTTAGAACGTGTCGATCAAGCAGATGCTGATTTGATATCGGCTCAAAATGCGTTTGATACCTACGTCGGCATGACTCAAGTTCAAGCGGCCCAAGACTCTAAAGTGATGCTTGATGGTGTCGCTCAACTCTCTAGTCACAACAATGTCATTGAAAACGCGATAGAAGGTGTTGATCTTACCGTTAAAGGCAAGTCTGAAGTGGGTAAAGCACCCGCTGAAATTGACATTGAATATGATAGACAAGGTGTTCGAGAAGACATTGAGCAGTTTGTCGCAGCCTATAACCAGTTTTATCAGACCAGTAAAGAGCTAGGTGGAGTTGACCCGCGTACCGGGCAAGGTGGGCCACTGGCTGGTGACAGCATCATCCGAAGTGCTGATTCAAGGTTAAAGTCGGTGTTCTCATCAAGTATTGAGCCTGCACCTGATGAGCTAAAAAGCTTGACCGAATTTGGTATTACCACCACTAGGCAAGGTACGTTAGAAATTAACTACAATATGCTTGATCGCCAGCTCAACAACAACTTTACTAAGTTAGGTGACTTCTTTGGTGGTAACCAAGGATTTGCTAAAAAAGTCGAAGATGCCATTCATAGTATGACGAATGCAACGGGGACAATAAGAACACGTGAGCAGAGCTTAGTGGAGAGAAATTACCGCTTAGTCGATGATCAAGCGGCACTCGATCGCCGGATGGATGGTCTTGAGAAACGAACCCACTCCAAGTTTGCCAGTATGCAAGATTCAACTAGCAAGATGCAGTATCAGCTGGCTGGTATGATGAATGCTCTAGGTTGATAATTGAGCATGACCCTATAGGTTTCCACGATGGTTCTAGCAGATGTGATGGTTGTAACAACAGAAATACGTGATATCGATCACCAAATCACAGCGATTTTACAGAAAGATGACTTTGATGCTGGAGAAATCGTTGGACTGGTCGATAAAAGGGAACAGATATTGCAAAATATCTTAAACTATATAAAAGAAAATCCGAGTTTTGCTGAGTCAGAAGATTGGCTCTCTTTGGTTGAACAGACCAAACGGGTTGTCGGTTTAATGCAATCAGAAACAATGCAGATCGGCAATGCCCTTAAAAAATACCGCTACGGTAATAAGTCTGTTCAACAGTACAAGAAGTTTTTATAGAAGAGGAAAGCTATGCGTGGTTCATTACAGGCATACAAAAAAGTATCAGTAGACAGTCAATTAAGTGCAGCGTCACCGCATAAGATTGTACAGATGCTAATGGCCGGTGCCATTGAGCGACTGATTCAAGGTAAAGCCGCAATGCAGCAAGGAAACATCCCAGTGAAAGGGGAGCGTTTAGGCAAGGCATTGGACATCATTATTAGCTTAAGAAGCTGCTTATCGATGAGTGATGGCGGAGACGTTGCAAAAAACTTGGACCAGTTATATGAGTTCATGATCACTCAGATTTCGGCCGCAAATCACAAAAATGATCCGCAGCCAATCGACGATGTTATCGACATTATTCGTGAAATTAAGTCAGCATGGGACCAAATTCCGGCTGAATATCATAATTTAACTGCCTCTGACGTTGGCATGTAATTACTAAGTAAAAGATGACATTAACCTCACAACAAGTAATTGCTTAGTTGCCTTATTTTTTTAATCAAATAAAATAGAAGCCACTTACAGTATTGTAGTGGCTTTTTTTGTTGCTGATTTATATAAATTGTCTATCGTTATAGTAGCTCTTATCAAAGTAAGCGCCTTGTTTCCGGACTATTAGACTTAGCCACCAACTTATCAAAATGAAGGCAATCATTCTCACCTATGCATGGTTTAGCAAAAATACTTGTGATCGAAGATGACGCACAAGTGCGAATCAATCTGAGTAATATTTTAGAATTCGTCGGAGAACAGTGTGAAGTAGTGACGTCAGATCAAATCGAAGATCTCGATTGGTCTAAGTTTGCAGCAGGATGCATCATTGGTTCTTTACAAGGACAAGTACTGCCTTCGAGCTTGAGTCAAAAGCTATCAACTGCTCACCATATTCCACTATTAGTCGCGGGTAAACAATCTTATCCAGTCGACGATTATCCTCAATATATTGGAGAGTTGGAGTTTCCACTTAACTATCCTCAACTGAGTGAAGCCCTCAGGCATTGCAAAGATTTCCTTGGTCGAAAGGGAGTCCAGACCTCCGCTGCTTCAAGGAAAAATACGTTATTTCGTAGTTTAGTTGGGCAAAGCCTGGGCATTCAAGAGGTTAGGCACCTAATTGAGCAAGTTTCTGACACCGAAGCCAATGTACTCATCCTTGGAGAATCAGGGACGGGTAAAGAGGTTGTTGCACGTAACATCCACTACCATTCAACTCGCCGAAATGGCCCATTTGTGCCGATTAACTGTGGTGCTATTCCACCTGATTTATTGGAAAGTGAACTGTTTGGTCATGAAAAAGGCGCATTTACTGGCGCGATCACTTCAAGAAAAGGGCGTTTTGAACTTGCTGAAGGTGGCACACTCTTTTTAGATGAAATTGGCGATATGCCAATGCCGATGCAGGTTAAGCTACTTCGTGTTCTTCAAGAACGTTGTTTCGAGCGCGTCGGTGGAAATACCACCATTAAAGTTAATGTAAGAGTGGTTGCAGCAACGCACCGAAATCTCGAAGGCATGATTGACGCTGAGTCATTTCGTGAAGATCTTTATTACCGCTTAAATGTGTTTCCAATCGAAATGCCAGCGTTAAAAGACCGTAAAGATGATATTCCGCTGCTACTTCAAGAGTTAATGACGCGAATGGAAGCAGAAGGCGGTCAGCCCATTTGCTTTACACCGAGATCGATAAACTCGCTGATGGAACATGATTGGCCAGGTAATGTTCGTGAGCTTGCGAATTTGATTGAAAGAATGATTATTCTGTACCCGAATAGTTTAGTGGACGTTAACCATCTTCCAACCAAATATCGCTATAGCGACATTCCAGAGTTTCAACCGGAGCAATCAAGTTTTGCTTCCATTGAAGAACAGGAACGTGACGTTTTAGCCGATATTTTCTCAGAAGACTTTAGTTTAGATTCAGCCGATGGCTTTGCCGATCACACGCATGATCATGCACCGCAATCTCTGCCACCTGAAGGTCTTAACCTCAAGGAGCTTCTTGCAGAACTTGAAGTTAACATGATCAACCAAGCATTAGATGCCCAGAGCGGCGTCGTCGCTAGAGCGGCCGATATGCTTGGCATGAGACGAACAACACTGGTTGAGAAAATGCGGAAGTACAACCTGCAACGATAGTCTGTCAATAAGTTGGCATTAAACTAACGTGTTGATATATAAAGATAATAGCCTGGCGTGCTAATTGCATGTTAGGCTATTGTAGTTTTATTGGCAGAAAGTCGACATGCAAACACCAGAGATCACTGAACATCAATCGCATTTAGGAACACTAGAAGATCAGGTCGAACGCTATAAACAAGTGTTAGACGTGATGCCTGCGGGTGTCATTCTATTAGATACTCAAGGTGTTGTGCGTGAAGCTAATCCTGAAGCTCAAAAATTACTTGAAGTCTCATTGATTGGAGAAAAGTGGTTCACCGTTATTCAAACGGCATTCTCACCTCGTGAAGATGATGGTCACGAGATTTCATTACGGAATGGACGCAAGGTGAGATTAGCAATTTCTGCTTCGCATACCGGCCAACTTATCTTAATCACTGATCTTACTGAAACCCGGTTACTTCAATCGCGTATTGGTGATCTCCAGCGGTTATCGTCATTGGGTAAAATGGTAGCCTCTTTGGCACACCAAGTACGAACGCCACTATCAAGCGCGATGCTTTATGCGTCGAATTTAGGGGCTCCTAACCTTCCTCCTGCAACCAAAGATCGTTTTCAATCCAAATTGATGGACAGATTGCATGACTTAGAGAAGCAAGTGAACGATATGCTTCTGTTTGCTAAAGGTGGTGATAACAAAGTTGTAAAGCCATTTACGATTGGTGAGTTGGTTACAGAATTCAACCCAATGGTTGAGACTGCATTAAAGAACAATCAAATCGATTATCACTTAGAAGTGGAAGAAGAACACACTGCTCTTCTAGGCAATGCAAATGCAATCGCATCCGCATTAAGTAATCTGGTGTTAAATGCGATTCAAATTAGTGGTAAGAGCGCTCAAGTGGATGTGTTCTTTCGCCCAGTAAAAGGCATGCTAAAAATTTCGGTTCAAGATAGTGGACCAGGCGTACCTAAAGAGCTGCAAAGCAAAATTATGGAACCTTTTTTTACCACTCGCTCTCAGGGAACTGGTCTTGGACTGGCTGTGGTACAAATGGTTTGTCGTGCTCATGACGGAACGTTAGAGCTTATCTCAGAACAGGGTGACGGTGCATGCTTTACTATGTGCCTGCCATTACAAAATAGTGCCTCGGACGGTCAAACGATGGTTTCTGATACGCAAGAGACCGTTTCTGATAAGCAGAGACAAATAACGGAGAATAACAATGGCTCAAAGTAAAGTCTTGATTGTAGAAGACGATGAAGGTCTACGCGAAGCTTTGGTCGATACGCTTGCATTAGCGGGTTATGAATGGCTAGAAGCAGACAGTGCAGAAGATGCCTTAGTTAAGCTTAAATCAAACTCTATTGATATTGTTGTCTCTGACGTACAGATGGCAGGAATGGGTGGTTTAGCGCTTCTACGCAACATCAAACAGCATTGGCCAAATCTTCCAGTTCTTTTGATGACGGCTTATGCCAATATCGAAGATGCTGTATCAGCCATGAAAGACGGTGCCATTGATTACATGGCAAAACCCTTCGCACCTGAAGTTCTACTTAATATGGTCAGCCGTTACGCTCCGGTAAAATCTGACGACAACGGTGATGCGATTGTAGCCGATGAAAAGAGCCTTAAACTGTTAGCGCTTGCAGACAAAGTGGCGAAAACAGACGCAAACGTGATGGTACTTGGTCCAAGTGGCTCAGGAAAAGAGGTGATGTCGCGCTATATTCATAACGCATCAACTCGTAAAGATGGCGCGTTTGTCGCAATCAACTGCGCAGCGATTCCTGACAACATGCTCGAAGCAACACTATTTGGCTATGAAAAAGGTGCGTTTACTGGGGCTGTTCAAGCTTGTCCGGGTAAATTTGAACAAGCACAAGGTGGCACAATCTTGCTCGATGAAATCAGCGAGATGGACCTAAACCTACAGGCGAAATTACTGCGTGTTATTCAAGAGCGAGAAGTTGAACGCTTAGGCAGCCGTAAGAGTATTCAACTGGACGTCCGAGTTCTTGCAACCAGTAACCGAGACTTAAAACTGTATGTTCAAGAGGGTAATTTCCGAGAGGATTTATATTATCGTCTTAATGTTTTTCCAATTACATGGCCTGCACTATGTGAGAGAACGGGTGATATAGAACCTTTAGCTCAGCACTTAGTTGAACGACACTGTAAAAAATTGGGTATCCCTGTTCCTCACTTTAATGCTGAAGCGATTTCTAAGTTGCTGCACTACACATGGCCTGGAAATGTCCGGGAGCTTGATAATGTGGTACAGCGAGCACTGATTCTTAGTGATAATCAAAATATTACTGGCGAACACATTTTACTTGAGGGTATTGATTGGCAGGACGCAAGTGGTCTACAGCATGCCGTAGAAACAGGGACGGCAGCGCCAACAATTAAACCCGTTGCTCAGGTTGACTCGCCGTTAGCGACTTCGACACAGCCATCGGGGTTAGGTGGTGAACTTCGCGACCAAGAGTACAGCATTATTTTAGACACGTTAGTTGAGTGCAATGGACGCCGTAAAGAGATGGCGGAAAAGCTAGGGATTAGCCCAAGAACACTACGTTATAAGCTTGCTAAAATGCGCGACGCAGGGATTGACGTTCCTGGCTAAAACAACGTGAAATCAAGTACAAAAATTATGGCATATTTATTGCTGCTTTTAGATAAGAATTAACATGAGTCAAAGAATTGGCATTTGAGGTTGTTATGAGAGTCGATGGTCTACAAGGCGAAATGCAAGCGTTAAAGCTTGAAGCCACAAACACAAAACCAACCGCTACAGGGCAGTCTGTAGGTGCTGATTTTAGTGACATGTTGACCAAGGCGCTCAATAACGTAAATGGGCTACAGAAGACGTCGGGCAACATGCAAATGCGTTTTGACCGTGGTGATGAAGACGTCTCACTGTCTGATGTCATGATTGCTCGAAACAAATCTAGTGTTGCTTTTGAGGCCACTATTCAAATACGTAACAAACTCGTTGAGTCATACAAAGAACTCATGAACATGCCAGTATAAATTAGGTAAATTAACGTGGCCGACGATAATCAAAACACAGACTTAGCGCTAACGGACTCTGCAGACAGTCATTCTATGGTCGCCAGTTCTGATCTTGACATGCAAGAGCAGAATCCAGATTTAGACGAAAAAAGCTCATCAAAATTTGATATGGCCATTGGCGATTTAGACCTACTTCGCCAAGTCGTACTGGTTCTTTCCATATCCATCTGTGTCGCACTCATTGTTATGCTTTTTTTCTGGGTAAAAGAGCCAGAAATGCGCCCGCTTGGTGCTTATGAGACCGATGAGCTTATTCCCGTCTTAGATTACTTAGACCAACAAAAGCAAGATTATTCGTTAGATGGTAATACCATCATGGTGCCTGTCGCCAACTACAGTAATTTAAAGCTTAATCTTGCACGAGCAGGTTTAAACCAGCAGCGTCACGCTGGAGACGAAATCTTATTACAAGATATGGGTTTTGGTGTTTCACAGCGTTTAGAGTTAGAGCGATTAAAATTAAGCCGCGAACGTCAGCTTTCGAAAGCGATAGAAGAGATGAAGCAAGTACGCAAAGCGCGTGTTTTGCTTGCTCTGCCAAAACAAAGTGTGTTTGTTCGTCACAATCAAGAGGCTTCAGCATCGGTATTCTTGACGCTAAGAACGGGCACTCAGCTAAGACAAGGTGAAGTTGACTCAATTGTTGATATGGTGGGAAGCGCAGTACCCGGCATGAAACCGACACGTGTTACCGTCACTGACCAGCACGGACGATTGTTAAGTTCAGGTTCACAAGATCCTGCATCAGCAGCGCGTCGTAAAGAACATGAATTAGAGCGCAAGCAAGAACAAGCGATGCGTGAGAAAATTGACTCGGTCTTAATCCCTATTCTCGGATTTGGAAACTATACCGCACAGGTTGATATTGAACTTGATTTCAGCGCCATTGAACAGACTCGTAAACAATTCGATCCCAATACCCCAGCAACTCGTAGTGAATACACACTCGAAGATTACAATAACGGAAATGTTGTTGCTGGTATTCCGGGAGCGTTAAGTAATCAACCGCCAGCAGATGCATCTATACCTCAAGATGTTGCGCAGATGAAAGATGGCTCGCTGCTAGGGCAAGGCTCAGTACATAAAGAAGCGACGCGAAACTTTGAATTAGACACCACCATTAGCCACGAACGTCGCCAAGCTGGCACCATTAATCGCCAAACCGTCGCTGTTGCAATTAAGAATAGCTCATCGGTTAACCCTGATACGGGTGAGACGACTTATACTTCGTTAAGTGAGAGTGACCTTAACTCAATTCGCCAGGTTTTAATTGGCGCGGTTGGATTTAATGAAGGGCGTGGCGACCTGCTAAATGTTCTTAGTATGAATTTTGCCCAGCCTGAAATGGAAAGTATTGCAGATGTCCCTATCTGGGAGCATCCTAACTTTAATGATTGGATACGTTGGTTTGCTAGTGCGCTCGTTATTGTTGTAGTGATCTTAGTACTAGTTCGCCCTGCAATGAAAAAACTACTCAACCCTGCGGCTGATGAAGATGAAGGATTGTACGGGCCTGACGGCATGCCAATTGGCGCCGATGGTGAGACAAGCTTAATTGGTGGAGATATAGAAGGCGGTGAACTGTTTGAATTTGGTTCGAGCATTGACTTACCTAACCTCCATAAAGATGAAGATGTACTCAAAGCAGTTCGTGCATTAGTGGCTAATGAACCTGAGCTCGCAGCTCAAGTTGTGAAGAACTGGATGGAAGATGCCTAACGAAGTTGTGCCTCAAGATGGGGCTGGCGGTGATGAAGAAACCGTCGATATCTCAACAATTACCGGTGATGAAAAAGCTGCAATTCTTCTTTTGAGTCTGAATGAAGATGATGCAGCAGGTATTATTCGTCATTTAGAGCCGAAGCAGGTTCAACGCGTTGGTAGCGCCATGGCTAAGGCGTCAGACCTTAGCCAAGAGAAGGTTGGTGCTGTTCACCGAGCTTTCTTAGAAGATATCCAAAAATACACGAATATCGGTATGGGCAGCGAAGACTTCATGCGTAATGCATTAGTGGCTGCACTTGGTGAAGACAAAGCCAATAACCTTGTGGATCAAATTCTGCTTGGTACCGGTTCTAAAGGTCTGGATTCATTGAAATGGATGGACCCTCGCCAAGTAGCCAGCATCATTATCAATGAGCACCCTCAGATTCAAACCATTGTATTGTCATATCTTGAAGCCGATCAGTCGGCAGAAATTTTATCTCAATTTGCTGAGCGTGACCGATTAGATCTTATGATGCGAATCGCCAACCTTGAAGAAGTTCAACCATCGGCATTGGCTGAGTTGAACGAAATCATGGAGAAACAGTTTGCGGGTCAAGCTGGTGCCCAAGCCGCCAAAATTGGTGGCCTGAAAGCCGCTGCTGAAATCATGAACTACATGGATACCAATGTTGAAGGTATCTTGATTGATCAAATTCGTGATCAAGATGAAGACATGGCGACGCAGATTCAAGATCTTATGTTTGTCTTTGAAAATCTTATTGAAGTTGATGATCAAGGTATTCAGAAATTGCTACGCGATGTGCCTCAAGATGTACTTCAAAAGTCGCTTAAAGGTGCTGATGATGCCTTGCGAGATAAGATCTTCAAGAACATGTCGAAACGTGCAGCTGAGATGATGAAAGATGATCTGGAAGCCATGGCTCCGGTTAAAGTCTCTGACGTAGAAGCGGCGCAGAAAGAAATCTTGGCGATTGCACGTCGTATGGCGGACAACGGTGAAATCATGCTCTCAGGTGGTGCTGACGAGTTCTTATAATCGGACTCTCATCGAACCCAAGTGAACGCTCTTTAAGACAGAACAGATAAGCAGTATCAACGCACATATATAATTAAGGTTTCCCATGTCAGGTGAAAGAAAACGGGGCTTTTTACGCCTTGATGATGATTCAGTCGCTCAGCCTAAGAAGTGGGGGCTGCCTGACTACGGGGCTGAGGTTAATAAGCACGCTAAAGATACAGCGATGAATTACGACCCTAGTTGGGTGCCTAATTTTGAAGAGCCTGTCGAAGAAGAACCACTGCAACTTACCGATGAAGATATTGAAAAAATCAAACAGGCCGCTTATCAAGAAGGCTTGTTACAAGGCCAGGAAGCGGGCTTTAAAGAAGGCTATGAAAAAGGCAAACTGCAAGGTCTAGAAGAAGGCCGTAGCGAAGGTATCGAACTTGGTAAATCAGAAGGGCTTACTGCTGGTCAAGAGCACATAGACGTTCAAGTACAAACCTTTGTAACCCTTGCTAATCAGTTTGCTCAGCCGTTAGAGCTAATGAACGCTCAAGTTGAAAAGCAGCTCGTCGACATGGTACTTATCTTAGTCAAAGAGGTCGTCCACGTTGAAGCTCAAACCAACCCTCAAGTTATTCTCGATACTCTGAAGCAATCTGTTGAAGCACTTCCAGTATCAGGTCACGCCATTACACTTAAGTTGCACCCTGAAGATGCCGATATTATTCGCGAGTCTTACGGTGAAAAAGAACTCGACTTTAGAAACTGGACACTTCATAACGAACCTTCACTGAACCGAGGCGATGTTCAAATCGAAGCGGGCGAATCGAGTGTTAACTATCGATTAGAAGAACGCATCCGCAACGTAATGGCCAGTTTCTGTGGTAGTAACCGTCATCAAGGTGGTGAGTAATGCTTCCGTTAGCCGAGCGTCTCAATCAGTACAAAACCCAAGGAGTAAGCTGTAAACCCGTCGCTTCTGGGAAGTTGGTACGAGTGGTTGGCTTAACCTTAGAGGCAACAGGATGTCGAGCTCCCATTGGCAGCTTGTGTACCGTTGAAACCATGACCGGTCAGATGGAAGCCGAAGTTGTAGGCTTTTCTGGCGACAACCTCTATCTAATGCCAAGTGAGCAAATAACGGGTGTTTTACCTGGCGCTAAAGTGACGCCAATGACAACCGATGTTGGTTTGTCTGTTGGTATGGAACTGCTTGGGCGTGTTATTGATGGTGTTGGTAATCCTATTGATGGGCTTGGCCCTATCTACACAGAAAAACGCGCCGCTTTTAATGCAGACCCGATTAACCCGTTAGCACGTAAACCCATTACTGAGCCACTAGATGTCGGCCTTAAAGCGATTAACGGTTTACTGACTGTCGGTAAAGGTCAACGTATTGGTCTATTTGCCGGCTCTGGTGTTGGTAAGTCGGTGACGCTTGGCATGATGACCCGAGGTACAACGGCGCAAGTCGTAGTAGTCGGGCTAATCGGTGAGCGTGGACGAGAAGTAAAAGAATTTATTGAAGAGATACTCGGTGTTGATGGTCGACAGCGATCTGTTGTAGTGGCCGCGCCTGCGGATTCGTCGCCTTTGATGCGTTTGAAAGGTTGCCAAACTGCGTTGACCGTTGCGGAATACTTTCGTGATCAAGGGTTAGACGTATTATTGCTGATGGACTCATTGACTCGTTTTGCCCAAGCACAGCGTGAAATTGCCCTTTCAGTTGGAGAACCGCCAGCAACCAAAGGTTATCCACCTTCGGTATTTGCTAAATTACCAGCGTTAGTAGAACGAGCAGGTAACGGTAGTGATGATCAAGGCTCAATCACTGCTTTCTTTACCGTATTAACTGAAGGTGATGATTTACAGGATCCTATTGCGGATGCCTCTCGAGCTATCTTGGATGGACACATAGTGTTGTCGCGTGAAATGGCCGATGCTGGGCACTATCCAGCGATTGATGTCGAGAAATCGGTCAGTCGTGTTATGCCGCAAATTACCACTGACGAGCATATGTTGATGTCCAAAGCCGTTAGGCAGGTACTCTCTATATGTCGTAAAAACCAAGATCTTGTCTCTATTGGTGCTTATAAACTAGGGACGGATCAGGCCATTGATAGTGCCTTTACCCTTAAACCTCGTCTTGATGAATATTTACAGCAGAGCATGAAAGAGAGTGTTCCTTACGCCATGTGTGTTGGGATGCTAAAAAATGTTCTTCAGATAGAGTCATAGCGTTATGGAAAATGCGTTAGGATTTTTATTAGGCCAATCAAAAGACAGAGAAGACCAAGCGGTTTTAGCTCTTAACCAAGCTCGATTCGAGCTTAACAATTATTATGAGCAGCTATCTCAGATTGAAAAGTACCGCTTAGATTATTGTCAGCAACTTATTGATCGCGGTAAAGAAGGATTAACAGCCAGCCAATATGGCCACCTCAACCGATTTTTGACTCAGTTAGATGAGACCCTTGCGAAACAAAAGTTAGCCGAATCTCACTTTAAAAGTCAGGTAGATAACTGTGAGGAGCATTGGTTAGAGGTACGTAAACAGCGTCGTTCATATGAATGGTTACTGGAAAAAAAACAGACTGAACAGCAGAAACTGCAAGCCGCCCAAGAACAAAAACAATTAGATGAGTTTTCGACATTGCAATTTAACCGCAATAAATCGCATCGAGATCTCTTTTAACTAATACTCTTGGCGTATTTCTTGCAAAATCTAAGGGCAGATCCCATTTTATCGTGCCTTCTTGCCGTTTGCGATAAATGAAAGTCAGCCAGCTTAAACCGTTTTCTTGCTAAGAGTGTTACCTATGAATATAAATCTAACGCCAGTTTCTGATAGCCCAAAAACCAAATCCGCAGTGTCTACAGGCACTGATGCGACCTCTGCTACGTCAGATGTCGCTTCGACTGAGTCCGGCGGTTTTTTTGCAGCATTCTCGAAAATGGTGGGCGATCTAATTGATGGTGATGAGCCTGCAGAGGGAAGCACTGTAGAGGCCGTTGCTAAAGACGGTAAGCCTTCAGAGAGCTCAGATACAAAGGTATCGAAAGGAAAAAGTGACACCGGTGATGAAAGCGCCGATGAACTCCTTAAGCAAGCCAGTGACTCTGATGAATCGAGCTCCAAAGTGACCAGTAAGAAAAGCAGTGATGATGAGACTGTAACTAAGGTTAAGGGCGCGAGTAGTGAAAAAGAAAGTAAAGATGCTGATGTTCAAAGTTCGAAGCAAGCAACTAAAACAGTCACTGAAAGTGATGAATTGCTGGGAAGACTGAACGAGTCGAATAACGCATTACAAGCTAAAGACGGCAAAGCCTTGCCTCAACAAGGTGAAGATAAGCAGAAGGCCACCAAGGTAGCGGCTAGTGCTGCAGGTGTTGCTGCTGTAAAAGAATCCACACCAGAAACTGCGGTTAAAGCAGCCGATCCTAAAGATCCTAAACAAATAAGTGCAGGTCAGGACACAAAACAAAAATCAGCTGCGGATATTCCTGAATCAGTTAAGCCGTTCATTGAAAAGGATCAATTAACTACAGCTAAAAACGCCCCAGTCACAGAAGCTCAACCCCATGGTGCTAAAGGTGATCCCGTTTCTGTAGGTAAAAAAGGTGCTGCAGCGGTCACTGCACAGCAAGGTGCTAATCAATTACAACAATCAGACAATGCCGCGCCAGTTGCTAAAGTATCTTCTGAAGCTCAACCCATCGATGGCGTTGTTCAAGAGTCTAAATCCTCCCAGCAGGTGAGTCAGTTATCACAAGCTCAGAATCAACAGCCTCTTACGCAACAACAAGCTCAAGTGCAAGCAGCGCAGCCAGTAGGGCAGAATAGTAATCGTAAATCGGATCAAGAAGCTCTCGCAGCAGCAAGTGTGGGTGCTGGCGCTATAATGTGGAACAATCCATCAGCGGTAGAACAAGCGAATCTAGAGCAAGCAGCTCTTCAGGCTAATCGTACACAATCGATGCCTCCTCAAAATCAGGCCGCAGTTGCAGCTTCAGTCCAACAAGCTTTGAATCAATCGCCGCAGGCTATGCAGGCTCAGGCCATGTCGGCCCAAGCAATGGACAAGTTGGCGGTTGAAAATATGGCCACGGCTATGCCTGCTGACTTAACTCAGGCTCAATTACAGCAGATGGTTGCTGCGAACGGTGCGATGCCAACGGGTGTTCACGGTCAAGCGAATAATCAGGCTGCATTAAAAGCAGCGTTAGGACTGAAAGCGGCAAATAGCATTAATGGCGGGCAGGCTAGTGATCCAAAAGATGCGGCATTGGCTCAGCAAATCGCGTTAGCAACAGGCCAGCAGCAAGGTATATCTCCAGCGCGTGCAGAAGCAACCGCACAGGCTCAGCTACCGATGCAGTTATCCCGTGAGATGGCCAGTGACCAAGTTGCCGAACGTGTTCAAATGATGATGTCAAAAAATCTGAAGAATATAGATATTCGTCTAGATCCACCTGAATTAGGTCGAATGCAAATTAGAATGAATATGAATGGGGATAACACGTCGGTTCATTTTAATGTCACGAACCCACAAGCACGTGAAGTTATCGAACAATCAATGCCTAGATTACGTGAAATGTTAGCCCAGCAAGGGGTTCAATTGGGTGATACGTCGGTGCAACAGCAAAGTGCAGGTCAACAGCAAGGGCGATATGCAGGCCAAGATAATGAACAATCTGGTCAAGGTTCAGGCAACAACGCACTAAATGGTGAAGAAAACCTTGATTCAAGCACAAAAGTTGATTTGAATGTCACAACAAAGCGTGATGGAATCAGTTATTACGCTTAAACTATACAAAACAAAACGATACAAAAAGAAAAATAGAGATTGTTATGGCTGATGAAGAACTAGAACAAGAAGCGCCCAAAGGAAAAAGTAAACTCCTCATTATAATCATCGCGGTTGTGGTATTGCTTGTAGGTGGTGGCGGTGCGGCATTTTTCTTGATGGGATCCGATGATTCTGCCGCTAAAGAGGCGGCAATGCAGGCACAAGCCGGTGCTCCGGCAGATCCTGTAGCTTATGTGAATATTCCACAGCCTTTCCTATTTAATGTCACAGGAGACTCACGAGATAGGTTAGTACAGATTAAAGTTCAGTTAATGGTTAGAGGAAGTGATAACGAAAATTTAGCTCGTTACCATTCACCGTTAATTGAGAGCTCTCTGCTTGGTACCTTCGCATCGGCAACCGTTGATCAATTACGAAGTGCTAATGGCCGAGTTGAGCTTAGAGATAAAGCGAGTGAAGATATTAAAGCAAATCTAACACGAGCTGTCGGTCACCCAGTGATTGAGCGTGTATTATTTACCGATTTTGTAATTCAGTAGGTGTGACGTGACTGATCTATTAAGCCAAGACGAAATTGATGCTCTCCTCCATGGTGTGGATGATGTTGATGAAGTCGAAGATGAAGTTGAAGTTGATAACGCCTCGGCAGTTAACTTTGATTTCTCATCTCAAGACCGAATTGTTCGTGGTCGAATGCCAACGCTCGAGCTTATTAACGAGCGCTTTGCAAGACACTTGAGAATTAGCCTCTTTAACATGTTGAGAAAGACGGCTGAAGTCTCCATTAATGGCGTACAGATGATGAAGTTTGGTGAATACCAAAATACACTGTACGTGCCAACCAGTCTCAATATGGTGCGCTTTAGACCGCTAAAGGGTACCGCGTTGATCACTATGGAAGCGCGATTAGTTTTCATCTTAGTTGAGAACTTCTTTGGTGGTGACGGTCGATTCCATGCTCGTATCGAAGGGCGTGAATTTACCCCTACTGAAAGACGAATTGTCCAACTTCTTCTTAAGATTGTTTTTGAAGACTATAAAGAAGCATGGTCACCAGTAATGGGGGTTGAGTTTGAATATTTGGATTCAGAAGTTAACCCGAGTATGGCAAACATAGTTAGCCCGACCGAAGTTATTGTTGTGAGCTCTTTCCATATTGAAGTTGATGGCGGTGGCGGTGATTTCCACGTAGTTATGCCATATTCGATGGTTGAACCGATTCGTGAATTACTCGATGCAGGTGTCCAATCGGATAAGATGGAAACCGACATTCGTTGGAGTTCAGCTCTACGCGAAGAGATCATGGATGTACCAGTTAACTTCCGTGTGAATTTATTAGAGCAAGATATCGCACTGCGCGACTTAATGGAGTTGCAAGCGGGCGATGTCATTCCTATTACCATGCCGGAACATGCGACGATGTTTGTCGAAGAATTGCCGACATACCGAGTGAAAATGG
Source organism: Vibrio lamellibrachiae (assembly GCF_050337265.1). Classification (NCBI taxonomy): domain Bacteria; kingdom Pseudomonadati; phylum Pseudomonadota; class Gammaproteobacteria; order Vibrionales; family Vibrionaceae; genus Vibrio; species Vibrio lamellibrachiae. The sequence goes on from NZ_JAKJSU010000006.1 coordinate 81,811, forward strand.
GTCGCTCTGGTGAGAATCTAGCAGTTCAAGTTTCAGAAGAAATTAAACGCCCAGATGTTGTTAAAACGGATCTCGCTTTCCTTGGAAAAGACATAATGTCTGAGTTCGAGGATGATCATGGCGACGATGATGATGAGTATTAAGAGTAGGTAATGAAGAATGAGTGAACCAAGTGACGACCAGAAACTAGCAGACGAATGGGCAGCCGCATTAGGGGAAGATCCAACCGCTCCTGATGTTGATGTTGACGATATTCTTGCTGCACCGCTTGATGAGTTAAAAGACTCCTCTTCGCCAATCTCTGAAGATGAGCGTCGTAAACTCGATACAATACTAGATATTCCAGTCACTATTTCGATGGAAGTAGGGCGTTCACAAATTAGTATTCGTAACTTACTACAGCTAAACCAAGGTTCGGTCGTAGAGCTTGAACGTGTTGCGGGTGAATCGTTAGATGTATTGGTTAACGGTACGTTGATTGCTCATGGCGAAGTGGTTGTAGTCAACGACAAATTTGGTATCCGATTAACGGATGTTATTAGCCAAACTGAGCGAATTAAGAAGCTGAGATAGCTTGTACTTAAAGAGAACGAAGAAACGAAGATACTTGATGAAATATGCAGTTTTAGGGCTTGGATTATTGCCATTTAGCTCAATGGCAGCAACAGGCAATCAATTGGATTTAGCGACCACAGTAGGGTCGCTTTTATTCGTTGTTGCACTGATTGTTTTATTGGCTTGGGCATTAAAAAGAATGCGTGTGCCAACGATGATGAATCAAAAAGGATTAAGCATTGTTCGCCAACTTTCTGTTGGAACGAAAGAGCGAATTATGATTGTTCAAGCCGGAGAAGATCAGTTTTTAGTTGGTGTGACAAGCCAATCGATTCAATTGATCTCTAAGCTTGATACCCCGATTACTCAGGAGGAGTTAGCGACAGGGTCGTTTGCTAATCAAATGAATCAGTTGCTGAAGAAAAATGGCTAATCTTAATCGTCTAATCACACTTATCTTTGCGGGATCGTTGCTGCTATTCGCTTCGTTTTCTTTTGCCCAAGAAGAACTGGGCACACCGATTCCATCAACGGCGGCGGGCGCATCGAGCGTTACTGTTATGGCGATGGAAAGCGATCAAGGGGCATCTCGAACCGCAGCGTCAGGTAGTGTCAGTGGTGGTGGAGGGATCCCCGCTTTTACAATGACGGCCAACCCCAATGGTGGGGAAGATTACTCAATCAATATCCAGATATTGGCATTAATGACTATGCTGGGCTTCTTGCCTGCCATGGTTATTTTGATGACATCGTTTACTCGAATTGTTGTCGTTATGTCGATTCTTCGTCAAGCGATGGGCTTGCAACAAACACCGTCTAATCAAGTGATTATCGGTATCGCCATCTTCTTAACATTTTTCATCATGTCCCCTGTGATTAACGAAGTAAACGAAAATGCCGTCCAGCCGTATCTCAATGAACAGATGACAGCGAGAGATGCATTCGATACGGCACAAGAGCCTTTAAAAGCATTCATGCTTAAACAGACTCGCGTTAAGGATCTAGAAACCTTCGTTAATATATCGGGAGCTGTGGTCGATAACCCTGAAGATGTTTCAATGGCGGTACTTATTCCGGCATTTATCACGTCAGAGTTAAAAACCGCATTCCAAATAGGCTTTATGCTGTTTTTGCCATTTTTGATTATTGACCTTGTGGTGGCTTCAATCTTGATGGCGATGGGTATGATGATGCTCTCTCCTATGATTGTATCTTTGCCATTTAAACTTATGCTTTTTGTTCTGGTTGATGGGTGGAACCTAATTCTCTCCACATTGGCCGGAAGCTTTGCCTTGTGACGGGAGATAACGATGACTCCTGAGCTGTTTGTCGAGATATTTAGAGAAGCCCTTTGGATGGTGCTAATGATGGTGTGTGCCATCATTATACCTAGCCTTCTTATAGGTCTAGTTGTAGCAATATTCCAAGCTGCTACCTCTATTAACGAACAAACATTGAGTTTTCTTCCTCGTTTAATTGTGACGCTTTTATCACTGATGCTGTTTGGGCACTGGATGATGCAACTGCTGATGGATTATTTCTTTGGCATTATTGAACGTTTACCGCAGATCCTCTATTAAGGGCTGCTTATGGAATATCCTACCAGTACCGTTTTAGAATTTATTGCCAATTTCTTTTGGCCATACACCAGAATTGCCGCCATGTTGATGGTGATGTCGGTTACTGGTGCTCGTTTTGTCCCTTCTAGGGTGCGTCTTTATCTCGGGCTCGCTGTCACACTGGCTGTATCCCCCGCTATTCCAGCGGTTCCTCAACAATTTGAACTGCTCTCTTTTGAAGGTTTCTTAATTGTATTAGAGCAGGTGATCATCGGCGTTGCCATGGGCACAATCACCCAGTTTATGATTCAAACGTTCATTATTCTTGGCCAAATACTTGGTATGCAATCGAGCTTGGGTTTTGCGTCAATGGTTGACCCAGCCAATGGACAAAGTACGCCCCTACTTGGTCAGCTATTCATGTTTTTGGCGACGATGTTTTTCCTATCAACGGATGGCCATCTAAAGATGATCCAATTGGTAGTACTGAGTTTCCATAGTTTACCAATAGGCTCGGGATCACTAACGACGGTTGATTTTCGAGAAATAGCTTTGTGGTTGAGCATCATGTTCAAAGTGGCACTGAGTATGGCGCTTTCGGGTATCATTGCGCTGCTTACTATTAACCTATCGTTTGGCGTAATGACGCGTGCTGCGCCACAATTAAATATATTCTCATTAGGTTTTGCTTTTGCTTTGTTAGTTGGCTTATTGATTTGCTGGTACATCGTCGGCGGTCTATTTAGCCATTACGAGTTATTTTGGATCCAAGGTGAGCAACAGATCTGTCGATTGATTCGACTCGATTGTTAGCGTGATGAGAGGTTAAGAGGCTCTATGTTAGGAAGCAGAGATGGCTGAAGATTCAGGTCAAGAACGTACAGAAGACGCGACGCCCAGACGCTTGCAGCAGGCCCGAGAAAAAGGGCAGGTTGCAAGGTCAAAAGAACTCGCATCAGTTTCGGTACTAATCGTTGGGGCGATTGCATTGATGTGGTTTGGTGAATCTCTAGCCAGAGAACTATTTTCGTCGATGAGTCGCTTATTTACGTTGAGCCGGGAAGAGGTGTTCGACATGAGTAAGCTTGGCGAGATCGCATTGGGTGCGTTAGGCAGTCTACTCGGCCCGCTGATTCTGATTTTGTCTATGTTGTTTGTGGCAGCGTTGATAGGCGCCGCTGGTGTGGGCGGTGTGAACTTTTCAATGAAAGCCGCCATGCCCAAAGCATCGAAAATGAACCCGCTTAGTGGTCTTAAGCGGATGGTTGGTCTACAAAGTTTAGTAGAGCTGCTTAAATCAATACTCAAAGTGTCATTGGTATCGGGCGTTGCTTTTTATCTCATTAATGCGTCAAAGAATGATCTATTCCAGCTCAGTATGGACGTTTACCCCCAGAATATCTTCCACGCTCTTGAAATCTTACTCGACTTTATTTTATTGATTAGCTGCTCGCTACTGGTTGTGGTCGCTATTGATATTCCTTTTCAGATTTGGCAACACGCAGACAAGCTGAAAATGACCAAGCAAGAAGTCAAAGACGAGCACAAAGATACCGAAGGTAAGCCTGAAGTTAAGGGCCGTATTAGGATGCTGCAACGAGAAATGGCTCAACGTCGAATGATGGCAGACGTTCCTGAGGCCGATGTCATCATCACCAACCCCGATCACTTCTCTGTTGCACTGCGCTACAAACAGAACGTTGATAAAGCGCCTGTTGTCATCGCAAAAGGTGTCGATCATATGGCGCTTAAAATCCGAGAAGTGGCACGAGAGCATGATATCTACGTTATCCCTGCGCCACCATTAGCTCGTGCGCTTTACCATACTACTGAGCTTGAGCAAGAGATCCCTGATGGATTGTTTACCGCTGTTGCGCAGGTTCTCGCCTACGTATTCCAACTCAAACAATTCCGTAAGCGCGGTGGTCAACGTCCGAAGTTCGATGAGGATACCATGACTATCCCAACCGATTTACGTCATTAAACCTAGCCTAGTATAGCTAGAGAGTTTATTTCTCAGGGATTGATAACAGAATAAGCAATGCACCAGCGCCGCCAAATTCTAAAGGTGCTTGGTGAAAAGCCATCACATCGGGGTGTTGTGCAAGCCAAAGTGGAGATTTCTGCTTGAGGATATGCTTCCCGATACCGTGCTGAACACAGGCGCAATGCACATCATTTTTAATGCAGTAAGCGATCATCGCGCCTAACTCTCGCTTCGCTTCGTTTTGAGTCATACCATGCATGTCTAAAAACACATCGGGTATATAGACGCCACGGCGTAGACGTTTAACTTCATAAGTTGAGACATCATCACGAGCGTAGCGCGTCGGTCCTTCCTGATTTAAAAGCGGCACAAACTCATCTGAGAAGTAGAATTCTGTATCACTGGCTTCACGAGCAGTACGTTTGACTTCTTTTTGTATTGCGTTTCTTTTTGGTGGCTGGACTATGGTATCCTGTTGCAACTTTTTTACGCCCTTTACTGCATCGGTAAATAAGGCGAAATCGTCATCAATATCGGTGTCTTTTTTGCTCATGTTTTGCTCATTGTCATGCACGCAGCTTGATAGCTTAACTTTTTAAACAGTATTAGCAGTATTGTAGCGCTTTTCGGAGGCAATTTTGGATAAGATTTTTGTAGAAGAAGCGGTATCGGAACTCCATACCCTTCAAGATATGATTCGTTGGACAGTCAGTCGTTTTAATGCCGCTAACTTATTTTACGGTCACGGTACTGATAATGCGTGGGATGAAGCGGTACAGCTGATCCTTCCAACATTGTATTTGCCTATTGATCTTCCGCCTCACGTGTTGAATTCACGTTTAACCAGTAGCGAACGTTTACGCATTGTTGAACGTGTTGTTAAGCGTATTAATGAGCGTACTCCAACGGCATACCTAACCAATAAAGCTTGGTTCTGTGGCCTTGAGTTCTTTGTAGATGAACGTGTATTAGTCCCTCGTTCACCAATCGCTGAGCTTATTGAAGCTCAATTTCAGCCTTGGTTAGCCGAAGAGCCAGTGCGTGTTATGGATTTATGTACAGGCAGCGCATGTATTGCGATTGCGTGTGCACATGCCTTCCCAGAAGCTGAAGTTGATGCGATTGATATCTCAGTTGACGCTCTGCAGGTTGCTGAACAAAATGTACAAGACCATGGTATGGAGCAGCAGGTATTCCCTATGCGTTCAGACCTGTTCCGTGACCTTCCACAAGAGAAATACAATCTGATTGTATCTAATCCTCCATATGTGGATGAAGAAGATATGAATAGCTTGCCAGACGAGTTTACTCACGAGCCAGAACTAGGCTTAGCTGCAGGTACTGATGGCCTTAAGCTTGTTCGTCGAATTTTAGCAAACGCACCAAACTATCTGACAGAGCAAGGCATTTTAGTTTGTGAAGTGGGTAACTCTATGGTTCACATGATGGATCAGTACCCGAACATTCCTTTTACATGGATTGAGTTCTCTAACGGTGGACACGGTGTGTTCATGCTAACTCGTGAGCAGCTTGTTGATTGTGCAGAAGAGTTCGCCCTGTACATCGATTAAGTCATCAGCCTTCATATTTAAAAAACGCCAAGCTTTCATGCTTGGCGTTTTTTATGCACGCATAACTTCTTTATAGTTAGTGAAGAGTAAATTAGCTCGACTTTAGGGGTTTACATCAAACCGTAATAAAGACACTATGAAATAACTAAGAATTAAAGTGTAAAGCCCAATATACAGGGTCTAAAAGGTTGAGGAAGCAATGGCAGGAAACAGTATCGGACAACACTTCCGAGTGACGACATTCGGAGAAAGTCACGGTATAGCACTAGGATGTATCGTAGATGGATGCCCCCCAGGATTAAAACTTACTGAGGAAGATCTACAAAAGGATTTAGACCGTCGTCGTCCGGGTACTTCTCGCTATACCACAGCACGCCGCGAAGCGGATGAAGTTAAAATTTTATCAGGTGTATTTGAAGGCCAAACAACGGGCACTTCGATAGGTCTGTTGATCGAAAATACTGACCAACGTTCTAAAGATTACTCAGAAATCAAAGATAAATTCCGCCCAGGCCATGCTGATTATACCTACCACCAAAAATACGGTGTACGTGATTACCGTGGTGGAGGCCGCTCTTCTGCACGCGAAACAGCAATGCGTGTTGCTGCTGGCGCGATTGCTAAGAAATATCTTAAGCAAGAATTTGGTGTGGAAATCCAAGCGTATCTTTCTCAAATGGGTGATATTTCAATTGATAAAGTTGATTGGAATGAAATTGAAAACAATGCATTTTTCTGCCCAGACGCAGACAAAGTGCCTGAGTTTGATCAGCTGATCCGTGATCTTCTAAAAGAAGGCAACTCAATTGGCGCTAAGCTTCAAGTTGTTGCAACCAATATCCCCGTTGGATTAGGCGAACCAATTTTTGATCGCTTAGACGCGGATATTGCCCACGCTCTCATGAGCATCAACGCAGTAAAAGGTGTTGAGATCGGTGATGGCTTTGATGTCGTAAATCAAAAAGGAAGCGAGCATCGCGACCCGCTAACGCCTGAAGGTTTTGCTAGCAACCATGCTGGTGGTATTCTAGGTGGCATCTCTACAGGGCAAGATATCGTTGCAAGTATTGCTCTTAAGCCTACCTCAAGCATTACAGTACCGGGCGATACGATTACTAAAGATGGCGAGCCAACACAGTTAATCACTAAAGGGCGTCACGATCCATGTGTTGGCATTCGCGCAGTACCTATTGCGGAAGCGATGTTAGCGATTGTTCTTCTTGATCATTTACTTCGTCATCGTGGACAGAACCATGGTGTAGTGACTGAGACACCGAAGATCTAATACAGTTTGGCAATTAGAAGCCCCGACAACGATGTCGGGGCTTTTTTATGCCATTAAGAAATTGTAAAAGTCGAGTTGTTTACCACTTTCTCTATCTAACAGCAAAACGCGGATATTCTGCTTCATAGCAGAATCAATAGCGTGGGCTGCATATTGCGATAATTGCTCATAACAATCGCTTTCAAGGTGAAACGATTCTCCTTGCTGCTCAATAGACAGGGTTTCTAATTTAGGGCAAACAAAAGCATAGCGTGGTTGTGTTTGGCTCATGGTTTTGGATCTAGTTGATATTTTGTGAAATTTCACCATGGTCTTTAATAAATGACAAAATAATATTAGTAAGCGTAAGTAATGACCGCGCTTACATAGGCTTACTTTTTATCAGGCAATAGTTTGATACATTGAATAGACATAAAGGAGACACACTATGGAGTTGGCGTCGATCTATTCGGTTCAAACGGACTACATTCAAAGCCTTGTCCGCTATGAAGAGGAAGGGGGAGTGTATGGCTTTTATCAGGGTATGACTTTTCATAGTGTATTCCAGCCTATTGTCGATAGTATGGGGCAGGTATTGGCCTTTGAAGGTCTAGTAAGGATTAAGGATGATCGAGGAAATAGCGTTAACCCCGGTCACTATTTTTCATCAATGCTCCCTGGTGATGAGTCGAACGTCGTCGCGACCTTGTTATGCGGAAAACTCCATTCAATCAATCTTGCACATACAGAATATAGACATAGTAAACTTTTCATTAATGTGTCTCCTTCTGTTTTTACACTGCTTGCTAATGATCGCCAATCGATAGAGCACCTTATGCGAAGGCTGAAAAAGCTTGGATTGGTCAGTGCTCAAATCATCTACGAAATTACTGAGTTTGAAGAGTCCGACTTAGCTAGAATTTTACAAGGAAAAGCGCATTTAGAGCAGTACGGAATACTGACTGCGCTAGATGATTACGGCGCTTGTTATTCCACACGTAAACGAGCGTTGAAGATTCGAGCTCCTTATTTGAAAATCGATCGCAGCTATATCAGTGACGTAAGTTTTGTAAGAGAGGCAGTTGCCGTTGCACAGAGTATTGGAGCTAAAACCATTGCTGAAGGGGTAGAGACCCGAGAGCAGTTTGAAATGTGCGGTAAGAATGGAGTGAACTATTTTCAAGGCTATTGGATAGCAAAACCTATGACGAGCCAAAGGTTGCAACAATATCAACCTTTGGCTTTATAAGTGGATAGTGAATTTAGTGAATTTAGTGAATTTAGTGAATTTAGTGAATGGAGCCTTCTGTCTCAAGATGAAATGAAGGCAGTCGCCATTTGAATCTCACTGCTGCCATGCGCATTGTATAGCCCACGACTAGCGTAACAATGGTTGCGAAAACATCTGAAATACCAAATTCCAGCAGTGTTAGATACATAGCTGAAGCAACAAGTGCGACTGAAGCATATAGCTCTTGGTGCAAAACTAATGGAGTTTGACGGCAAATAAGATCACGCAGTAATCCACCAAAAACTCCGGTCACTAGTGCAGAGACCATACAAATGAGTGGGTGAAGACCCATATCTAATGCGACGTTTGTTCCGATGATACTAAAAACGACTAGCCCAAGCGCATCTAAACGAATGAAGATGCCTTTGAATTTTATGATCCATTTCGCTACTACCGTTGTAATAATACCCGCAATACAGGTAATCATTAAAAACTCAGGATTTTTGACCCAACCCAGTGGGTAATGGCCTAGTAAAATATCTCTTACCGTACCACCACCTATCGCAGTAGCACTTGCTACTAACATCACACCAAACCAATCCATTTGTCGACGCCCAGCGCTAAGCGCACCGGTCATTGCTTCCGCTGTAATACCAATAATATACAAGACACTTAATAGCATAAAAGCACATCTCAGAGTTAAAAATTAAGAAGCGCGAGTTTAGAGGGAATAGTGACAAATGACGAATGAGTATTTGTACTAAAATAAGGTTGTTTGGATTATATATTCTAATGCTTGAAAGGATAAAAAGGTTTACCTCATTGTCGAAACGGGTGAAAATGCTGCCAGCTTAAACTATTCAAACTTTGCGCCAGTAAAATGACCCACAACTATCAAGATCTTATCTCTATTTTCAACTCAACCTTCTTTGAGCGCTTTAATACAAAGCTTGAACTCGGTGGTGACGAGCCCATCTATGTACCTGCGGATGAAGCGACATCACACCACCGAATTATCTTTGCTCGCGGCTTTTATGCGTCGGCGTTGCATGAAATTGCTCACTGGTGTGTCGCGGGCCCTAAGCGTCGCTTATTGGAAGACTTTGGTTATTGGTATGAGCCTGATGGTCGCACAGCACAGGTGCAAGCAGAGTTCGAAAAAGTGGAGATCCGCCCTCAAGCTTACGAATGGATCATAGCAATAAGTGCAGGCTTTCCTTTTAATGTTAGCTGTGACAATCTACACGGCAATTTTGAACCTGACCGTTTGGCGTTTATGCAAAAGGTACATCAAGAGGTAATGGATATCTTTGAACAAGGTATCCCTGAACGCGTGAAAGCTTTATCTGAAGCACTGCGTTCTTATTACCAAGTTGCACCATTATGTCCTAGCCAGTTTATTGTGAAATAAGAGAAAACAATGATTATAGAATTTGAAGAAAAGCTACTTGAACTTATTGATGCACGAATTGAAACGGCGTCTGATGATGAGTTGTTTGCTGGTGGTTATTTAAGAGGACATATTTCTCTATCGGTAGCTTCTTGCGAAGAGGAAGGCATAGAAGATCTTGATGAGGTGAAAAAGCGTATAGAGAAGAGCCTAGCTGATGCTCGCTCTGAGTTAACGCCTGCTGATACTGTGATCGTTAATGATTTATGGGTTGAGTTGCACAACCTTGCTTAAGTTTCATCCAAGTGTGAGTTGTCACCCATTCAAGATTTTCGAATGAGTTGATGAGTTTTTTCTGCTTGTTCCAAACTGTGGGTCCGCTATTCTGAACCTACTTAAAGAGAACGAAGATAAGGGTACATCATGAAAGTTATCGCATTTGGTGCTAGCACCAGCTCAACATCTATTAACAAAGCACTAGCAACTTACACTGCAAACTTGATTGAAGGTGCTGACGTTCAAGTATTAGACATCTCAAACTACAACGTACCAATGTTTAGTGAAGATACTGAAAAAGAGATTGGTCAGGCAGAAGGTGCACAAGCATTCCTTCGCGATTTATCAGAAGCTGACGCATTTGTTATTTCATTTGCTGAGCACAATGGTCACTTCCCTGCTGCTTATAAAAACCTTTTTGATTGGGCAACGCGTATAGATCGTTCAGTATTTGGCGAAAAACCAGCGGTTTACCTTGCGACTTCTCCAGGTCCAGGCGGTGCACAAACTGTACTAGGTGCAGCTGTAGGGTCTGCTCCTTACTTCGGCGGTAATGTGAAAGCGTCGGTCTCTGTTCCAAGCTTCTATGGTAATTTTGATTTCGACACGGCTTCTATTACCAATGAAGAGATCATTACTCAACTTAAAGATGCAGTCGCTGCTCTTAGTTAAGTTCTCATCAGCAACCAAGCTTGAATTGGTTGTTAAGCCTGAATAAAGTAACAAAAAGCCCGAATGACTGAATGTGATTCGGGCTTTTTTCTATGGATCTGTTACTAACTAGGTCTTGAGGGGCTATTCAAAACGCTTATTCTTATCGGCGGTCCAACCCGCAGTCAAAGCCTTTCCTTTTCGTAATCGACGTACCCACATTCTGCTAGGATGTATTGCCTCCAATACATCGGCTGGTAGTGGCAATGGATCACCACAGATCTGCGATGCAAGCACTTCAGCAAGAAGAGGCGCAGAGCTTAATCCTCGAGATCCTAACCCGATAAAACAATATAGATTCGGGTAGCTGATTACCGGTTCGATAGTATCAAGCGATTCGCGTTTCGGGTTAAAGTTATGAAGATTTTGATATTGTTGTTTTATCGCTTCCAAATTGCCGACATTACCAACAAATGGCAGATGATCGCGGCTTACACTGCGAATACCCTGGCGTGAAAAGTTGTCACTAGTATCGGTCTCTTTTGCCCACTCTTGATTCGGTAAGCAAGCTGCTAATCGTTCACCATTATGTGCTTGAACTTCAGAATCAAACTCTTGGTTAATATTACTCTTATCGTAATTTGCCCCAATACAATGATGACCATTATTGGGGTTTTGTGGCGTGAGGTAGCCGTCAAAACAAAGTACGGTTTTGAGCTTTTCTAAATTTGGTGTAGTGGGAATATGACTCACTTGCCCTTTGACAGGGGTCAGAGGGATCGTTTTAGTCGGTCCTAACTCGCTGAATTTATGCCCGTTAGCGATAACGACTTGCGAGTGAGTGGTTTTGATTGTTCCTGTCGGTGTGCCAATCGTTAATTGCCAATGTTGTTTGTCTTCTTGCCATTCGATGGACTCAACATGGTGTTCATAGTTAACCTTCAATTTTTCTAGTTGCTCTAGCTCGTTTAATAAGCCTTGCGTCAACTGAAGTGGGCTAACCCATCCACCAAGAGGGAAGTAGACACTTTCCATATCGGTGTCTAATCCTACTGTTGAGTTGGTTTGATCTACGTTTAAACGTTGAATTAGATCCGTATTGAAGTTTCCCTCAAGCATGCGCTCTAATTTTTTACGTGAACTGTCATCCCACATCAATATATCAACACCACACCAATCGTAGTCGAATGGAATAGTTAATGAAGCTTGATTAATAAACTGCCTGGCAAAAAGTAATCCAGGTCCGAAGACGCGAGATACGTTAGACTTTTCTTCACTCAGTAATGGGTATATCGCACCTTGGTTATTACCAGAGGCATTGCCAGCCGCTTCGTGGTGTTCGCAATAGAGGGTGATTGATTTCCCACGACGAGTTAACGTTTTAGCAAGAGCTGTACTTGCTATGCCGCCGCCAATGATGGCTATATCATTCGTAGCCACTGCATCTGACAAAGCGAACCAAGGCTTGATGTTGGTGTGAATATTTTTACTCGTGAGTGAACCTGCAATCATCTCGCGCTTAGTCGCAAATCCTTTGACCTTTTTCATCTCAAAGCCAGCTTCTATTAAGCCTCTTCGGACAAACCCTGCGGCGGTAAACGTAGCGCAGGTACATTCTTGCTTTGCCAGTTGGGCCATGCCGTTAAATAAATTTTGATTCCACATTTCTGGATTTTTACTTGGAGCAAATCCATCAAGAAACCAAGCGTCTACTATTCCCTTAGCCGGTGTAGGAACGAGTGGCATACAATCTTTAATATCGCCAAACCATAGATCGAGAGTAATCGCACCATCATCTAAAATAACTCGGTGGCACTCTGGCAGTGCGATAGGGTAGTGCAGCTGAAGTTTTTCTGCGTATTCTACGAGCTCAGGCCAAGCGTAATGGGCCTTTTTTAAGTTTTCTAGGCTTATTGGGTATTTTTCAAAGCTGATGAAATGCAGCTCTTGTAATGTGGCTGTAGGATTATTGGCTTTAAATGTATCAAAACGTTCCCAAGCAGCAAGGAAGTTCAACCCGGTACCAAAGCCGGTTTCAGCGATGACGAAGCGGCGCTCTTGTGAGCGAGACCAGCGTTGTTCAAGGTGGTTTTGGTCAAGGAACACATATCGAGACTCTTCTAGACCATTTGCGTTCGAGAAGTAAACGTCGTCAAATTGGTCTGAAACGGGTGTGCCAGTTTCATTCCATGCGATCTGTGCGTTAGTTATTGAAGTCATAAAGATTGAAATTCGCGATGTTGAGCCATATATATAATAGGATTGTACGAATTTATGGGAAAGCTGACCACTTTTGTTCGCCTTCTTAGTTATTATCTAGCAGAATTTTGAATTATAGGAATGTCACATGAAACGAGTCGTAATCACCGGTATGGGTATTGTTTCAAGTATCGGTAACAACGTCGAAGAAGTTTTAGCGTCTCTAAAAGCAGGTAAATCGGGAATCACAGCTTCAGAACAGTTCAAAGAAAATGGCCTACGTTCTCAAGTATGGGGTAACCTAAAAATGACACCTGCTGACCATATAGACCGCAAAAAAATGCGATTTATGGGTGATGCGGCAGCGTTTGCATACCTTTCTATGGAACAAGCAGTTGCTGACTCTGGTTTAACAGAAGATCAGGTTTCTAACGAGCGTACTGGTATTGTTGCTGGCTCAGGCGGTGCATCGTCACTTAACCAAGTTAACGCTGTCGATATCATTCGTAAAAAAGGCGTTAAGCGTGTTGGACCATACATGGTTCCACGTACAATGGCTTCGACTGTTTCAGCTTGTCTAGCAACACCATTTAAAATCCGCGGTGTTAACTACTCTATGAGCTCTGCTTGTGCAACATCAGCACACTGTATCGGTCACGCGATGGAGCTTATCCAACTTGGCAAGCAAGATGTTGTTTTTGCTGGTGGTGGTGAAGAGCTAGATTGGTCATTAACGATGATGTTTGACGCAATGGGCGCTCTATCTTCTAAGTACAATGAGACTCCAGAACTCGCTTCACGCACCTATGATGCAGACCGCGATGGTTTCGTTATCTCTGGTGGCGGCGGTATGCTAGTTGTTGAAGAACTAGAGCATGCTTTGGCTCGTGGTGCTAAGATTTACGGTGAAATCGTAGGTTACGGTGCAACATCAGATGGCTACGACATGGTAGCACCATCAGGTGAAGGCGCAGTTCGCTGTATGAAGATGGCAATGCAAGATGTTGACGGTGTTGATTACGTGAATACTCACGGCACATCTACTCCGGTTGGTGATGTGAAAGAGCTTGGCGCAATCCAAGAAGTCTTTGGCGGTAATAGCCCTGCAATTTCAGCAACAAAAGCAATGACAGGTCACGCACTTGGTGCTGCTGGCGTTCATGAAGCAATTTACTCAACGCTAATGCTAGAAAACGGATTTATTGCTCCTAGCATTAACGTTTCAAACCTAGACGACGCAGCTGAAGGCCTTGACATCGTAACTGAAACACGCGAGCAAGAGTTAACGACTGTTATGTCTAACAGCTTTGGTTTTGGTGGCACAAACGCAACATTGGTTATTAAAAAATACCAAGCTTAATCTTTTAATAAGGTTAAGAACCATCAGAGCTAATAACTGAATGATGCTCATATGAGCTCACCAGTTTCCAGAGCTGATTGACCTATCTAATAGGTTAATTGAACAGACGCAAATTTTGTCCCAAGGAGAGCGGGACAGATTCCTTTTGTTCTGGAATGTTTGCCCGACTCCTTTGTGAGTCGGGCATTTTTCTTTCTGCTCGACAGAAGAATCGTTTTTTTGCACAATCACGTTAACCCTTTCTCTTGTTTCTAGTTCATAGCGGTCACCACAATGAAAATTCTTATCGATGAAAATATGCCTTACGCGCAGGATCTGTTTAGTCAGTTAGGCGACGTGATACTTAAGCCCGGTAGAACACTCACGGCTGATGATTTAATAGATGTTGACGCGCTAATGATCCGCTCAGTAACTAAAGTTAATGAAGCCCTTATTGCTAAGGCGAATAAACTGAAATTTGTTGGTACAGCTACGGCTGGAATGGACCATGTAGACCAACCTTTACTTAAGTCAAAAGGGATCTTTTTTACGGCGGCGCCGGGTTGTAATAAAGTTGGTGTTGCGGAATATGCGTTCAGTGCAATGATGGTACTAGGTCAGCAACACGGCTTTTCAATTTTTGATAAAACGGTCGGCATCATTGGAGCAGGGCAGGTTGGCAGTTATCTAGCGAGTTGCTTAGAGGGTATAGGCATTAATGTTTTAATTAACGATCCCCCAAAACAGCAGCAAGGTGATACGCGCAACTTTACGCCTTTGGCTGAATTACTTGATCAATCAGACATTATCTCTCTTCACACGCCAATCACTCGAGATGGAGAGTTCGCCACCCATCACTTAATCGACGACGAAGTATTGAAAAGGTTACGTTCTGATCAAATCTTAATTAACGCAGCCCGTGGTCCGATTGTTGATAATGAAGCGTTAAAGCAACGCTTGTTGGTGCAAGACGGTTTTATTGCCGCGTTAGATGTATTCGAATTTGAACCGAAAGTTGATATGGAGTTGCTTCCTCTGTTAGCATTCGCCACCCCACATGTTGCAGGGTATGGTTTAGAAGGCAAAGCTCGTGGTACGACAATGATATTTAATTCCTATTGTCAGTTCCTTGGGAACAGTTTAACAGCGAGTGCCGATGAATTATTACCAACCGCGCCTATTCCTAAACTAAAGTTAGAGTCTGCGTGGAATGAAGCAACACTGAATAATATTACTCAGCTGATTTATGATGTACGTAAGGATGACGCAATCTTTCGACGCAAAATATCGCAGCCGGGTTCGTTTGATTTAATGCGAAAGCAATATTGGGATCGCCGTGAGTACAGTGCGGTCACGTTAGTTGGTGGTCAAGAATGCAATTTGCAGCCACTTGCTGATTTAGGTTTTAAAGTTGAGGTAAGTAATGAGCCAACAATTTAACGTTGCGATACTAGGTGCGACTGGTGCAGTCGGTGAAACGATCATTGAAGTTCTAAAAGAGCGTGAGTTCCCTGTTGGTGAGCTGCACTTGCTAGCTAGCGAACGCAGTGAAGGTAAAGCGTATCGTTTTAACGGTAAAACAGTAAAAGTACAGAATGTCGAAGATTTCGATTGGTCTCAAGTACATATTGCTCTTTTCTCTGCTGGTGGCGATCTCTCTGAAAAATGGGCACCGATAGCGGCAGATGAAGGTGTCGTTGTCATTGATAACACGTCTAAATTTCGTTACGAGTACGACATTCCTTTAGTTGTACCTGAAGTAAACCCTGAGGCGATTGCTGAGTTTCGTAACCGTAACATCATCGCAAACCCAAATTGCTCAACGATTCAAATGATGGTGGCATTAAAGCCTATTCATGATGAAGTGGGTATCGAGCGTGTTAACGTTTCAACATACCAATCTGTATCAGGCGCTGGTAAAGCGGGAATTGATGAACTTGCTGGTCAAACGGCAAAACTGTTAAATGGCCAACCGGCAGATACGGAAGCTTTTTCTAAGCAAATCGCGTTTAACTGTATTCCTCAAATTGATGAGTTTACCGAAAATGGTTACACTCGCGAAGAGATGAAGATGGTGTGGGAAACACAGAAGATCTTTAATGACTCTTCAATTACTGTGAATCCGACGTGTGTTCGTGTACCTGTATTTTATGGTCATGCAGAGTCGTTACACATTGAAACTCGTTCACCTATTGGTGCTGAACAGGCAATTCAATTACTTGAAAATACCGACGGAATTGAAGTATTTCAAGGCCAAGAATTCCCAACTCAGGTTGTCGATGCAAACGGTAAAGATCATGTAATGGTTGGCCGTATCCGCAATGATATTAGCCATCATAGTGGCCTAAATATGTGGGTTGTCGCAGACAACGTTCGTAAAGGCGCAGCGACTAACGCCGTGCAAATTGCCGAACTCTTAATCAGAGACTACTTCTAAGCGCTGTTAGCTGATGCTTATTGTAGTAACGAAAGCCTCTCCTTTGCGTGAGGCTTTTTTGTTCATTGCGATTAATTTGAACAAAAATCTGTGAGATTACTGCTAATATTCCATCCGCCACACATTTTTTGCCTCTTACCCTATAGTTTTGCTCGGTTTATCCGATATATTTAACAGATCATAACTTTTTTCTCATAAGCACAAAACTGAGCCTTCATATGCGTCAAATTTTAAAACGTCTATTATTGCCACTTGCAATAGTTGCCGTGACTCAGACTTCAATCGTTAGTGCAGAAAGCATTCGCCTGAAAGGGCCAAATGGTGAGGTTCAAACATCACCGCAATTTTCTGAGCAAATTACACGTTCAAACAGCAGTGAGCCCACTAAATTTTATGGGCCAACAACGAATGCTGATACGTTGTGGCGAATTGCGTCTCATGTAAAACCTTCGTCAAATTTAACTGTTCAGCAGACATTACTTGCCATCTATAAATTAAACCCTCGTGCATTCGAAAATCAAAATATTCATAGTTTGATACCGGGCAGTAATTTACGTATTCCATCACTTTCTCAGGTCCAAAACGTTTCAACTCAAGAAGCGGTCAACGTGATGGCAGCGCACAAAGCCAAACTTACCGGTAAAGCACCGACTAAGCCTGTTAGCGTAACAACAAGCAAGCCTGCAAAGCCTGTTGATGGCTCGACAGCTGCAAACCTTGTAACGGAAAACAAAGTTGTGACTGAAAACAAAGTCGCTGCTGATAAACCAACCGTTAAGCCAGTAGAGCAAAAGCCCGTTATAAAAATCCCACAGGTAACGCTGCTAGAGAGTGAACTAGAGTTATCTGAAAGTGAGTTAATGGCTCTAGAAGAGAAAAATCACAAACTTCGTTTAATGCTATCTCAAGTTCAATCGGAAGTTGATGGGCTGAAAGATGAGTTGGGTGATGAAAACCGAATTCGTTCAGAAGTAGAGAAGTTGCTTCAAGAAGAGCGTGATAGAGTTGCTGATCAGCAAAAAGAGCAACCTTCGATGCTAGACCAGATCTTGTCTAACAACATGATGGTTGCTGCATTGGCGATTGTTCCAGGCTTATTGGTTGGTTTGATAATTATTTTATTGATAGGTCGTCGCTCTAAGAAAAATCAAGAAGACGAGTTATCTTCAACTCAAGAAGCTCCGACACCTCAAGCGCCAGTTATTCCGCCACAGAACCTAGATGAAAGCATTGATGATGATCTGTTGCTTGATGATGACCTGTTTGGAGATAACGACGATGTCGATCTAGCCTTCTCTGATGATATGGATGGTGATGATTCAGCGAAAGATGAAGATGATGTCTTTGCCGGCTTAGATGATGATGATCTCGACTTTAATCTAGAAGGTGAAGATGGCGAAGATCCATTTGCCGGTGTAGGTGACAATGGCGACTTAGATGCAGAACTCGAAGACATTGATATGAGTTCAAATGGTATCAGCGTCAATGGCGAGGACAAAGCGCTTGGGCTAGAAGAGATGGAGAGAGCTCTTGATGATGTCTCCATGGATGATCAAGGCGATGATGTTGAGTTCGACTTATCTGATGACAATGAGATGTCACAAGATGATATTGAAGCACTTTTAGCCGGTGATGACACAGCAGAAGACCTACTAGATAACGAATTAGATCAATCATTGCTTGATGATTTGTTAAGTGAAGCGGCAGATTCAGAGGAAGACGATGACTTCGATGTTGATGCGTTATTGGCAGAATCCGCCGACGATTTCAACTTAGATACTGAAGAGTCGAGCGAGCCTTCAGATACTGAAATTGATGATATTTTTGCCTCGGTTGATTCGAAAGATGATTTTGACCTTAGTGATGCGCCACTAGCGAGTGACAGTGAAATTGATGATCTGTTTGCTCAGATCGAGTCTCAAGCAGACTTAGATTCCCTTGAGGAGCAATCTGTTGATGAAACTGCATTACTCGATGAGCTTTTAGAAGAAGAGGCAACATCAGATATTGCCTCTGATAGCACTGATTTATTAGATGAGCTTCTTGATTCAAATGATCTTCAGCTAGATTCGGCTGACGCTGAATCACTAGAAGAGCTTGAAGATGGCAGTACTGAACTGCTGGATGAACTACTTTCAGAGTCAGAGTCAGAGTCAGAATCGGATATCAGTATCGATGAGGATATTTCTGAGGAGTCGACTCAAACTCTTGATGAAGTGCTTAATGGTGATAGTGAAGCCGATAAAGTATCTGTCGATGAAGACAGTACTGACTTATTGGATGATCTGCTCGATTCTACAGAATCAGAACCTAATTTAGATTCGACAGACACGTTAGATGAACTGATGGACTCAGGTGAAGAATTTGAGTCCGATGGCACGGAACTATTCGATGAACTTCTGGAAATCGAACAGCAATCCATCGATGAAACAGAGCTTTCAACTGAATCGGGTATTGAATCAGAAACCGAGACGATGGCCGATGTTGAGTCAGCTCTAGATCTTGGAGCTATGCCGGAATCAGAGCATGATATAACAGCATCACCATCGGAAGATTCATTAGAAGAAGTTGCGTCGGCTGAAGCTGAACTTACTCAGGGTGGGGAGAGTGAAGCAGCAGAGTCTGATGATTTTGATAGTGAAGACTTTATCGATGACATGCTTAGCGCAGCTCCGGAGTCTGATCCGCTATTAGACTTATCTGACCCTTTGTCAATCGATGATGCGATTGATGCTATTGATAATAATAACGAACAGAATACTGATACTAGCGTTGAGGCTGAAAGTGAGGCAGAAGAGCCATTAGAGCCTTCAACAGAGAGTGAAATAGATTCAGAAGTATCGCCACTGGATGTTGACTTAGATGGTATTGAACAACAGCCTACAGAGCCAGAGCCAGAGCCAGAGCCAGAGCCAGAGCCAGAGCCAGAGCCAGAGCCAGTATCAAATGCTGTAGCGAATGAATTTGGTACGCCACACGATGATGACTGGTTAACAGGTGAAGAATTAGAAACACCAGATGTCGAAGCTGAAAGTGTGCTTGCAGGAGAAGAGGCCGAAGACGATTTTGAAGAGAGTCTATCTGATACACTTGATGATCTCGGTCTACCAACACTTCCTGTAGAGCCTGAATTAGGGGTAGAGCAAGAACTTGTCGAGAGTCTTGATGAGATTGAGTTACCTAGCCTTACAGAAGAGGATGCCGCAGAAGACGATGCTCTGGCCGAAATGCCAGCCGACTCTAACGTTGAACTAGATTCAGAATTTGAGCCGGAGCTTGAGTTAGATCCTGAACTTGAAATAGCGTCAGAGTCAGTAGAAGAGCCTTCGTTAGATGAGCCAACAGAGATTGCATCTGAAGAGTCGCTTGAGCCTATTGCTGAAGAGTTAGAAGAATTACCTGAAAGCTTTGACGAGCTAGACCTTCCGACCTTCTCAGAAGATGATGCCGAAGAAGACGATGTGCTGGCGGAAATGCCAGCCGACTCTGATGTTGAGCTAGATTCAGAACTAGATTCAGAATTTGAGCCGGAGCTTGAGTTAGACCCTGAACTTGAAATAGCGTCAGTATCAGTAGAAGAGCCTTCGTTAGATGAGCCAGCAGAGATTGCATCTGAAGAGTCGCTTGAGCCTATTGCTGAAGAGTTAGAAGAGTTACCGGAAAGCTTCGACGAGCTAGACCTTCCGACCTTCTCTGAAGATGATGCCGCCGAAGAAGATACGTTGGCGGAAATGCCAGCCGACTCTGATGTTGAGCTAGATTCAGAACTCGATTCAGAATTTGAGCCGGAGCTTGAGTTAGACCCTGAACTTGAAATAGCGTCAGCATCAGTAGAAGAGTCTTCGTTAGATGAGCCAGCAGAGATTGCATCTGAAGAGTCGCTTGAGCCTGTTTCTGAAGAGCTAGAAGAATTACCGGAAAGCTTTGACGAGCTAGACCTTCCGACCTTCTCAGAAGATGATGCCGCCGAAGACGATGTGTTGGCGGAAATGCCAGTCGACTCTGATGTTGAGCTAGATTCAGAACTTGAGCCGGAGCTTGAGTTAGACCCTGAACTTGAAATAGCATCAGAGTCAGTAGAAGAGTCTTCGATAGATGAGCCAACAGAGATTGCACCTGAAGAGTCGCTTGAGCCTGTCTCTGAAGAGTTAGAAGAATTACCTGAAAGCTTTGACGAGCTAGACCTTCCGACCTTCTCAGAAGATGATGCCGCAGAAGAAGATGTACTGGCCGAAATGCCAGCCGACTCTGATGTTGAGCTAGATTCAGAACTCGATTCAGAACTCGATTCAGAACTTGAGCCTGAGCTTGGATTAGATGCTGAACTTGAAATAGCGTCGGAATCAGTAGAAGCGCCTTCGTTAGATGAGCCAGCAGAGATTGCATCCGAAGAGTCGCTTGAGCCTATTGCTGAAGAGTTAGAAGAATTACCTGAAAGCTTTGACGAACTAGACCTTCCGACCTCCTCAGAAGATGATGCCGCCGAAGACGATGTGCTGGCGGAAATGCCAGTCGACTCTGATGTTGAGCTAGATTCAGAACTTGAGCCTGAGCTTGAGTTAGATCCTGAACTTGAAATAGCATCAGAGTCAGTAGAAGAGCCTTCGTTAGATGAACCAACAGAGATTGCATCTGAAGAGTCGCTTGAGCCTGTTTCTGAAGAGCTAGAAGAGTTACCGGAAAGCTTTGACGAACTAGACCTTCCGACTGTCTCAGAAGACGATGTGCTGGCGGGAATGCCAGCCGAATCTGACGTTGAACTTGATTCAGAACTAGAGCCGGATCTTGGGTTAGACGATGAAATTGAAATACCGTCAGAATCAGTAGAAGAGCCTTCGTTAGATGAGCCAACAGAGATTGCACCTGAAGAGTCGCTTGAGCCTGTTACTGAAGAACCGTCAGAAGCTAAACCTGATGAAGACTCAATTGAAGCAGTAGCTGAATCTGAAAGTGATGAACTCCCAGAAACTTTTGATGCATTAGAGCTTCCTGAATACAACGAAGAGGACGCGTTGGCTGATATGCCTATCGCGGATGAACCGTTGAACGAAATTGTAGAGAGTTCTGAAGATCACCTTCCTGAAACGTTTGATGAATTAGATCTTCCGGAGTATAGCGAAGAGGATGCTTTGGCTGATATGCCTATTGAGCCAGAGCTTGAATCAGAAATAGAATCAGCCAGCGTGGTCAATCCACCAGAAGTGACAGATTTTGATGCACTTGCTGACGAGTTAGCTGAAGAGCCGGTTATAGAACCTTCGAAGCTTTCCATGGAATCAGAGCAAGATGCATTATTTGATGTGTTTCAAGCTCAAGATATAGATTCATTATCACGTGATGAGTTTGATGAAAGCGCTCTGACTGAGTTACTTTCAGAGACGGAAGAACCTCTTGAGGCTAGTTCATTCTCATTTGATAACCATATTGATACACAAACTTCCGATAGTGCCGGTATGGATATTGATGCCATGCTAGAAATGGGAGGCGAAGATTGGAATGGCTTCAATCTTTCCCCAGAGCAGCAGGCGAGTATTTCTACTGATATTCCTGAAGAGGAACAAGCGGTTTGGAATGAAGACAACAAACCTGAGCAGGCCGTTGTTTCTGACGAGAACTGGGAGAATCAAGAGGATTTCGACACAAAGCCGGACCAATATCGCACTATTGATGAGCTAATGGCTGAGGTCGACAATGAAGAAGAAACAGCGCCGGATGATGAAGAGTTAAATCTCAACGTTGGGTTAGATGAATTCCCTGATGTTATTGGTGATATCGGCTTTGAAGATGTCGATACCAATGCTGAAGCTGTTGGCAAGCTTGATCTGGCTAAGATTTATATGGAAATGAACGACTCTGATGGTGCGATTAAACTGCTAGAAGAGGCGATTGTTGATGGCTCTGATAGTATTCGCCAAGAGGCCAAAAGCTTAATTGACGCTATCCGAAAAAGCTAAATTTAAAGACGTAAATATCAAGAGGTAGCTATGGCTGCCTCTTTTTTTTAGAGTTGTTAGATATTTGTCGTTATTGATATTATAATCTGCGGCCCAATTTTAAGAGTAAATGAACATGAGAATTGCACTGGGCATTGAGTACGATGGTACGAAATATTTTGGTTGGCAGCGCCAACGAGATGTTAATAGTGTTCAAGAAGAGCTTGAAAAGTCTCTGAGTATCGTAGCCAATCATCCCGTAGAAGTTCAATGTGCAGGTCGTACTGATTCTGGTGTACATGGCACTGGGCAAGTTGTTCATTTTGATACCAACTCCACACGTAAACCTGCAGCTTGGACTATGGGGGTTAACGCAAACCTACCCAAAGACATTGCAGTCCGCTGGGCACATGTTGTCGATGAAGAGTTTCATGCCCGATTTACTGCGACTGCTCGCCGTTATCGCTATGTGATTTACAACCACTCCCTAAGACCCGGTATTCTCGCGTCTGGAGTAAGTCATTATCATGGTGATCTTGACGTCGAAAAAATGCACCAAGCAGGGCAATACTTGATTGGTGAGAATGACTTCACGTCCTTTAGAGCTATCCATTGTCAATCTCGTAGTCCTTGGCGTAATATCATGCATCTAAATGTGACTCGTCTTGGGCATTACGTTGTAATCGACATCAAGGCCAATGCATTTGTCCATCATATGGTAAGAAATATCACGGGTAGCTTAATCACAGTCGGTAAAGGTGAGCAAGAGCCTGAATGGATAGAAAGCCTTCTACAAGCGAAAGATAGAAAGCTTGCATCAGCGACGGCAAAAGCGGCCGGATTATATTTGATTGATGTTGACTACCCTGAGCATTATCAGTTACCTAGAGAGCCTATCGGGCCTCTATTTTTGCCTGATGTATTAATTTAATGTTCGGATTGAGTCAATTTTTAAACACGTTGTGTGTGAGATATCGATACAGGAAATAGGTACAACCAGTTTTTTGTCTACAGTTGGCATTTTATATGCTTTAATCCTTCACGCATAAATTCCGAATTTGTATCTTACGCAATTAGGCGTAAGACTTGATAGAAAGGTCTTCCATGAGTTGGCTTGAAAAGATTTTAGAAAAAAGCAACATCGTTAGTTCTCGTAAAGCGTCTATCCCAGAAGGTGTATGGACCAAATGTACTTCATGTGAACAAGTGCTATATCACGCAGAACTAGAGCGTAACTTCGAAGTTTGCCCTAAATGTGATCATCACATGAGAATGAAGGCGCGTCGTCGTCTTGAAACATTTTTAGATGCGGGTAATCGTGAAGAGTTAGCGAATGACTTAGAGCCAAAAGATAAGCTTAAGTTTAAAGATTCGAAACGTTATAAAGATCGTATTTCTGCTGCTCAAAAAAATAGCGGTGAGAAAGATGCACTTATCGTAATGAAAGGTGAGCTATTAGGCATGCCTCTTGTTGCCTGTGCTTTTGAATTCTCCTTTATGGGTGGTTCAATGGGCTCTGTAGTAGGTGCTCGCTTTGTTCGTGCTGTTGATGCGGCGATTGAAAACAACTGTGGTTTGGTTTGTTTCTCAGCAAGTGGCGGTGCACGTATGCAAGAGGCGTTGATGTCTCTAATGCAAATGGCAAAAACCAGTGCTGCACTTGAGCGTTTATCTTCAAAAGGTCTACCGTTTATTTCGGTGATGACTGACCCGACAATGGGTGGTGTATCAGCGAGTCTAGCAATGCTAGGTGACGTGAATATTGGTGAACCTAAAGCGCTAATTGGCTTTGCTGGTCGTCGTGTTATTGAACAAACTGTTCGTGAAGATCTTCCTGAAGGTTTCCAGCGCAGTGAGTTCTTATTAGAGCACGGTGCGATTGATATGATTGTCGATCGCCGTGAAATGCGCCAGCGTGTTGGTAGCTTGATCGCTAAAATGACTAACCGTAAGTCACCATTAGTAGTTTCTGTGAACGATTCTCCAAAGGAATCGGGATATCAAGTACCAGAAGCGGCTGAAAAAGGTTAAAGTAGTCACTAACAATAAACCACCGTTATTTGGTTATAGTTAGATGAAACAAAACCCAATTCCTCAAGCCACATCTCCCTTAACGATGTGGCTTGATTATTTAACAAACATCCACACTTCTGCTATAGATTTAGGTCTTGATCGCGTTCAAGCGGTTGCTGAAAAGGCTGACCTTATTAAACCTGCGTCTACCGTTATTACCGTTGCTGGCACGAATGGTAAGGGCTCGACTTGTGCATTGATGGAAGCCATTCTTTTAGATGCTGGTTACAGTGTCGGTGTCTACAGTTCACCTCATTTGATTCGTTACAACGAACGTGTTCGCATAAATGGTGATGACCTTTCTGATGAAAAGCATTGCTCAGCATTTGATTATATCGAAAAGATGCGCGGAGAGATCACGCTTAGTTTTTTCGAATACGGTACTTTAGCCGCACTGAGAGCATTTCAAACTGAAAAAGTCGACGTAGTATTGCTTGAAGTTGGATTAGGTGGCCGCCTAGATGCGACTAACTTAGTTGATCATGACGTATCCGTTATTACTAGTCTTGCTGTTGATCATGTCGACTGGCTTGGTGATGACATCAATGTTATAGGTTTTGAAAAGGCAGGAATATTCCGCTCTAATCGCCCTGCGATTTGTGGTCAGCCAAAACCCCCTGCGACTGTAGCTGCTCATGCCGATGATATTGGTGCCAATTTTCATCAAGTTGGCATTCAATACAGCTACCAAAAAGAGACAGACTCAACTTGGCAGTGGAAAAGTGGCACGTTTGAGTTAGATGCGTTACCAATACCAAAGTTACCGTTACCAAATGCCGCAACCGCTATAATGGCACTGGCGACGGCAGAACTTGATTTGAGTGACGTCAACATTGTCAATGGTTTGAAATCGGCTCATCTTCCTGGCCGGATGCAGGTTATATCTACAGAACCTACCATTGTACTTGATGTAGCCCATAACCCTCACTCTGCGGAGTACCTTGTAGCGTCTATTAAAGAGCAATATCCTGATAAAGTGATTCATGCCGTTGTCGCTATGTTGCACGATAAAGATATTAAAGCGACGCTTGATGAGTTAACGCCGGTCATTACGCATTGGTATCCTGCGTCACTTCAAGGTCCCAGAGCGGCTTCAGTTGAAGAGTTAAGTGAATATCTGCCTAACTGTCATGATTACTATCAAAACCCTACAGAGGCATTTCAAGGCGCGTTGACACAAGCTGCCAATCAGGATGTCATTATTGTAGTCGGTTCATTTCATACTGTTGGTGAAGTTTTAGAACACTGGCAGAATAAAGGAGAATAAATGGCGAGCAAGTTTCAAAGCCGCTTAGTAGGGACCATTGTATTGGTCGCCGTCGGCATCATTGTCTTACCTGATTTATTAGATGGTGAAAAGCAGCACTATAAAGAAGAGGTGGCGAGTATTCCTATTAAACCTGAGCTTGATAGTGAAATGGAAGTTTTTGAGCTGTTAGATCCAGTAGAAGACGAAATTGCGCTGCCAGACTCCCCGGTTGAAGTTATCGTTGATAGTGGTGATGTTGCTGATGAACCCGATAAGCCACTGCCGACAAACATTAAACAGATTGATGAAATAAATGACTATCAAGATAGTGCTTGGATTATCCAGCTGATGGCTTTAAAGAATGCTGAAAATGCAGAAACTTTAGTAAAGGATTTACAAAAGAGAGGTTATCAAGCTCATACTAAGAAAGAAAATGAATTCACACGTGTGATTATTGGCCCAGACGTGTCAAAAAGTAAACTTGAGCAACAACTGATTGAACTACAGAAAATCACTGGTTCAAATGGTCGATTGCTTAAATTTAAACCACTAAACCCATAAGAAAACGTTTGCGTCAGCATTTTTTCTGTTAAAATGCGCGCCAACTTAAGATGCAGAAAACATGAATTGGTTAGATATTGTCATTTTAGGGGTGATCGGGCTATCAGCTTTGATCAGTTTAGTTCGCGGTTTTGCGAAAGAAGCATTGTCATTAGTGATTTGGTGCGGCGCGTTTTTTATCGCCAGCCAGTATTACGCAAAATTGGCGGTATATTTCACCAATATTGAAGACGATATGTTTCGCAATGGTACTGCGATAGCAGCGCTGTTTGTTGCCACTCTAATCGTTGGAGCAATCGTTAATTACGTTATTGCCCAATTAGTCGAAAAAACAGGACTATCTGGGACAGACCGAATTTTAGGTATTGTCTTCGGAGGATTAAGAGGAGTGATGATTGTCTCGGCAGCGTTGTTTTTTATGGATATGTTTACAGCATTTCCGAATTCAGAGTGGTGGAAAAGCTCTCAATTGGTACCTGAATTTAGTCGTATCATTGAACCGTTTTTCGAGCACTTACAAGCAACATCAACTTTTTTATCTGGCGCGTTATAGCGCCAGCAATTGTCGATAATCGAGGGTTAGGTCATGTGTGGTATTGTTGGAATCGTGGGCGCAACGCCTGTAAACCAGTCTATTTATGATGCATTGACTGTGCTACAGCATCGTGGCCAAGATGCTGCGGGTATTTGTACCATAGAAAGCAATCGTTTCCGTCTGCGTAAAGCGAACGGATTAGTGAAAGACGTATTTGAAACAAAACACATGCAACGCCTACAGGGCACCGTAGGAATCGGCCATGTTCGTTACCCAACGGCAGGCAGCTCTAGTGCTTCTGAAGCTCAGCCATTTTACGTGAACTCTCCATTTGGTATCACCTTAGCGCATAACGGTAACTTAACTAACGCTCACAAAATTCGTGAGAAGTTAGCTGAGAAAGATCGCCGTCATATCAACACAACTTCTGATTCAGAAGTGCTGCTAAACGTATTAGCACACGAAATTGATATGGTTAAGGGTAACGTAACGTCTGAAGATGTTTTCCGTGCTGTGACTAACGTTCACCGTACTATTCGTGGTGCTTATGCTGTTGTTGCAATGATCATCGGTCACGGCATGATCGCGTTCAGAGATCCAAACGGTATTCGTCCTCTGTGTTTAGGTAAGCGTGAAGTAGCAGGTAAGACAGAGTACATGGTTGCTTCTGAATCTGTGGCTTTAGATGCAGTCGGCTTTGACTTTGTACGTGACGTTGCACCTGGTGAAGCAATCTACGCAACATTCGATGGCCAACTATTTACAGAGCAATGTGCTGATAATCCAGTACTGAATCCATGTTTATTTGAGTTTGTATACTTCTCACGTCCTGACTCTTTCATCGATAAGATCTCGGTATACAGTGCTCGCGTCGAAATGGGTAAAAAGCTTGGCGACCGTATTAAAGACGAGTATGCCCACCTAGATATCGATGTGGTTATCCCTATTCCTGAAACTTCGTGTGATATTGCTCTACAGATCGCTCAAGCTATCGATATTCCATACCGTCAAGGTTTTGTGAAGAACCGTTATGTTGGCCGTACTTTCATTATGCCAGGGCAACAGCAGCGTAAGAAATCAGTACGCCGTAAGCTCAATGCAATTCGCTCAGAGTTTAAAGATAAAAACGTACTGCTTGTCGATGACTCTATTGTTCGTGGTACAACATCAGAGCAGATCATCGAGATGGCTCGTGATTCAGGCGCTAAGAAAGTGTTTATGGTTTCGGCAGCTCCAGAAATTCGTTTCCCTAACGTTTACGGTATCGACATGCCAAGTGCTAATGAATTGATTGCACATGGCCGTGATAATGAAGCAATCTGTAAACAGATTGGCGCAGATGAGTTGATTTTCCAAACGCTAGACGACCTGATCGATGCAGTTGGCCTTGGTAATACAGATATTGCTCGTTTTGAAGCTTCAGTGTTCAGTGGTGAGTACGTTACTGGTGATATTAACCAAGACTACTTAGACTATCTAGAGTCGCTGCGTGGTGATGATGCAAAGGCAGAAGCAGAAGTTGAGCTAGCCAACCTTGATATACATAATGAAGGTGCGTAGCAAACAGCGGTGTATGCTCATTGAGTTTAGCGCAAGCTGTATTTAATCAATGATAGCTACGAAAAAGGCTTCCTGTTGGAAGCCTTTTTGCATTTTAGCGTGTTAGTTCATGTGAATTAGTGAGCTAAGAAACACAGGTCGTTTAGTTGGCTTTCGTCTTAATGATTTGGCTTAACATAAACATACCCGTAGCACTTATCACAACTGATGGGCCAGCAGGCGTATCAAAAGTCCACGATAGGTATAAACCACAACAGACTGAGATTGTTCCAATAACTGACGCTATTGCCGCCATCTGCTCTGGGGTCTTCGACAATTTTCTTGCGGTTGCAGCAGGGATGATTAGTAAAGAGGTCATTATTAGCGCACCGACAAACTTCATACCCACTGCAATAACGAGCCCTACCATTAACATCAGTATGAGACGCATCAAATCAACATTAATACCATCAATCGCAGCGAGGTCTTCATTGATGGTTGTTGAAAGCAGTGGACGCCAAAAAATGAATAAGGTGATTGCCACGATAGCAACGCCAGCATAGATGACGATCAAATCGGAAGGGGATACGGCAAGTAAGTCACCGAATAGGTAGCTCATTAAATCAATTCGCACCGAGTCCAGAAAGCTAACCGCAATTAAACCAAGCGAAAGTGAACTGTGAGCAAGAATGCCAAGTAACGTATCGGTAGCCACTAATTTTTGTCTTTGTAATGTCACAAGGATGATGGCTAAACCAAGACAGCATATAAGCAATGCGAAATAAATATTAATCTCTAATAAAAACCCAAGTGCTAGCCCCATCAAAGACGCGTGTGCGAGGGTGTCACCAAAATAAGCCATCTTTCGCCAAACAACAAAAGAACCAAGTGGACCGGCGATAAGTGCGATGCCTAAACCTGCTAGTAGCGATGGTAATAAAAAATCAATCATGTGAATGCCCGTGATTATGGTTGCTGCAGTCTGAAGCCTTGCCTTTTATTGTCTGACCTGAGAGATCGTGATGGTGCTGGTGTTGGTGTTGGTACAGAGCAAGTGACTCTCTACCACTGTGGCCAAACATGGCGATGTATTTTGGGTGCTTGGTGATGTCTTGTGGCGATCCTGAGCAACAAATATGATGATGTAAACAGATAACATCATCAGTTTTTGCCATAACCAAATGAAGGTCGTGAGAAACCATAAAAACAGCGCAGCTAAAACGATGGCGGATATCATCGATTAAGTCGTATAAGTCAATTTGGCCCTGTATATCAACGCCTTGAGCAGGCTCGTCTAAGACTAATAAGTCTGGACGTTGAAGTAGAGCCCTTGCGATCAAAACACGTTGGTTTTCTCCACCGGAGAGTTGATGCATGTTGTTGTGTAGCAAATGCTCAGCTCGAACAAGCTTCAGTGAGTCTAGAATTTCTTGAGCGCTATATCTTCCAGCTAATTGGAGAAAGCGTTTAACGTTTAAAGGCAAAGCATCATTCAATCTTAGTTTTTGGGGTACATAGCCAATCTTACATGGAGTACTTTTATCAATGTTCCCGGAGTCTAGCGATTGAAGGCCAAGCAAGACTTTTACAAGTGTCGATTTACCTGCACCGTTAGGCCCAATAAGCGTTGTGATTTTTTTTCGCTCTAAAGTTAAGCTAACGTTATCCAATACGCGCTTACCGCTGAATGATACGCAGATATCTTTTAACTCGACCAAAACGGACATAAATAGAACTCATTTGCAATTGACTATTGTTATAATGTAACATTCCTTTCCTTCCAATTCTATAGAACGTTGACTGGTACCAAAATGAGATCTCGCGTAGTTATTGCTTTACTGCTGTTAGTAAACACCTCTCCCGTGTGGGCAGTTAATCTGTTGACGAGTATTAAACCAATACAAATGATTGCAACTGAAATCATGATTGATGTTGGGAAACCTGATGTTTTACTTGCCAACAATACATCACCTCATGATTATGCTTTGCGACCGTCTGATATGAGACGTATTAGAGGCGCTGACCTTGTGATTTGGTACGGTCAAGATTTAGAACCATTTTTGGTGAGAGTATTGAGCCAACAATCCAATGTATTAACGCTAAGCGATATCCCTGGATTAGCGCTGGTTAAGCACACCGGTGATCAGCATCAGCACGATGGCCATGATCATGGTGACTATAACCCTCATTTTTGGATGGGTGTTGAGCCAAGCATACAAGTAGCAAAAGCGATCTCTGAGCATTTATCTAATATAGATCCTGATAACAAGGAACAATATCAGAGTAATTACCAAGCGTTTGAAGTGAAAATGCATAATGAGAAAGTACAGATTGCAGAAAAACTGAGCCCTATAGCCCAGCATGGGTATTACGTTTTTCATGATGCTTATGGCTACTTTGAAAATGACTATCAACTTAATCATTTAGGCTACTTTACAGTGAGCCCTGATAGAAAGCCCGGTGCCAAAACGCTAATTACCATAAAGAACACACTGCGAGAGAAACAAGCTAAATGTGTTTTCTCTGAACCTCAATTCACACCAGCGGTTGTTGAATCAGTAACTAGAGGTAGTGACGTTAAGCTAGGTGAACTTGACCCGATTGGTATCGAAATAGAAGTGCAGGCTGGTAGCTATTTCGTATTTTTAAATCAGATGGCAGATAGTTTTGTTGAGTGTTTGAGTGAGTAGATTCAGAATCTGATGTACACCCAAAATTACAAACTAAAATAGTTTTTGCGGTATCTCTTGGTGAATATCTAAATGTGTTCATATACACTAAGAAAATTATCGCCGCAAAAAAACTGCACATCATTTCTATTTCTGGTCGATACCTTTTATAGAAGATAGTGCTAATCAATAATTAATGGCGTAGCTACACACTTGCTTTGTTGCTGAAAGGGTATAGTTTGCTATTACGTTTCCTTCTGCTTTTATCTATTGCGCTGTTACCTCAGGTAGCAGCAGCGATCGATACTTCACCATCCGTATTTTATCCTCTGTCGACTCAAGCAGAGGGGCGAGTCATTGCGGCTAAAAACCTTTTTCTTAGTGAACAGGGCGGGATTTGGATTCATGATGTTCATGGCCGAGTCGTTTTTTATGATGGAAAAAATACGCTACCAAGGCGCGGTTCTGTCTTAGACTTCACTACCGAGCAACTTGTTTATCTCGACCAATCTTTTTGGTCGTTTGCTGATAACGAGATTTATCGTTCTGAGCCTAATCAGCAACGTGAACTGGTCTTTAGCTTAACTCCGGGAACTTCAATCCGTACCATAGGCACATCTAAACAACTGATCTGGGTTGCCGATGACAGCAATTTCTACACGTACAACATTGATTCTGGCGAGTTTAGAAGTTACTCCTTGATGGAGTTGTATCAGTCAAGCCAGTCTAGCCGAGTTGTAATTAACGATGCCCAGTTTATTAAGTCTAAATGGGTGTTGGCAACAAATACGGGTGTGTTCTTATCTGATAAGAACCAATTCTCCCATGTTAGCGCTTCAGGCAACAAATTTATTGAAACACTCTACTTTTCTGAAACTCGTAATGAGTTGGTGGTAGGGTCTTTATCTGGCGCATTAGTCATCGATATCTTTCAACCACAGAAAACAATAAAGCCAATTAGTAAACATCATGTTTTGTCGATAGTTGAGACAGATACTGAATACTGGATAGGTACCGAACTTGGCTTGTTCGTATACTCCTTTGCAACAGGTGTAACAGTTGAACTAAAAAGTAGTGTTAGTGCTAAATACGATTTAGCAGGTAGTAAGATTTACGCTTTGATTAATGATGCCCGACAAGGAATATGGATTGCGACAGAACAAGGCATTCGGTACTTTTCTCTTTACAGTAAAAAATTTCGCCGAGTTCCTAAGTATATGCTTACGTATAATAGCGGCGGAGAGTCCCTCAAAAAAATCGTAAAAAATGAAAACCAAGAAGGGTATTGGCTTGTATCCGACAAAGCTCTCTATTTGGTTTCATTGCAAAACCACCCAACGACAACCCTTGTTTACAATCAAAGTGAGGTCTATGACATAGTGCAGCACAATGATGTGCTTTTACTTGCGACAGGCTCTGGAATCGTATGTGTTGATGTTAAAACAGGGAAAGTCATTAAAGACGATGGTTTGCCATTAGTCATTAAATCAAAGGCTGTTGAACAGCTTGAGATCGATGATGATGGGCGAGTATGGGGCATCAAAGGCCCTCAGCTTTGGTCCTATGATATAGAAAATAACACTTTCAAGGACTATGGTGATCAGTGGATGGTGAGCCGCTTCTTACCTGCAAAGGTGACGCAGTTAAGGACAACTAAATCGTTAGGGTTACTCATTGGTACTGACCACGGTCTTTATCAGTTAATCGGCGGGAAGATTAAGTTTTATAAAGACAGCACTCAATTCGGTCACGTTGTCGCTATTAAAGAAGTTGGTGACTTTGTGTGGGCAGCGTCTACGTATGGTCTATATAGAGTGAATAATGATGAGGTCTACTCTCAGCCAATACCGCTCATCGAACAGAATGTTAGCCCAAAATGCTTAGTGAGCAACGGTGATGGTGTGTGGTTAACATCTTCCGCCGGGTTATCCTACTATGATACTGATGCGAATATTATCAAACATATAGGCGCTCCGTTTGGAGTGTTAAACAATGAGTTTGTGTCGAGCCTATGTGATTTAAGCAATGATGGAATTAATGATTTATTGTTAGGTACGACTAATGGCCTAGTTCAAGTGAGCGAATCCGCGTTATTGAATGATCCACTACCGCCTTATCAAGTACTCTTTAGCCAAATTAACGTGAATCAAGAGCCCATTTCCCTAGGTGAAAAATTGCCTAAAAGCTTCACTGTTCGATATGGCGATTCTATTAGTTTCTTGGTTGGTGTCGTTCCATGGAGTCACAGTGACCAACTGTATTATCGCTTAGACGTTGATAGCGATTGGACAGAACTTGAAGGTTATCAACTTTCATTTGATCATTTAATGCCGGGGACTCATTCCTTAAAGATAAAGCGAATCTCGCGTACTGGTGATAGCAGTGTACAAGTCAGCCAAGTATTTACTGTTTTAGAACCATGGTACCTGTCGACCTGGGCGATCGTTTTTGCTGTTTTCATGACTCTATTACTTGCTGGGCTCATATCGTTTTGGCGATCTAGAATGATGTCTGCGTCAAATAAGCTGCTTAAAGCAAAGGTCTCCTTAAAAACCAACCAATTGCGTCACCAAAGCCGGATTCTGCTCACCAATAACCAACAATTACGAAAGCAATTGGAAGTCAGACACCTGATATATAACCAGGTGATCACGTCAGTGCAAGAGAACTTAAACAATTTAGCCCGTAATAATCATAGGGAATACAGCCTGTCATCACAGGACGTGATTAGACTCGTCTCAAAAGAGCTTGAGATATTGCGTGATGCGAAAAGTAATGGCAACGGTACAAAACAGATATTTGATTTGTCTCTGGTGATCTCAAGTGTTTTGTCTGGCTGGAAGCCAGAGTTTTCTAAATCTGAAATTGGCATTCAATTTAGTTGCTCTGAAAGTGAAGTGCTTGTTGAACTGAGTAATTTTAATTTGGATGTTGTGATTAATACTCTATTAGACAGTATTTTAAATCGGTGCTTTAGAAATCAACAGATTCAAATAGAGTTAAGCACGGTCGATGGGTTGGCTGTTATGAAAATGACGGACTCTGGGCGTGAGTTCCCTGATATCGAACATTATGAACAGATCATGTCTATGGACTTAAGTGTTCATAACCTACCAGCTTTGGTGGCGGAGAGTGGTGGTCATCTCGCATGCTACATTTCTAAGGAACGAAATTTAATAGAGATATCATGGCCTAGGGCAAAGAATATAGCTTCAGTTAATATCGATCAAAATGAGTCTCCATTTGGTCATGTAGAAGCTGTTTCAGAAGTGAGCGATGCAGAACGAAATTGGATTCGGAAGTTAGATGATTTGCTGCATAAGCACTATTCTGATGCCGAATTTGGTACTGCAACTGCCGCGAAGCTACTGTTTATTTCAGAGCGCAGCCTTCAGAGACGTTTTAAAGCTAGCCATGATCGGACATTTAAAGAGTATTTGAACGAATATCGTTTGGATAAAGCGGTGAAAAAATTATTAGCGGGTGAAAAGGTCTCTGACGTTGCTTTTGACTGCGGCTATAACGATGCCTCCTATTTTAGTCAGCGCTTTAAGCATCACTTCGGTGTTCCACCAACACAATTTGTTGGTGGCCATGAGCAGGCCGCTAATAAGTAATTTGAACGGTTGGTTATCAACGTAAGCAATTGTCATTGATGATTGCTTCTTACATCCCTGCCTTCTTTATGTGCTCAGTTGTTCGTGATTTGATACTTCTTTCCTAGCGTACTCCCTCCTTCAATAATCGAATCTCGTCGCTTTAATTTGACGGGCCTGTTTCTTTGATTGGTGTCCAACATCAACGAATTATTTTTGCACCCCCCTTCATTGATATCGACCAATTTCATGGTTCACCAAGCGTCGAGTCCACAACACAAAGAAACAAGCTATCGTTGCAACGACTCTACGCGTTAGTAAAGCTCAGTTGTGTTCTTAGGCTTAAATTATCACTATTTAGAAATAGATACGTGTGAAGAACTGTCTTGAAGCTTTGATGATTCAGAGGAGGAGATTAGAGTAACGGCAAACCAGTATCATGCGAGGTTGAATGAGATTATAAGGAACTATTGTAGAGTTGATTGAAGTTTGAAGGGGAAGAAAAAAAATATCGTGGCATAGCCGGGGGACTATACCACGGGTGTCAATGACACCTTCGCTTGCTGCCGGAGTGATATGGCGAGAACCATACCACCTCTGGAATTTGTTTAGAGGAAAACCCTCTCGACGTGATTAACTATAAAATAGCCTACTTATTTTACGTATAAAATTAACGCCAACATAATATAAGAAAAGCGACACATTTAAGGTTTGGTTGTAAGTAATTGTTTTTAAATGATTTTATGTGTTCAATTTGAGAGCGCTAATACACATCAACAATCAAACTGTGAAACAAAGTGTAAAAATTAACGTTTTTAACGTGGCGTCAATTCACGAAATTGACGATATCAATTTTGCAAAGTTTGATTTCACACAATAAGTGAAGGGTTAATAGACATTACAATCGATAATAACAATCCTTCTCATTACTGTTGAGCGTGTGTATATATGAAGTTGTCCGAACTAAATCAAGGTGAGAGCGCTGTTATCCAGTCGTTCCTGTCATTGTCATTAGAGACCCGAAAAAAACTCATGGTGATGGGAGTGCTGCCTAATACACCAGTAACACTTATTCGCAGAGCGCCTATGGGCGATCCGATTCAAGTAGATGTTAGAGGCGTCTCTTTAGCATTACGTGAAAATATTGCCGCTGAAATTTTAGTCGAGGTTAATTCGTGAGCTATCAAATCTTAACTGTCGGCAATCCAAATAGTGGAAAAACGACCCTATTTAATGCTTTGACAGGCGCGAAGCAGCAAGTAGGCAACTGGGTTGGTGTGACAGTTGAAAAAAAGACCGGTGTATTCGCGCACTCTGGCGATAGTTTCAATCTGACTGACTTACCGGGGATTTACGCACTAGACAGTGGTAACGACGCCAATAGTATCGATGAGTCCATTGCTTCAAGAGCCGTGCTCACTCACCCTGCCGATTTAATTGTGAATGTGGTTGATGCAACGTGTCTTGAGCGATCGCTCTATATGACACTGCAACTCAGAGAACTCGGTCGACCAATGATTGTCGTTCTCAATAAAATCGATGCACTGAAGAGAGAGCGTCAGCACATCGATACCAAAAAATTGGAACAAGCCCTTGGCTGTCCGGTAATGACATTGTCTGCAAATGATAAGCATCAAGTAACAGACTTTAGAGAAAAATTACATAAACAGATCGTTCAAGGTATCGCTCCGCACGAATTGGAACTTACCTATAACGAGGTTTTTGAGCAATGCATCCAAAAAATTGAACCGATATTCACTGATGAAACGGTTACAAAAAGAGCTCTCGCTATTCGAGCTTTAGAGAATGACCGACTCGTACTCAATGGATTAAAAGATCAAGATAGAGAAATGGTTGTTTCGCTTCAGAACGCATGCGATATCGATATAGATTTGCTTGTAGCCGATACTAAATATACCTATCTACATCAGTTATGTAAGAAAGTGAGAAAAACTGAGGGAAAACTAAGCAGAAACTTCACTGAGCAGGCAGACAACATCATCTTGAACAAGTGGGTGGGTATTCCTTTCTTCTTTGTTGTTATGTACTTGATGTTTATGTTCTCGATTAACATTGGTAGTGCATTTATCGATTTCTTTGATATCGGTGTTGGTGCATTACTTGTAGATGGTGGGCACTACCTACTTGATGATCATTTGCCTGTATGGCTTGTTACTCTAATTGCCGATGGTGTGGGTGGCGGTATCCAGACTGTTGCGACCTTCATTCCTGTAATCGCAGCTTTGTATCTATTTTTAGCTATATTGGAAAGTTCTGGTTATATGTCGCGTGCTGCTTTTGTGCTCGATAAAGTTATGCAGAAGATCGGGCTTCCCGGTAAAGCCTTTGTTCCATTGGTTCTTGGTTTTGGATGTAACGTACCATCAATCATGGCAACACGAACATTAGATCAAGAAAGAGAGCGCAAACTCGCAGCATCTATGGCTCCATTTATGTCGTGTGGTGCTCGATTACCTGTATACGCACTGTTTGCTGCAGCGTTTTTCCCAGAAAGTGGTCAGAATATTGTTTTTGCTTTGTATTTACTTGGTATTGTCGCTGCTGTCTTTACTGGGTTGGTGTTAAAACACACAATCTACCCGGGCTCAAGTGACAGCTTAATTATGGAAATGCCAGATTATGAATTACCAACACTCCAGAATGTTCTAATCAAAACATGGCAAAAGTTGAAGCGTTTTGTTTTGGGTGCAGGTAAAACCATTGTTATTGTTGTGACGATTTTGAGCTTCTTAAACTCTTTGGGTACTGATGGTAGTTTTGGTAATGAGGACAGTGAGAAGTCGGTTTTATCTAAGGCTTCACAGGTTGTGACCCCAATATTCTCACCAATTGGCATCAATCAGGATAACTGGCCAGCGACGGTTGGGATTATCACCGGTATTTTTGCGAAAGAAGCGGTCGTTGGCACGCTAAACAGCTTATATACATCATCTGATGAAGAGGCTGAAGAGTACGATTTAATGGCAAGCTTGGAAGAGGCAGTTATGTCTATTCCTGAAAATTTGGTTGGAATTAGCTACTCGGATCCATTGGGTATTGAAGTGGGTGATTTAACCGATATGGATTCAGTCGCCAATGAGCAAGAAGTCGATACGTCAATATTTGGGAACTTGAAAGGGAAATTTGAATCTGCACATGCAGCCTTTGCCTATCTAATCTTTATTTTGATCTATACGCCGTGTGTCGCAGCAATGGGTGCTTACGTAAAAGAATTTGGGCATAAGTTTGCAAGGTTTATAGCAATTTGGACCATGGCGTTAGCCTATGGAAGTGCGACGTTATATTACCAAGCATCGCAAATTATGATTAATCCAGTAACCAGTACTTCTTGGATTGCTGCAATTCTTGTGACCTGTTGGGCTATCTATAGCTATATGAAATCGCAAGGAGTGAAGCAACAACTAGAGGCCCAGACGGTATGATTTTAACTGAATTGATTGAACATATTACGAAAAATGGTACAACTAGCCGCCAAAAACTAGCGAATAGATTTTCTATTGGTGAAGATGGCGTCGACGCTATGCTCGAAGTATGGATCAGGAAGGGTAAGATCAGTCGAATCAATGATACTAGTAAGGCAGGTAATATCACAGGTGTTCGCTATTGCTCTAATTCAAAAGATAGCTTATCGATGACAGTAACTATGTAACTATGTAACTATGTAACTATGTAACTATGTAGCTATCTTAAGTTCGAGTTAAATACTTTCGAAAAGTAAAATGCCGCATTAGATGCGGCATTTTTTATAAGTCGCTTTATTGATAGAAGC
This sequence comes from Vibrio lamellibrachiae, assembly GCF_050337265.1. Classification (NCBI taxonomy): domain Bacteria; kingdom Pseudomonadati; phylum Pseudomonadota; class Gammaproteobacteria; order Vibrionales; family Vibrionaceae; genus Vibrio; species Vibrio lamellibrachiae. The sequence goes on from NZ_JAKJSU010000006.1 coordinate 120,215, forward strand.
GGCTATTACCAACTTTTCTTATCAGCGGTCTTGCTATTAGTGACCTTTTTCCAGGGAGTAACGGCAAAATATCTCTATTGCGCGTAAGGATTAAAGATGGAACTGAGTGAAAGAACATTCTTAATTCGCGCTAGCATTGTTAATTGCTCACTCTCATTTCTGAATTGGCCATTGGTGTTTCCCCATAAAGGACCAGGCCATGCGACATCGTCACTAAAACGGGCAATGTGATGTATATGAAGTTGAGGCACCATGTTTCCTAGTGCACCTAAATTAAGCTTATCTGGTTTAAACGTTGCTTCAAGAGCTTGGCTAACCGCTTGTGATTCATATAAAAACTGCTGTTGCTCTTTCATCGTTAGGTGATGAAGCTCTTTTAAATTATTTCGCTTGGGTACCAAAATAACCCAAGGCACCGCATTATCTTTATGAAGCAGTGCGAGACACAGTGGGAATTCACCGATTACCGTGGTGTCATTGGCTAGTTGTGGATGAAGTTCAAAGCTCATAATGTTGGTCTCACCAATAAAGTCAGTAATGTCGATGTCGTTTATTATTCTAAACGACCATGGGGTTGATTCAGTTTACAACAGGCAAAAAGAAAGGTTGACGCAAAACGCCAACCTTTTCAAATGATACTTTGTTAACGTTTACTACATACGTTCTAGTGTATCGATACCAAGTAAAGATAAACCTTGTTTGATCGTTTTCGCAGTCAACGCAGCCATTTTTAATCGGCTACTTTTCACTGATTCATCTTCAGCAATAAGAATAGGGCAAGCTTCGTAGAAACTAGAGAACTGGCCTGCTAATTCAAATAGGTAGCTACACATAATGTGAGGCTGACCTTCACGCGCGACTGATTGTACTGCTTCTTCAAATTGAAGAAGTTTGGCAATCAGTGATTTCTCTTTCTCTTCCGTTACTTTAATGTCACCGGTAAGCTCATCCATAGAGATACCAGCTTTAGCAAATACAGAAGCAACACGAGTATAAGCATATTGCATGTAAGGAGCAGTATTACCTTCAAACGCAAGCATGTTGTCCCAGTCAAACACGTAATCAGTCGTACGGTGCTTAGATAGGTCTGCATATTTAACCGCAGCCATTGCAACGGTATTAGCGATCACGGCTTTTTCATCTGCAGCTAGCTCAGGGTTCTTTGATTCGATTAGCTTCGCTGCACGAATTTCTGCTTCATCAAGAAGATCAGCAAGACGAACCGTACCACCTGCACGAGTTTTAAATGGTTTGCCATCTTTACCTAGCATCATACCAAACGCATGGTGCTCAAGAGATACTGATTCAGGTAGGTAACCCGCTTTACGAACGATTGTCCAAGCTTGCATTAGATGCTGATGCTGGCGAGAGTCAATGAAGTAAAGAACACGATCAGCGCCTAGCTGCTCATAACGGTATTTCGCACATGCAATATCGGTTGTAGTGTACAAGAAGCCGCCGTCACGTTTTTGGACGATTACACCCATTGGGTCGCCATCTTTATTCTTGTACTCATCTAAGAAGACAACTTGTGCGCCATCATCTTCTTGAGCAAGGCCTTGCTCAGCAAGATCTGAAACAATCTTAGGTAGCATATCGTTATACATGCTTTCACCCATTACGTGTTCACGAGTCAGTGATACGCTAAGGCGGTCATAGTTACGCTGGTTTTGAATCATGGTAACGTCAACAAGTTTTTTCCACATCTCAGCGCAGAACTCGTCACCACTTTGTAGCTTAACGACGTAGCCACGGGCTTTTAGTGCAAACTCTTCATCTTCGTCGTAAAGCTTTTTAGATTCACGGTAGAAGCCTTCAAGGTCAGAAAGTTCCATTGAAACTTCACCTGATTCAGCTTGAACACGCTCCAAGTTGGCAATCAACATGCCGAATTGAGTACCCCAATCACCAATATGGTTGGCACGGATAACATTGTGGCCTAGGAACTCTAGCGTACGAACAACAGCATCACCGATGATTGTTGAACGCAAGTGACCAACGTGCATCTCTTTAGCAACGTTTGGCGCTGAGTAGTCAGCAACGATTGTTTGAGCTTCAGCTTCAGTAACACCAAGGCGAGAGTCTGCAAGTGCAGCATCGGCTTGCTTGGCAAGGAAAGCTTCATCTAGGAAGATATTAAGAAAACCAGGACCTGCAATTTCAACCTTACTTGCAATTCCATCTAGGTTTAGAACATCCAATACTTTTTGAGCAAACTCACGCGGATTTGTGCCTAGTCGTTTAGCAACGCCCATTACACCGTTCGCTTGGTAATCACCAAATTGTGCTTTTGCAGATTGACGTACAGCGGCAGGGCTTCCTGCAGGTGCGCCAGCGGCTTCAAGAGCCTGAGATACTTTATCATTAATAAGTGCTTGGATATTCACACGGGTTTCCTTCAATTCGTTGGAATTGTAAAACTATGCATAGAGCGGTGCAGGAACAGGCACTTTGACTGGTATGCATAACTTCTATTGTTCTTCAATTGGCGCTCATAATAACAACTTTATTGCTAAGCATATAGGGAGTTAAAGGGGAATTTTTCCACTTTTAACAGGGTTATTGATACTATTATGGCGAAATCAATGTTTTGGATACCAAATAATGTCACAACTCCTTGCAAAAGCAGACTTAACCCCAGCGCAAATGAAAGTAAAACTTAATGAGTTTATGCAAAAAATCACCGCATTAAGTGACCTTTTATGCCTAAATTTGTCCGAGTATCAAGCCGATCATATCGCGTTGCGTATTAATGACCCCGAGCTGGCAAGTTTGGCTCATCAAGAGTGGCAAAAAGAGGGAAGGGTTATTTCAGAGGCTCACATAAACGGACGCCCAATTATTGTCATTGAGTTTGATGCTCCTTTGCAAGGGAGAGAGTGGTCGATTGAATGTTTAGAGTTGCCATACCCTGCTGTAGGAAAGATATACCCTACTCAATCATGGGAGCATGTTGAGTTTGTTGTTCCAAGTGATGCAATGACGGCTGATGAATATCTTGTCGATTTGAAAGCTCGATTCCCAGAATTTAATAATGCTTACGATGAGCTTGAACAGCTTGGAGTTGGTGTGAAATTATCAAGCCCTAAGGGAGAAGGGGAGCGACTAAATAATCCAACAGTTGCATTCAAATGGAGTGGAGTGTGCATTAAGCTCCACCCCCACTCATTAAAAGCGATTGTTGAGTCTGAACGCAGTTAATTCTAACTGCACTCGATAGACATCAGGTCTTGGCGATTTAGCCAAGATTGCAATCTTTCGGCCTAAGTTGAAATTCACTGGTAGAGCCAATCTCTTGTCCAAGGTCGAGCGCGTCTTCTTCGTGATGCGCATCGCCTTGAGTGTGCATAATCAATCGGCTAGCTGTTCTAGGTTTCAGTTCATTGACAACGAATCGGATCATATCGCTACGTGTGAGATTTTTGAGCTCTTCTAACACGGTCTCTCTTTGATTAAATTGAACATCTTTATTGCCTATCGCTACCCATAACCGTTGTGCCCGCCCACGAAGCGTACTGTCTGGCGTTGATATTTGATTCCAGAGCCCTCTTTTACTGCTGTGCCATTGATATTCGTTGAGCTCCAGCAAGACCATATAAAATGCATTTAAAAACTCATCAATCGAGCTAATAAGATCAATAGGGGCGGCGTTTGGTGATTGAACATAAAGAACAATACCAGGATGGCGATTTAGTGGCATATTCCCAGTACCGACCATATAACCCAGCTGCTGCTTGGTGCGGATCTCGTGGAAGAAAGTGGCCGACATTAGATGATTGGCCAAAGAGTAGAGTGCGATACTTTTTGGGTGGGTATTTTCACATTGATAGTAAACAACAATGGCGGAGTCATCTTGATTACAGATGACTTCTTTTTGGAATGTTCCGTTTTTACCCAACATGACTAAAGGTCGCAAAGACTCTTCGTAGGATTGGTTGCTTACTCTAAGAGCGTTCTTTAGTGTATCAGCGAGTGATAAAGCCGCTTTTTTGGTCCAATCTCCATATACGAACATTTCAACGTGAAGTTCACCTAGAATATCATCAACAAATGAAGAGAGTTCCTCAACATCAATGGTTTCAAGTGCTTCAATTAACGACGCATAAGGAGGGTTGTTAGGTTGTAATAAACCGGTAATTGCATTGAAAAGTTGCGAAATTGGTCGATCTTGAGATGAATTTCGCCAGCTGCGCAATAGTTGTTGTTTAATGGATTCAAAGCGCTCTGAATTAAACTGTCTTGCTGCAAATTGAGCTAGAATCATCTCCATCAAATCAGCCTGCTTTTGGCTGAAACCGGAAATGGAAAGGGTTACCCCACCTTGATGGCAGTACAGGTTATAGCTCATACCTGCTATTTCGGCTTGATAGGTTTCCTTAACCAATGAATCTAAAAACATCTCCACACAAAGACGTGTTTTAACGATGTTTCTTGGCGTAGCTACAGAATATGGGCTATCGATCGCGACGTAAATTACCCCTTTAGGAACACGAAATTCACTGTCTTGTAAGTGCCAAAGCTTAAAACCATCCTGCTCTTCGATGACTTCTGGAATATCACTGTGTTTTTCGATCTCTTGGGGATCTAAGTCGTAACAGATAAAGGCGTTTCTAGGCGGAAGCACTAAACTACTTTGCTGCAAAGGTGTTTGAAAAGTAATGTGTTGTTGTGAACTAATCGGCGTAATCGAATAGGGCGTGCTATACCATTTTGCTACTTTGTCATAATGACCGTCTTTTGCCACTAGCGTAATGCGAGCGTTGTCTGCGGTAAACGTAGCCAGTAATGAACGAATCAATGTTTCATCGTATTGACTCATCATGTAGTCACCGTAAATCACATCGGATTCATCATAGTGCTGCATGTTAATGACAAGGTGGCTAGCAAGATCAAGCGGCGTTGTTGGCTCTTGAAAGCGGAACGCTGATTCAAGTACTGCCTGCTTTTCTTTATAACGCCACTCATCAAAGCCATCTGCTTCAATCATTTTGATAAAATGAAAAACAGATTGGATGATGAGGTCAGTATTTTCTAAGCCTTCATTCGTAAGCGTGCAGCTAACAGTGAATTCTCGGTAGTTGTCACCACTTACACCACCCCCTGCAGAAAGCGAAGTAATATAACCTTGATCTTTGAGTAGCAATAGCAGGCTACCTTCCCCTTCATAACCGAGAAGGTGGGCCAAATAAGAGAGAGGTTTGGTTTGGTAATACTTTTTAATGCTAGCTAGCGGAAACGCTATGATGAGTTTTTTTATCTCTTTAACCGGCTCAACTTGAACAATAATATTGGTGCTATTTTCGCCCAAGTATGGAATATCTATGACTTTATCATTTAGTTGGTTGTTGATGACATCGGAGAACTTCTCATTCGCCCACGATTCAAGCTCATCAAGAGAGTGGTTACCGACCAAGGTTAGTGTCATTAGGTCGGCGGAGTACTGATTTTGATAAAAGGCGATAATTTCGTCGCGAATAGACCCACTGTCGTTGTCACTGAGAGTTTCAATGTTGCCGACTGAAAACTTTGCAAAAGGGTGAGCCTGGTTAATGGTCTCTTTATGAACTTGATAGAGGCGTCGAGCATCATCTTGAAGCTTCATCTTATATTCAGATTCAACCGCTTCACGCTCTTTTTCTAAAGCTTCATTGTTAAATAGAGGGTGAGTAAAAAACTGACTAAAACGATCAAGAGACTGGTTGAAAGCGTTTGGTGCAACATCGAAGAAGAAACAGGTGTGCTCAGTGCCAGTCCAAGCATTATTGTTGCCACCGTGTTGACTAATATAACTCTGGAACTCTCCAACTTTGGGAAACTTTTCAGTGCCTAAAAATAACATGTGCTCAAGAAAATGAGCTAAGCCTTGTCTTTCGTTAGGATCATCAAAATGACCTACTTTAACGGCTAGTGCTGCAGCAGACTTTTGTGCATTTTGATCGTGAACTAATAAAGTTCTTAACCCATTAGATAGCGTGATGTAGCGATAAGTATTAGTATCATTTGGGCTTAAATGCACAGTGGATCTCCGTCTCGATGGGCGCAAGAACTAAGGTCAATAGACCGTTAAATTGTAATAATTCGATAACAAGTATGACTGTTGAAATCATCTCCTGCAAACTTAGGCCTGCTAATAGTTATAATAAACGTTACTTAAGTCTCGGATTTCAATAGATTGTTAGAAAAGCCAACCGAATTAGCATGGCGCTTGATATAATTATCCATAAGTAATAATAAATTGATAGAGCAGCGATAGACTGCAATTGAAGTGATTATTTTCACCAAACTCAAATGTTTTTAGGAAGCCCAAAATGAAAATTTTTATTATGCGTCATGGTGAAGCAGAACACTTTGCTGCTTCAGATGCAGAAAGAGCATTAACCGTTGGTGGTCGTTCAGCCTCAATTTCGGTTGCAAAGGCATGTACCCAGCAAGGTTTCTCACAGTTTGATAAAGTGCTAGTGAGTCCTTACTTAAGAGCGCAGCAGACATGGAAGGCGATCAGCCAAGAATTCACGGCTAACCAAGTCGAGACTTGTGATGATATTACTCCTTACGGTCAATCGCCTCAGGTCTTTGATTATGTCAATGCACTGATTGAACTAGAAAAACCTGAATCTATATTGTTGGTTTCTCACTTACCATTAGTCAGCTATTTAACTGCAGAGTTTGTTACTGACATTGTTCCCCCTATGTTCCCTACGTCAGGGCTTGTTTGTATCGAATTTGATGCAAAAAAACAAAATGGAACCTTGCTGTGGAATATTCATAGCTAGATGTTGAATATTCACGCAGAGTAAATATCTGATCTCAGGGTAACTATTTGATCTCCGGGCACCTATTTTCAGCCAACTTTTTGACGTGTTCGGTGGACTAAATCTTGCATCCACGGATAAATCTATTTAAAGAAAGCTAATTTTAGAATTCAGGCCACTAGCGAATCTATGAAATTTACTCTTCCATTTGCGGATAAACTTCCATCAATCCCACAGCGTAGTATGCCGGCTATAGGCGCGCCAGTAATGGTACTGGCGACGTTGGGAATGATAATCTTACCGATTCCAGCGTTTATCCTCGATCTTTCATTTACCTTCAATATCGCTTTAGCGATGGTCGTTTTATTAGTTACGGTTTACACACGTCGGCCGTTAGATTTCGCTGCGTTTCCTACCGTCCTACTTATCGCCACATTATTGCGTTTAGCACTTAATGTTGCCTCGACTCGTGTCGTTTTATTACATGGTCACGAAGGGCCGGGCTCTGCGGGTAAAGTGATTGAAGCGTTTGGTAACGTTGTTATCGGTGGTAATTACGCTGTAGGTCTAGTTGTATTCCTTATCTTGATGATCATTAACTTTATGGTTGTGACTAAAGGTGCAGGACGAATTTCAGAAGTAAGTGCCCGCTTTACGCTGGATGCCTTGCCTGGTAAGCAAATGGCAATCGATGCGGATTTGAATGCAGGCCTAATTGATCAAGACCAAGCCCGATTACGACGCTTTGAAGTGACCAAAGAAGCTGACTTTTACGGTTCAATGGACGGAGCTTCAAAGTTTGTTAAAGGTGATGCGATTGCGGGCATATTGATACTGTTTATCAATATTATCGGTGGCCTGGCCATCGGTATGGCGCAATATGGTTTAGGCTTCGGAGAAGCAATCGAAATCTACACCTTGTTGACGATCGGTGATGGTCTAGTTGCACAAATACCTTCGCTATTACTGTCAATTGGCGCTGCCATGATGGTTACTCGCCAAAATACCGACGAAGACATGGGCCAGCAAGTTGTCTTCCAAATGTTTGATAACCCAAAAGCTCTAACCATAACTGCAGCTATTCTAGCGGTTATGGGGGTTGTTCCCGGTATGCCTCACTTTGCCTTCCTGTTATTGGCTGCGATTGCAGGGGGGAGTGCTTATGTTATTACTCGTAAGCAGAAGAAAACGGAAGAAGAAGCCAAGCTGCCAGCAACAATCGAGAAAGAGTCATCGACGCCCAAAGAACTCTCTTGGGATGATGTTCAGCCCGTTGATATTATTGGATTAGAAGTAGGATATAGGCTCATTCCACTGGTCGACCGAGATCAAGGTGGTGAGCTTTTAGAACGGGTTAAAGGGGTGAGAAAAAAACTCTCCCAAGATTTTGGTTTTCTTATTCCAGCGGTACATATTCGCGACAACTTAGAGCTCACGCCTAACAGTTATCGCATCACCTTGATGGGGGTGGCGGTTGGTGAAGCTGAAATTCGCCCGGATCAAGAGTTGGCGATAAATCCGGGTCAAGTTTATGGAATGATAGAAGGTGAGCACACGATCGATCCCGCTTTTGGTCTAGAAGCAGTATGGATTCGTGAAGAGCAACGAGAGCATGCTCAAGCGTTAGGTTACACAGTGGTGGATTCATCAACTGTACTTGCGACTCATTTGAGTCAATTATTAACCAATAACGCATCACAATTAATTGGTCATGAAGAAGTTCAAAACTTGATGGAAATGCTATCAAGAAGTGCACCTAAACTGGTTGAGAATTTTGTACCCGATCAGTTGCAATTAGGCACCGTAGTTAAGGTTCTACAAAACTTACTCAATGAAGCGATACCGATTAGAGATATCAGAACAATCGTTCAAACCTTGTCTGAATACTCTAGTAAGAGTCAAGAACCTGACATTTTGACAGCAGCAGTTCGTATTTCTTTGAAACGATTAATTGTTCAGGAAATCAATGGCATAGAGCCAGAACTGCCAGTGATTACCTTGATTCCTGAGCTGGAACAAATATTGCATCAGACTATGCAAGCATCAGGGGGAGAGTCAGCGGGTATTGAGCCTGGGTTAGCAGAACGACTGCAAAGCTCATTAAGCCAAGCGACTCAAGAACAAGAATTAAAAGGTGAGCCAGCTGTATTGTTAACTTCTGGTGTACTGCGTTCAACCCTTGCGAAGTTTGTTAAGAACACTATCCCATCATTGAGGGTGTTGTCTTATCAAGAAATTCCAGATGAGAAACAAATACGAATTGTACAAGCGGTTGGAAATTAAGGGACTTGCTAGACCAATTCAAATATGGACATAGACTTTGAAAATTAAACGATTTTTTGCCAAAGATATGCGCTCTGCACTGCTTCAAGTCAAAGAAGAACTCGGTGCTGAAGCGGTGATCATGTCTAATAAAAAAGTCGCCGGTGGTGTAGAAATTGTTGCAGCTGTAGATGGTGATCAAGCACCTCGCCAAACAGCAGGTAGCCAATCAGCGACTAACTATACCTCCAGACCAAGAAATGAATCTACACAAGCGGCCGCTGCAAAACCACAGCCGACGCCCCGCCAGCTTGCTAATGACAAGGTAAGCTTACAAGCAGGTGCCGATTCAGGAAAATCCATGACTAAGCGCTTTGCTAACATGCTAAAGCAATACAGTAACGGCGAACCTGAATCAGAGCATCGAGCAGACAATGAAGATTCATTGACGGCACTTCTTAAGCGTCAGCGAAGTGCAGAACGTAGTTCAAATAATAATCGTGCCTCTAACAGGCCGAATAACGAAAATAACGCTAACGGTATGTTGTCTAATCCAGACTCACCTTTAGCTAAGTTGATTGCTCAAGATAGACGCACTGAAAGAGGTGCTCCTAAGCTTGACCCAACTCGATACGACAAGCCTCGCCGCGAAGAACAAAACGCAGGAGCAGAAGAGCTTGAAGGGATGCGAGAAGAGATGACGTCAATTCGTCGCTTACTTGAGCATCAAGTGTCGGGGCTTATGTGGCAAGAAGTTGAACGACGTGAACCACTGCGAGCAATGCTAATCAAGCGATTAGAAAGAATGGGTGTATCCCTTGAGTTAGCGGATCAACTGGCATGTTACATCCCGGAAGATACAGCACCACCCAAAGCGTGGAAAGCCTTGCTAGGTCTAGTGGCTGATCAAATACCAGTCGCAAAAACAGATATTTTAAAACGTGGTGGTATTGTTGCGTTACTTGGGCCAACCGGCGTAGGTAAAACAACCACCATTGCTAAATTGGCAGCACGTGCCGCGATGGAATATGGGTCTGATAACGTAGCATTAGTAACAACAGACACCTATCGAATTGGCGCACACGAGCAACTCTCCATTTATGGAAGAATTATGGGGTGTCCTGTAAGAGTTGCTAAAGATTCCAATGAGTTAGCCGATGTAATATATCAGTTGAGAAATCGCCGTTTAATTTTGGTCGATACAGCCGGTATGGGGCAGCGTGATGTGCGCTTATCAGAGCAACTAGACACGCTTATGCAAGAGAGTGGTGAGGTGATACACAGTTATCTAGTATTACCAGCCACTGCTCAACGAAAAGTTTTACAAGAAACCATAGAGCATTTTAGAAGAATACCGCTCTCTGGTTGCATCATGACTAAACTGGATGAATCACTCAGTTTGGGTGAGTTTTTAAGTGTTATTGTTCAAAACGCCTTACCCGTTGCTTATATAGCAAATGGTCAGCGAGTACCTGAAGATATTGTTTTGGCACAACCAAAATACATGGTAGCGAAAGCGAACGAATTACTTGAAAAGTCGACAGATAATGAACCTCACTACTGGAATAGTGACTCAGAAGAGGGGCTCTAGGCGGCGCAATTATATGACAGATAAAATGATTCATGACCAAGCAAGTGGCTTACGCCGATTAACTCAACCATCACAGACGAAAGTTATTTCTGTGACTGGTGGTAAAGGTGGTGTTGGTAAATCAAATGTAACTTTGGGGCTAGCTATTTGTATGGCGCGCCAAGGTAAAAAAGTGACTGTGCTGGATGCTGACTTAGGGTTAGCGAACGTTGATATCATGCTTGGAATTCGTCCAAAACGAAATCTGGGTCATGTATTGGCGGGCGAATGCGAGCTTCGAGATGCGATTGTGGAAGGCCCACATGGCATCAAAATCATTCCTGCGACATCAGGAACGCAAAGCATGACAGAGCTATCTCACGCACAACATGTCGGATTAATTCGTGCGTTTGGTAGCTTAGAAGAGGAAATGGACATACTGTTAATAGATACCGCAGCGGGTATCTCAGACATGGTTGTCAGTTTCTCGCGCGCAGCACAAGACGTTGTTGTTGTTGTTTGTGATGAGCCTACATCGATCACAGATGCATATGCACTGATCAAACTTTTGAGCAAAGAGCATCAGGTTCAACGCTTTAAGATTGTTGCAAATATGGTCAGAAGCTATCGAGAAGGGCGAGAATTATTCGCAAAGTTGACCTTGGTCACAGAGAGGTTCTTGAATGTCAGCCTTGAACTCGTAGCATGTATCCCATTAGATGATAAAGTGCGTCAAGCGGTTAAAAAACAAAAGATTGTAGTGGATGCATTTCCGAGATCTCCTGCAGCATTGGCCATTAGTTCACTAGCGAACAAAGCAGTAACATGGCCGATACCCAAAACGCCAAGTGGGCATTTGGAATTTTTTGTTGAGCGATTGCTAAATCGGACCGACATATTAGGGGAATCACTGAGTGAATAAAGCGCTGACTTACGATCAATACGCGAATCAAAATAGCCAAAAATTATTTTTGGAGAAATATTCCGTGTTGGTTAAACGCATAGCGCACCACCTCATTGGACGTCTTCCCCCAAGTGTACAAGTCGATGACTTAATTCAAGCTGGCATGATCGGCCTACTTGAAGCTCAAAAAAATTACGACGGCAGTAAAGGCGCAAGCTTTGAAACCTATGCAGGTATACGAATTCGCGGGGCTATGCTCGATGATATTCGTCGGGGAGACTGGGTTCCGCGCTCAGTTCACAAGCATAATAGAGAAATTGGCCAAGCAATATCCACGTTAGAAGGGGAGCTAAATAGAGACCCAACTGACGCTGAAGTTGCAAATCGCCTAGATATGTCGTTAAAACAGTACCACACTGTTTTAACAGATATAAATTGTTCTCGGTTAGTTGGTATTGAAGATTTAGGTATCTCAGACGATGCTATTTCTCCGGTAGAAGATGATAAAAACACTCCGTTTAGCGGTGTTGCGGATGAGTTTTTTAGAAAAGCATTAATAGAATCAATAAAATCGCTACCAGAGCGTGAAGCCTTAGTACTTTCGCTTTATTATGATGAAGAGTTAAACTTAAAAGAAATTGGTGAAATTATTGGTGTGAGCGAATCTCGTGTCAGCCAAATATTAAGCCAATCAATGCAGCGTCTACGTACTAAGTTAAGTGCTTGGACTGAACATGAATAACAATCACTGATATCACTCTCAGTGGAGGCAATTTTGAATAAAAATATGAAGATCCTTATTGTTGATGATTTTTCAACAATGCGTCGTATCGTTAAAAACCTACTACGTGACTTGGGGTTTAATAATACTCAAGAAGCAGATGACGGTCTTACTGCGTTGCCAATGTTAAAAAAAGGCGAGTTTGATTTTGTCGTAACAGACTGGAACATGCCAGGAATGCAGGGAATCGACTTACTAAAAAATATTAGAGCCGATGAAGAATTAAAGCATCTGCCAGTATTAATGATCACTGCAGAAGCGAAGCGTGAGCAGATTATCGAAGCTGCACAAGCTGGTGTTAACGGATACATTGTTAAACCATTCACGGCAGCTACGCTTAAAGAAAAACTTGATAAAATTTTTGAGCGTTTATAAGTCAAAAGTTGTAGACAATTATTAAGCGCAATTAAGGCCAAATCAGGATGATTTCACTAGAACAGGCAAAACAACTTGTCGAGCTACTTGAGAGTGAGCAACAACAGGAAGCTGACACGCTGGTAAAAACTATCTATGAGAGTGGAGATAGCTCCATGCTTAATGAGATAGGAGCGCTGACTCGAGATCTCCACGATTCACTTCAGAACTTTCATATTGATGAACGCATGAGTGAAATCGCAAAAGATGAGATTCCCGATGCTCGCGATAGGTTGAAATACGTTATAGAAAAAACGGAAGTTGCAGCCAATAAAACAATGGATGCCGTTGACCGTTGTATGCCTATCGCAAATAACCTTCATGAGGGCCTTATACAAGTAAGGCCTCAATGGAATGAGTTAATGCACGGTCGAATTGAATTAGCTCAGTTTAAAGCACTGTGTCACCGCATCGACGGATTACTAACTGAAGTCGAAGGTGATAGCACTGAGTTGAAAGGCCAATTGACTGAAATATTGATGGCACAAGATTTCCAAGATCTTACCGGGCAAATAATTAGCCGTGTCATCACATTGGTTAATGAAGTTGAAGATCGCTTAGTTGAGATTCTTACTGTATTTGGTACTAGCCAAAAGCAAGAATCAGAAGATAACAAGAATAAAGCATCAATCAGTCCTGAAGGACCAATTTTGAATCCTAATGAGCGAACGGATGCAGTTTCATCTCAAGATGAAGTCGATGACTTACTCTCAAGTCTTGGGTTTTAGGGGTAACGTATGAGCTATGATTTAGACGAAGATATTCTGCAGGACTTTTTAGTTGAGGCGGGTGAAATACTCGAATTACTTTCTGAACAACTTGTTGAGCTAGAAAATAACCCTGACGATAAAGAACTTCTCAACGCTATATTCCGTGGGTTTCACACAGTTAAAGGTGGCGCGGGCTTCCTTTCCCTAACGGAACTGGTTGATACCTGTCACGGCGCTGAAAACGTGTTTGATATTTTGCGTAATGGACAGCGATCAGTAAGTTCAGGTTTAATGGATACGATGTTGCGCGCTTTAGATACCGTTAACGCGCAGTTTAAAGCGGTTCAAGACTCAACACCGCTTCCAGTGGCAGATCAAGAACTACTTGATGAGCTTCATCGCATGTGTCGACCTGAGTCTGAAGATGAAGTAGCCGAAGAGCCTGCTGCACCTGAGGCTGTAGCTCCTGAGCCAGTCGCTACACCCACTCCAGAACCTGTTTCAGCTGCCCCTGCCGCATCAACGGATTCTGTAGGGTCACTTGATGAAATCACTCAAGATGAGTTTGAAAAGCTTCTTGATGAACTACACGGTAAAGGTACTGCGCCAAATCTAGCAGCCTCTACGCCTGCAGCAACAGAACCAGCTAAGCCAGCGGCTCCAGCTGCAAGTGCAGATATGAGCGGTGATATTACCGATGATGAGTTTGAAAAGCTTTTAGATGAATTGCATGGTTCAGGGAAAAGCCCTCAAGCCGCATCAACGCAAGCTCCAACACCTCCTCCAGCACCTGTTCCGCCTAAAGCTCCTGCTGCAGCTGCCGGTGGTGATGATTTAATGTCTGACGCTGAGTTTGAAAAGCTTCTTGATGATTTACATGGTTCGGGTAAAGGTCCTTCTCCGGATGAATTAGACGCAGCAACTCAGCCTGCCGCCGCGGCAGCACCACCGCCACCTGCACCAAAAGCTGCGCCTGCTCCAAAACCTGTAGCACAGCCAAAACCTGCACCTAAAGCCGAAGCTAAACCACCAGCGAAGAAAGAAGCGCCTGTTCCTGCAACTCAAGCGAAAAAACCGCAAGCAGAAGCCACAGTGCGTGTAGATACTTCAACGCTTGATACCATTATGAATATGGTTGGTGAGTTGGTATTGGTTCGAAACCGACTGCTTAGCCTTGGGTTAAACAGCAACGATGAAGAGATGGCGAAAGCTGTATCAAATTTAGATGTCGTTACTGCAGACCTACAAGGTGCGGTAATGAAAACTCGTATGCAGCCAATTAAGAAAGTGTTTGGTCGCTTCCCACGAGTTGTACGTGATTTAGCGCGTAGTTTGGATAAAGACATTACGCTTGAAATGCGTGGTGAAGATACTGATTTAGATAAAAACCTTGTTGAAGCTCTAGCCGATCCACTGATTCACTTGGTGAGAAACTCGGTCGATCATGGTATCGAAATGCCTGATGATCGCGCAAAGGCAGGTAAACCTCGCAATGGTAAAGTGATACTTTCTGCTTCTCAGGAAGGTGACCATATTGAACTGGCCATCGTTGATGATGGTGGTGGTATGGAGCCTGATAAGCTTCGTGCGATTGCCGTTAAGCGTGGCATGATGGATGAAGACGCAGCGTCTCGCTTGTCTAATAAAGAGTGTTTTAACTTAATCTTTATGCCGGGCTTCTCAAGTAAAGAGAAGATCTCTGATATTTCTGGACGTGGTGTTGGTATGGACGTGGTGAAAACCGCAATCAACACATTGAATGGTTCTATCGATATCGATTCTGAGCTAGGCAAAGGTACCAAAATTACTATCAAAGTTCCGTTGACGCTTGCGATCTTACCAACGTTAATGGTCGGTGTGGCGGGGCATCCTTTTGCACTACCACTCGCAAGTGTAAATGAGATTTTCCATCTTGATTTAAGCCGTACGAACGTAGTCGATGGTCAACTCACCATTATTGTTCGAGAAAAGTCTATTCCACTGTTCTATTTGCAGAATTGGCTAGCACCTCAAGCCGGTGTTGTTGAATTGAGAAAAGGACACGGTCATGTTGTTATTGTGCAAATTGGCAGCCAGAGAGTCGGGTTTGTTGTTGATACCTTGATTGGTCAAGAAGAGGTGGTGATTAAACCACTTGATAACTTGCTGCAAGGCACGCCTGGTATGGCCGGTGCAACAATCACTAGTGATGGACACATTGCACTAATTTTAGACGTACCAGATCTTTTGAAGCAGTACGCTGCCGCATCAAGAATCTAATTTACGTCAACAGATAAAAGGGAACCTATGGCGATTAAAGTACTCGTAGTAGATGATTCTAGCTTCTTTAGGCGTAGAGTCAGCGAGATCATTAATTCAGAATCGCGATTAGAAGTGATGGATGTTGCTGTTAATGGTAAAGAGGCTGTTGAAAAAGCGAAAACGCTAAAGCCTGACGTTATTACCATGGACATTGAGATGCCTGTAATGGATGGCATAACGGCTGTAAAACAGATTATGGCAGCCTGCCCAACGCCAATACTGATGTTCTCATCGTTAACTCATGATGGTGCTAAGGCCACACTTGACGCATTAGACGCTGGCGCACTCGATTTTCTACCTAAGAAATTTGAGGATATTGCACGTAATCGAGATGATGCCGTAGCATTACTTCAGCAGCGTGTTATTCAAATAGCATCAAAGCGCGCAATGATGAGAAGAGCCCCTGTCGCTCCTCGTCCAACTAGCACATCAGCATTAGCTCCAAAGCCCGCTATTGGCACTCGTACTGCCCGTCCTGTGGTACCAACTGCAACTGGTCGATTTAAAGCTAGCGGTAAAAAATATCAATTAACAGCAATTGGTACATCGACTGGCGGCCCAGTAGCGTTACAGAAAATCTTAACCAAATTACCGGCTAATTATCCTCATCCAATATTGTTGATTCAGCATATGCCTGCGACGTTTACTTCAGCTTTTGCAAGTAGGCTGAATTCGTTGTGTAAAGTTGAAGTTAAAGAAGCGCAAGATGGTGATATGTTGCGTCCGGGTGTTGCGTATCTAGCGCCAGGTGGCAAACAAATGATGGTTGACGGTCGTCCAGGCTCTGCAAGGTTGAGAGTCATTGATGGTGGTGAGCGAATGAATTACAAGCCGTGTGTTGATGTTACTTTTGGGTCTGCGGCTAAAATATACGCTGATAAAGTTCTATCGATGGTATTAACCGGAATGGGGGCCGATGGTAGAGAAGGCGCAAGAATGCTTAAATCGGCTGGTGCTACTATATGGGCGCAAGACGAAGAGAGCTGCGTTGTATATGGAATGCCACAAGCTGTAGCAAAGGCGGGAATCTCAACTGAAGATTTACCACTAGATCGTATTGCAGAACGTATGCTCGTTGAAGTTGGTATCGGGTAGAGGAAACTTAATGATAGTTTGGAGTGTAGCAAACCAAAAGGGTGGTGTTGGCAAAACAACGACGACCATCACGCTAGCTGGTTTGTTAAGCAAGCAAGGAAAGAGAGTCCTACTGGTTGATACTGACCCACATGGGTCTTTAACAACCTACCTAGGTTATGACTCCGATGATGTTCCTGCGAGTCTATTTGATCTTTTTCAATTGAAGGAATACACAGAGCAAACTGTGAACCCTTTGATTTTAAAAACGGAGATCGAAGGTATAGACATCATTCCAGCTCATATGTCTCTCGCAACTCTAGACAGAGTGATGGGCAATCGTAGCGGTATGGGGCTTATTTTAAAGAGAGCCCTTCTCGCGTTACGTGCTAACTATGATTATGTTCTTATTGATTGTCCGCCTATTCTCGGCGTTATGATGGTTAATGCACTGGCGGCTAGTGATCGAATTCTTATCCCAGTTCAAACCGAGTTTTTGGCAATGAAGGGGCTAGAGCGTATGGTTCGAACCCTCGCTATTATGCAAAAATCACGCAATAAAGGGTTTAAAGTTACCATCGTGCCAACTATGTATGACAAACGCACAAATGCGTCACTTCATACACTTAATCAGCTGAAAAAAGATTATCCCGATCAAGTTTGGAATTCTGCAGTGCCGATTGATACGAAATTTCGAGATGCAAGCTTACGCCACTTGCCAGTGTCCCACTTCGCAGCAGGGAGCCGAGGTGTTTTTGCGTACAAGCAATTATTACTATTTCTCGAGAGGCTAGGCATTAATGAGTAATCATACGCTTATTTCTAGTGAGCAAGCACTCGACGAGTATTTTACAGCGCTGTTAGATGAAGAGGAAATGCAACTCTCCGAAGAAAGTGTCGCTGAGAACATCGAACCACCTGTAGAGCTTGAGCCGGAACTTGAAGCACAAGTAGAAGTAGCCGAAAAGAGCTTTTACAAAGTACACAGTGATGAAATTGTTGCTCCAAACTTAGAAGATGTTGAGCGTCTTTTACAGCAAATGGAAGCGAGTAACCCTGTTGCTGAACTCGATTTAGAAGAAGTGCTTGATCAAAATACTCTGCAAATCGCAGCGGATAAAAAAGCTCAAGAAGAAGAGATTCAAGAGTGGCCAGTTGACGATATGGCCATTGAAGAAGTACAAGTAGAAGAAACGGTCATAGAGGTTTTAGCCGTCGATGAACCCGTTGTTCAAGAGTTCGAAATTGTAGAGCCACAAGTTGAGATAGATACAGCGGTAGAGCTTGAAACTCAAACAGGTGGGAGCCAAGTTGATGTCTGGCACAGCACAGAGCGAGTTCAAGATTTTCAGGTGCTCTACTTCGACGTTAATGGCGTTATGTTTGCAGTACCACTTGACGAACTCGGTGGCATTCATCGGTTAGGTGAATTAAGCAATCTCATTGGTCGCCCTAACTGGTATTTAGGCTTACAAACAAGCAAAGAAAATCAGTTAGATGTAGTAGATACGGCTCAGTGGGTTATGTCTGAGAAATTGACGGATGACAGCCATAAAGAACAGTATCAATATATAGTAATGATGGGTGAAAGTATGTGGGGACTTGCTGGTACCGAATTGAAGGGTACGGAGTCGCTAAGTGCAGATAAAGTCCGTTGGCGTAAGACAGCCGGAAAACGTCCATGGCTTGCGGGAATGGTTAAAGAAAAAATGTGCGCTTTGATTCATGTTGAAGCATTGATAGCTATGCTTAATGCAGGGCTTGACGTAAAAGCACTTAATAAATAAATTTGTGTCGGAAACGACTTAGAGAGGAAAAGGTATGTCTCAATCTAATGAAGTCGAAGTAAGAAAAGATCAGTCTAATGACGAAGTGCTTCAGTGGGTGACGTTCCAGCTTGAGGAAGAAACTTACGGTATCAATGTAATGCAGGTTCGTGAAGTACTACGCTATACCGAAATTGCACCAGTACCAGGCGCGCCAGATTACGTATTAGGTATTATCAACCTTCGTGGCAACGTTGTTACCGTTATTGACACGCGCTCTCGTTTTGGCTTGATGGAAGGTGAAATAACAGATAATACTCGTATTATCGTTATTGAATCTGAGCGACAAGTTATCGGTATTTTGGTCGACAGCGTTGCTGAAGTTGTTTACTTACGTTCTTCTGAAATCGATACCACCCCAAGTGTTGGTACTGATGAAAGTGCTAAGTTTATTCAAGGTGTGAGTAACCGAGATGGCAAATTGCTAATTTTGGTAGACCTTAATAAACTTCTTTCTGATGAAGAATGGGATGACATGGCTCATCTATAATGACACCTGATTTTATGATGAATACTCCCATTTTAGTGGGAGTTCTAAGCTTTATTATTGTTGTGGTTAGCTTATTGGTTTACCGCTCTGCTTCTCGCGCTAAAAAACAGCGAGAGCTTTATCATCAAAAGTTTCGTGGTTTAGATAAAGAGTTACAGAAATCTAATAAACAGCTGCTTGAAGTTCGCTCAGTTGTTGTCGGGTTAGGGCAAAGAGTGAGTGAGCAACAAGATATCATTAAGCATTTAAATGAACGGATCTCTGAACTTGAACATGCTGATAGTGACGGTCGCCTCTATACAAGAGCAAGTAAGATGGTCCAGTTAGGTGCAGGGCTTCATGAACTCATCGAAGAGTGTGAGTTACCTAAAGCAGAAGCCGAGCTTATGATGTCGCTACAAAATAAGTTGACTGGAAAAGAAAAAGTCCCTCCTTTAGAAGCACAGCCTGATAAACGACAGCAAGTGCCAAGAGCCGCGCATCATCGAAAATAATAACAAAAGGAAGCCTCGCTTCCTTTTGTTGTATATGTAACTCCAAAGTAGTAAATGAGACAAGAAGTGATTAGAAATTAACAGTTTCTTACGTAGTTTCGTGACTCATGAAGCTGTTATCCTATTTCGTCTGATGTTGGCTGTGTTAATATAAGTTTCATGAATTTTCTTGATGACAACACATGCTAGAAGTAAAAAAGCTAACCGCCATCCGAGATGAAAGAGTACTGTTTGAATCCCTATCTTTTCAGATAAATGAAGGGGAATTAGTACAAGTAGAAGGTCGAAACGGTACCGGAAAAACCACACTACTGCGTATTATTACTGGACTGGGTGATCGCGATGAAGGTGATATTTTTTGGAATCAAGAAAATATCGAATCTAACCGTGACGCTTTTCATCAAGAATTACTATTTCTTGGCCACCAAACTGGGGTCAAGCGAGAACTAACAGCATTCGAAAATCTTCATTTCTATCAATCTATCCACTCGCCGAGTTCTCGTGATAAAGAGACTATTTTTAAAGCGTTAACGAAAGTTGGGCTTGCGGGCCGTGAAGATGTGCCTGTTGCACAGCTCTCTGCTGGACAGCAACGTCGAGTTGCTTTGGCTCGCCTTTGGCTAAGTAACCAGAAATTGTGGATTCTTGACGAACCTTTAACTGCGATAGATAAACAAGGTGTGAAAGTTCTAGAAGCACTATTTTTAGAGCATGCAGAAAATGGCGGGATAGTCATTTTGACGACACACCAGGATATGTTTACCGACAATCCTAAGTTAAGAAAAATTAAGTTAGGTAATTAACGATGATATCTATCATGAATACCATTGTTCGCCGTGAATTATTGATCGCATTTCGCCGACAAGCCGATATTTTTAACCCATTGTGGTTTTTTATTATCGTTATTACTCTATTCCCGTTGAGTATAGGGCCTGAGCCAAATCTACTGGCAAGAATAGCGGCAGGTATTGTTTGGGTCGCAGCATTACTATCAGCTCTTCTATCATTGGAAAGACTTTTCCGAGATGATTTTCAAGATGGGGCGTTAGAACAAATGATGCTCATGCCAATTCCATTGCCAATCGTAGTGATCTCAAAAGTTATCGCTCACTGGGTGTTAACGGGTTTACCGTTGATCATTATTAGCCCGTTGTTGTCGATTCTTCTATCACTCGATTTTAATACGTGGAAGGCGGTAGTATTGACCTTACTTGTCGGCACACCAACGCTTAGTTTTATAGGGGCAATTGGTGTCGCACTTACTGTCGGTTTACAAAAGGGCGGAGTATTATTGAGTCTGCTAATTTTGCCGCTCTATATTCCAATATTGATCTTCGCTACATCTGCGATAGATGCCGCTTCACTAGGCGTTGCATACAACGGTCAATTAGCGATTCTAGGAGCCATGTTTATCGGTTCGATGACATTAACACCATTTGCTATAAGCGCCGCACTGCGCGTGAGTGTCCATTAAAAGTTTATTTTTATAATTCTAGAGCGGGCATTAAGTTCGTCTAAACGAAGTTAGAGTGAGAAATTACAATGTGGAAATGGCTTCATCCTTATGCAAAGCCAGAAACCTCTTACCAATTATGCGGTAAGTTGATTCCTTGGTTTGCAGTCTTGGCACTGTTGTGTCTTTCTTTAGGTACCATTTGGGGCCTAGCTTACGCACCTTCTGATTATCAGCAAGGAAACAGTTTCCGGATAATCTATATTCACGTTCCTTCGGCTATTTGGTCGATGGGTGCATATATGTCGATGGCGATTGCAGCCTTTATCGGCTTAGTTTGGCAGGTCCGTTTATCAAGTATGGCGGCTGCAGCCATGGCACCTATTGGCGCAGTGTTCACCTTTATTGCTCTGTTAACAGGCGCAGTTTGGGGTAAACCAATGTGGGGAACATGGTGGGTATGGGATGCTCGATTAACAGCAGAACTCATTCTTCTATTTCTATATTTGGGTGTTATTGCTCTCTATCACGCGTTTGATGATCAAAAAACCGCTGCGAAAGCTGCTGGTATATTGGCGATCGTTGGTGTGGTGAATCTTCCTATTATTCACTTCTCGGTTGAGTGGTGGAATACGTTGCATCAAGGTGCGACGATCACGAAATTTGAAAAGCCTTCCATTTCTAACGACATGTTATGGCCATTGCTTCTCAATATATTTGGTTTTGCATTTTTCTTTGGTTGGGTCACCATGATTCGTTTCCGCAATGAAATCATCAGCAAAGAAAGCCACAGACCATGGATTATTCAATTAGCTTCTAAGAAATCTCAGGGAGAAGTTTAATCATGTATTTTGACTCACTGAGTGAGCTCTTTCAGATGGGTGGCTACGCCGCTTATGTATGGAGTGCTTTCGGTATTACATTTTTATCATTGTTTATTATTTTAGTCACAAGTATCCGACGAGGTAAGAACCTACTTAAAGAGGTTCAAGCAAAAGTCGATCGTCAAGCTCGAATTGATGCAGCGAAGGATCTGGAGAACACTTTATGACCCCAAGACGTAAAAAGAGGCTCGGTATTGTTCTTGCGATATTTATTGGTATCGCCTCTACCGTTGGTTTGATGCTCTATGCATTGAATCAAAATATGGACCTTTTCTATACCCCAACCGAACTGGTCAATGGTAAACCTGACGGCACTAAGCCTGAAGTAGGCCAAAGACTTCGTATTGGCGGCATGGTTGTACCTGGTTCTGTTTCACGTGATACTCAATCACTTCGTGTTAGCTTTGATCTACACGATGTTGGCCCTAAAGTTACTGTCGTTTACGATGGAATTCTTCCTGATCTGTTCCGTGAAGGGCAGGGCATTGTTGCTCAAGGCGTACTGCTAGATGCGACAACAGTTGAAGCATTTGAAGTTCTTGCTAAACATGATGAAGATTATGTACCTGCAGAAATTGCTGAAGCGATGAAAAAAACGCATGAGCCATTGCAATATACAGATGAGCAAATGCAAGGAAGTGATCAATGATCGTTGAAATTGGCCACTTTGCCTTAATTGTATCGCTAGGAATGGCTGTACTACTTAGTATTCTGCCGCTCATTGGCGTATCTCGTAACAACACTATGCTAATCAATTCTGCAAGACCTCTGTCTTGGGGAATGTTTTTACTGATCTTCGTTTCGTTTGTCGTTCTGTTATGGGCATTTTATGTCAATGACTTTACCGTCAATTACGTTGCGACTAACTCGAATAGCCAACTTCCTTGGTACTATCGATTAACAGCGGTATGGGGTGCACACGAAGGTTCATTGCTACTTTGGGCACTGATTCAAGCGGGTTGGACAGTTGCTGTTGCCAGCTTTAGTCGCGGTATGCCACAAGAGTCTGTTGCGCGTGTTCTAGCTGTAATGGGTATGATCACGGTAGGTTTCCTGCTGTTTATCATCGTTACTTCAAACCCATTCCTACGCACGTTGCCTTTCTTCCCTGTAGATGGTCGTGATTTAAACCCGCTACTTCAAGATCCGGGTTTGATTATCCACCCCCCTATGCTTTATATGGGTTATGTTGGATTCTCGGTGGCGTTCTCGTTTGCTATTGCATCGCTGATGTCAGGTCGTTTAGATACAGCCTGGGCACGTTGGTCTCGCCCTTGGACAACCGCGGCATGGTTATTCCTAACGCTAGGTATCGCGCTTGGTTCATGGTGGGCTTACTATGAACTTGGCTGGGGCGGTTGGTGGTTCTGGGATCCAGTAGAAAACGCATCATTTATGCCTTGGCTTGCCGGTACTGCTTTGATGCACTCATTAGCGGTGACTGAAAAACGTGGTACGTTCAAAGCTTGGACTGTGCTTTTAGCTATCTCAGCATTCTCGTTAAGTTTACTAGGTACATTCTTAGTACGTTCGGGCATATTGGTTTCTGTACACGCATTTGCATCTGATCCTGCGCGCGGTATGTTCATCTTAGGATTTTTAATCTGTGTTATCGGTGGTTCATTACTACTTTTCGCATTAAAAGGTTCAAAAGTCCGAGTTCGTGGTAATTACGAATTAGTTTCACGTGAGAATGCACTATTAGGTAACAACATACTATTAATGGCGGCGTTAGCCGTAGTCATGGTCGGCACATTACTTCCACTGGTTCATAAGCAGTTGGGTCTTGGGTCTGTATCCATCGGTGCGCCATTCTTCGACATGTTGTTTGCATGGCTAATGATCCCATTCTCTTTCCTATTAGGTATTGGTCCACTAATCCGTTGGAAGCGTGATCACCTATCTAAGCTTGTTAAGCCAATGATGATCTCAGGTGCGTTGTCATTAGCACTTGCTGCACTCTCTATCTATGTCTTTGCTGAACACTATAGCGGTATGGCATTTATGGGGTGGGTAATGGCGTACTGGATCATTATCATGCATGGCTTTGAGCTTTATGAACGAGCGACACACCGTCATACATTCTCAAAGGGCATAACAAAATTACCGCGTAGCCATTGGGCGATGATCTGTGGACATATAGGCCTTGCAATTACGGTTATCGGTATTGCGATGGTCCAAAACTACAGTATCGAAAGAGATGTACGTTTAGCACCTGGTGAGCACTACCAAATCCAAGGTTACGATTTCTACTTTGAAGGTTTGCGTGATAAAGACGGCCCGAACTACGACGGCTACATTGCTGACTTTGTGATCACAAGAGATGGCGAGTACGTGAATACTCTTCATGCTGAAAAGCGTTTTTATCGAACATCTCGTTCTATGATGACTGAGGCAGCTATTGACGCGTCTGTAACTCGTGACCTATATATCGCGATGGGTGAGCGCCTTGACGATAACGTTTCTTGGGCTGTTCGAATTTACCATAAACCGTTTATCCGTTGGATTTGGGCTGGTTCACTATTGATGTCACTAGGTGGTGCGATAGCAATCAGTGACAAGCGTTACCGCTTCAGAAAATCAGACAAGCCAAGTAAAGCGAAGGAGGCATAAATGAACAAGAAAATATTATTTGTTCCTCTGATCGCGTTTATGGCGCTAGCGGCTATTTTTGCAACGCAATTGGTACGGAACTCGCAAGGTGATGATCCAACAAAGCTTGAGTCAGTATTGATTGGAAAAGAAGTACCAGAGTTTCGCTTAGAAGACTTGGTACAGCCAGGTAAGCTTTATAGCCAAGACATCTTTAAAGGTGAACCACTGCTGCTCAATGTTTGGGCAACGTGGTGTCCAACCTGTTATGCAGAGCACCAATACCTAAATGAACTTTCATCTCAAGGCGTTAAAATTATTGGGCTGAACTATAAAGACGACCGTGAAAAAGCGGTAGGTTGGTTGACCAATCTTGGTAATCCATACCTTATTAGCTTGTTCGATGGTAATGGCATGCTAGGGCTTGATCTTGGTGTGTATGGTGCGCCTGAAACGTTCTTAATTGATGCAAATGGCGTTGTGCGTTATCGACACGTTGGTGATGTGAATTCGCGTAACTGGGCTGAAAAATTAGGTCCAATGTACGCGGCACTGTTAGAGGAGGCGAAATAATGAAGAAACTAATTATCGCTTTCTTCGCAGTGTTTGCCATTTCGATGGGAGCGTCTGCGGCGATCGATGTTCATGAGTTTGATACTCTAGAACAAGAGCTGCAATTCAAAGACCTTAGTCACACTCTGCGTTGCCCTAAATGTCAGAACAATACTATCGGTGATTCAAATGCCGAACTTGCTCAAGACTTACGTCAAAAAGTGTATGAGATGACAAAAGAGGGCAAATCAAAATCAGAAATTATTGATTACATGATTGCTCGATATGGCAACTTTGTCACCTATAATCCACCGTTGACTCTGGCGACGTCCATTTTATGGGGCGGTCCTTTCATCGTCATCATTGTTGGTTTTGGCTTAATTGTACTTCGTAGTAAAAAGCCTAAAGTCGTCGATACTGCGACAAATGAAGATTGGGATGCCGATAAAGAAGCACGTCTGAAGGCGCTGCTTGATGAAAAAAATGATGGAGATAAGCAGTAATGACATTATTTTGGGTCGCTTCTGTAATATTGGTTCTCTTTGGTTGTGTGTTGATTTGTCTTCCTGCGTTAAAGCAAAAGGCAAACAATGATCAATCGTTAAGAGATGAGTTAAATAAAGCATTCTATAAAGATCGATTAACCGAGCTTGAGGAAGAAGATAAAGAAGGCCTTGTAAATGATCAACAAGAGTTAATATCTGACCTTAAACAATCTTTGTTAGATGACGTACCAAGTGACACTAAGGCGAGTAGCGAAACATCTATATCGCCACTCGTTATGATTGTACCTTCTATTATCCTGACGGTTGCATTGTCCTACGGAATGTACGCCAAATTTGGTGCAATGGATAAAGTCATAGAGTGGAATGAAGTCACGAGTAACCTTCCTGAACTCTCGAAAAAGTTAATGGACCCTAATGGGGTGATGTTAACGGATGACGAGATGGAAGATTTAACATTGGGTCTTCGTACACGTTTACACGCTGAACCTAGAGATAAAACGGGTTGGTTATTGCTTGGTCGTATTGCACTTGCTAATCGAGATGTTGAAACAGCAATGGGTGCGATGAAACGAGCTTATCGTTTAGACACTAGCGATCAAGATGTTCAGTTAGGTTTTGCCCAGGCGTTGATGATGTCGGGTGATGAAGCGGATCAAAACCGTGCGCGCCTAATGCTGAACAATCTTGTTCAACAAGACTACGTTGATTTGCGAGTATTCTCACTGTTGGCGTTTGATGCGTTTGAGCAAAGTGATTACGCTGGAGCAGCAAGATACTGGAGCATCATGCAACAGATGATTGGTCCTGAAGATAGCCGCTACGAAATGCTTGCTCGGAGCATTGAAAGTGCACAGAAGAAAATGGGTGTAACAGCTTCGGACGGCACTTCTGACGCTCATGGCACTGGAACACAATCTCTTCAAGGTAGCTCAGTGGCCATCACTATTTCACTCGCTGATAATGTTGAAACCCAACAAGACAATGCTCTCATTGTCTCTATTCATAGTGCAGATGGTGCGCCAATGCCTGTTGCTGCTGCTCGTTATCCTTTGGGTAGCTTTCCAAGAACCGTAGTATTGGATGATGGGAACAGCATGATGAAAGAGCGTAAGCTTTCTAGCTTAGAAAGTTACATTGTTCGCGTTCGTCTTGATACCGATGGTAATGTTTCAACCAAAGAAGGCGATTGGTACGGTGAAAGCTCTGTCGCACAAATGGGCGAACCTTCCACTGTCATTGTCGATAAACGTTATTGATTATGAATCAGCTGTTATACTAGCCGTGATGCATGGTTAGCTGATGTAATAAAAGGCCGATGCATTCATCGGCCTTTTGTTTATATAGACAAAAGTGATGCAGAACAGTAAATTGATAACAGTAACTGCATAGAATGCTTACTTTATGGAAGAAGTAGTCTATAGATACAGAAACATATAGGTAAAGTACTAGATGGGCAGGGGTAAATGGATTTAAACCGAGCGCTAATAATTAAGCTTGTACTGATGTCTGCTTTTTTGACGGGTTGCGCTTCTGTGCCTGACGATAGCGATAAGCATGCTAGCGATCCCATAGAAGGCTTTAACCGAGCAATGTGGGCGATCAATTACGATTATTTAGACCCAT
Source organism: Vibrio lamellibrachiae (assembly GCF_050337265.1). Lineage (NCBI taxonomy): Bacteria > Pseudomonadati > Pseudomonadota > Gammaproteobacteria > Vibrionales > Vibrionaceae > Vibrio > Vibrio lamellibrachiae. Next base: position 147,403 of record NZ_JAKJSU010000006.1, read on the forward strand.
ATATTGTTCGGCCAACATCACTCGCCTACGTAAATTATGTCCCTTCTCCAATACGTAGCGGTATAGCCAACTTCTTATCTAACCTTGATGAACCCTCTAGCATGCTCAATAACTTAGTTATGGGTAACGGTGAAAAGGCGCTCGATCACTTCAATCGTTTTTGGCTAAACTCGACTTTTGGTTTATTGGGTTTGATCGACATAGCGTCTGAAGCAGGGATCACTAACCATGGCGACAAAGCGTTTAGTGATGCGGTAGGGCATTACGGTGTGGCAGATGGCCCTTATGTGATGGTGCCAGCTTACGGTCCTTGGACTGTAAGAGAGGCGACCGATGCTGTTGATGGTTTATATGCACCACTGTCTTACGTCAGTTTCTGGGCAGGATTAGGAAAGTGGGCGCTTGAAGGGATGGAGTCACGTGCTCGCTTGGTAACGCAAGAATCTATGCTTCATAACTCCCCAGATCCATACTCTTTGACTCGAGAAGTCTATCTGCAACATCAAAATTTTAGAGCTGAAATTGAGAGTGATGATTACGATGATGAAGAAGAAGATTTTCTCGATGACTATTTAGATGAAGATTTTGAATAGATGAAAAAATGAAGTAAAGAGGCGAACTGAATTAGTCCACCTCTTAAGGTTTGTTTCTTTTTAGAAGGTATAGTTTGCTTGAATACCTGCAAGCCAAACACTTCCAGACGTCGTCCCTGTGAATGCTCCACCTATTGCTTGTGCACTATCATCAGACTCATACCCACGAGATTCTTTAATATCTGCGTCTTTAGCAAAAATGTAAGTTAAGCCACCATCAAAACTAAGCTGAGAGCTGACTTCATAGCTTGCACCAACACTTAACCAAGTACGATCTGTCTCTGGAATAGTGATGGTTCTGTTTTTGTCATCAACGGCAGACATGTCGTAAGCAATACCACTGCGTAGTGCTATTTTTTTATTGAGTTGATAAGTTGCACCAACAGCAAAACGGTAGCTGTCTTCCCAGTTCTCTACCTTGACCATGTGTGTACCATAGGTATCTAGGTGCGCTTCAAGCTTTTCAAAACTGCTCCAGTCTGTCCAGTTAACGCTGGCGTGCACAGCAAGTTGCTCATTTAGCTGGTGGAAGCTAGCAAGTTCAGCGGTAGCAGGAAGCGCTAGATTCATATAACCATTATCACGAGTGCTTGATGGAATGCCAAAGCCTAATCCTTCAGCGTAGCCTTCAAGTTTTAACTCAACTTCTGATTTGTAGGCAAAACCTACTCGATGATCATCGTTGATTTGCCAAGCAGTACCTATCTGCCAACCCCAAGCCGTGTCGTCACCTTCCATGTATTTTAGTGTTGTACCTTGAGGTAAAGTCGGCTCCGATTGTTTTGGAGAGGTTGCACCAAAATGGCCTTCTCCCATCACGTATCGAATGCCACCGCCGATGCTGATTTCTTTATTAAGTTGATAAGCAAGGTTTAGGTTGGCTTCCATGCTTTTCACCATGGCTTCATTACCAAAATGGCTAGCAGCAAAGTCGTTGTCTAATTCGGTTTCCATTCCGTAATTCGTACCAAGCGCAACGCCAAGTACAAACTGCTCGTTAATCTGATGTGAAAAATAAAAATTGGGAATAACTGCGCTGTTAGCAAAATCATCAGACTGTGTATCAAGAGCGCCGTTAATTTGGCCGCTTACGTCAACATTTGGGTCAACATAAATCGCCCCCACAGAAATCTGTGTACCAGTTAGGTAGGTCAGCATTGCCGGGTTACGCCACTGAGCACTTGCGTTGTCTGCCATCGCGGCTTCACCCGCATAAGCACGGCCTAAACCTGTCGCTGAGTATTCAGCTAATTGAAAGCCTGCGGCAGAGGCGATAGAAGGGGTAGAAAGAAGGCCTGCCGCTACTGCTGTTGATAAAAGCGTTTTATAAATCGTTTTTGTTTTCATTGTCATGTTCGCTCAATTAAGTCCATTCAGGTGATGAATGTTATTATTGGAGTTTTTACTTTAGAAATTAAAAACAGTGTATTTAGAGTATTAAGACTAAAAAACTTTTAAGTGGATTATTTTTAGTGAAATAGTCTAGATGTTATGGGCTTGTTTCATTTTTTGAGCGAACAGTTGTGATATGAAAGGAGTGGTATTTGTTAAAGATTTGAATTTTTAATGCTTAGAAATAACAAAAGGGCTGGAAAACCAGCCCTTTAAAGATCGTAATTATATTGAATTAGAATCTGTGAGTATACTGAACACCAAATAGCATCGCTGTTGCTTTTGTTGTTGTATCAAGCGTTAAAGTTTGGCCTGAGGCACTGATAGTGTCTTGAACGCTAGTATCTTCACCTACTAGGTAAGTAAAGCCAAGATCAAGTGTTTGATCTTTGTTGAAGTGGTAACTTGCACCAGCTGAGAACCATTGGCGGTCTGAATCAGGTACTGATACTGAAGTTAGCTCATTCTGTACGCCTTCATCGAACATGTAGCCGATACGTGCTTCCCAGTTTTGGTTGATGTAGTAAGTACCACCAATTGAGTAATGGAAAGTATCTTGCCACTTGTAATCTTTGATGTTTGTACCATCAGTTGTTACAAGTGCATCAAAGTCGCTCCAGCTGATGTATTGAATGCTGTAGTGAACCGCGAATTTTGTGTCTTCAATGCGGTGGTAACCAGAGAACTCTGCCATTGAAGGCAGTGGCATTTTTAGATCGCCAATATTATCGTTACCAGCGTATGAAACAGTACCACTTGCTTCAATTTCAGGGCTATAGTGGTAGCTCAAACCGAAACGGTTGTTTTCATCCAGTTCATAAACAGCACCAAGGTTGAAACCAACCCCCCAACCTGATGCATCGACATCCATTAGGTTCTGAGTAGATGTTTGACCTGTTGCTGTTGATGAACCAGGAGCACCTAGTTCAACATTCATCGTTGTATCACGCTTTAGTTCACCTTCACCGTGAATAATGTCAATGCCAGCACCGATGCTCCACTGATCATTAATTCGGTATGAACCAGCAATTAGTAGGTTCATTGAAGTTACGTTAGTAGTACCGCCGAACGCATCTGCACCAGGAACGGCCGCCAGTGGATTATTCGAACCATCAACGTATAAATTACCAGTTTCTGAACCCCAGTTGTTATCAAACTCATTCGTTGTACCGAAGTTTGAGTATGCACCAAAACCAACCGCGAATTTATCGTTAATAGGGACTGCAACGAAAAGGTTTGGAACAATTGAAGTTGCGTCATTGGTTGTATCGGCAATTGCTACTGGGCCGCCTGAAACAGGTGAAGTGTAATTAGTACCTGTAATGTCAACTTCTGAGCTGATGACGTTAACGCCTAGAGATAGTTCTGTGCGATCAAAAAGCGCAAGAGCGGCGGCGTTACGAGACATAGCTGAAGCGTTATCTGCGATAACTGCATCACCAGCGAATGCACGGCCAAGACCGGTTGCTGATTGAGAGTTAAGTTGGAAACCTGCTGCTGTTACTTGCGCAGAGGCAAGAGAAGCTGAGGCGATGGTCACTGCTAGAAGCGATTTTTTAAACAGACGCGAGTTGTTCATAGTTGCTTTTTCCTTTTTGTAATATTCGCCTCTAGTTGGGCGATATATTTGAGCAAATGCTCAGTTGGTGGCTGATCCTAGACTCAAGTATATAGCAAAGAAATCCGACCACTGAGAAATTTGGTGGTAAAATTAACGAAATGATGGCGAACTGACACGAAAAAGCGAATAAAACACTGTTTTTAGAGTTTTGACTCTATAAAATAGGCAAAAAAATGGCCCCAATATGAAACTGGAGCCATTGACTGGTAATAATTAGCTTATTGGGTGGAGATCACCATAGAGGCGAGCTTTTCGGCTATTTTAGCGACATCTTCGCCTTCTTCTCCAACAATAACCATACTGGAATTATTGATAGGCTCGACGATGCCTGTCATCCCTTTTTTAGTAAACTCGTTACGATCTTGTTCAAAGATGTTGGTCACAAATAGCGTGACTCTTCCTTTTTCACCTTTGAACACCATGTGCATCGCATTCGAGTCACCAAACCCGCAATGATTTAGGTAATAGACATGGTATGGGAAGTCTTGATCAAACTTAACGTTAAAAGGCTGCATTTTAACGTTAATCTGATATGAGCCAACGCGTTCATCTAAAGGATCGATAAAATCCTTTTCATTAATAACGTGCTCCATTGCCGTGCTGGCCAAGCTAGCTTGAGCGGGTGAAACAAGCACATTGCCCCAATTCAGCTGGCCTGCGAATAAACCAACCGCAAACGCGACAGAAGCAGCTAACGCCATTGAACGTTTAGAAAAGCTAGGGCGAATAACATTTGAGTCGTCGCTAGGTTGATTAAATAAGATTTTATCAGCCAGTCCATCTGGCGCATCCACTTTCATCGCGTTTAAAATTTGCGCGTCGAGATCCAGAGCTTCATCTAAAAACTTACTGTTTGCCTCGCTGGCGCTGATCGCTTCTAAAATGTCGTTATCCCTGAATTTAGGGTCCGACATAATATGGCGGCGAAATTCTAAATCATCCATTTTGCTGCCCTCTGGTTGACTGCGATGAATCCATCATCTCTTTTAATTGATTACGAGCTCTGAATAAGCGTGTCATTACCGTGTTTTTATTGAGATCCAGTATCGAACCGATCTCTTCACCGCTGAATCCCCCCACTACTTGTAAGAAGAGTGGCTCTCGGTATTCAACATCCAATTTCATAATCAGCTTTTGTAGCCATTCAGACTGATGATGTGAATCATCGCTGACGACCGCATCATTACCGTAATCATCAATATCGACAAGATCGAATTGCTTTCGCTCAAAGCGCCTCGCGTTCTCACGTCTTAATATTGTGATGAGCCATGACTTGGCTGCCTTTTCATCTTGCAAGCTATCCAAAGATTTCCATGCTCTTAAGCAGGTTTCTTGGACGAGATCTTCCGCTATGCTCTTATCTTTACAGAGCCAAAATCCGTAGCGAAACAGGTCAAGGTGATAGGCGCGTACAAGTGCTTCGTACTTTCGTTGCTTATCCATATCAGAGTTGACCGTACGTTTTGGTTTTTTCTTTCCAAACATTTCGATTATTGACACTTAAGTCTCCATCTAGGGGTCAATGAGTTCAAACTTGAGATTAATTGATCTAACTCAAAATCTTATACCTTATTGTAGCTATAGTACAACCTGTCATCTAGTTAGCTCTATGAGCTAGCGTGTTGAGCAAGATGACACTTCCTTTTGAAGGCTGACTTTACTTTCTCCTAATCAGGAAACTGATTTTTACAATTGGCGTTAAGTTAATTGCTTTATACATTCCAACCACACAGCTTTGTGTGGTTTTTTTTACCTGTTTCTTCTCTTTTCCTTACTTTACCTTCTGTTCGCCCACTTACTTTCTCCTCTTTCCTACCTCTATTCCATCTTCTATTTATTCCCCTCCTATTCCTTGATTTCGAGTTCTATACTGCTTACATCACGTTTATTCAAACGAGCGTTTGATTGTGTTAACAATTTCGTTACAATGCATCAGGTCTGACCTCTAATCTTTGATGGGGTATGTAAGGAGAACTAATGGGCAAGCCAAACAATATTAATAAGCAAATTCTGCAAACACGTTCCGGTGAACGCATTGCTATCGTTGCGGGTCTTAGAACCCCGTTCGCTCGTCAAAGTACTGAGTTTGGTCACGTGCCAGCTGTCGATCTTGGAAAGATGGTGGTCAGTGAAATGATAGCTCGTAGTGAAGTTCCGCCAGAGCTAATCGATCAAGTTGTTTTTGGACAAGTGGTTCAAATGCCTGAAGCGCCAAATATTGCGCGTGAGATTGTATTGGGAACAGGCATGAATGTTCATACTGACGCGTACAGTGTTACTCGCGCCTGTGCGACGAGCTTTCAATCGGCAGTCAATGTCGCTGAAAGTATTGTTTCTGGTACGGTTGATATTGGTATCGCTGGCGGTGCTGATTCCTCTTCTGTTCTGCCTATTGGTGTCTCAAAAAAATTGGCGTCTAATTTACTAGCGCTGAGTAAAACCAAAACAGTGGGTCAAAAGCTAAAGATTCTTAAAAGCTTATCTCTAAAAGACCTTGTTCCGGTTCCCCCTGCAGTTGCTGAATACTCAACTGGAATTTCGATGGGCCAAACGGCTGAACAAATGGCCAAAAGTCATAGTATCTCTCGAGCCGATCAAGATGCTTTAGCGCATCGTTCGCATACCTTGGCAGCTAAAGCATGGGAAGACGGAAAGATTCAAGGCGAGGTGATGACTGCATTTCCTGAACCTTACAAAAAGTGGATAGACAAAGATAACAATATTCGTCTTGATTCAACGCTTGAAAGCTATGCCAAGCTGCGCCCTGCATTTGACCGTCAATACGGTTCAGTGACGGCGGCAAACAGTACACCATTAACTGATGGTGCTGCGGCTGTAATGTTAATGAGGGAAGGGCGAGCTAAAGAGTTAGGTCTTGAAGTGATGGGCTATATACGTTCTTACGCTTTCTCAGCCATTGGTGTTGAAAAAGACATGTTGATGGGGCCATCGTTTGCAACGCCATTAGCACTTGCTCGCGCTGGTATTGAACTATCAGATCTGACTTTAATTGACATGCATGAAGCCTTTGCTGCTCAAGCGCTTTCTAATGTCAAAATGTTCGCCAGTGATTCATTTGCACAGGAGCATTTAGGCCGAGGCAAAGCGATTGGCGAAATAGATATGGATAAGTTCAACGTACTGGGTGGCTCGCTCGCTTATGGTCACCCGTTTGCTGCAACTGGCGCTCGAATGATGACTCAAACGTTGCGTGAATTAAAACGTCGTGGTGGTGGGTTAGCACTTAATACGGCTTGTGCGGCTGGTGGATTAGGCGCGGCAATGATTTTGGAGGTTGAATAATGTCTGACACTAAAGCGTTCCACCTGAAAGTGGATGAAAACAATTCGGGTGAAAAGAAGGTAGCTTGGTTATCTATTGATGTTCCAGGCGAAAAGATGAACACCCTTCAAGCAGCTTTTGCTTCTGAAATGAAGGACATACTGGTTGAGCTAGAGTCCTACCAAAATGAATTAAAAGGTGTGATTCTTTACTCAGAAAAGCCTGACAACTTTGTTGCAGGTGCCGATATTCGTATGTTGGCTGCCTGTACAACAGCAAAAGAAGCCGAAGCATTAGCCAAGCAAGGCCAAGAGATGTTTCAAGCTTTGTCTGATCTGCCATACCCTGTAGTGGCCGCAATTCATGGCCCTTGTTTAGGTGGTGGATTAGAGCTTGCCTTAGCGTGTGATTACCGAGTTTGTACCGATGATGATAAAACACGATTAGGTCTTCCAGAAGTGCAACTCGGCTTATTGCCGGGATCTGGTGGTACACAGCGTTTACCAAGACTCATTGGGTTATTGCCTTCTTTAGATATGATTCTTACGGGCAAACAGCTTCGAGCTAAAAAAGCGAAAAAGCTTGGTGTTGTCGATGCTTGTGTCCCTCAAAGTATTCTATTTGATGTTGCTCTGTCACTATTAGACAAAGCTTCAAACAAAAAAGCATCGAAAGATAAAGCTCAGAAGGCGTCGACTAAAGAGAAGTTGATGTCTAAGACGGGCTTAGGTCGTAAGGTAATATTTGAACAAGCTGCGAAGAAGACACACCAAAAAACACGGGGTAATTATCCTGCCGCTGATAGCATTTTGGAAGTCATTCGTCACGGTCTAGAGAAAGGTCTAAAAAAAGGCTTTGAGCTAGAAGCAAAGCGTTTTGGTGAACTTGTAATGACAGAGCAATCAAAAGCTCTGCGTTCTATATTCTTCGCCACAACAGAAATGAAAAAAGAAAATGGCAGTGACGCGGAACCCTCAGCCACAGAACGCGTTGCCATATTAGGCGGCGGTTTGATGGGCGCGGGCATCGGTCATGTGACGGTCACTAAAGCAAAACTGCCAGTACGCATTAAAGATGTCTCGAATGATGGGGTGTTAAATGCACTTAAGTACAATAACAAACTGCTAGATAAACAGCGCAAACGTCGAATTATTTCCAAAGCTCAGCAACAGTCTCAAATGATGAAAATTTCAGGCGGAATTGATTTTGCACGCTTCGAGCAAATGGATGTTGTTATTGAAGCGGTATTTGAAGATTTGTCTTTAAAGCAGCAGATGGTTGCCGATGTAGAGAGTAATTCGAAAGATAGCACCATTTTCGCGACAAATACGTCATCGTTGCCGATTGCTAAGATCGCTGAAAAAGCCGTTCGTCCGCAAAATGTTATTGGGTTGCATTACTTCAGCCCTGTAGAAAAAATGCCACTGGTAGAAGTTATTCCGCATGAAACGACCAGCGATGAAACCATCTCAACGGTTGTTGCGCTAGCTAAAAAGCAGGGTAAAACGCCAATCGTTGTTAAAGATTGTGCCGGTTTTTATGTAAACCGTATTCTTGCACCTTATATGAATGAAGCCGCTGAAGTATTGCTATCTGGTGAGCCGATTGAGCACTTAGATAAATCACTGCTTAATTTTGGTTTCCCTGTAGGCCCGATTACTCTTCTTGATGAAGTGGGTATTGATGTCGGCTCTAAGATCATGCCTATCTTGGTTGCTGAGTTAGGCGAACGATTCAAAGGCCCAGATGTATTTGACACCTTACTTAACGATGGGCGTAAAGGTCGTAAGAGCAAGAAAGGCTTCTACTCTTATAAGGGTAAGAAAAAGGATGTCGATAAGTCAGTTTATAAATTGCTTAAACTAACACCGCAGCAGCGTTTAAGTGAGAAAGATATCGCGATTCGTTGTACGTTATTGATGCTTAACGAAGCAGTACGCTGTTTAGATGAAGGCATCATTCATAGTGCGAGAGATGGCGATATTGGTGCGATTTTTGGTATTGGCTTCCCACCGTTCTTAGGCGGTCCATTCCGCTATATTGATAAGCTTGGCGTAAAAACCGTGGTTGAAATGCTAAATGACCATGCTGAAAAGTATGGCAGTCGTTTTGCACCATGCGATGGTCTATTAACCAGAGCAGGCCTTGATCAATCTTTTTATAGCTAATTATTATTTAAGCGGTATCAATAAGTTGCTTGGAATGAAAGGTGAACGTTAATCGTTCGCCTTTTTTATTATTGAGAGTTATTATCAATACATAATATTAGAATTAGAAGAAAGGACTCCAAATGGACGCTCTCGATTTACTGCTCAACCGTCGTTCAATTGCAAAGTTAATGGCGCCTGCTCCAGAGGGGAACGCACTTGAAAATATCATCAAAGCTGGGTTACGTGCCCCTGATCATGCGGCATTAACTCCTTGGCATTTTGTTATTGCCCAAGGGGAGGGGTTAAACAAGCTCTCTTCTATTTTAGAGCAAGCGGCTTTGAATGAAGGAAGTGACAACGCAGTGGTTGAGAAATCCAAGAAGGCGCCATTTCGCGCACCAATGGTGATCACTGTAATTGCTCGAATTACTGAACATGAAAAAGTCCCGGCTATCGAACAAGTGATTTCAGCAGGCTGTGCGGTACAAGCGATGCAGATGGCCGCTGTAGCTCAAGGTTTTCAAGGTTTTTGGCGCTCAGGAAAGTGGATGTTTGACGCTAGCGTTAAGCAGTCATTAGGTGCAAGAGAAGAAGATGAAATCGTCGGGTTCTTGTATCTTGGTACCCCAGGGTGTACAGCAATGAAAGTACCTGAAAGAGAGCTGTCCAAGTTTGTAGAATACCTCTAACACTAAAGCTTCTCTTTGGTGATTTTAGAATAAATGAAAGCGCGAGTCTGCTTTAGTTGGCATCACTCGCGCTTTTCTTTTCTAGCTCTACGAAATTCAGCTCTATGAGATTAAGCCCTGTGAGATAGCGCTAGATGGAAAAACCTATTTCGGCATTGTAAAGGCGATAACAAAATCGATAAATAAGCGAACTTTTTCTGGTAAGTGCTCTTTGTGGTTATAAAGCATGTAAATGTCTCTTGGGTTAGCACTCCAATCTTGTAGCACTCTTACCAAGCTTCCACTCTCAATATACTCTTTAAGCATGACATCTGGCATTAGCGTGATTCCTAAGCCATCTGAACAGGCACAGCGAACAATGTTAAGCGTACTGGCCTGAAAACGGCCTTTATCATTATTAACAACGGTTTCCCCTGATTGATTGGAGAGCTGCCAACGAATAAGTGGGTGTCCTTTTAATAAAGAGTGCTCGGTGAGTTCTTCAGCGTGCTTTGGCTCAGAAACTGAAGCTAGGTATTCAGGGCTTGCGACCAAAATATCTTCAACTTCATTTATTTTACGGGCAATAAGGCTCGAATCTCGTTGTGGTCCGACTCGAAAAATGACGTCCCATTCCGTTGGTTCGAGCTGGTCAGCGTGGTTACTTGTCGCAAGTTCGATATTAATATCAGGAAACTGTTTCATGAACGCATTAAACATCGGCATCCACATGCGTTTTGTCAGATTGGAAGGCGCTGAAATACGAATTTTTCCCGCGGCCCCTCGGCACTCATCGGTGAGTTCTTCCGCTGTAGAAGCTAAACGCTGCAATAGCGGAGAACATTCTTGGAAAAAACGTTCCCCTGCTTCTGTTAAGGAAAGTTTACGCGCATGGCGATTAAGCAATCGAAGGTTAAGTGACTCTTCTAAAGCCTGTATCCGTCTAGTTATTGTTGCAACCGGCACTAAGGTTTTACGAGAAGTTGCCGTGTAGCTCCCATTCTCAACAACAAGTCTAAAGAGATTTAAGTCATCTAATTTCATTATTTAGGCCACACAATTTTGCAAGTAAAGATAATCTATACGCTAATCAATCACTAAAGTTTGAGACACGTCAACAAGTGTCGAGAAATGTGATATTGGTACATATAGTATGCAACTCTGCTGAAAAGTGGAAGATTTGTATAAATCGTCTTTCAGAGCTACTTTTTATAGAGTGATGTGTATAGCTAACAAAAATAACAATAGCAATGATGACGTTAGTTTATTTGGAGATATGAGGCGAAAGCTTATGTACAAAAGTCATAATACGGCTACGGTGCATTCGGCATACCCGGCACCTAATAAGAAACTTATTTTACTCGTGGATGACGATCCTATTTTTCGTCGGATCACGAGTGGGTATCTTGAGAGCCAAGGGTACGACATCGTAGAAGCCGAAAACGGACTCGAAGGGCTGCAAAAGCTTCGAGTAGATGAACCAGATTTGATTATTTGCGATCTTGCAATGCCAATTTTAAATGGTATTGAATTTGCGGAAGAGGTGAGCCTAGAGTATCCCTCATTACCATTGATTGTGGTCTCTGCCACCGACGATATGTCGGATGTCGCTAAAGCACTTAAATTTGGTATTAAAGATTTCCTACCAAAACCAATGACCAATTTTGAGCACTTAGGTAGTGCCATTGAAAGTACGATGGAAGACAGTTCTGATCATATGTCGGATATGCGGGATTTCTCAACCCAGTGGTTTCAGGTCGATGGCGGCGGTGATATGCCAGAAGAGCAAGAGTTACACTGGCATTTAGAATACTTACAAGAGAACCCTAGTGCGGCGCGAGATCTATTGCATGCATTGCTTCCAGATAAAGACACCTCTCAAGGAATTTGGAAGTGTAATTACCGGCTACTTCAATCAACCGATGTTATGCCGTTGGTCTTTGATTATGCATGGTTAATGAACGGGCAGTTTGTTTTCTATCTGGTAGATGCATCGTCCAGTGAAGAGCACGGCGCTGCTACGACGCTTTTGGTTCGTGCTCTATTTCATGATTATCTACGTAATCTGAAGTGCTTTAATGCCGATCTAAAAGATTTGAGTGCGATAATCGAGAAGGGCATAGAGTGCTCTGAGTGTGCAAAACCAGTCAACGCGTTATTTGGTATTGCTGACCTGTCTGAAGGCTCACTGACTATCTTGCCCGCGGGCTTAGAAGGGCAGTGGTCAAACGGTTATATATCTCAGCATATCTCTGGGGGAGTAAAGTTAGGCGAAAGTTGCAATAAGAACTTCATGACCTCTGATTTATCTATTAATAGTGCGTGTCAGCTTTCGTTAAGTAAGCTTGGCGTTAGTAGCTTCACGTTAGATATCTATCAGGGAGCAAATGCATAGAGGGAAGGTAGCCTATTTATATATCTAGTGAAGACATATGATTTTAATGAAAGCTTAAATACCAACAAATAACCCCAACGTTTGTTGGTATTTGTCTTTGTGGTGATGAGCTATAGTGCGCGCACAACAATAATGACTCAATTATTTAGCAACTATTTAACTTGTAGCGAAGGTCGAGTCATAAAGTCAACTTTCAACACTAGAGCAGCAAAATCATGGCAGACAATAACTTTAAAGAACCTTATAATATCTTCTACTTTTTGGGATTCCTTCTGGTCTTTCTAATTCCATTAACCCCTATGTTGATTACCCTGTGTCGTGTTTTATAGAGTTGTTTCTAGCTCTTATAGTAAAGCAGCACTATTAGGTTAAGTATTTCGGAGTTCACCATCAATATTCGACACATTTTCCTCAATATTGTTGGTGGCTTAAGTTTACTGCTAGGTTTACTTGGCGTGATCGTTCCTCTTCTGCCTACCACACCATTTATTATACTGGCTAGCGCGTGTTTTATGCGCAGCAGTCCAAGGTTCCATCAATGGTTACATCAGCATCCTACCTTAGGCCCTATCCTGATTAATTGGCACCAACATCGTGGTGTATCTTTGAAAGTTAAGCAGCGTGGTGCGGTCATGATTATCCTTAGTTTTTCGTTCTCTATTTGGGTCATTCCCCATGTTTGGTTAAATGCCGCTCTATTGATATTCATGTTTGTCTTGTTAGCGTGGTTTATCCGTTTACCTGTGATAGAGTCGCTTGAAGGCACTAACGAAAGCCACTAAAATTAACTATGCCTGCTCAATGAGTGGGCGTTTGTATTTTCTATAGCAACTGGTTACGCCATTTGTTGCATTGTAATTAATGCTGATAAGCCCTTGAGATAAAATGACTTGGGCGAGTTGGCCAATCCAAAGTAAGTTGAATTATGACTACCGAAACAATTTCATTGATTAAATCTAGTATCAAAAGCATCCCTGATTACCCAAAGAAAGGCATTTTATTTCGTGACGTAACCAGCCTAATGGAAGATGCACAGGCATACCGAGCGACAATCCAACTGCTTGTAGAAAAATACAAAGACATGGGCTTCACCAAAATTGTGGGTACTGAAGCTCGCGGTTTCCTTTTCGGCGCACCACTAGCGTTAGAGCTTGGCGTGGCGTTTATTCCTGTACGTAAACCAGGAAAGCTACCACGTGCAACCATTGCTCAATCTTATGAGCTTGAGTACGGCACAGATACGTTAGAAATCCACACAGATGCCATTGTTGAAGGCGATAAAGTATTGATGGTGGATGATCTGCTTGCAACTGGCGGCACAATTGAAGCGACAACGATATTAATTCGTCGTTTAGGTGGTGTTGTTGAACATGCTGCGTTTGTGATTAACCTGCCTGAAATTGGCGGAGATAAGCGTTTAGCTGACTTAGATTTAGACGTTTACAGCATTTGTGACTTCGAAGGCCACTAATTAGCTTGTTTGACTCAGTGGCTAATTTCACTGAGTTGATTATTTGGAAGAATTGATGAGTTATCTTGCTTTAGCACGAAAATGGCGTCCGACTAAGTTTAACGAAGTCGTAGGCCAGTCCCATGTATTAACCGCATTAGAAAATGCGTTGGCACAGAACCGATTGCATCACGCTTATTTATTGAGCGGAACCCGAGGTGTGGGCAAAACGTCGATTGGGCGTCTGTTTGCAAAAGGGCTAAATTGTGAGACGGGCATTACAGCAACACCTTGTGGTGAGTGTGATACATGTAAAGAGATCGACGAAGGTCGATTTGTTGATCTGCTTGAAATTGATGCGGCTTCCCGCACTAAAGTAGAAGACACTCGTGATCTGCTTGATAACGTTCAATACAAACCTGCGCGTGGTCGCTTTAAAATCTATCTGATTGATGAAGTACACATGTTGTCTCGTCATAGCTTCAATGCGTTGCTTAAAACGCTTGAAGAGCCGCCAGAGTACGTTAAGTTCATTTTAGCGACGACTGATCCTCAGAAGCTTCCAGTGACGATTTTGTCGCGCTGTCTACAGTTTCACTTAAAGCCAATCAGCGTTGATGTTATTCATCAGCAACTTGATCATATTTTAGCGCAAGAGAGCGTGACGTCAGAAGCAAGAGCGTTGGGTATGATTTCCCACGCGGCTGATGGCAGTATGCGTGATGCACTAAGTTTGACCGACCAAGCCATTGCGCTTGGCAACGGTACTGTCGAAACAACGCTTGTCGCGCATATGCTGGGTACTTTAGATACTGATCATGCGATTCATTTATTAGAAGCGATTAGCCATAAACAACCTAAAGTTGCGATGGCGTGCATTGAACAGCTAGCGGTTAATGGCGTTGAATGGGATGGTTTACTTCAGCAGCTAGCAGCTCAGTTGCACCGTATGGCGATGTACCAAGCACTGCCTGCGACACTTGATAAAGCGCAACCAGACGCCGAAAAAATTGAGCTGTTATGTCAGTCTCTATCTCCACAAGATATCCAACTGTACTATCAGATCATTTTAAAAGGTCGCAGTGACCTAGCTCAAGCACCGAGTGCTCGTATGGGTCTTGAGATGATAGTGCTGCGTATGTTGGCATTTCGTCCTGCTGAAGTTGTGGGTGCAAATAGAATTTCGACGCAGGTGAATGAGGGCGTTGCTCCTGTAGCTCCAGTGACAACTCAATCTCAGGTACAAGTTCAGGCTCAAGCACCAGCTTCACCTCAAGCGGCTTCTAACGTAGTGGCACAACAGCCTCTTTCTAGGCCACAGCCCGTTTCGAAGCCTGAAGCACAGGTAACGGCTCAAACTAATGCTCCACAAGTGACTCTACCTGCTGAAAATGAGATGAACCCTCCGGCATACAATCAGTATGATTCAATGCCGCATGCTGATATGCCAGCAGAAGAAGCACCATATATACCACAACATCAGCAGATGCCTGTTCAGCAGTCAGTAGCTCCACAAACGACGACTCATCAAGATCAGAGCCAGCAAGTTCTTACTCAAGAAGGGCAACAAGCTGAACCAGTTAAACCGGCTTCGCCATTAAGTGGTTTACGACACCAGTTACGTTCGCAGCGTCAGGGATTAAAGTCTACTCAAGACTCTGCACCTCAACAGCTAACTAGACCGACACAACAAGCTACGCCTAGCAGTCATACTCCATCTAGCAATCATGCACCGAAAGGCTTGGATTCTCGCCCAAAAAAGCCTAGAGCGACATCCGCAAAATCAGAATCTGTTCTTGAACGTGTTGCTAAAAAACACTCAGGTTCAGCGCCGGTGTCGCTAAGTTCTCATGCATCATTGATAGAAAACGGGACTCAACCAGAAGAGAGTGGTGATGAGCCCTATCAATGGAAAGCGACAAAGCCTGTCGTAAAGAAACAGAGCAATGGGCTAACACCATCACAAATAAAAGCCGCTTTAGAACATATCAAAACACCAGAGATGATGGATAGGTTAGTCGCTGAATCAAACGAACAAAGCGAATGGTCTGCACTGATCCAAAAGCTTGAAACAGCCAAGTTGGTTGAGCAACTCGCATTAAACTCGTTTTATCAACTTAACGGTAATACGGTGAATTTGACATTAAGAAGCTCTCAAGCACACCTTAATACCGACAGAGCGTGTCAAGAGTTGCAACAGGCTCTGAACCAGGTGCTTGATAGCCCGTGTCAACTTGTGGTTGAGATTGGTGAAACAGGGGAAACCCCGCTAGAGTTACGTGAGAAGCTGTATCAGACTAAATTGCAGAAGGCTTTCGATAGTTTAGAGTCGGACAAAAATGTTCAGTTCATCGAAAATCGATTTGCTGCTAATCTCGATCGAGACAGCGTTAGACCGATTTAAACGAGTCTCTATTTTTCAAAAGAATTACAAAGAAAATTACGCTAAACGAACTGAATTCGTACATAGCTATTTTAATATCCGAGGGGTTGAATTTAAACAACGTTAACCCCATAAATAACGAAACACCCAATAACCAGAGAGACGCGAATGTTTGGTAAAGGCGGTATGGGCAACATGATGAAGCAAGCCCAGCAAATGCAAGAACGCATGCAAAAGCTTCAAGAAGAAATCGCAAATATGGAAGTAACCGGCGAAGCTGGTGCTGGCCTTGTTAAAGTCACTATTACGGGTAGCCACAGCACTCGTCGTGTAGAAATTGACGAGAGCCTAATGGAAGACGACAAAGAGATGCTTGAAGATCTTATCGCAGCGGCATTTAACGATGCAGCTCGTCGTGTTGAAGAGACTCAAAAAGAAAAAATGGCTGGCGTAACTGGCGGTATGCAATTACCACCAGGTATGAAAATGCCGTTTTAAAGCGCAAGCTTATTTCAATTAGCTTTAGAACTAAGTAAGCGAATTATAGATGCGTACCAGTCATATGCTGGAGCATTTGATGGAGGCCTTACGTTGTCTACCTGGGGTTGGCCCCAAGTCGGCGCAGCGTATGGCCTTTCATTTGTTACAGCGCGATAGAAAAGGCGGCTTACAGCTTGCCGAAGCACTGAGTCAGGCTATGACTGAAATTGGCCACTGTACAGAATGTCGAACATTTACAGAAGAAGATGTTTGCCATATATGCAGTAACCCAAAACGTCAAACCAATGGTCAACTTTGTGTCGTTGAAAGCCCAGCAGATATTGCTGCAGTTGAAGCAACAGGTCAATTCTCTGGTCGATACTTTGTATTGATGGGGCACTTGTCTCCACTTGATGGTATTGGCCCAAGCGATATCGGTTTGGATATGCTCGATTTCCGTCTTCGTCAGGGTGACGTGACCGAAGTGATTCTAGCGACAAACCCAACGGTTGAAGGTGAAGCAACGGCTCAATACATTGCCGATCTTTGTCGAGAGCATGAAGTAGCGGCAAGTCGAATTGCTCATGGTGTTCCTGTCGGCGGTGAGCTTGAGTTAGTCGATGGCACAACGTTGTCCCACTCTTTATTGGGTAGACACAAGCTGTAAAGTGCATATAAAACAGTTCGAATGTGAAAAAGCCGCTATTGAAAAATAGCGGCTTTTTATTTGGCTTGAACTCTAGGCGTTAGAAGCGGAAATCGATGTTGAATGTGATTTCGCTGTATTCAGGGATTTTGAAATACACTTCGCCACCTTGGTTGCCTATTACAGCCAACTTCTCTGAAGAAGAAGACATGTAACGATACTGAAGGTCAGCAGAAATCGTTGGAGTTAACTTATATTGAACACCACCTTGCGCGCCATAAACAAAGTCCTGCTCTGAACCGGACATGCTTACAGTGAGAGGTCCGGTATTAGAAGCTGTTGCTTTTGCATGGATTTTATTTTTAACAGACCCAACAGTCGCGCCACCCAAAAGAGAGAATTTGTCATTTAACTCGTGCATATAATCATACGATACAAGAAATTCGTTTTGTTCAAATGAAATATCGCCATAAGCTGTTTCACCATCCTGTATTGGCTCACTTGTGCCATATAGGTGGCCCTCACCAACAAAATTAGCCGTAGCAGTAATACGGTGGTTTTCTTGAATGTAAGCCCCAGCACGTATGCTGTATGCAACGGTATTATCCTTTAACTCGTTTCGCCCATTATCGCTATCTTCAATGATTGCGCCTGCTGTGTGGTAGCCGACACCTGCGCCTACGAAGTATTCAGTCGCCATAGCAGCTGGAGAAAGTAACGTTGCGATTGATGTTGCGAGTATTAGTTTTTTCATGGTTTACCTAAGAATGTATTGGTTAAAGGAATAGGATGGGCGTAGTTTGCCACTCGCTAATTTCCTTTCCCAATTCATATTAGGAAGATCGACTATGCCAAAAGTTTGTGTCTGTCATAAGGGAAGGGCTGCTCTAAATGTGAAAAAGCCGCTGACTCAGCGGCTTTTTTACTTGATTAAAATTCTAGTGATTATTCTAGATGACCCGTCGCAGAGAATGTCTCTAGTTTGTCTAGGTAAGGTTTTAAGTCACCTATGTTCTCTTTAACCCAGTTCTCGTCATAGTAGCTGTCTAGGTAGCGCTCGCCACTGTCACAAAGCAAAGTAACGATGGAGCCTGTTTCACCGCGTTTTTTCATTTCGCTGGCAAGCTGAAGTACGCCATATAGGTTAGTACCTGTGGATGCACCGGCTTTACGACCTAAGATGTTCTCTAGCCAGTGAACCGTAGCAACACTTGCTGCGTCAGGAATCGTGCGCATTTCATCAACCACGCCAGGAATAAAGCTAGGCTCTACTCTAGGGCGACCAATACCTTCAATCTTACTACCGCAGTCACCGGTTAGGTTTACATCGCCAGTTTTAAAGTAGTCGTGGAACACAGAATTTTCAGGATCAACGACTAGCAATTTAGTGTTGTGCTGTTGGTAGCGAATAAAGCGGCCAATGGTTGCAGACGTACCGCCAGTACCAGGGCTCATCACAACCCAATCTGGAACAGGGTGATCTTCTAATTCCATCTGGCTAAATATAGAGTTAGCAATGTTGTTATTACCACGCCAGTCTGTTGCGCGCTCAGCGTAGGTAAATTGGTCCATGTAGTGACCGTCTAACTCTTCTGCTAAGCGGTATGACTCTGCATAGATTTGGTCAGAGCGATCGACCAAGTGTGCTTTACCACCGTAATGTTCAATAAGCTCAATTTTCTTTGCGGCAGTGCTTTTTGGCATAACAGCGATAAACGGCAAGCCAAGAAGGCGAGCAAAATACGCTTCAGAAACCGCAGTGCTTCCAGAAGATGATTCGATGATGGTCGTTTTAGGGCCAACCCAACCATTACAAATCGCGTATAAGAAAAGAGAACGAGCCAAACGGTGTTTTAACGAGCCCGTAGGGTGTGTACTTTCATCTTTTAGATAGACATCGATACCTTCAATACTTGGTAATTCAAGTTTAATTAGGTGCGTATCAGCAGAGCGTTGAAAATCAGCTTCTATCTTGCGAATCGCGTTGTTCATCCAGTTATGATCAGTACACATAGGGGTAACTCCTTAAAATTGTTATGCTTATAATTTAACTATAAACGAAGAGAAAAACTTTGCTTATTTACCTGCCAAAACTGATAATTAGAGAAATATTTTCTCCATATTGAGTTGTGCGTAACATGAAGATAGATGATATTGATAAACGACTACTAAGACAGCTGCAACTGGACGGTACTCTATCTCTGAATGAATTAGCAGAGTCCGTAAATTTAACATCAACACCGTGTTGGAAGCGGCTTAAAAAGCTTGAAGAAGCGGGGGTGATCGAAAAAAGAGTCGCGCTTCTTAACCCTGAGAGTTTGGGTTTGTCGTTTACTGCTTTTGTAATGGTGAAGACTAGCGATCACTCGCATGAGTGGTATAGCCATTTTGTAGAGACAGCAAGTGAGTTTCCCGAAGTGATGGAGTTTTATAGAATGGCTGGCGAATACGATTACATGCTGAAAGTGCTGGTTAAGGACATGAAGTGTTTTGATGAGTTTTATAAGAAGCTCGTTAATAGTGTCGATGGCATATCGAATGTCACATCAACGTTTGCAATGGAACCTCTTAAGTACACGACAGCTCTGCCAATTTAAAGGTTTCAACATAGAAAATCTAGCCCTACGATTGAAATTGATAGGGCCAAATTTTATCTAGTTTTATTTAATACTACTTAGTAAAACGCATAACGCCTTCTTGCACAGCACTGGCCACTAAGTGACCTTCACGGTTGTAAATCTCACCGCGAACTAAACCTCGCGTGTTACTCGCTGTAGGGCTATCAATAACATATAACAGCCACTCATCTGTCTTAAATGGACGATGGAACCATATAGAGTGATCAATTGTTGCCACTTGAAAGTTTGGTGTCATCAAAGAGACTTCATGAGGGTGCAATGCAGTCACCAAAAAGCCCCAATCAGACGCATAAGCAAGCAAGTATTGATGAATCAATTGACTGTCGGGCATTTCGCCATTAGTTCGCATCCAAAGATACTGCTTGGGCTCTTCTTTTGTCGGTTTTAATGGATTGACGACAGTGACAGGGCGCATTTCGATCGCTTTATCCCCACAGAAAATCTTTTTTAACTTTTCAGGAAGAAGGTGAGCGACGCTTGCTGCCAATTCTGATTCTGAGCGGAAATTTTCAGGGCCCGGAACATCAGGCATGGTGTTCTGGTGTTCGAATCCGGGTTGGTCGCCATGGTAAGAAGCTGTCAAATAAAAAATAGGGCGACCATTTTGAATCGCTTTTACACGTCGTGTGCTGAAGCTTTTACCATCTCGAAGATTTTCGACATCATAAATAATTGGCTTCTCAGGATCCCCAGGGTAGAGAAAGTAGCTATGGAAAGAGTGAACCGTTCTGTCGGACTCGACGGTATAACGTGAAGCAGAAAGCGCTTGTCCAATAACCTGACCGCCATAAACTTGAGGTAAACCAAGGTTTTCACTTTGTCCGCGAAATAGCCCTTCCTCTAGTTTCTCTAATTGAAGCAGGCTTAATAGCTCTTTTAAGGCGTTACACATTTCTCTTTGACCTTATTCATTTTTTATACTAAACATTTAGCATAGGGTGACAGTATTTTAACAGAGTCAAAATATTGTCAACATATTGATTGTTAGGGTGACAGGTTACCAAACCAAGCATACAATTGCTGTGATTTTACTATTTTAGAGTTTAGAGAGGCTTTATGAAAAAGGCACTATTGCTTGTCATGTCAGTGGTTTTCGGGTCAGTTTTATTTGGCTGTCAATCTTCAGAAAAATCGGCTGACATGAGTCATGTTGAGTCAATTACAGGCACCGTGGCCTACCGTGAACGTATAGCTTTGCCAGAAAATGCGCTGGTTACAGTGACACTTCAAGATGTATCTTTAGCGGATGCGCCTTCTGTTGTGATCGCCAAACATCGCTTTGAAACCAATGGGGCTCAAATCCCATTCAATTTTGATCTTGCTTACGACACAAATAAAATTAAAACGAATCATCGTTACAGTGTGAGTGCACGTATTGAAGTGGATGGTAAGTTACGATTCATCACGGATACTAACTACTCAGTCATTACCGATCAAAACGAAACAAAGCATGTTGATTTACGCTTGATTGGTGTTCGCGGCTAATTGAACCAAATCAACTAAAGAAACATAATGATGCAAAGTTCAGTGGTAGCCAATAACGGCTAGTTATAGCTAGGGTTGCCACTGATAAACGCTTAGTTTTACCTTCCCGCCCGCACTCACTTCAACCCCGTCTTCAATCAGCTTAATTTTTTGTCTTTGTAAAGAATCCCCTTTTAGGGATATTTGTCCTTGGCTATTCATCACTCTATACCAAGGTAAGCGGGTATCTTTCGGCAAATTCGAAAGCACTTTTCCAACTTGTCGAGCATAGCCAGGGTATCCTGCCAATTTTGCGATAGCACCGTAACTTGTTACTTTTCCTTGTGGAATTTGGTGAATTACTGCAAAGATTTGAACTGAAAATTGATCCATACTGAAAGTATCCTAGAGTTAAATTACCACGGATTGGTAAAAGGAGAGAGCATGATATTTTCAACATTTCAGTTCTTAATTACAACACTATTGGCTGCGGTTTGTGCTCGAGCGCTTAGCTTGAGTGAAGGGGAAGTTCCTTTAATAGCGCTCGTCATTCCCGCACTTTGGATTCTACCGCAAGGTGGCGTTGCAGGTTTAGTCCTGTTAACCGCTATGACTAGTTACGGGTTAACCCTCTCGAGTCAACCCTTTGCACTGTCTGTGAGTGTATGGATGCTGTTGCCGCTGCTCATGGTTATCTTTTCAAGACGAAGTAGCTTAACGGTGATATTGACCACATCACTCATCGTCATTGCACTTCAAGTGGGCATCATGCTGACTCAGTCTTCAGGGAAGTTAGGAGGTACGGCGTTACTGACAACGGTTCAGTTAATGTCGATAGTTGCCATATGGTGGTCTGCAAACCATTGGAAAGCGTCAGATAAACACAGTTGGTGGGTGTTGGCCTTTATTCTTCCTTTATGGATTGCTGGTTCGTCTTATGCTGTCTTAATTGCGCTGAGTATTACAGGTATTATTGCTTCGCTAGAGAGCTTGAATCGACTCAAAACGTTTAAGTGGAATAAACTGCTGTGTTGGTCGCTACCGAGTGTTGGTTTTGCCGCTTTGATGATTTCACCAAACGTAGACGTACCGAAGCCAGTCTTTGTCGTGTGGATTTGTTTACTTGCGACGGCTTGGATGACTGACTATATGTTGCGTAGTATTGAAGAGCAGCAACAGCTGTAACTTTGTCTCATATAAGAATCATTAAGACAAAGCGCAAAGTTTCGAATTGACCTTGTTGCATATATATAATAAATACCTATGTTTCTTATATACATGGTTAACATAGTAATGCAACTTATGGCGAAGAGATGAACACGCAATTTCGAATCCAGATTGTTCAATTAATCCTTATTTTACTGAGCTTACTCTTCGGCTCGGTGTCTGCGTTTGAAAATAAGACTCACTATAAAGTGTCAACTGAAGCTGATGATATTGTCACGCGAGTTTTATTTGATGCAATTGGCCAGAATTTTGGAATCTCGTTTGAGTACGTTGATCAGCCCAACTTTGATGCTATTTTAAACTCAATTGAGAATGGAGATAGCGACTTCGCTGCGAATATTACTTATACCGATGAGCGATCTAAACGTTTCGATTTCTCTCAGCCAACCAATATTGAATATACCTACCTCTATAGCTTTCAGAATGTAGAACTATCAGAAGTCTCTGTACTTGGTGTTCCTGAGGGGACTATTTACTCAGAACTGATTTCCATTAACTATCCGTCCATCGAGCTTGTTTTGTACAACGGCCACGATCAAGCCGTTCAGCTTTTGGACTCAGGAGAAGTTGATGCGGTTATTGATGCCATTAATCAATTAAAGCCAATGCTGATTAAGGGCTTTAACGCTCAACTTCTTAACGACCACTTATCGATTCAGCCAGTATCCATTGTTACACCAACGGGGCGTCATCAAGATCTACTACCTAAGATGGTTGATTTTGTTCACTCAGCTCAATTCCAAAAGCAGCTAAGAGAGTCGATTGAAAAATATCAGTTAGAAATACGGACTCAAGCGTTAAGGCAATCAATCATTGATAGCGATCTTATTCTGTCACGTACATTGCGAGTTAAACTTCAAAATATCAGCCCGTATGCTTTTTATACGGGTAATGGCCATGTACATGGTATTGGGGCTGAGTTGATTAAACGCAGCTGCGAAATACTAATGTTTGATTGTGAGATAGTGAGTACTAAAGGTGAAAGCTGGGAAAGCATGTACAACGACCTCATGGATAAAGAGATAGATATACTCGCGCCAGTCGTCGTCTCAGAGCAAAGAAAGGCTTTGATGAACTTTACTGATATGCATTATCAATCAAAAGCGGTCTTGCTCAAGCGAGAAGGATACAAAGAGAATGTGTATCGAAATGTCTCGGAACTGGTTGTTGAACGAATTGGTGTTATAAAGAATGGCTTTGTTCATGAGCTATTTAGTCAGCTACTACCGAACAAAGAATTTACTTTTTATGAAAGCCGCCAAGCTAAATTAAAAGGTCTACTTGATGGTGACGTTGATTATATCGTTATGAGTTCAACCGATTTCAATCGAGAGCTACTTAAAACTAAGCATCTACTCCCTATAGAAAAAGATATTCTGATTGGAGATTTCTATACTGCTGATATCGCGTTTGCTTTTCCTAAAAACGAGTTTGGAAAACAGCTAGTTCCCTTGTTTAATCAAGCAATTAAAATGATTGATATTAAAATGATTCTCGCAAAATATGATTTACAACCAGATTGGAAATCTACTTTACTTGCTGAGAAACGGTTTGCTCGTCGAGCTCAGTGGTTATTTACGCTTGTGATCGCGTTTATGGCAATCGTGAGTATGTACCTCCATGCCCAATCTAATACTGATAACTTAACCCGCTTAAAAAATCGCCGAGCGCTACATCGAAAGTACAGAACAGGTATAGGGGCTAACTTTACGTTGATTTACCTTGATATAAATGACTTTAAAGCCATCAATGATACCTATGGGCATGAAGTGGGGGATGATGTGTTAGTACAAGTATCTCAACAGATTAAAAAAGTGTGGCGAGGTGGCTGTTATAGAATAGGAGGCGATGAGTTTATATTAGTCGGAGATATTCAAGACAAACATCTTTCTGCGACAATCAGTAGGTTAAGTAGAGTGACTTATCACAATATAAAGCAAAGCCTAACGTTAGATGTTTATGTCGCTATTGGAATATCCACAAAAAGACAGCACTTTATGTCTTTAGAAAGTGCAATGGATAGGGCTGATAAAGAGATGTATCGGCATAAACATAGTAACGTCTGTCAGGGTGAGTTTATGTTTCATCAAAGCTGAACGATGGTTCAAATACCCAAACGTCCCCATTCATTCCTAACGGGAAAAAGAAGCAGATTCGAACAAATTGCTCAAAGCCTAAACACTTGGTTCTGATGTGGAGCAAATAACGAATATACGGCTTGCAATGCCATCATGTATGACTGATAATCCATCTCGCTCTTAGGTAACACTAAGAAAAAGAATCTATGGAGGCCCTGGTCCTCCCGCAACACTAACTCGTGAACTCGGTCAGATCCGGAAGGAAGCAGCCGCAGCGAGTGACGTGTGTGCCGGGATGTGGCTGGGGTCTCCGCCCATATAAAAAGCCGCTTTTATTAGCGGCTTTTTGCTATCTGCAATATCAAACTACACTTCTTGAATTATGCTGTTTTTAGCGGATTGGTGACACAAAGCTATTAGGCTTAAGAGCAACTAAAGAGCAGTTAACCGATTGAAGAATATTTTCGGCCGTATTACCAATCACTACGCCTGGGATGCCCGTTCTAGCGATTGTTCCCATTACTAACACATCGATACCCAGATCAAGGACGGTGCGTGGAATTTCATCATCAGCGACCCCCTGTAAGTGATGGACAATATTCTCTCCTGATAGACCAGACTCTTCTATGATTGAATCTAATTTTGCTCGATGTTCTACACAAGCTTGTTCAATATTGTCCTTAAGTTCCGCTTCTCCCATTTTTATCCAAGCTTGATTGTCCAAGTAATGCTGTAACTGATATACCCAACAGGAGATGATGTGGAGTCGGCTATCAGAACTGTCTGCAATAGATCGTGCAAGTGACAGTAACTGGACGTTGAGTTCTTTTTGTTCGGCGCTCGTGATGTCTGGATCAATAGCAACGGCAACTCGTCTTTTTACTAGTGGTTTATTGGTTGGGCGATTTAGCCAAACAGGTGCAGGGCATTGGCGTAGTAAAGCCATATCAATCGCTTTAAAACCTTCACTATTAACGTCTATAGGTTCAGCGTCTTTAATAACAAGATCAATACCTTGACTCTGTATGTGGCGAATAATACGCACAGCAGGCTTATCACCGCCTTGTAGGCTAATTGGAAAGTTATCGGGATTTTTGTCGAGGCTGTTATTTTCAATGACGTTACAAATATTATTACGCAGTCCGTCACGTAACGACTGTTCGTATGTTTCTGTATAGCCAGTCATATTGTCAGGCAGGGAAGGGCATACTATCAATCCCTGTAAATTCGCGTTGTTATGTGTGGCGATCATAATTGCTTGTCCAAGTGAGGCTTGATCGTCTGTTAGCCCTTGGCTTACAAAAAGTACATTAGTAAATTTTTTCATACCCACCCCTATTAATTGCAGCCCAGATGCTAGTGCTATGTCACTCAGTGTCGATTACGAATAAAAGTACGTTAGTAATCTTTTTAACCATGACGGCTATGTATTCTATGGAGGTATAACACCAACTTATGGTTTCATTCTTGTAGTAGTTGTTATTTATATGCTATCGGAGTTGCCGATAATTTGAGCTGATTTCAATCAAAATATCGCTGAGGTTTTCTTGAAATGAGCCTTTGTGATCAAGCTAGAATTGAAAGCCACTGGTTAGATTAGCAAAGAATAGGCGTTTTATACGCTTATCAACATTTCTGATTTATTCAGAATTAATAACAGTGATTATCTACAGTGTACGAACCTTCTATTTTATTGATAATCAGATTTAGTTTTATTTATAGGGGGGAGCTTTGCTATTTTCTCGCTTGTACAAATTAAAAAAGCCAGAGTTATTTGCTAACTCTGGCTCTATGGGTGCATTAACTAGTTTGAGCAGAAAAGATACTGCAAAATGATGGCTCAGCCTAGTTATTGACTATTTTGCTATTTTTAATCATACGGTGTGCTTCGCGTTTTAAGCATTCAAGAAGTGGATGATCACCAACGTCTGCTCGCCAAATAAATGAGATAGCACGATCCATTTTTAATTCTGGCACATTCAGGGCAGCCAACTCACCGCGTTCGATGTTAGGCGCAACATCTAAATACGGTAAACATGATAGATATTGACCATTAGCGACCAGAGTGCGAATAACTGGAACATAAGAGTGTTCACGCCATACATCAAGATCAGGAATTAACGGGACCATTGCACTTTCGAAAATCTCACGAGTGCCTGCGCCACCTTCACGTAGAACCCATTGGGCTTGCTCTAGCTGTGAAAGGCTAACGCGTTTATGCTTAGCGTAAGGGTGGTGGGCAGAACTGACGACAACTAAGTGATCTCGACACCACTCTTCTTGGTGAGTACGGTTATCATCACAGCGACCTTCAATAATGCCAATATCATATTGATAATTTAGAACGCCTTGTATAATACGGTTAGTACTACGAACTTCTAGCCCTGTTCTAATCTCGGGAAAGTCACTATCAATTTTACTGATAAGCTCTGGTACCAAGTGCTCAGCGGGAGTTTGGCTTGCACCAATGTTAATACTGCCACTAAATAGGTGCTGATCGTAAAAGCCTATTTCAATTTGTTCAGCATCTTGCAACAAACGTTTTGCTTTTGGTCGTAACCAATTACCCCAGTGGCTCAAGCGCATGTCTTTGCCTTGGCGAACAAAAAGGTCTCGGCCTAACAGTTTTTCTAGTTGGCTTAGCGACATGCTAGCTGCTGACTGGGTTACAGATAGCCGCTCTGCAGCTTGGCTGACACTTCCTAGTTCAGCTACAGCATCAAATACTGCTAATTGTTTTAACGAATATCGCACTCATACTCCTTTTACCTACAGTAAGTAGGGTACACACGACTGAATGTGTAATGATCAATCAGTTTGTGAATCAAATTTTTAAATCAACACTAACTATAGTATCAATTTTTATTGTCTTTGTACCTTTCTATTAACCTCATATCAAATCCATCTAACTCAGTCATTTAGACCCTCAAATCAGTTTTTCTTATGCTGTTACATCTTAATACATCAATTGCATTTCATTGACTTCTGTATCAATAAAACTGATACTCTTTATGATTAAAATAAATTTTACTAATTCAAATAAGCTGAGTAACATTCTCCTCAGCAGTTCACCAGAGACTGTTAATTCAATGAGTTTTAATGAGTTATCAATGCGGTGTTGGTTTAAATTTAGGAGAATGTTATGAGTGCTTTACTTACTGTAAGAGATATTGTGAATCCACAAGCGGTTAGCTTGAATACAGACATGAAACTGTCATCAGCGATCGATTTGTTGTCTGAAAATTCTATTAATGGTGCGCCTGTTTGTAATGCAAATGGCGATTTAGTCGGTTTCCTTTCTGCTCACGATGTAATGGTCGAGATGTGGTGTCAGAACTACATTCCTGAAAATGACGTAACAGTCGCTGATTTGATGAAAACAGATCTAGTAACAATGGATATCAATGATCAGCTTACTGATGTTTTAGAGTACTTAGCACTAGATAAAGACCAGCTATACCCAACCAGCGCGATGGGTTATGCAACACAATTAACTACGTTGTCAGTTGAAGAGCGTGCGAAAGAAATCAAAGTAAATAAACCACAGATTTTGCCGATTATTGATAACGGTCGATACGTTGGTGTGGTTTCTCGCCAAGAAGTACTTAAAGGTCTTCGCACACTGTTTAACGATGCCGCACGTCCTGTTGTTGAAGAAGTAATTTCTGCAAACGTAGCGTAAGAATTTAATTTGACTCATTAGAGCTATAGCTATTTAAAAAGGAATAAATGCAAGGGAAGCATATTTGGCTCTAGTGAGTTGTTCGTATAGTTTTATTTTGGAGTTCTAATGGAACATATTTCCGTTCTATCTGCTGTTAACCATTACTTTCTTGCACTTGTTGCTTTGACGATAATGGTTTTAGTTTCACGTACCATTGTTGCGGGTACTAAGTATTCGTCGTTATTGGTGATTGTTGTTTTTGGTCTTGGTTTAGGAGCACTACTGGTTAAAAGTGGTATGGCTGCACCAGGTTTAGGCGAGTTCCCAGTTGTTGTTTTGATGAGTCAAACAACAGTAATAGCACTAATTGCATCATTCTTTGTAGGTGGACAAGAGATTAAGCGTCTACTGTCAAAGCAGAACTTTGATGATGAAGGTTACTTTATTGCATCAAGCAAAGAGATGATTGTTGGTACAACCAGCACGCAGCTAACATTTATTGTTCGCGCGTTCTTATTGCTTATCGGTATTCAAACGGCTGACGTTCTGATTTCAGGTCGTGGTGCGAGTTTCCCTCTAGGCGAATCTTTCCTATTACTGTCATACATCTCTTTAGCTGTTGCCTTTATCTTCATTGATAACAAAGCAAAAATCACTAACAAGCAGCAGTACCTTCGTAAAGGTCTCGTTGAGATGGTTGCGCTAATTGTTGTTCTTAATGCCTCTCTATGGATTTCGAACCTAGTCGCTCAGTTCATCGGTCTACCACAGATTTTCTTTGCAATGATTTTGTCTTCAGGCTTAGGCATGATGATGCCAAAGTGGAAACTTGGTCCAACAATGAATGCTCTACTGTTTGCTGGTATCCCACTGGTTCTTGCTGGTAGCTTCTTAGTTGGTGGTTCGCACATGATTGAAGCGTTTGCGATTCCGGGTCTAAGCAATGTCATTATCTATGGTTTCTCTGGTCAGATTTTCTGGATGTTTGGTGGTTTGGCGCTACTTATTTTCTTAGGCAAAGCGAACAATCTACGTAACCTAGCACCAGGCATGGCAGGTGGTTTGTCGCACTCTGGTTTAACTGGAGCGTGTACCGCGGGTGATTTTGGTAAGACAGCATCATCACGTGCACCTATCATGATTAACATTCCATTCGCTGGTCACATCTTTGTATTTACCATTTTGGCTGCAAGTGCGGAGCGTGATGCACTGATGGTTGAATGGACAATTCCATTGATCTTAGTTGGTGCAGCATTTGTCGCGCTTTCTTTGAAGAACCTACGTAACTCAAATGGTTGTGAAGGAACGGAAGTGAAAGGCTTAATGCAGTTCTCTTTAGGCTGGCAGATCATGGCTGTATTCGGAAGCTTTACGATTCTAAGTTTAGCGGGCATGTCACTAGAGCATGCATCAATGGCAGCCGCTTCTGGTCTTTCTCACTTCGGACTATTTGCAGCCGTTCAAGAAGGCATGTTTGGCGCAACAGCCGCGAGCTTAATTACCTTTACGTTCGCAATGACATTTCTAGTACACCCACTTGTATTCGGCATGTTTGGTAAAGCTGCCGAGAATGGTGGAGTGATGGCTAAAAAAGCAGTACTAGTACTGTCGAGCTTAGGCTTCATCGGTGTCGCGTATTCAGCGCTGACTATATAAGAAACAATAAAAAATGGTTATGTTGAAAGAGCGGCTAAGTTAGCCGCTCTTTTTTTGTCGATGCAATCCCTAATACAACTACGCTTGTGTCCTTTGCTTAATTCTAACCTCCGACTTTCTTCTGCGGCAGAAAGAATGTAACCAGAATCAGGGCGTTGACACTAAATTAATATATGCTAACGTTTTCTAACTATTGCTCTAGTTTATTAACATGTTAGGGGTTGTATTAATGGCTTATGATATTTTTATTTCTGCGCACGGTGGGCGTGGAGACGGGACATCAAAAGGAACTTATGTGGTTCCTGCTGGTGTAAGGATCCATGTATTTACCGGTGATGATGTGTTGCTAAAAGGTGCGGCTGGCATGAACATGGAGGATATGTTGACTCTACCCGGTTATGATTTAGGTAAAGTAAAGGCATCTGTCTCGAAAGTATACGAGGAGTATGAGACGGTACCTAACTATACTGCGACGGGTTCTTATTCCGGAGATCCTGCATTTCAGTTTGATACTGGTGTTTATTATGTTGGCTCTCAGAAACACGGTGCACCCGCTCTTCCAATGGGTAATGGCCAGAATATTAGGCTGGGCGATATTATTTCCCTCTTTAGGAAAACGTTCCCCGGTTTAGTCGATGTCTATTGGCTTTGTTGTCGTGCAGCACCGCAAAATTCGAATAATAATACTTATGAATCAGTAGATTCATTTGGAATCGTTCAAAGACCAAAATCAGTTGGGTTAACGCCTAGTGAAGTGGTGAAGCGTGGTGGTAAGTGGCGTTAGAGATTCTGCGTATCTGATTAGTAATTAAAATACCTGATCGAATCTAAATTCGGTCAGGTATTTTTTATAGGTTCAATGAGTCACTGTTATGCACTAATCGTCAAATTATTCACCCAAGTACGCTGCATGTAACGATGGAAGCATAAAGCAAACTTCACGAACTCTTCTACCAGCATTAAGGCAAATACATAGGCAAATGGGAGGTTAAAAACAAACGCACCAATTGCAGTAAGAGGTATGCCAACCATCCACATCGAAATAAAGTCCATTCTTAGGCAAAATTGGTTTTCACCACCGGCACGTAAAATTCCGTTGATGATCACCATGTTGAGCATTCTTAGCCAAATGATCATAGCAAAAAGACTAATCGCAGGGGATGCAAGAGCATGTAATGCCGGGTCATCAAGGTTAAGCCAAATAATCACTTGCTCTTTACCTAAGGTAATGGCCAAGCTAACCGCTATTCCAACGCTGAGTACGAACTTAATAAAAAAGTGTGTCATTGCGATAGCTTGGGCGAAATCATCGCGACCAAGACTTTGCCCTAATAAAACAGAACACGCTGTTGAGATACCAAAGAAAGCAGAGTAACAAAGTAGTTCAAATGGCCCAATCATACTAAATACCGCAAGCTCGGTTGTACCCATGTGACCAAAGATCATTTGGTAGCTTAGTGTTCCCATTGCCCACAATACCGCGTTGTACATAGTTGGGACGGCAAGAGATTTAAAAGAATTCATCAGTCTTGCACTGCATTCCAATGTTGCTGCCGAAAATAGCCAATGACGTCGGCGATACAAAATAATCGCAAATAATCCGACTTGCAGTGCACGAGAAATACTGGTCGCTAATGCTGCCCCTGCAACGCCCATTTCAGGAATTCCCCAATCAGCGGTAATAGCAAAGCCATTGATGAGTACATAGTTAAGTGCAATGTTAATTGCAATGGTGATTGCAGCCAATATCAGTGGCAGAACAGCGTTACCACTTGAGCGTAAGCTTGATTCGATCACAATGATGATATGAGTCAGCAATAGCACAGGCAATGCATACCATAAATACTGCGATCCCAATTCAATCACGCTAGCATCGCTAGTCTGCAATAACATTATATAGCTAGAGAAAATCGTAATAATAGCAGTGGCTGGTATTATCAGTTTTACACCGTATTTCAGAGCCATAACGGTCACGGTTTTGGCAGAGCTCCGATCCGCTCTTCCCCAGTATTGCGCGACTAAAATACCATTCGCTGAGCCGACTCCCGCTGCGATCATAATAGCGACAAACAGCCATTTTGAGGCAATTCCCACAGCAGCAGTTGCTTCCATACCTAGTTCGCTGACCATTAATACGTCAGCTAGAGACAAAACAGCGACCAACGCACTCTGGATTGCTACCGGGAACGCAAGTTTCGCCATCGTAGATAGCATGTTGTTTGGCAACGAAGTAGAGTGGGTTTTTGCTGTTATGGTATGGTTCATAGGTATTCCTCATTCTGAGTGAGAAATATACATATTTAGAGAGGATTTAAACATGTTAGAAAGTAAGCAAAACCTGTTTGAATCCGTCATTGATCTAGATCACATTAAAAGCAGTTGGCAAGATCAGGTCTATCTTTCTGAACAATGTCGCGAGCGATTTTTAGGTCTCTCTGAGATTCCCGAGTTTGAATCTATGGGTTTCTATATGGCAGGGATGGCCGATCTGGTGGACGGCTACATTGTTGAACGTGAATCGGTTGGAGTACACACCGTATTGTTTACGCTAAAAGGTGAAGGGCTACTTACCCTTGCCAGTCAACGACAAACTATTCCGGCGAACTCTTTGGTTATTTTGCCCGCTGACATGCCGTTTCGCTTTGAGTTAGGAAAAAATGACAATAAGTGGAAAATGGCTTGGATGCTTTTGTCACCCAGTGATAAATGGCATCCACTTATTGAACATGGCCAAAGTGTTATTCAGTTTCATCAGTGCGAGCAGGTGTGGTCTCTACTGAGTTTGTTACATCATGAAATCGCGGGAAGAGCGACTTATAGAAAACTACTCAGTAGTGAAATATCGCGCTTACTGAGTAAAGTTGAAGCTTCCCCATCAAACTCTTCAATGAGAGTGCAAAGTGTCTGGAATTTAATTGAATCCCAACTGCACTTGCCTTGGAGTGTCAAACAGATCGCTAAACAGTGCTTTTTAAGTGAAGAGCAGCTCAATAGGTTATCAAAGTCACTGTTTGGGCAAACGCCTCAAGAACGATTGATACACTTGAGAATGGAAAAAGCCGCCGAGTTACTCCATCATCAAGAGTGGAGCGTTACTATGATAGCGCAGCGACTTGGCTATAAAGATCCTTATGCATTTAGCCATCGCTTTAAGCGTTACTTCGAAATGTCGCCACGCGCGTATCGTAAACAGTTAATGGAGCGGTAGCATAAGCTCTTTAGCCTTAGTGGTCTTCCAGTTCTGCAACGACAAAATCGATAAAGCACCTTACTTTGGCAGACATGTGCTTTTTGCTCGCATAGACGAGGTATACGTTAATGGGCTCCTTTTTATAACCCTCGAACAATACAACCAACTCTCCGGTGGCAAGCTTATCGCTCAAGTTAAATTTGGGCATTCGAGTGATTCCTTGACCCGCTAAAGCTAACTCTAGTTCCATTTCAGGGCTGTTAGTAATCACGCGGCTATCAAGTTGAACGGCAATCTCTTCTCCATCCATGCTTTGGTATTGCCATGTATTCGGTGATTTAATGTAGCTGTAGGTGATGGTTTTATGCTGCGCTAACTCGTTTGGGTGGGCTGGTGTGCCATTCACTTTCAAGTAGTCTGGTGAGGCAACCGTAACCCCATACGATTTAATCAGTAATCGGCTAATAAGACTGGAGTCTTCAAGCTGCGCTGCGGTTCTTATTACCACATCAAAACCATCCGCTACCACATCGACGAATCGTCCCGTCATGTTGAGGTCCAAGTTAACTTTTGGATATAACGTCAGAAACTTCGCCAAAATAGGTTTTAAGTGGGGCATACCAAAGCTAATAGGACAACTGACTTTAAGTGATCCTTTAGGTTCCAGTTGCCGCTGGTTTACCGAAGATTCGGCCTGCTCTGCATCATCGGTTATCTGTAGGCATTGTTTGTAATACAAGTCGCCTTCAGGGGTTAAGCTAATCGAGCGTGTTGTTCGATTCATCAAACGAACGCCTAAACGGTCTTCGAGTTTGGTGATCTCTTTTGAGATGTAAGAGGTAGAGTGTCCGGTATTTTCTGCCGCTTTGGTAAAACTACCTGAATTAATGACTTCAACAAAAATGACGATCCCATCTAATAATTTTGAATTTAAGGTCATGAATATTCCAAGTGCGGCTAATAAATCGTTTGATCAAAGTAATACCATTAAGAGTCATATGGAAATAATCATTTTACTTTTGAGTTATTAATCTCTATTTGAGCTTTAGTTAGACTGTTAAATATTGAACTAGACAACGGAATAAAAGGTCAATGATGAAAACTGTTCAAATGTTTAACGCTAAGCAAGCAAGCAATGATTCAAATCCGAATATGGACGTTGATACCAGTATTGAAGGCCAATCGAATTCGACCACGGGTTTTTGGCCATTCGTTATTTTGATGGCGATGATCTTCTCTCTCTCCCCATTCGCAATTGACATGTATTTGCCTGCACTGCCGAGTATGGCGGCATTTTTTGATAGTACGATTGATAACATGGAAGCATCGGTCTCTATTTATCTCATCTTCTTTGCACTTGGTCAGTTAGTGTTGGGAGCGCTCGCAGATTCAATCAATAAGGCCAAACTACTGATCGTTGGATTAAGCGTATTTGCTGTTTCTAGTTTCATGATAGCGCTGACCAATACCGTCGAAGAACTCTACTTCTGGCGTGCTGCTCAGGCATTTTCTAGTGGTAGTTCCGTCGTGGTATTTGCATTAATACATAGCTTTTATGGCAACCAGAAAAGCAATCAAATCATCAGCTATGTGATGGCCTGCGTGGTGATAGCTCCGATGATCGCTCCTATGATTGGTAGCCAAGTGTTGGCGATCGGTGAATGGCAATGGATATTCTTTGTATTGGCCGGATTTGCCATCATTACGTTAATGTCGCAAATGGCGTTGATACCACCTAAGAAAGTATCCTCAGTACCCCAACCACTGAATTTTACTGCCCTTGGAAAAGGCTATAAGAGCGTATTTTCCAATAGTATGACCATGGCTTACATCTTAGCGGGTGGAAGCGCCTTTGCGGGGATGTTTGCTTTTGTTGCTGGATCACCTTTTGTCTATATTGAGTACTTTGGTGTTTCACCTACGCAGTTTAGCTGGTTAGTTGCACTTAATGCCGTGGCGATGATAGCGATGAACCTAATTAACGCCCGTTTGCTGAAAGGGGTCGATCCGACTAAAAAATTGATCGTTGCAGGCGCTTTATTATCGATGGTAGGGGTTTACCTTGCGACCGTTGCCTACCTACAGTTGCCACTGGTATTTGTTGTCGCTGGTGTCGTTACCTATGTGGGTTTATTAGGGCTAACTGCGACCAACGCAATTTCGGCAGCTTTAGCGAGTGCACAAGGAAATGCAGGCGTACTTTCTGGGGTAAATGGCGTATTGCAGTTTGGCTTAGGGGCACTTTCAAGCATGGTGGTGAGCTTGAGTAAAAGCATTGATGCAAGCACGATGAATTACACAATGGCAGTGTGTTCGTTATTCACCTTGCTGTTTGTTTCTATCTTGCACGTCAAAACAAGGAACCTAAAACACGTCCTGAGCTTGGTGCTGGATCATCATCAGAGCTTGTCTAAAAATTAAATACTCTAGGTTGTGCTGCGTGACGTTTTTTGAGAGTAGGCTATAAACTGAGTTGCATCCCTAATATGAAGCTACGTTACACAAACGAAAGGTGGAAATTATGAAACAAATTACTCGTATTAATCATTTAGGTATTCGCGTTAATGACTTGGCTATTTCACGAGAGTTTTATGAAAGGTTAGGGTTTGTATTTATTGTCGGTCCGGTGGGGCCAGAACCTGTTGCGATCATGGAGCACCCATCGGGAATTAATATCAATTTCATTTTAAATGCAGCTGCGCCAAGTGAAGAAAACGTTCTAATGGATGTTCCTGTAAAACGCGCAGGTTATACGCATGCTGCGTTAGAGGTTGATGATATGGATGCCGTCGTTGCTCAGCTCAACGATCTCAATATTGACATATCTGAGGGGCCGGTAAGGTTTCCTACCGGCACTTCAACCTTCATTCGAGATCCTGACATGAATGTCGTGGAGTTCCATCAACCTAACAAAAGCTGATAGGTAAGTGGATACCCGAACTAAGCGTCAATAGACCAGTTCAATACTTGCCAGTTTGGTCTATGAGAAAGCTGAGCCAATTTATCGCAAGGGTTTACTAAATACGCAGCATCTGCACGTTCGCACAAGGGAAGATCGTTGATTGAGTCGGTGTAAAAGTGAATCGAATCGTATTGCTTATCTTGTTGAGATAGCCACTCTTCTAAGCGAGCCACTTTCCCCTCTCGGTAAGTTGGAATACCTTCAATGGTGGCCGTGTATCGATTCTCCTCAATCACTAAGTCGATGCCCATAGCAGCATCAATACCGATGCGTTTTGCTACTGCTGCGACAATAAAGTTCACCGTGGCAGAAATAATAACGGTATCAATATTATCGCGCTTAAGTTGTGCAAGCAGAGTTTGAGCTTGGGGATAAAAATACGGCATGATCTTATCGCTGATACAGCGTTCAACCCATTGTTCGACCTCTTCTTTGGGGATGTGGTTTAAAGGGGACATGGCGAACGTTAGATAGTCTTCCATATCCATCTTTCCGGCGCTATAGAGGCCCATCAGGCGCTTGTCTTCTTCAAGAAAGCCCGCTGATGTTACGATCCCTTCTTCAGCTAAAAACTCATTCCATAGCACCGAACAATCGGCCGAAAACAGCGTTTCATCCATATCGAAGACATAGAGTGGTTGAGACATGGTTAATTCCTTATTAGTGATTCTAAGTTTCAGATTTTTATTTTTAGCCAAATTAAGCGCTAACAGCTTGGATTTCGTTGAGGTTGAAGAGTAGTTCCAATTGGCTGCCATCGGCCAATAATCGCTCAGAAGATCGGTTAAGTAAGTCTACCGTCAATTCACAATTGTTAATGCCGACCTGATAACGAATGACGTTGCCAAGCAATTGATGATTCTTAACCGTTGCGAGTTGGGGCGCAGAAATATGCGACTCGTAATGACGACCTTGTTCTTTGACATAAATCGACTCAGGGCGAATCGCCACTTTTGAAGCAACATCAAGATCAAACAAGCTTTTGGCTGTAGCAGCATCAACGAGGTTGTAATGGCCCATAAAGCCCGCAACAAACTCGTTGGCAGGTTGTGTATAGATGGACTCCGGTGCGCCTTGTTGAACAATCTGACCTTGGTTCATTAAGAAAATTCGGTCTGACATGATCATCGCTTCTTCCTGATCATGGGTGACGAAAACCGTGGTTAAATTGAGCTCTTTTTGAATGTCTCTAATTTGCTGTCTTAAATGTTTTCGAATTTTTGCATCCAACGCTGATAGAGGCTCATCCAGTAGTAATATTCTTGGTTTAACCACAAGAGCTCTTGCGAGGGCAACACGTTGACGTTGACCACCAGACAATTGATGCGGGTACTGTTTCTCTTTGCCCGTTAAAGCGACTAGATTAATCACCTTTGCGACTTCTCTGTTTATGTCGGCTTTGGACAAGTTCTTCATCTTTAAGCCAAAGGCTATATTGGCTTCAACCGTCATATTGGGAAACAACGCATAGGATTGGAATACCATACCAATGCCGCGCTGTTGTGGCGCTGTATGGGTAATGTCTTGTCCATCAACCCAAATCTCACCGCCTTCAGTCGGGTTAAGCCCTGCTAAGCTGCGCAACAGGGTTGATTTCCCGCAACCACTAGGCCCAAGCAGAGTAATGAATTCACCTTTCTCGATATTAAAATCGATGTTTTCAAAAACGGTATTATCACCAAATCGTTTTGTCAGGTGCTTAACGTTAACATAGCTCATGATTTTGCCTCGTTGT
Organism: Vibrio lamellibrachiae; assembly: GCF_050337265.1. Lineage (NCBI taxonomy): Bacteria > Pseudomonadati > Pseudomonadota > Gammaproteobacteria > Vibrionales > Vibrionaceae > Vibrio > Vibrio lamellibrachiae. The sequence continues at coordinate 185,078 of NZ_JAKJSU010000006.1, forward strand.
TGGATCTGCTCAAACGGCTTGCGAGCCATGTCAGTAAGAAAATGAAAGAGAAGTAAGTCATCACTAACGCTGAGGTGAAGTGACCACTGGTTTGTCGCATGTTGTATAGATAGATTTGCAGTGTTTCAAAGCGTGTACCCACCAACATGTTGGCGAAGACAAACTCACCCAATAAGAATGAGAAAGAGAGAAACAACGATGCAAGTAACCCTTTCTTAAGGTTCGGAATGATGATGTAGAAAAAGGCTTGAGTGGTACTCGCGCCAAGCAGGTGAGCCGCATCCATCAGGTCATTGAGGTTGATGGCTTCAAAGCTATTGGCAATAGAGCGGTACATAAATGGCAGTGCGATAGTGAAGTATGTTCCGATGAGAATCCACGGCGTACCAACAATTGGGATGCTGCTATCAGCGTATAACTGCAATAGCCCAACGGATGAGACGACAGGAGGAACGGCAAACGGCAGTAGGATCAACACGCTCATTAGTTTGTCGAGTTTTGGGAAATAGTAGAACACGACAAAGATAGTCGGCAGAACGAGTACAACACTGAGCGCCAACGCAGCAATGCAGACCAGCAGTGAGCGGCCGAAAGCGGCGAGAAATCGGGGATCGGAGACCAGTTGAATGTACCAATCGAAGGTGAATCCATCAGGTAAAATGGTTGCTCCCCAAGTGGATGACAACGAATAGACTAACGTTGCCAAAATGGGGATGAGCATAATGCCAACAATCGAATAAACGATGCTCTTATGGTAGAGCGCTGATTTATCGTTGAGGGGATGGGTGCTATTTGTTTGCATGATAGCTCCTAGAGAGTAGCCACTGGTTAATAATGGTAATGAACGCCAATATTCCAATTAAGATGACCGAGATAGCTGCTGCTAAATTTGGTTCAAGGAACAGGTCGCCAGAAACCAAGCTCGCTATGCGAATTGTGATGACGTTGTAGTTTCCACCCGTTAGTGCATAAACGCTGGCGTACGCCCCCATGGCATTGGCGATAAGAATAATTAAGGTTCCCAATAGAGCAGGTGAGAGCACAGGTAAGGCGATTTGCGTCCAATACTGCCAAGTCTTAGCGCCGAGCAGGGCAGATGCGGCTTGCCAATCATCACTTAACGCATCAAAGGCTGGGTAAAGTAGCAATACAGCCAGTGGAATTTGGAAGTAGATATAGATGGTTAGCAGCCCCCATTTTCCATAGAGGTTGAAGTCATCGATGATTCCATACTGTTTGAGCAGCAGCGTGACTGCGCCGTTAACCCCTAAAATAATGATGAACGCAAATGCCAATGGTACGCCTGAAAAGTTACTGCTCATGTTGGTAAACGCGATGACACCATCACGAAGCTTGGTGTCTACGCGCCTAAGAGATGAGACGAGAACTGCGGCAATAGCGAGGCCAAAGACACTTGACCAAATAGAGAGCCAAATACTGTTTCTAAACGCCTGCATCATGAAGCTCGAATCGAAGACTTCTAAGTAGTTCTCTAGACTAAATAACCCATCATAAAGAAAGCTGTTGATCAGAACCCAAAGCATCGGCGCTATCTGAAATAGATAGAAAAACAGCATGAAAGGAACAAGCCATAAGGCGGGTTTAAGCTTTTTCCATCGATGTTTTTTTTGGCTTTTGTCGGTATTTGACGGTGAAGCGCCAATTTCTGGCAGGTTCGTTGAAGCTGAATCGCTCATAGTGCTAATACTTCCGAAGAGTAAGGCTTGAAGTGGTCTAAACCCAGCAGCTCACAGCACACACCGCAAAGTTCAGTCTGTTTAATGGCGGTTGGCTGATGAGAAAATTGATTACCAATGACAAACAAAGGAACTTCACGCTCCTCAGGTAAAATGCCACCGTGAGATAAATCGTTATTCATACCGTGATCAGCCGTAATGATGATTTGGTATCCATCATCAATCCAAGACTCGATATAGTTGGAAAGGTATGAATCGGCCGCTCGTGCACAATTTCGATATTCTTTAGAATTAAGACCGAATTTATGTCCCATGTCGTCGATGTTCATCGGGTGAATGAGCAGAAAATCAGGGTGATGATTTAGCCTTAATGATTCAGCATCAAGAAAAAGTGCTTCGTCGGGGTAGTGATCCCAATGATAGAAACGTCCGTGCTGAATGTTGAGTGTTTCATCTTCTGTATAGCGATCGCGAACGGCTTCAAAAGGAGTGCGGTTGTAGAGTTCGCTCACCCAGTGATAGGCTGCTGCTGCAGTGATTCGACCTTGAGATCTCGCTAGGCTAAAGACCGACTCTTGATTCGATAACCGCGAGACACCGTTGTTAACAATCCCGCTGATAACTGGTGGAACGCCCGTCAGAATACACTCATACAATGGCCTTGATAGGGAAGGCAGTTCGCATTGCAATGGGTAAAGCGTTGCTTTTCGTTGTTCTATTAAACCGTTCAAGTAGCCCATGCATTCACGGGCTACTTGATAATTCAGTCCATCTAGAACAACAAGGATAACCTTATTGCTCATAGAGACCTCTTACTGCTGGTGGATTAGGACGTTTTCTTGCCATTGACGAGGAAGTTTACGCGCTGATTTTTCCCATGCTTTAAAGTCAGTCACAGGGTGCACGTTTCCGTATTGGTCATTAGCAATAAGCTTCGCTTGAACAGATTCTGGCAAAGCAACAGAAGTACGAATTGGACGTGCATAACCTTCAGCTAGGTTGATTTGGCCTTTGTCACTAAAGATGTGTTCACGCGCAAGTTTCGCCGCATTAGGGTTTTTCGCGAACTTGTTGATGATGGTGGTGTAGCCAGAAATTACAGAACCATCTTGTGGAATATTGACAGAGAAACGGTCACGGTTGATTTGGTCACGGTAGTTCAGCGCGTTGAAGTCCCACAATATAGCGACTTCCACTTCACCCTTTTCCAAGTTAGCAATACTTGGGTTGGTGAAAGATAAACGACCTTGCTTTGCCAGTTTCGCGAAGAATTCAATCGCTGGGTCTAAATCAGCTTCACTGCCGCCGTTAGCAAATGCTGCCGCCAGTACGGCGTTGTTTGCTTGTGCAGCGACACCTACGTCACCAACCGTGACTTTGTAGTCGCCTTTTAAGATGTCATCCCAAGAGGTTGGAGCATTCTTAACAAGGTTATTGTTCGAGATAAACGAGATGGTGCCCGTGTAAGCTAGTGCCCAGTGACCATCTTCATCTTTAGCCCAATCAGGAATATCGTTCCATGTAGTCGGTTTATAAGGCTGAGTCACTCCTTTTTGAACCGCAACACGAGCAAAAGCGAAACCAACATCACCGATATCAGCGGTTGCGTTCTTACGTTCAGCATCAAACTTAGCAATCTCTTGTGCTGAGCTCATATCTGTATCTTGGTGTTTTAGTCCGTAGTTTGTCTTGATGTCTTTCCAAGTATCTTTCCAGTTTGCCCAACTATCAGGCATACCCACACTATATACCGCACCTTCTTTCTTAGCGGCTTCGATGAGTTGTTTCACATCGGTCTCTTTAGCAAAAACAGGCGTACAAAGTACGGATGTGGTAAGAGCGGCTGCTAATGTAGCAGTGGTCAACTTTGTGTTCATTGTCGCTATCCTTCTGGACTAGGTCAGTAAGTTCATTTTTTATACTAGGCAGCAAGTGTTACAAATCATGTCAGTTAAAAAGACATTTTTATTGAGTTTCTATGACGGTTTGGTTTCAAGTGAGCGAATTGGTCGGTGTCATTAAACTGTTACTTCCTTGTTCTAACGTATCTTTCTAAAACTAATGGACTAGGTCAGTAATGCCATATTCGACGACTCAATCGAAAACCCTGAAAGTAAAAACCCAGCTATCCAAGATCAAAACCAGTATTCGGCAGCAGATAGAGAGCAAAGTCCTTACTTCGGGGCAAAAGTTACCGTCAGAGCGCGAGATGAGTGAACTGTTTTCCACTACGCGCATTACCATTAAAGACGCACTGACGTCTTTGGAAACCGAAGGGCTGATTTATCGAGAAGAGCGCCGAGGGTGGTTTGTTTCTGGTGAACGAATTCGATACAACCCGCTGTCTCGCTGTCACTTTCATCGCATGATTCAAGATCAAAACCGAATTGCTGAAACCCAGCTGTTAAATGTTCGCAGTGAGTTGGCCAGTGGTGAATATTCGCGTGCGCTGTCTATCGACAGAATAACGCCTGTTCATGTGTTTGAACGGCTGCGCTTTATTGATGGAAGGGTGGTGTTGTACGTTGAAAACTGCCTGATTAGTGAGTTGTTTCCTAACATACTTGAAGAGAACCTGACTCAGTCACTGACGGGCCTTTATAAATCAAAGTACGGGTATGAGACGCTTCGCTCGCGATTTGATGTGATTCCTACCTCTGCACCGCAGCACGTGGCTAAAGCGCTCAACCTTTCAGAAGGCCAACCTGTACTGAAAATCTGCCGAGTGAACTATAAGCAAGATGGGAAAGTGATGGATTGCGAGTTGGAATATTGGCGGCCAGATACCGTGATGATCTGTATTGATAGTGATTTGCTGTAAGTGACAAGATGTAAGGAAATTGAAAGTACTGACAATTGAAACAGCCCCATGAAGGGGCTGTATATAGGTTGAATTAATAGGCTGCTTTAGGTTGATAGTAGGTCTCAGCGTTTTGCTCAGTGATCAGCTCTGCAGCAAGTACGACACGTGAAGGGATACCGTGGTACATATTACCAAGCGATTCACCGCGTAGGCCGTGTACCGCAAGTGCCATTCCAGACGCGATCATTGAAGGTGGGTAAGTTACGGTGCCTCTAACGATCGGGTCACCATTTTTAACCAGTTTTATGACCTCTTTTGAGCCTCCGCCGCCGACAACAAGCTTAATGTCGCTACGACCAGACTCTTGAATTGCCTTCATTGCCGCTTTCAGCATATCGTCATCACCCGCCCATACCGCATCGATCTGCTTATGTTTGCGAAGCATGTTTTCCATAACACTCAGCGCTTTTTGTGGGTTCCAATCAGCCGGTTGAGAGTCAAGAATTTCAATATTTTTGTACTTCGCCATTTCTGCTTCGAAAGCGTCAACACGTTGGTCGTTGATTGGGATTGGCATGCCTTCTAGTACGACAATATTGCCCTTACCATTCATCTCTTTCGCCATGTATTTTGCCGCTTCTTCGCCCATTCCTGGGTTGTCACCAGCCAAGAACACATTTTGCGTCGGTACTTCTAATTCACGGTCAACCACAACCGTATAGACACCCTCGTTATACGCTTCAGCGATAGCGCGTTGTAGCGTCGCTGGGTTGTGGGGAAGAATAACCAAAGCGTCGATGCCTTTTACTAATAAGTCTTCGACATCAGCAACTTGCTTGGTTCCGGAGTTTGCAGCGACCACGAAATATTCAGTGTCGTCGTATTTGCTTTCAAGATCTGCGGCTGCTTTGTTGGCCCACCAGAGTAAACCTGCAGTCCAACCATGGTCAGCTGATGGAACGCTGACGCCGATCTTCATCGTTGCCGCTTGTGCAGTGGCAGTTAGGCCGATGGTTACAGCCGCAATGATAGATAATCTTCTCAGTTTCGTTAGTAGTTTCACGTACATGTCCCTCTGTTGTTCAACGTTTATTTGTTGTTTTTGTATTGCAGTAGTACTGCAATCAGAATGACTAGACCTTTCACCAACCCTTGTAGGTAGGCGGAAACGTCAAGCATATTAAGCATGTTATTTATGATGCCGAGGATCAGAGCGCCGATAACGGTGCCGACAATTGTTCCGCGTCCTCCGGCTAAACTGGTACCGCCAATGACCACGGCTGCAATAGCGTCGAGTTCAAAAAATGCGCCCATATCGCCCGGCGAGACTGAATTTAGCCGAGAGCTCAGCAATACGGCTGATACCCCCACGCAAAAGCCTGCAATGACGAAAGTAAAGAAAGTGATTCGGGATACATTAATAGCGGAGTAACGCGCAACATTTTGATTCGACCCAACCGCACAAACGTGTCGGCCAAATGCGGTGTAACGCAATAATATGTGGGCAGCGACAGCCAGAATGAAGAACACCCAAACCGGATAAGGAATCGATAAGAAATAACCACCGCCGATTTCCGGATAGAGATTATTTCGGCTAATGACTTCACCAGCGTCTGATAGATAAAGTGCCATCGAACGAAAAATTGACATGGTGGCGAGAGTGACAATAAAGGCGGTCACTCTGCCTTTGGTTACGATGAACCCATTTAGTGCTCCTAGCAGTGATCCAAATACTATTGCGACCGAGATGCCGGTAAGGACACCGCTTATTTCACCTCCGACCGAGTTCATCGCGTAAATGGCGACTACGCCAACGAGTGCGACCATAGAGCCGACAGACAAATCGATACCGGCTGCGATAATGACAAAGGTCGCACCAATAGCGATGATGCCTGTGTAGCTCACCTGACGCATAATATTAGTGATATTACGTGTACTTAAAAAATACTCGCTGGCAAAACTGGAAACAATGAATAAGACAATCAAAGCAATAAGGGGCGCGTAACTCGCAAAATCAATACGTTCAAATAGGCTGCGCTTATCATTGGTTTTCGTACTGGCTTCAGCACTGTCTTTTCGTAGAGTAATAGGGGTGCTCATACTGCAACTCCTGACTGTGTAGCAATGGATGGGGCGTTGGTTTGAACACCCGCGGCATGAAACATGATGCTTTGTTCATTAATATCATCATTTGAAAGTTCAGCTTTCTGCTGACCATCACGCATGACAATAACTCGATGACTTAGCCCAATGATCTCTTCTAACTCAGAAGAGATGAGGATCACGGCAATGCCTTTTTGAGTGAGAGAATGGACGAAGTGATAAATCTCTTTTTTTGCGTTGACGTCGATACCGCGAGTTGGTTCATCCAAAATCAAGACATCAGGTTCGGTATCCATCAGTTTGGCAAGGTAAACCTTTTGCTGATTCCCGCCACTTAAACGGCCCACTTCCATCTTTATGTCATCTGATTTGATCGAGAATTCTTGTCGGTATTGCTCTGTGACTTGGTAAGTCTGCTTGTGATCAATAATGCCAGACGTGTATTTGGGTAAAGAGACGAGAGTGATGTTCTCTGCGAGGTTAAAGTTCATCACTAGTCCATTACCTTGACGGTCCTCGGACAGCAAAGCGATGTTAAGTTTGAACGCCTCTTTGGGCTCATTGATAGAAATAGGTCTTCCATATTTTTCAAAGCGTGTCATTTGGCAAGATCGAAGCCCAAAAAGACACTCTGCTATTTCGGTGCGTCCTGAACCAATCAACCCAGCCAATCCGAGAACCTCTCCTTTATGGACCTCAAGCGCTATATTGCTAATGACACCATCGTCGTCATAAAGCCCTTCAACTTTTAAGGCCACCTCGCCAATTTGTGAGTTTTTAACTGGGTATATTTGGTTCAACTCACGACCGACCATCTTTACCGCCATGTCGTGCTCACTTAAATTAGATACTTGCTCAAGGTAGACAGGGTCACCATCACGAAGAATCAATAGCCTGTCACATAACTGTTTGATCTCTTTTAGTTTGTGAGAAATAAACAGCAGAGTGACGCCTTTTTTCTTTAGCGTTTCAATCACACGAAATAAGACCGCCACTTCGTTATCAGTTAATACGGTGGTTGGCTCATCCATGATTACAATGCTTGCATCAAAGATGAGTACCTTGGCCACTTCTACCATCTGCTTTTGAGCTACGCTCAGTTTTTCTATGGTTGTATCAGGGTCTAAATCAACTTCGAGCTCTTTCAATACGTCTGCAGTTTTACTGCGCATCTGTTTTTTATCTAATAGACAGCTAATAGGGCGTCGAATCTCTTGGCCCAAAAAGACATTTTCAAACACTGAGAGTGTTGGTATTAAATTGAATTCTTGAGGGATCATCGCGACGCCATTTGCTTTAGCAAGCTCTGGAGTAACTTTTGAAAAGGTTCGCCCTTCGATAACTACGCTACCTTGATTCGCCTTATAGACGCCGCTGATGATTTTCAGTAGCGTGGATTTACCAGCGCCATTTTCACCCAAGATACCCAGCACTTCGCCTCTAGTGAGTTCGAAAGAGATGTTTTTGAGCACGACATTAGAGCCAAATGACTTCTGTATATTCTTTAGAATGAGGGGAGACTGATTCATACTAATGCCTCCACGTCTATTCGTGCACCGTTTCTGTTATTCGACAATATGGCACTTTCAATAAATTGAAGACCTTGTAAGCCTGTTGCTGCATTTGGTAGCCAGTGCGCATATTCATGATTGCCTCGTATAACGGAAGCAAACTGGCAATAAAGGTTTCCGAATGCCTCTATGTAGCCTTCGGGGTGGCCACCTGGGGTGCGCGTATTAATTGCGGCAAATGGATTTAGAAAATCTGCTCGTCGAGTGATGCGTTGACGAGGGGCGTTGTAAGGGGTGAACCATAGTTCGTTGGGGGACTCTTGAGCCCACTCTATACTTGCTTTGGTACCAATAACTCGAATACGTAGCGCGTTTTCGTGCCCGGCCGCTGTTTGGCTTGCCCAGAGTTGCCCTTGGAGGTTTCCTTCAAGAGTTAGGGAAGCTTGTACATTGTCATCGACAAGTCGGCCTTCAATAAAACGGTTTAGACTCGCGCTGATGGATGTCAATGAACGACCTGTTACATAGCTTGCTAATTGGAACGCATGAGTACCTATATCGCCCAGACATCCTGCTGCACCGGCTAGTTCAGGGTTAAGCCGCCATACCGCTTGACGATTATCTGACTCAGGTTTTTCAGTCAACCACTCTTGAAGGTATTCCACAGAAAAAGAGACAATATCGCCGAGTTCGCCTTGCTCTATACGCGCTTTGGCTTCCTGCACTAGAGGGTAGCCACAGTATGTATGGGTGAGTAGGAATGGAACATTTGTGTGGTTCGCAAGATCGTGTAGCTCTTTTGCTTGAGCAAATGATAGTGTCATCGGCTTTTCACAAATGACGGCTAAACCTGCTTCTAACGCCGCCTTCGCTGCGTCAAAATGAAGGTGGTTTGGCGTAACAATGATGACCGCTTCAATCCCATCGTCTCGTAGACGTTCTTGCTCGAACATCAGATGATAATTGGAATAACAACGATCTGATTCAATATGAAGTTGTTTAGCCGTTTCGGTGTTATTCGCTTCATTGTGACTAAACACACCGGAAACGAGCTGATACTGATCGTCTAGTCGAGCAGCGATTCGGTGTATTGGTCCTATGAACGCGCCAAGGCCACCGCCAATCATGCCTACTCTAATTCTCTTGCTCATTGACGTATCCCCAATAAACGAAGGTTCGTTTGGTGATCGGTTTCTACAGCAGCAAAGTCGTCGAATGATTTATCTGTAACTTGAATGATCTGGTCTTGGACAAATAGTGCGCCTTCTTTGGCACCTTGCTCTGGATCTTTGAGTGAGCATTCCCACTCCACGACCGCCCAACCTTCAAAGTCATGTTGGGTAAGCTTTGAGAAGATGGCGTTGAAATTGATCTGCCCATCGCCTAATGAACGGAATCGTCCAGCGCGATCAGCCCAAGACTCAAAGCCTCCGTATACACCTTGCAGTGCACTTGAATTGAATTCGGCATCTTTAACATGGAACATTTTGATTCGGTCATGGAACTTGTCGATGAACCCCAGATAATCGAGTTGCTGCAATAGAAAATGAGACGGGTCGTAAAGAATGTTAGCGCGCGGGTGACCATCGACTGCGTCTAGAAATCGTTGAAAAGTAGCGCCATCATGAAGATCTTCACCGGGGTGAATTTCATAACAAAGATCGACACCTGCGTCGTTAAATGCCTCCAATATGGGTAACCAGCGACTGGCCAGTTCGTTAAATCCACAATCAATTAAGCCTGACGGGCGCTGAGGCCATGGGTATAAATACGGCCATAGGAGTGAACCGGAGAAAGTAGCATGTGCTTTCAAACCAAGGTTTTGGCTTGCCTTTGCGGCGAGAAACAGCTGTTCAACGGCCCAATCTTGGCGCGCTTTAGGATTGCCTTGTACCGATTTTGGAGCGAACGCATCGAATAGTTCGTCATAGGCCGGGTGGACAGCAATAAGTTGTCCTTGTAAGTGCGTCGATAGTTCACTGATCTCAAGATCAAACTCGTTAAGGGTAGCCTGTAGGTTATCGCAATATTCAAGGTCATTGGCTGCACGTTCTAAATCGAAAAATCGAGTATCGTTGGTGGGCATTTGTAGTGCCTTATAACCGAGGCTTTGCGCCCACTGACAAATGCCTCTAAGCGAATTAAACGGGGCTTCATCAGAAATAAACTGAGCCAAAAACAGTGCTGGTCCCTTAATTGTTTTCATAAACTATTTTCCTTTCGCTATCAGATAAACCATCATCGAGGAAAATTGATTTATCAATGTAATGGGTTACATTAAAGATCCATAATCGAGGATCGTCAAGGATCGAACCTTTGTTTATTAACAAAATTGTTACATAGCGCTCGTTTTTAGTTGTAGCGACTCTAAATGTTACTGTTTATCTGTTTTTTGGTGATTTCTTAGCGCCTACTAGTAAGATATTAGTCAGTATTTACCTATTAAATATGCATCCATTGGTACTTAAACTTAAGATTTATTGGTGTGGAAAGTTGCACTATTTTATGTAACGCATTACATTTAATGGGCGAATTGATGCCTTGTTGAACAGGTTGTTCAATATCTAGGGAAGGAATCTTGTGTTAACATGACATACACGAATTTAAAACAATCAATGAAATCAAACGATAAGCCCATGGCAACGATAAAAGATGTAGCTAAAGCAGCTGGTGTATCAACCGCGACCGTTTCAAGAGCGCTTTTTGATTCAGAAAAAGTGACGGAATCTACACGAGAAAAAGTAGCAAAAGCGGTGGCTGACATTGGGTATTCCCCAAATGTTGCGGCGCGTCATTTGAGACGTCGTGAAACCAATAGCATCATGGTGATACTCCCTGATATCTCAAACTCATTTTTCTCCGATGTCATTTCAGGTGTTGAAAAGGTTGCGAGAACAGCTGGGTATAAAGTGTTGCTTGGGGATTTGTCACATGACACAAATCGAGCAAAAGACTTTTTTGACTTAGTGCCCACCAATCAATCCGATGGGCTCATTTTACTGACTTCAGATATTGAGCATGCCTTACTTAAAGATCGCCAGATAGGCTCTGGTTTTCCAGTGGTTATGGCGTGTGAATACGTAGAAGATATGTCGCTGCCAACGGTTCGAATTGATAATCAATCTGCAGCAGGTAAAGCTATTGAGTATTTGATCTCTTTAGGGCATCAAAATATCGCGACAGTTACCGGGCCGATGCAAAACCCCATCTGTCGAGATCGTCAGGAAGGACTTCTTGAACAACTGAACAAAAATGGGTTGTCATTTCAGTATTCTAATATGAGAGAAGGTGATTTTAGTTTTGCTTCGGGGTATGAGCATGGCCGAACTCTACTAGAGCAACTAGACAGGCCCACTGCGATATTCTGCCATAACGATGAGATGGCGATAGGTGTGATCAAAGCGGCTCGAGACCTTGATATTAAAGTGCCTGAGGAGTTATCCGTTATTGGTTTTGATAACATTGCTTTTGGTGAATATTGCGAGCCTGAGCTAACGACGGTCAATCAGCCTAGAGAAGATATCGGCAAGCAAGCGATGAAAACATTGCTTAATATACTGGGTAACAAAGAGGCTTCTCTGTTACATACACCAAGAACCGATCTGATCGTTCGCGGTAGTACCGGTATTTGTCCTAAACGTTAGCCGACTGAAATTTAAATTTTCTATGCCGACGAGGTTGGTTTACAACAGTAGTCGGCGGTTTTCTTTTCACTTACAACCGCTTAATCTTATCTTAATGAATCTTTCATGTAATTGATTACACCCTTTTCCAGTCTACTTCTATATGACACGTGGCACACCACTAAAGTGGTATGTCAAAATTATTGTAACCAAATCGTCATCTATGATTCCTACATTACGAGCCAATTAAGTCACTAACTCTTGGTAAGTAATGAACATGACGAACAATAAAAAGGCCTTATTGGCAGTGTCGATAGTCACAGCGTTGGCGGGCTGCAATATTAAAAGTTCCAAAGATCCAGTAACGATGCAAGTGCGTTTAATGGAAACGACTGATCTGCACAACAACATGCTGCCGTATAACTACTTTGCTTCTGAAGAGGCGAATACGACACCGCAAGAATATGGCTTGTCGCGCACCGCCATCATCATCGAAGAAGCGCGAGCTGAAGTGTTGAACTCACTGCTGTTTGACAATGGTGACCTAATACAAGGCAGCCCAATGGGCGATTACATGGCGAGCAAGGGAGTAGAGCATTTAGAAGAGAACCTTCACCCGGTTTACAAAGCCATGAATTACTTGCAATACGATGCAGCAAACATCGGAAATCACGAGTTTAACTACGGGTTAGACTTCATGAACGCAGCAATTGAAGGGGCTAACTTTCCTTACGTAAACGCGAACGTCTTTGCGTTTGAAGAGAATGCATTGACGGGCTCTTACGCGTTCGATGAAGGGGAGTGTGCGTTTACTCCTGACGAGCATTTTGTCGGTAACACCACTGAGTTCTTTGAAACCTACCAACCCAACTTCACTCCTTATGTTGTGTTAGAGCGTAACTTTATCGCGAGTAATGGTAAGAGTTACCCAATAAACGTGGGCGTGATTGGTTTTACACCGCCGAACATTATGAACTGGGATAAGCGTCATCTTGAGTGTGAAGTGATGATTGCTGATATTAAAGCCGCGGCTGAATATTACGTTCCATTGATGAAATCAGGGAGCGATGAGTACCCCGCAGCAGACATCGTTGTAGCAGTTCCTCACTCGGGGATTACCAACAGTGATAACGGACGTGATTACAATGATAACGCGACATGGGAACTGGCACGTGTTGAGGGTGTAGATGCGATTATGTTCGGCCATGACCACAATAACTTCCCAACCGATGGCAATGCCTATGATGGTATGGAAGGTGTTGACGCCGCCAACGGTAAGATCTTCGGTGTTCCTGCGGTCATGCCCGGCTTCTGGGGCAATCACCTAGGTGTGATTGATTTAGCACTAGAGTTTGACGCAACTAATGAAAGTTGGTCAATTATCGGTAGTTCAGCAACACTCAAAGCGTTGAATGAAGATCCCCTCAAGCAAGATGCGATCATTGCTGACCTTGTTGAAGAAGAACACCGCGCAACGATGGAGTTTATGAACGAAGAGATAGGTACGATTGATGAACCAATCAACAGCTACTTCTCTGCGATTGTTTCTGATATCTCAGTGCAGATTGTGAATGAAGCACAACTCGCGGCCGCTGAGCAGTGGCAGCGAGATGGTTTATTGGAAAACGAAGACCAATTGGTTCTGTCTGTTTCTGCACCGTTTAAAGGTGGCCGTGGTGGTAACACGGACTATACGAGTATCGCAACAGGCCCGTTGACACGCGCAAGTGTTGCTGACCTATACGTGTTTGATAACAACACGCCTTCAGTGTTAGAACTTACCTTCGCAGATATTAAAGAGTGGATTGAGGTTACTGCGTCACAACAGTACAAAACAGTGGCAGAAGATGGCGACGCGTTATTACATCAAAACTTCCGCAGCTATAACTTTGATGTGTTCTTTGGTGGGTTTAATGTAATCGAGGAAGATGGTAAAGATACTGAATATGAATCTCGCTTAACCTACACAATAGATGTATCACAAGAAGCGTATTTTGAAACAGATTCTCGCGGTGAGTTAGTTGAAGATAGCAATGGAAACTTTATTCGCACTGGTTCTTCTCGATTAACGAGCCTGATGTTTGATGGTGAAGAAGTGACGGACGTTTCTGCAATTAATGACGAGACGATGGTTTACGTCGTGACGAATAACTACCGCGCTTCAAATTCATGGATGCCAGGTGTATCCGAGTCTGAAATTGTGTTTGCCGATGAATCAGAAACTAACCGCGATCTAGTGTACGACTATCTAATGGAACGTGCAGAGGATGCAGAAGATAGTAACGAGGGAATTATCGAATTTGTTAACGCGGATAACTTCAAATTAGATGGCCCAACAGGAAAAACGGTTGAATTCCTTTCGTCTATTGATGATGCAGCACAAATCTTTGTCGATGACTATTTAACACCAATGATTGGAAATACTGACCGTTTTGGTAGTGTTGATGATAATGATAACTATCGAGTTTATGAAGTGACGTTCAACTAACGTTCGGATCAACTAACTATAATCATAGCCACTCACTCGAGTGGCTTTTTTAGTGCTGTGAGGGTTTTTTAATGTCTAACAATTGCGTTTTAGTTAGGCTGTAATTAACTGAGAAACGACTCGTCTTGGTCCGTGCGGCGTTTTCTTTGCTTTACCTAAACGAAACAGCATCTGTACCGTGTCATTGTCATCAATGCCAAATGCTTTTTTAAACTCGGCTTGTAGCGGCAACATGTCTGAATACTCTTGTAATACCTGACTCATCGGGTGCTGTGCGAGCCCCATTGCCGTTGTTTTTAGGTTCAGCCTGCAGTAGTCGCGCCCAACGATAACCTGATCTAGGCGGCTATTCCCTGCACTGGTAATCCAACCAAACGTTTCTGTAGAAGCGACTGTTTTCTTCGTCATGTCGACAGCTTGTTGATCGAATTCAGTTGGATCTTTCTCGGTCTTCTCTCGAGAGAGGAAAAAGTTCTCGACCATGATCTTCTTAATGCCTGTTAAGCCAGCCTGTGAAACACCAAATCCATCTCGGTATTTATTCACTTCGTCTTGATCAAAGCGGAACATGGCGATGGTTTCGTGGCTACGATCATTATTACTCACTTCAATTTGCATCGCATCGGTTAGAACTTTTTCCAATTTCAACTTTTCTTCCGTTGAGTCAGTTATGGATAACGGATAGCTGCCACGTTGTTCAGTAAAGCTTTGTAGAGTATCAAGCTCCATCTGAGTCAGTTTGTAATTGCCGTATTCGCGCTTATTAGAGTGGCGAGTTAGCAGGTGCCCAAACAGCGGGTCAGGGGAGATCTGTGACTGTTTAACAAGATTGATAGAGGCAACTGGCTTGTCGAGTAACTCCGTATTGCCATACATGCCTTGAGGGAAATAATCGATTATTGCGTCATAGCCTAACCCCGATGCGGCAATAGAGAGCGTTTCTAAAAATGTTCCTTGGCTTATGTGTATTTGTCTGTAAATCGGATCCGTTTCAGGAAGAAGACGCTGTGGGTCGACATACAGATCGAAACTTTCATCACCTGTCATCTTGATTGTCCAAGGCTGAATGTTGTGCGCATTGGGGCAAAGGATGGCATAGGAGAGCACCTGCATACGAATATCCTTTTGACTTGAGTCTGGACCATTCCAACCATAGTTATCGCTTGGATTTGAGGAGCTACTACAGCTTACAACAGCACTGCTTAGCGCTACTGATCCAACACCTAGACCTACTACCTTAATGAAATTACGTCGATTCATCATGCTCTCCTTAAAATGAGTAGAAACCATTTTTGATTCCTTGGAATGTATATTATATTCCAAGGAATGGTTTATCAAGTGTTTATTTTTCACACTAATCGTTTTGTCGGAGTTATTGGTCATGGATATAAGAAAACAAACAGAAGCCAAGGTGATTGTTCAACTCGGTATAGTCAGGCAATTAATGGCAACCAGAGAAGCGACCCTTTTTGCATCGATGCCGCTTAACCCATCACAATTCGGCGTGTTGAACCACTTTACGCATAATCCTAAGCGTAGTTGGACGGTGACAGAATTAGCCGATGTAATGGAGATGAATCAACCAGGGATCACCAAAATCATCTCGGTATTACTCGAAAAAGGTTTGTTGGAATCTGTGTCGGACATTGAGGATAAAAGACGTCGCCATTTAAAAATAACAGACCAAGGCCTTAAGTTGAGTAGTGAAACAATGAATTCATTAATGCCTGATATTTCGCATCTTTTTTCAGAGTGGGAAGACGATGATCTTACTCAAATGCAGGAGCATATGGAGAAGTTGATGCGTTGGTTAGACGAGCATCGTGATGACTTTGCAAAGTAGATATGAGCCTTGCCCGATACACCTAGCAACTGCTGCGTTCTGATCGGCATTATGCGTACTCTCGTTTTGTTTATCTAATGCTACGTTTATCTAAAGCTTAAAGGCCGTCACGGTATGTAGTTGCTGGGTCTCGATATATTGATGAGGTCAATAATTGAAGTGAACTATATTTGTGAATTTAGAACAGCAGCGTCGGGCTAGTCAGCTAGCATTTGAAAAAACTAATGACAATGTTGTCGTTGGTAATCTAGAGCCAATACCACTAACTCTGGAGCAATTAAAAGCCACAACGTCGGACTCACCTTATGTTGTGACGGCTTATGAATCGGGCTTAACTGCGGTGGTTTATCATATTCGTATTGAGGACCGAGACTGGACGTTAAAATGCCAACGAGCAGAGAGTCTTGTTAAGAATATAGACGGGCAAACTTCGTTTTTAAATGAGGTCCAAAGACGGCGTGATTTATCGACATTGAAGGTTAGCAAGCCGCGAGCCTTTCGCTATATCGTCGATACTCAATTCGCTTCGTACCGAGATGGCATTATCCTCTCTCCATGGATAAATGGAGACTCTATTGAGCGTTTAAATCGTGATTTATTCGAGCAAGTGTTTGAGGCGATTATAAATATAGAGCTTAGTGGCTTGTTTGAATGGGATTTCTGCCCTGGTAACATTTTGTGTAATACCGATGATGAAATTCGTTTATTTGATTTCGGATACATGTATCGATTTGATCCCCTGACGCACTTTAATAGCAACGGAACAGACACGCCTTTATTTCATGGAATTGAGCGGTTTGAAACACGTTTCTTTTTTGACTATCTGCTTAAGAATAAGCAGGGGCTGAGCGATGAGCAGCAGTTCGAATTATATCGGCTGGAAAAAACCTGTGCTCTAGAGGCGTATCAACGGAAACTGTTGAAGCTAACAGAGTTAGGGGCGATGCCCACCGTTATAAAAAGACATACCGATATGATTAATACTTGGGAAGAGGCGCTTAATAATGACGAAGACTTACAAGAGTTGCGGCTAATTGAGTCCTTTCGTTCCAATGTATTAGATTTACTGGATGATGTTCACGGCCAGTCATGTACACCTTATACGCTTAAAAAAGCGGACTTTATTCTTAATATTCTCGTTCAACATTTTGAATTATTGAGCGATACGAATGGGCTTTTCTTTGGTGATGAGCTATTAGGGAAAGAACAACTTCGAGAAAAATATTTGGCGCTAAAGCACAGGGCTATGGAATTTCAACTAGAAAAGGCAGCGTCATAGCTGATCAAATCTGTAGCGACTAGCTATCATCCTTAACAATAATGGCTCTTTGTCATTGAGCCATTATTTTCAATCTCTTATAACCTAAATATTGTCTTGTTTAAGACCAAACTCTTTACACAGATGAGTAAGATACTCAGCTTTATGTTTTTCAAACTGTGGCACTTTCATCACATCATTAGCGGTAAAAGTAGTCGCCGGTTTCATACCTAAAAACTGAAACGTTTTGTGAAACTGCATCATCGCTTGATCAATGTCTGCACCTTCAAATAAGCCATCTTTTTCTGAATCAGAAAATGCACTTTCAGGGGCATTCATGACCATAGTCAACATGTACTTAGTTGATGTTTTAATGCCACCAGAACCGTACAGTTTTCCTTGGTCACTACGAGTTCTGCCGTCGTTTTGGAATAGAATGCCGTGCCCTGCGGTAAAAACATCATCCATGTATTTTTTAAAAGTCCATGGAAGACCCATCCACCAAAGTGGGGTGTGTGAAATGATTAAGTCTGCTTTATCGAGTTTTGTTAGCTCAGCTTCTACATCATACCCTTGTTCAATTGTTGTACTCTCAACGTTCCATCCATTTTGAATAAATAGCTCATGAGCAGCTTCAAATAAACCATTCGTGTATTCTCCTTGAGAGTGGCCAAAAGGTTGTTTTGCATTGATCAGTAGTATGTTGTTCATCTGCTTACTCTTAATATTAGATACGATTCTGATTGTTGGTATATACATTAAACAGCAGGCTGGCAACTAGAATTCGATTTATCAAGCAATCATTAATTCTATTATAAGTATTGGTGATGAGTAGGCGTAAAAATAGAGATGCTGGCTATTGAAATTGAGATAATAATGGTTCAATGAGAGGCCAACCTTGGCTATAGCGCCAATCTTCCTCCCACCAAGAACAGGTTGCTTTGTAATCGTGAGCGAACAGGGTTTGCCACTTTCCTGCCTGTGACTGATAGCGATCATGTTGAGAGATATTACGTAATACGTCCATGGCGTCGGCTTGAGTATTCTCGTTTTCTTCTTCCCACAGAACAAGATTACTCAGATCGGAAAAAAGAGCGCGGACTTCTCGTTCTGGTAAGCCACTGGGCGCTCTGAAATAGTCTTCTTCGTATCCCATTAATGTACCTTAATCAGCTATTCATCTACGTTAAGTGTAGGCTGACAATAAAAAAACAGCAGGTGGTTAGCCTGCTGTTTCCAATAGTGTCTCAATTTTATGTATTTAAGAAGACTGCTTAGCCGTTTCCGTTACATTGTAGACTTTGCCTGCTTTGTGACGAGCAAGGTAGTCCGCTAGGTCACGCTTAACTTCAGGAACCAAGATGTATAGGCCGATAATGTTAACCAGTGCCATAGAGAAGATCATTGCATCAGAGAAATCGATAACTGGGCCTAGGTTCATTGCAGAACCAATTACGACGAAAACACAGAACTTAACTTTGAAGATGATTTCAGCTGTTTTGCTTTCACCAAATAGATAAGTCCAAGCTTTAAGACCGTAGTAAGACCATGAGATCATCGTAGAGAATGCAAACAAAACAACCGCAATAGCTAGGATGTATGGGAACCAGCTGATAGAACTACCAAATGCAGCCGATGTCAGTTCTACACCCGCAAGGCCAGAGCCATTATCTAGGTAACCAGTAATGATGATAACCAGTGCTGTCATCGTACAGATAACAACCGTGTCGATGAACGGTTCTAGTAGTGATACGAAACCTTCAGACATTGGCTCTTTTGTTTTAACGGCTGCGTGAGCAATCGCTGCTGAACCAACACCCGCTTCGTTCGAGAACGCAGCACGTTTGAAACCTTGGATAAGAACACCAATAACACCACCAGCAATACCGTCACCAGTGAACGCACCGTTAAAGATAGCGGCAAATGCATCGTCAATACGGTCAAAGTTCATTAGGATGATGATGAGCGCAGCGCCAACGTAAATAGCAGCCATGAAAGGAACAACTTTCTCTGTAACCTTAGCGATTGATTTAATACCGCCAATGATAACTATTCCAACAATAACCGCGAGAATGATACCAAATAGCCAGCCTTTATCGGCTAGGAATGAAGCATCACCACCCGTTACACCAACAACTTGCTTAAACGCTTGGTTAGCTTGGAACATGTTACCGCCACCAAGTGCGCCGCCAATAGCGAACACAGAGAACAGTACCGCAAGCGTACGGCCAAGAGCTGCATTACCACGTTTAGCAAGGCCCTTGCTTAGGTAGTACATTGGACCGCCTGATACGGTGCCATCTTCATTAGTGTTACGGTATTTAACACCCAGCGCACACTCTACAAACTTGCTCGACATACCAAGTAAGCCTGCAAGAATCATCCAAAAAGTCGCGCCAGCTCCACCAATAGAGACAGCAACCGCTACCCCTGCGATGTTACCAAGACCAACAGTGCCTGAAAGAGCAGTAGTCAGAGCCTGAAAATGAGTGACTTCACCATCTTCTTTGGCCTTTGGATTGCTAAATTTACCTGAAACCAATTCTAGTGCGTGCTTAAAACCACGAACGTTAATGAAACCAAGGTATACGGTAAAGAATATTGCGGCTACGACTAACCACAAAACAATCCAAGGCACCTGTACGTCTGTAAAAGGGAAAGGAATAGTCGAGAAGATCATTCCTACAAATGGGTTGACGATAGGTGCTACGACTTCGTTTATCTTGTCATCTAAACCAGCGGCGGCGGCACTTCCGGTCGCTGTACTGCCAATTAAGGCCAGCATTATATTTTTGTGCATCATTTTTCCTGTCTGAATATCTATTGTTATAACTGTTTTAGTTATAACGGTGGTTATGGTTATTATTTTTATATTGATTTTGGTGTTAACTGTTACAAATTGTTAACAGTTGCTATTATTTCGATCTAAAACTGAGTCGCAACATTTTTGTCTGTTTCTTTGAGCTAGGACTTGTTTTGTTATTTTGAACAAAAAATGAATTGATTTGAGTTGATAATTTGATTAATAGGCTGCTTGTCACTGTGCGATAAGGGATTGAGTGAGTATTTATTCCGATTTAAATGATTTTTTATGCGATATGTTTTACTGGGCATGAAAATGTTTTCGGGATATTATCCTGTTTCGTGTCTGTTTTTTATACAGCCTTTGATTTCAAGTTGATGGAGTAATGTGAATATATTTTGTAAAGGTTGAAAAGTGTGCGCTCTAGACTAGAGATAACTTATTGTATTGCCTAGGCTAGAGGTATCAGGCGACCAAACAGAGACTTACAATGGAACAAAGGCTCTACTACTTACTCCATAAGATCTACATGAGGGTGCTTAAAATAGCAGCCAAGATCCTTCCTATCACTAAACCAACGCTCTTCCTTGGTAAAGACTCTTTGACACAGCTATGCCATAGCGTTTCGATAATGGGTGTCGATAAGGTGTTAGTCGTGACAGACGAGGGGATAAAAAAGTTAGGCTTTGTAAAAAAACTGGCTTTTGAATTCGAACGGGTAGGGGTTCAGTGTGAGGTCTATAGTGACGTGCTTCCAGACCCAACCTACGATCAAGTCGAAGCGGGTTTGTCAAAATACCAAGCGAATAAGTGTAATGGTATTGTCGCGATAGGGGGAGGCTCTCCTATCGATTGTGCAAAAGTGATTGCAGCCTGTGCGACGAACAAAAAACCGATTTCAAAGCTGGTGGGCTTACTTAGAGTCTGGAAAGCACCTGCTCCCTTATTTGTATTGCCGACCACATCTGGCACGGGATCTGAAGTTACGGTTGCTGCGGTTGTCTCTGATCCGAAAACACATAAAAAAACACCGTTGATGGATCCTAAACTCGTGCCCATTGCAGCCGCATTGGATCCGAACCTAATGCTAGCTCTACCGTCCCATATCACCGCTCAAACCGGTATGGATGCTCTAACTCATGCCGTTGAAGCGTACATCTCTTGCAATGCGACTATTGAAACCGACCGATACGCCATTGCGGCCGTTAAACTCATTGATGAAAACTTAGATAAAGCAGTGAAGTTTGGTCAAAACTCTATCGCCAGACAGAAGATGGCGCTTGCGTCTTACTACGGAGGTCTCGCTTTCACCAAAGCCAGTTTGGGTTACGCTCATGCTATTGCTCATGCCGTTGGTGCGAAATATGGCATCCCTCATGGTTTAGCCAATGCGGTCGCGTTACCACACGTTTTAGAGTATTCAAAAATAGAAGCAAGAGAACGGTTGGCTCAGCTAGCAGATGCGATAGGGATCTCTGATCGACGCGCCAGTGATACGGTGAGGGCTGACGCTTTTATTGAGTACATTAAATCGTTACAAACGAAGTTGGGTTTGCCTGCTCACTTTGATGCGTTACTTGATGAACATATTGAAGAGCTAGCTAAAGAGTCGCTGCATGAAGCGCAATGGAATTACCCTGTCCCTCGTTATATGCAGCAAGAAGAGTGTGAAAAGCTGCTGTTTGGTATGACGGCTTCTAAGTAGTCGGATAATCAAACAAACAATCGAACAACCAACCAGAAGAGATAACGCTGGTTGGTTGTGACTAGAAAGTCTCGTATTAAAATCATCACTAGGTATAATCTTCGCTTGAATCGATGACGAGAGATTCCTTGAAAAGGGAGTGCCAAGTCTTTAAAAAACCAATCAAAAATATGATTGGTTAGCTGTTAGATTGGAGCAATGATGCAGTTACAAAATATCGACAAACAATTATATCGTTCACGTTTAAACATTGTCATTGTTGGCTGTATCGCGAGTTTAGCGATCTCAAGTCTGGCGATCTCTCAGACACTCATACTGCTTTTTCCTTCCGGCACTGGTTCGCATTTCCACTGGAACTTATTGGGCGTGGTAATGAGTGCGATAGCCTTAGTTACGATACTGATTAAACTTAAGACTCATCCAAAGATGCGAGAAGTTGCATATGTATGGGATCTGAAACAAGCTCTGAACCTTGTCTCTCGTAAGAATAGAAAGCTCCTTGCTGCAGCGAAGGAGGGCAATGCCGACGCAATGTTAGCCCTTCAGTTTAGTTACGCTGGTTCGCGCCAGCTATGGCAGTTAGACGATAACACCATCACACTCGACACGCTTAATGAGTCGCAGCTTCGACTTGATAACTGGGCTGAAGAGTTCGATGTAACGTTGGACATTGCAAACTATCACTCCGATCTTCTGCAAGGTTTTTAGCTGCCGTTCAAGTTAATTGTGAGCCTGACTACTGTTAGGCTCTGACCCTTTCCAAGTATTTACGAATTCTTCTTCTAGCTCCCTCCAAAGCTGTAAAAATCCATTGTTCTATTCATTCTAAATGACTAATTCAGAATGACGTATTCAGTCCTATACTTTCGTTGTTATTCACCTAAAGGAAATTGGAATATGAATGAATCTTTCAAAAAGCATGGCGCATTTAGTTGGTCGGAATTACTGGTTGATGACGTTGAGTCTGCACTGAAGTTTTATACCGAAGTGATTGGTTGGGATGTCGACGAAATGGAGATGCCCGAAGGTAAGTACTATGTTTTGAACTGTCAAGGAGACCCTGTTGGTGGCGTGATGAAAAAGCCAAAAGAGATTGGAAACGTGCCAAATCATTGGGGAACATATATTACTGTTAAAGATGTTGATGAGGTCTTGGCTAAAGCAGAGGCTGCGGGTGGAAAAGCGGTTTATCCACCCATGAACGTTCCTGGTGTGGGTCGAATGTGTGCGATATTAGATAACAATAATGCGGTAGTTTCTGTTATCACTTATGACGACAACGCGTAGGCTTTATCGGTTGTTCAAGCGTTGCCAAATTATATAACCCTATGAAAAGTATTTGTCCTTATTTGAGTCAGCGAAATATCAGCTGACTCTTTTTCTTTGTTGAGTTCCAAGCTGTATTTAAACACATCGGAATGACAGAACCTTTCGTTAATTAAACCTTTGGTTCATGCTCTAGCATCGAGATAAAAGCAGACAGATATTGATCAATCGTGTGGTCTGCAGAGACGGCGGGCAACTCAACAGTAATACATGGCAGCTCTTTTTCTATGCACCAAGTTCCAAACGATCCCGGCGTCTCGTAATCGACATCTTCAACAATGGGAAGACTAAACTGCTTTCCAAGCCATTTGGCGAGCTTGGATTTAGTTGGATCATCAATCAAGGCGAGTGGTTCGTGAAATGAGACTACAAATTTCGGCTCACGCAGTTCAATTAAGTCGATCAACGCATTAACTTCGGGTTCGAGTTGTTCTGCCTGCCCAGTCCCCACTTTGACATCCCTAACGGTTGTGCTTGAGCTCCACCGATAAACCGTACCATGCGGAGTCCAGTTCTTGGCTGGGAACGCTCGATTTAGATCGATTTGATTAGCGTTGGCGCGAGTTCCTAGCTGGTTGCCGTCAGGGTTGATGGACAGTATGACATCATGCCGTAGCCTTTGTGCCGGTAGGCTTCGTAGCGCACAGGACAAACCTGCAATAGAGGCTGTTTCATCCCCATGTGTCCCTGCTAATATCAATCCACGAGACTCACCCTCTATCTGAGCAGGAAAGTAAAGTAATGGCGCACCAAGGGCCGAACTTCCATAGCATAGCGGCTTTATTGAAAATGCAGCTCTTTCTGTTCTTGGAATTAAACTCACCCTATTCTCCTAATGAATCAAGTACTATCAATGCTCAACTGATTACATAATTTAATCACATAAACCCATCAGTTAAAATTCGTCAACAGTTGTATCGCTAATTGTGGTGCGATGTTCAGAGATTGGCTAGGAGAACGACAAAATATGGACTTTAAAAAACATTCGACGGCTTTACTTATTTCCTCTTTATTAACCCCGTTAATATCGGCATCTGCCGCTGCTGAATCACCAGAAGGTATGTCACTCGCACCTGAACAACACTTAGTTCGAGCAAACGATGCTGAAGCGGCGACATTAGATCCGGCAAAAGCGGAAGGTTTACCAGAGATGCACATCTTGCGTGACCTGTTTGAAGGGTTAGTGATCCAAGATCTTGATGGCAATATCATTCCAGGCGTTGCTAAGTCGTGGGAAACTGAAGACAACCAAACGTTTGTCTTTCACTTGCGCAAAGATGCGAAATGGTCAAATGGAGATCCTGTGACTGCTGACGATTTCGTGTATGCGATAAGACGTGCGGTTGACCCTCAATTGGCGTCGCCGAATGTTTGGTATTTCAAAATGACCAAAATCAAAAATATTGCCGATGTTGCCGAAGGTAAAAAGCCAGTCCAAGATTTGGGTATTTCAGCCGTCGATAAGTACACGTTACGTTTCGAACTCGATAGTAAAATCCCTTACTTTGTTGCAATGACGGGTCATACTTCGATGATGCCAGTGCATAAGGCGACAGTAGAGAAAAGTGATAAGCCGTGGAGTGACCCGAAACAGTTTGTTGGTAACGGTGCGTTTGTTTTGGATAAGTGGGTCGTCAACGAGCGAATAGAGCTAAAGAAAAACCCAAATTATTGGAATAGCGAAGATACTCACCTATCCCAAGTAACTTATATTCCATTTGAAAATCAAAATGCCTCAATCAACCGCTATGTGGCGGGTGAAGTGGATATCACTTCTGATGTGCCCACGCATATGGCTAAAAAGCTCAAAAAAGATTATGAGTCAGCCTACACGGCAGTGCCTCTATTGTGTACTTACTACTACGCATTTAATACCACACGTCCACCGTTCGATGATGCGCGAGTTCGTCAGGCCGTCTCTTACTCCATCATGCGTGACGTGATTACTAATGGTGTCACTCAAGTCGGGAACTTACCGGCTTATACATTCGCTCACCAGTACACTGCAGGTTTTGATGCCACACAACCAGAGTACAGCCACTGGACACAGAAACAGCGTGACGAAAAAGCAGAGCAACTGCTGAAAGAGGCAGGCTACAGCAAAGACAACCCATTAGATTTCACGCTGCTCTACAACACCAGTGAATCAAACAAGTCTATAGCGGTGGCGATTGCCTCTATGCTGAAGGCAAACCTCGGAGCAAAAGTTGAGCTGGAAAATCAGGAGTGGAAATCCTACTTAGTATCGCGTAGACAAGGTGATTTTGATGTGATGCGCGCTTCGTGGTGTGGAGACTACAACGAAGCATCGACTTTCTTAAGCCTTGTACGTTCTGATTCGTCAGGGAATTTCGCACGCTATAACAATGACCAATACGACCAAGCGATGGACAACGCGCTGGCTGCCGTCAATGAGAAAGTGCGTCAGACCTTTTACGATCAAGCGGAGCAACTATTGGCTGTGGACATGCCGATAGCGCCAATTTACTACTATATGCAGGCTCGCTTGGTTCGACCGAGCGTTGGTGGCTTTGCTAAAAACAATGTTGAAGGGCGTATTTATTCTAAAGATCTCTACATCAAAGAATAACATCAGCATGATTAGGGGATTTCAGCCCTAAATGAGAAAAGCCCGGTGCAGAGTGAATTCATCACATAAAGTGCACCGGGCTTTGTTATTTTAATGGAAGATTAGATTGTTAGTCTTTCATTGATAGTAAACCAAATCGCTTACAGTTCACCAACGGTAGACCAAACGGCCGCAAGCATATCGTGGCCGAAGGCAGAGCTGCGTTCCGGAGACCAGCCATAAAGCTCATCAGCGTGGCTAATGTGATCTTTAAATGGCATCTCAACGGTGTACGCCAAACACTTGAACTGCTCGCCGATCCAGTTTGTACCAACCGTCATGTTCGCTTTGCCTGGCTCGTCTTTATCGTAACCAAATTCATCTTGGAACTCTGGCGTGATCGTCAGCAATGCTTGCTTGAAGTGGTTTTCTAGTTTCGCGATGCGCTCGTTGTATGAAGGTGTGCCTTCGCTACCTGCAACAAAGTTATATGGAATCGCTTCGTCGCCGTGTATGTCTAGACACAGATCAACGCCAGTTTCTAGCATACGTTCACGTACAAGGAATACTTCTGGGCTGCGTTCCATAGACGGTGACTGCCATTCACGGTTAAGGTTTACGCCAATTGCGTTGGTGCGTAGGTGACCACGGATGCTTCCGTCTGGGTTCATATTAGGTACAACGTGAATCACAACTTTGTCGAGTAGTGAACGACCTACCGTATCGGTTTCGTCTAACAAGCGTAGTAACAAACCTTCGATAAACCACTCAGCCATCGTTTCACCTGGGTGTTGACGACCGATGACCCAAATATTTTTTTTCTCTGGGCTTGGCTCACCAATCGTTAATAGGCTGATGTCGTTGTTGTCTAGCGTGTGTCCGAGAGTTTCTAATTTACACGCAGGGTGTGTTTGCGCACTGTGTAAAAGATCTTGATGGCGATCGTATGAGTACGGTGCGAAGTAAGCAAAGTACATTGAATCATGCTCAGGAATGATGTTAAACGTCAGTGTATTGCCATCAAACTTAGCAGGAATGCGGAACCACTCTTCACGATCATAAGAAGCAACGACATCGTAATCCTCCCAACCTTTAGGGTAAGCCGACGTTGCTAGTTCATTGATGGTAAACTGGTGCGGTTGGTTCGCTTCACTTTCAAGGCGAAAGTGGAACCATTGTGAAATTTCTGTTTGGTTATCCGCAGGGATAGTTAGTTGAATGTTTTGTGGTGACTCTGCTGAAACGACGTGAATGTTGCCGCTTTCAAAATTGCTGAAAATTCTCATTGTATTGTTTTCTTGTAGTTGAGTTGCCGTAAGGTTAGCACACTTTATTTTCGATAAAAGGACTTACTTTTCTAGCTATTTTAATACGTCAAAAAAGACATCTCCTCACGTTTTACTACTTTATGAAAATAAATGCTTTACCTAAACTTAAGTTAAGGTATTAGCATGATTAACATTGCTTATAAATACACGTTAAGGAGAGACAAATGATTCAATTAGAGCATGTAAATTTAGTGGTAAATGATATCCCGAAAATGTTGGAATTTTACCAAGCGGCGTTTCCTCATTGGTCTGTTCGTGATGAAGGGAAAGGAGAGTGGTCCGGAAAACCACGTAATTGGCTGCATTTTGGAGATGAGTATCAGTACATCGCTTTGAGTGATCACGGCGAAGGAAAAAATAGAGACTTGGCCGGACACCAAGTTGGGCTAGCCCATTTTGCTTATGTGACTCATAACATCGATGTAGTGATAGAAAGGCTTGTCCAAGCCGGATTTGAGATTGCCAAACCGGGAGCAGAGGAACCGTATCGTAAAAATGTCTACTTCGTTGACCCAGCTGGGTTTGAAGTTGAGTTTGTTGAGTATCTGAGTGACGACCCAAAACAGCGTAACAGCACGAGTTAATCAAGAGTGTCGTTTAACTCTCTGTGCTGGCAGAGCTAAGTTTATATACTGCGCTGCCTGCAATAGAGGTTAACCGCTGTCTATTTAGAACCAATGGCGTCTTGTTCTTTTTCGATACTACGAAGAATATAATCGGTCATCCAAGCCGTACCTAACAGGCACATCCAAACCACAATAACTGAGTGTGGAACGTCGATACTTGGAGAGACGACGATGGCAGCAAAGCCAACCGTTGGAACCGTCCAGCAGATAAGCTTACTCCAATTGAATTTTTTCAGGCGAGATAAGCTTTCTATCGATGAAATAATACCAGTAATAGATATGGCGACTAATATTGCGTGAAAAAAGCCAGCAAACCAAAGTGGGACGAGTAACCCAAGTGCCCACCAGCTTTGTTTGTTCGATGTGCTTTTGTGCTTCGCCGCCCACCAAATGACCAATACCGACAGCATTTGAACCAGCGTGATCATAGGCATGCCTTCTAATGATCCCATTGCCTGACTGATCATGACACCTGC
This sequence comes from Vibrio lamellibrachiae, assembly GCF_050337265.1. NCBI lineage: Bacteria > Pseudomonadati > Pseudomonadota > Gammaproteobacteria > Vibrionales > Vibrionaceae > Vibrio > Vibrio lamellibrachiae. The sequence goes on from NZ_JAKJSU010000006.1 coordinate 213,237, forward strand.
TTGTAGGGTTAAAACTATCGATGCAGTGATATATCGAACTTTTTTGCTGCTTCGTCTAGAAAAGACCACCATGAGCAAGGGAAAAAGAATCCATTGAGTGACGGATAGTGCAATAGATTGATGTGGCAAGGTCAAGCCATAGGCCAACATGCCTGCAACTAAAAATAGGCCTTTTATACCTTTCTGTGGTAACACCCAAAGAGCGGGTATCAATAGCGCTAGCGCCGAAAATTCATTTTGATTGAGGCCCATTGATTGAGCGCAGACAATGGCCAATAGTGTGGCAACTACAAAGTGTAACGTTATAAACATCTAACCCCTTACTCAATTTCAAAGCCATAGGAAATGACGTATTAGATAAACACATAACTCAAACTAATAGATTTAGAACTTGCTTAAATGTAGGTAGATCAATAATGGGCGGATAAATGAAAGGTACTTGTCAAAAATGAGGTACCGCGAATGAACTAGGTTTGATATACCCAAATAGCCTCAACATGAACTTAGTGGATCAGAGCATTTCGAGGTTATTTGGGCATAAAGCTATATATGATTAGATTGTTAACGCAGAGTAGAGTACGCCTAATGTACCAAGAGCGAAGATGAACATTACCGCTTTGGTCGACATCTCGCCGCCATTTTCTGTTGCCTTACCAAATAGCCCAAATACAAGCGGGTGAACTAAGAATGGTGTGGCGAAAATGAAGGTGATCATACTCGCTGCCGATTCACCGAACATGCCGCCCTGAGTCGCTGCAAACAGGCCAAAGTGAGACAAGCCAGACGCTGCTGCCATCGAAGCGTGTTCAATTGGCATACCCGCAAAGTGCAAAATAGTGAAGCTGCCGAATACGGCTACGATCTGCCAGCCAAACGAGAACTGCATTAAGCCTTTTACTTCTTTTGCGTCGTCACCGTGAGCTTTGCGCAGGTTGTTACTCGCAAGATAAACAAAACCAAGACCTAATAGAACCAATGGCAATGTCCATTCAACCAATAACACGCCACGCTCAGCACTTGCAGCAAGGATAGTGAATACGAAAATATGTCCGATAAACGGAATGTTAATCATGATTGGAGCACGCGCTGAAGCCGTTGAACCAAAATCACCTGCCGTACATGCACCAGTTAGACCTGAGTGAGATAGACCGCCTGCCATACCCGGTGCTAAGTTACGAACGTGGTTCGATTTTGCTAGGAAGATGAGGATAGTCAAACCACCAAACATCCAGAACATTTGCCCTGCAAAACCATAGACAATCACGCTTTGTAGGCCCGGAATTGTAAAGGCTTCAAGCATATGAGAGCCGCCAACCAAGAAAGTACCGGTTAGAAGGACAGGTATACCCGCGAACAGTAGCGCGTTCAGTGTTGGCCCGGCTTTCCATTTCGGCATTGCCATACCTAGTCCAGACGAGACCACCATCGCGAAGAAGATTTGCGGTAGACCAATCACGCTAGCAACAAGGTGCGACAGCCTTAGCGAGATCATCAAAATACCAATGATCACTAAGATCTCGACTAAGCCCTTAAATAGGTAAGCACGCTTGTCAGAAATTTTGGCTTTGCTATCAATGAAAATCAGCGCGATACCCAAGCTTAGGTACGACAGTGCTAGGTATGACTCACCAAGAGGGTGACCCGCACTGCGACCTGTTAGCAGAGCAGACGCCATTTCGATACCCATCAATAGTACAAAGGCACGAATGACAAAAACAAGCTGAGTACTTGTCGTTCCGACAAACGCTTCATGCTTTGCGGCGACCACTAAGCTTTCTGCTTTATCAAATTGCTTGGAGAGCAATTTACGGATCTCTTGTCCACCAACGAAGAAGGTCGCGATTAAGGCGATAACAGTCGTTTGGCTTAATAAGACGATCGCTGGAAATTCTTGAAGCCCCGGCTGCGCCAAACCTGTTTTCACAAATAGCGTACCCATTAGCAAGCCAAGAACAACGATCACGAGAACGGCTGAGTATTTGGTATTCGCGACGATGGCACGAGAAAGTAATACCATGATGACCACTGCCACCATAGAGAATGAAAGATGGTTGAAAGCAACCAAATAAGAGAGGTTTTCCATTAAAACACCAGCTAAAACGGTATAAGCAACAACGTTTATAAACCAACGTTGACGTGCTAGAAAATTTAGGGCGCGATATTATAAAAATTCAATGGAGTGAGGTAGTTTAAAAGTGTAACCGTTGAAATGTTTTATGATGCGAATTAACGGTTTTTACGAATTAAATTTTTCACTGTGATTATATAAACTCAGTTAAAACAATAACTAGGTGGTATTGGCTGCATTTGCTTTCTGTTCCCGTTTCGGGTTTCACGAATAGATCACTCGATATAATGGTCGTTTGTTGAACTGATAAGCGCCAAGATTTGTGGAAGATTTTCTATCGTCGCTTGATAACCCGCTTCTATTGCTTCGTTTTTATCACCGAAGCTGATCTCGCTTTCAGGCTCGTAATCTGGGCGAATGAGCACATCGGCACTTTGCATTTCAGGCTCTGACAATTTGCAGGTCAGCATGCGAAGAGTGTTAATGGCAACGTGTCGTCTTGAGTTCTTAACGTCAGGCTCGGCATCACAGTGGATGTCTACACCAATGACAACATCAGCCCCCATGGATCGAGCGTAATTCACCGGTACAACGGTGAGTAATGCACCATCAACTAATAAATTCCCTTTGTTCTCTACTGGGACAAAAGCGGCCGGAACGGAGGACGATGTTTGTACCGCTTCGCCCGGGTTACCATCGAGAATAAGCACCGACTCTTTATGGGTGAGGTCGGTGGCGGTAATGCCGATTGGAATTGGCATTTGGTTTAAGTTCTCTTGCGGCACCGATTCATTAATCCACTTTGCGAGCTTTTGTCCATTGACTAATCCCTTACGAGAAATCACGATATCGGCCAGTTGGAACTCACTGACTTCATGGACGATTTCCTCAATCTCACTGTAAGGCAACCCTGAAGCGTACAAGCTAGCGGCGATAGAACCTGCTGACGATCCCGTCACTATATCGGCTTTAATACCATTCTCTTCCAGCGCTTTAATTACCCCTAAATGAACAAAACCACGTACGCCACCACCACCAAAGGCGATACCTAGAGTCTGTGAGCCCTCAGCCTGTTTGTAGTCATCGACCTGAATTGGAATCTCATACTCTGACAGTGTGTTGAGGTTCGGATAATCATTACTTGTCGCGCAACCGGCTAAGGTGAAAGTAAGGATGAGTAATAGAGCTTTATTTATAATTAGAGCGTTGTTCATGAATCCAGTCTCTTTGTTCAACGGGGAAGGGTGGGCTGGGCGAAAGTGTTCACTTTAATTGTCACAGTGTGCCATAAATACACATTACACACCTTAATGTTCAAATAAAAAATCCCTTGATCTGATCAAGGGATTTGATGATTAAAACCTGTATTTATGTTTCATTTGTAGCGAGACTAGTTAGCAATGAACTCAGGGTAAGTCACTTGCCCTTTCTTCACCAGAACAGAGTCTAGAGAGCTGTAAATTTCAAAACTGGCACCTTCTTCTGTGTCATTTTGAGCGCTACAGCTGTAACCAAGGGTATAGGTGCCGGCTTTTACATTGTTAAAGCCAAAGTAGGCGATCTGTTCGTCAATGCCTTCGGCAAACGTTGTAGAAACCATGGAGTGGTTAAGCGGGCGCTTTTCTCCTTCGACACCAGCTCCAATACTATGGTAACCAAGCATTTGATCTTGACGCGTGTTGTATGGGTAGAGGTATACCGCTTCAAGCGCCAAATCGTCTTGCATCATACATTCTTGTTGGATTGACTCTATATCCACTGAGCCGATGATTTGTCCATAGTTGCTATCTATTTGAACGATCTCAAAGTCTTTCTGGCCTAAAAAGCGCCAGCCTTGGTTTCGGTTATAGCGCAGTGTCTCTTCTAAATTGAACTTAAACGCTAGGTTGTTTTCACCGCGTTGAACTTGGAAAGTTTGGCTGACTAGGCGGCCAGAAGGGCGAGCATCTTTAGGTGGCTTTGCTCCTGCACATGAGCCTTGTGATGGGGTAGATAGGTAGTCCACATTACCATTGTGTTCGATAACATGGGAATCATAGTAGGTGTCAACCTGCCCACCATTTTCATGCTTACCATTGATGTATAAACACATCTGGTAGTAGCCCGGCTTAACCATCATACCGTCAAACAGGGGGCCAGCATCGCTTCCGTTTGCTGCTTTTACTTCGATCATGCGCAGTTCGTCTTCCTGATCCTCAAAGTAATTATGGTATTGCTCGCACTGACCAGTTTGGTCACAAGTCTCTTCTTCACCTGGGAGTGAAGCGACTTTCTTTAGGAATACATAATTAAAAGCGATGTTTACCTTATCTAGATCGGATAGGTCTTTATCGTGATTAGAGTTGCTATCAAGCTCGTAAGAATTGACGTCAGAAGAGTTGAGCTCGCTATCAAGTTGATTAATGACTGAGAAATTCAACGTTGCGGTTTCAGGCGATGTCGAGTTTTCGTCGCTACTGTCTGAACCACAGCCCACTAAAAGCGCCGCTAATACCAATGGCGTAAGTTTCATGTTCATGTTGTTTACCTGCTTAATGTATCGCTTACTCAATACGGCAAACGATGTGTAATTTGCGCGCAGGTTACCGAGGTTGTTCTGACGTAATGCTATTCTCAGGTGATTACCAAGTAAGGGGTAGGTCAATTCTTCTGATGGAGTGATGCTCATTTATGAAGCGTAACGTTTGCGAAGAGAGTAAATATTCAGTCGATGAAAGGGAAATGATCTATGAACTTGTGAATCTTCACTATACTTAGTTTGAATAGCATGATGACGTCGTCGTTGTCTCTGGGGGACAAAATGGAACTGCACAATAGAATGGGTGAAGTGGCGAGAATGGCCGATAATCTCACATTAAAAGAAGTCGCAGAGATGGGCTTTACTATCGATCTTTGTGATGAAGGGTTTGATCCAGCTGAGCACTGGACTGTTAATGCAACACCTAAAGGGGATAAGAAAGACTACCCACAAGAGTGATCCATTCGTTTATTTGACAATCAATATATTCGTTGAAACAAGTTTTAACTAGTTATTAAGCCGAACCTAATCATATTTCATCGTAGGGTTCGGCTTTTTATTGCGAACTTTAAGTCGCTCTCTTTTATTAATGGCGACGAGCACGGTGGAATAATGTAACTCCAAGAGCCCCCGCCCAGAATAAGACTAATAGCCATAAGTGAGTGAAATAAATAGAGACTTGTTGCCAGTTGGCACCCATTTGATTGAGGGATAGGAAGCCTTTAATCGACGCGGTACTTGGAATAAGGTTTGCAATCCAAAGTAATGCTGAAGGGATCATCTCTGGTGGCCATATAAAACCCGCCAAGAAAATCAGAGGCATGGAGCTGATAAGAACAATCACCGGTACGAGTTCTCGACGCGGTACCCATAACCCCAATACATAGCCAATTAGGCAGGATGAAAGCAAGAACGGAATGAGAAGCGCAAATAACTCTTGTGGCTGGGCTAGGGTATTAATTCCATGCCAACTAAAACTTGCCCCAAAGTAATAAGCGCTCATCACAATGTAGATACCAACCAGTAATAGAGTTCTTACAGCAAGAACAGATATCTGCGCGTAAAGTCTCCAACCTCTAGACTCTGACTTATGCGTGGCGACGAGTAATCCCGCAGCCATGATCAATGTTTGCTGAAGAATAAGTACAAAAACCGCCGGAACAACATAATCGACATAACCCATGCGAGGATTAAACGTAGGTTTTAGGTTTGCCTTGATACTTGCGTATTGGTTCGTTGCCGATACTAGTGGCTCACCTTGTGCCATTAATTGAGCGACTTTAACTTCTGCGCCAAGAGTCGCACCTGCCTGTGCTAATCCTTCAACAACGGTTCCATAAACTAAGAAATAGGAAGCATCGCCTGCATAAGCCAGTGTGGGGCTTTTTCCTACCATTAGGTCTTTATAAAAATCTTTCGGAATCACCAATATGCCACTTACTTTGCCATCAATAAGAGCGTTCTTAGCCGCTTCTATACTATGATCCCGCTGGATGATTTTTACTTGGGATGTTGCATCAACCATTCGTTCTAGTTTCAGGCTGACCGCACTGTTGTCAAGGTTAACGATGGAGATATGTTGCTCTAAAGGGGACTGCTGAGCATACGGCAATGGGTATAGAAATGAGTAGAATATAATCCCGCCAAATACCGTCAGTACGACGGCCTTATTCGAGAAGAAGTCTCGAATTTCCTGCTTCATCAGAGAAATAAAACTCATACTTTTCCCTCTATTTGATAGCGTTTTTTGATCAGAGCGAAACAAGCCAATAGCGCAATGAGGTAACCAAACATTGGCAGTAAATGCCCAAGTGAATCCAGCGTAGATGCTGCGTAACTAACTTGCGAAACTTGAACTTCAATATAGTGGCTAACGGGCAGTAAAGCGCGCCACCATTGGGCTAATAGGTTCATATCCGTTACAGGGAATGTTATGCCCATAAACGCGAAACTCGGTGCAGTAAATGCGCCTGCAAAACTCATCGCTCGAGTGGCATCAAGGGTTATAAAAAAGAATAAGCAGCCCATGATGATACAAGCCACAATCATTGCCCATTGAGCAAAAATGACAGGTAGTAATGACCCTTGTAATGGCCAGTTTAACCAATGATAGAACCAAGTTAGAAACATGACGCCTTGCACTGCGAAAATGAGCATATAACCTTTCAGCGTGTGAATAAGCGTAAGTAAGGGCTTCGAGCCTAGCCACTCCTGTAGTGTATTGTAACGGCGGAAATTGGCAGCCAAAATCAAAATAGTACAGACGACGATCACCACTTGCCAAAGTGCAGGAATAACAGCTGAAACTAAAAACTGAGCGTAGTTGGTATTTTGATTAAATAATGCGGTAATTTGAGTCGAGATAGGGACGGCTTTCCCAAGCGCTGAACCTGTGGTTGTATTCCCCGATGCAAGGTGCTGGGCTGTTTCAATGGTTGCATTAAAATAGCCGATAGATTGCATCACAGCGGAGTTGATTAGTCGCCCAACCAGAATGTACTGACTGTTGTAGAACGTAGAAACCTGAGGAAGCGTTTGTCGGTAAATACTCTTGTCAAAATCGTTAGGGATAATCACATACGCATAGATATTGCTCTCAACCAAAGCCTGTTTAGCTTGATAGACATCTGAGAACTGTTCGTCAACACGGATTGTTGGTGAGGCATTGAGCTGATGAATTAATTTCTGTGATATTTGACTGTGAGAGAGGTCGACAACCCCGATAGGCAGATCTCGAGCAATACCTGCAGAAAAAATCCCCCAGATACACAACGCTAAAGCGATTGGCACCCAAGTTAGACAAGAGAGTAACCACTTGTCTTGCTTGAGGGTTTGAAGTTGCTGTTGTACGTGACTCATAGCTGGCTCACCTAATTGCCGACAGGTAGCTCAACCACAAGGCTCATACCCATACGAAGTTGATCTTTTGAATAGGTAGGACGAGCTTCCACTTCAAATGTACGAAGATCAAAGCCTTGTGATGCATCTGTCGAGCGCCATGTCGCAAAGTCACCCATCACAGCGACATGAGTTACTGTGAACGTGACGGTTTTATCTAAAGCGGGTAGGTAAGCGTCAAATCGTGTCCCTTTAGTGAAATTCTTTAAGTAATCTTCGCGAACATTAAGCACTGCCCATGCGTCTTGGGTGTCAATGACCGTGACGACAGGAAAGCCTTGTGGAGCGAGTTCACCACTTTGTAGCAGTACTTGTGAAACTTCTCCATCAAACCAGCTCTCAATTTGAGTATCTGCGGCAAATGCTTCTACTTCAGCGACTGCACCTGCGGCCATTACCGCTTTTTCTGCCGCCGCAAGTTTGGTTTCGTCACGTACGCCTTCTTTGGTCATTTGATACATTTGGTACGCGGCACTTTGCGTGTATTTGGCCGCTTGCCATTGAGTTTTCACTTCATCACGCTGCTGCTCTGCAACAACACCATCACCGAAAAGGTTATTGATACGTTGGTAGGTTTTCTCAAGTAGGTCTGCAGCGGCTTTCGCTTTTAACCACTGATCTTTAGCCGCTTGAATTTGCTGAGTTCTTGCACCTTTATTGGCTTCAGATGCCAGAGCTCCGGCTGCTTTTTCTCCTGCTTTGGCTTGTGCTAGCTTCGCTTCAATTTCAGGGCTATGCAGAGTGAAAATAAGATCGCCTTGTTTAATTTGATCACCCTTGCGAACCAGTACCTCATCGACTCGCCCCGGAACTTTAGATGAAATGCTGTATTGCTGTGCTTCAATCATCCCTTGTAGGCGAATCGGTTGTGGTTGGTAGGCTTTATAGAAGCTCATCCCCACCCATGCGATAAATCCGACAGCGATGAGTGATGCAATTATAGGTTTGATGGCTTTATTAGGTTTCATAGTGATTCCTGCGTCTGAGCCGTATGAGCGATGACATACGAATTAGATTGATATTGGTGATAGCTGTTCATCTCGCTTGTCAGTGCGAGTAACTTTGTTAAAGAGACAAGGTAATGGAAACGAGCGGCTGATTGCTGAGTTTGAATGCTGGCTAAGTAGAGCTGTGCATCCACCACTTCAAGCGAAGTGGATAGCCCTTGTTTAAAGGCTTTCTCACGCAGATTTAGATTTTCGGTTGCAAGCTTGATGCTTGATTCAAGCCCAAGTACTTCATCAATGGATTGATGTGCTTCTAGGTAGGTTTTTTGTACCAATACCGATAGATCTTCACGAGCTTGCGCTTTGAGTGAACGAACTTGCTGAACCTTGCTATTAGCGGCTTTAACCGTGTCACTACGACCAGACGACTCAATCAGCGGAATACTGACTCCCACACCAACCATCCAGTCTGGCTTCATTTGGCTTGCTAGTGAGTCATCTTCATGCAGGCTGTAGTCACCGTATAGGTACACCTCAGGGTAGTATTTTCCTTTTTCAGCCTTTATTAAGCTGCTGGCCTGTTTCTCTTTGGCATCAAGAAGTGAAAGACCGGGGTAGGTAGCAAGAGTTTGATCGATGAACACCTGCATTGGTGGCAGATTTTGATTGATAAATAACGTTTCTGATGGTGTCACTAAGCTATTTTGAGCCAGAATTTTGCTCAGTGCAGATTGCGCGATATCTAAGTTACTTTGCGCCTTACGAGTATCCACCTTGGCCTTATCAAATGAAGCTTCCGCTTGTAGGCGTTCAACTCTGGCTATTTGACCTTGTTCTTCGAGCTTTATCGCAAAATCTAAATGCTGAGCTAACCCTTGCTCAACGGCTGTTCGAGTATTAAGAACCTCGGTTGCAAGCACCACGGAGAAGTAATATTTACTTAGATCTTCATAGCGTGCTTGAGTCTCCATTTCATACTGACTTCTCGCTTGTTCAGTTTGACCCTGAGCAGCTTGCTGCGCTGCACTGATTCGGCCGCCAGTAAAAATAGGCCAAATCGCACGTATGGAAGAGGTGAAAATATCTTTTTCGGCCATGGTCGTTTCAACGCCACCAAGAATGGGCAGTAGACCTGACATCATCGCACTTGATGCCCCACCAATCGCAGGAAAGGTTGTGGCCTCCGCTAATTGTGAACCTGTCACGCTGACATCGCTGTCCAACCTTGTGTAGTTTGCCCCAAGTGTTACTGAGGGAAGGTTTAAATTTCCCTTTGCATTTTCCATGTGCTGATAACTTTCGACATTGGATCGCTGCGCTGCAAGAGAGTGGTTGTTCTCTTGCAGTAGTTGCCACGCCTGATCAAAGGTGATTGCCGCCCCATGTGAGGCAGAAGAGGCCAAACTAAGGCAGAGCACAAAGAGTGGTCGAAGAGGGTATCGTTTCATCCTGATTGCCAATATTTAGAGTAATGACTCTAATATACAGGCGTTAGACAAAAGTGCACACCATTAAATGTGTATTGATGTGAAACGAGCGGTTCGATTTCTGTAAAAAGAGTATCGGAATGGGATATTTCGGTAGTTTCTAAAGGGAATTTAAGCGATACATCAAGGTGGATAGATAGTATCGTTGATGGCTAGCGTGTCTTTGAGGTTAAGAGGGGGATTAAAGGATGAATACAATGCTCAAGATGGATGAAAAAGAGATACAAGGCACAATCGAATTGGGTGAGAAAATAAAGGGCCGAGGCAAAGTAGGGATCCAGAGTTGGTATCTGTCATCCACATCCAGCGCATTAGTTTTAGAAATAGCAGAAGACCCAGAAATCGAACCCGAAGATTTACCGCTGGTTGGTTATGGTTGTGGCGGTTGGATCGCAGAGCTTGAATACAGCTCAATTGATAATGAAGTTATTGCTGTCATCAAACAGGGTATATCTCAGTTTAAACAGAATAAGTTGGCATATGTACCGGCGGTCACGTGTGCTTGTGCTGAGTAAGACCTAACGGATTTCTGTTTCTACGGTCAGTCGATAATCAAGTTGGTGTCTATTTACTCTGGCATCCTAATGGAACTCTAATCTATGCAGAACACTTGGTATTAGGTAAAAGTACGAAGCCGGGTTACGGGTCTTAAGGCTCAACAATACACCGCTCAACATGTTTTCGTTATTACTTGAGTAGTGTTTATCGAGCCATTTGTTAAGTGGCGAGTTCAGCGTCGTTCGAATGGATATTAGTGTTTATACCTAAAGGTATTACTATCATCAATAATCTCAATTTTAATCGGTGCTAAGCCTTTTTTAATGTTACCTATTTGCCCAAATGATTTTTGTGAAAGGTCAATGACTCGACCTTTCACAAAAGGACCGCGGTCATTGATTTTTACATCGACCGACTTGCCATTGGCTGTATTTGTAACCTTTACGATAGTCCCAAATGGTAAGGTTTTATGAGCCGCAGTATAGGCCCTCATGTTATATCGCTCACCACTTGCAGTCAGCTTTCCATGGTATTTATTACCATACCAAGAAGCTTGGCCAACAAGTTCATGTGACTTGGCATAAGATCTTGTTTTTCCAGTATCGATTGCTGCAGTTGAGGAGCAGCCGGCTAGCATCGTAAAGACAAGAGCGGCAAAGATAAGATTTAATTTTTTCATGCTATTTAGATACTCGATTTATTCATGTCATGTTTATCTGTTTTGTTTTCATTATTTAATAGAATGAGAACAAAATAATCATCCGAGATGATTCGCTAATTTTTTCATAGACTCTGCTTTAATTGGTCATGGTTAAGAAAGATTTTAAGAGTGAAAAAATCAATTTTCATAACGCTATCGGTCTGTACCAGATAATTAATGTCTCAAACAGCCAATGCAGATCCACACTATCGTTACAGGACACTAAGTAACTTAGTCATACTCGTGATAATTGATGCTGACTGATATTTGAAACGCGACAATTTTAACTGAATTAGATACAATTCCGGGCTCATTAGGATGTATATAATTGGCATAAAATATGAAAATTTCTGTTGATGGCGGTTCGTTTAAAGTAGCGATTGAAACTGAGTTTGAAGGTTTAATTAAAGAAGCTACAGATATCTTCCACGCAACTCGCAAGCAAGCGGGTTCTAATGAGAAAGCGATTCTACGCTTTTTACAGATTATTATTGAACATCGAGAAGATGATGACGCGATTGGCTATGCGGTGCTTGGTTTAGTGGGTTGGTATAACGAGAAGATTAATCCAGTGACCAATAATAATATTGATCTTAACCTGACTAAAATCTTACCACACCTAATTAACCCCGCAGGTGACTTAACGGCTAGCAGCCCAAGTGACATGGCTACTTTTAAGTACTAAGAATAGATATGGATAGGGCTGAGATAGCTGAGCAAACCTCGGCTTGCTCGTTATTAGATATCAGTAACCTATTTCTGTCTGGAATTGTTTGGTAGTTACACGTTACAGTAAAAAGTTTGCTTGGCTTTCAGGTAAAAGCTTACTCAAAGAGTATGCAGCACTAAATGGCACAAGTCGAAGCACAGATCTACGCAGGTTTTAAGGTGAACTGGTGTGAACTACAGTCAGAATTACCCGCTTATTTGGAAGGGCGTAAAGTTAGCTATGGTCTGACTGCTCCACTATCAGGCAATTACGCCCCGAGCTTTTGGCTTGGTACAGTGCCCGGTCGGCATACTTAAACATATCATCTGGATGATTGTATAAACTGGAATGAGTGAGCCCTAAACTGATAGTGACTTGAATATTCTCACCTTGAAACGGGTAATTATGCTTGGCAATGGTTTCTCGAATACGCTCGGCGCATGGCTTGGCAGCCTCTAAGTCCACATCAGGTAAAATGATCGAAAACTCCTCCCCACCAACTCGAGCAACAATATCTTGAGCCTTCACCGAAGCGACAATCTGTTTAGCCACTTGGATCAACACTTGATCCCCGAAAGCATGCCCGTAATTATCATTGAGCGATTTAAAATGGTCGATATCAACAGAAATAATGGAAAAAGGCTGTGTACTATTATTTAGCCAAAGCTTGTTAATACTGTCGTCATAAAAACGTCTGTTATTTACATTAGTGAGGGGGTCACGGTTAGCTTGTATCCGTAATAATGCTCGATTTTTTAGTGTGCTGTTGAGAAAAAACAGCGTCATCACCAGTAGAAGGGCAGAGCCAGTAAAGGCTAAGTAATAGATTTGCGTATGCTCTTCTGCCGCTCTTAATTCTAATTCCTGCACTCGGTTCTTTTCAGAGAGTAACGCTGCTTCCAAATCTTTTCGTTCAACTTCATAGACAACTTCCATCTCAGCACGCATCTTGTTTTGTTGTTTATCATCGGCTTGTTGATGCAAGTGTGAATATTGATCCAAGCTCTCATACGCTTGTTTATACAAACCTAAAAGCTGATAGATATGGGCCGCCCGTCTGTGGTAGATCAGCATCAAATCATCGCCGTCTTCCTTCTGAACAAATTCTTTTCCTAGCTGTAAAGCAAGTAATGCTGGCTCCTGCTGGTTGAGCTCTGCGTAAGTAAGGGCTCTTAAAAATAAGTAATTGGAAACAGATTCAAAAGAATATTGATTTTTTACCAGTTTTTCGGCTTCCAAGACATTGCCTAGTGCTTGCTCAAACTTTTGCTGTTTTATTGAAAAATCTATTTTTGCTAGGTATGAATAAATGAGCTGTATAGGCAGTTTGGTTAACTCGCTTTGCTTAAACATATCATTAATTGCTTGCTCTGCTTGTTCAGGCTTATCAACGTTTGAATATAAGAGGTACAAGTTATGGTATAGCTGATGCAGCTGGATCATATTTTGTGCTGATTTTGCCTGTTGAATGGCAGAGAGATAGTGTCGCTCAGCTAAGTCAACTTGCTTGGTGTAAAAGTAATAGAGGCCAAAAGCGTTATTTATATCGGCAAGTAACGGCAATTGCTGCGTTTGTATAACCTTATTGGTTTTCTGCAGGATCGCTAAGCTTTCAATATACTTGCCAAGATTAAGGTAACTGTGGGCTAAATCAATTGAAGAAAGGGCGTGGTGGTAAGGCAGTTGTGCGCTTTCTGCGACGGAAATGGCCTTTAGTTGCAACGGTAAACGCTCACTATGTGATGACGTAAACGCGGCTTGAAGAGCAAGGCTGTAAACGCGCTGTAGTGGCGTTTCAAACGTTATGTTTTGTATTGTTCGATATACAGACTTCGCATCATTATCTCTACCCACTCTTTGATAAAGGTATGCCAGAAAGAGTTGCTTACCCACAATGTCTTGAGCGTCTATTCTCTTTGTCTCTTGCTCAAGCTCGATTATTGTGGCGTTTGGTGTTTGCCACCAATAGCTATCAATATTCACTTTTTTGGCAAAGCTTTGGGCGCTAAATAACATGAGTAAAAGTAGCGTAATAAGTAAATTCAAATGATGTCTCTTCGTAATTCTTCTTCGATTGCTATCAACATTTTTTAGCTCGTTTAATTTTTTAAAAGAGCATAGGAAGTATAGGTGTTTAAAAATTATTTAACGTCTTGATAGCAGACCTTTCTGGGGTTGTTTGGTTTAGGGCTATTTAGGCCGAGTCATCACTTGTGCCTAGTATTCGTGGAAGGCCGCTGCCTTATATAGTATGTCATTCTAAGTGTGCAATTATTCCACACTTTAAAGGCTCGTTCAATAATTAGGCACATAATCAAACTTACGGTTTCTGATGCCTTTCTAACCAATTGCAAAAAGCCGAGAGCATCACTGCTCTCGGCTTTTCTGTGTCACTTATTGAATTAAATCAATAGTGCTTACTGCATCACTTTATTGTGAACTTGCTCAAGCTGTTGCATCTTACCTTGAAGCATTAGTACGTCTTGGTTGAAGTTACCAGGGTTCAATACTTGGCTACGTTGAATTGGGTAGTCAGGTAGTGTTGATAGGAAAGATTGAACTTCACCAGCGACTGGTACGAATAGCCACATGTTGTCTGCCATCCAACGAATGTACATACCAGATTCGTGTGGTGCTTTTTCAAATGGGTCTGCACGTAGGTGTACGATTGACGGCCAGTTAGTTTGGAAACGAACACCATCAGAGATGTTACCTTCCATGTGTGCGAACTGAACTTTGAAGTCACCAGTACGTACAGCATCTAGCTCAGCATTTGCAGAGAAGTACAGTAGGCCTTTACGAGGACCTTCTTCAACTTTACCTTCAAAGAACGGTAGGAAGTTGTAGCCATCTAGGTGAACACGCCAGTTCTTACCGTTGTAGCGAGCGCCTTTTTCTGACTTAAGTTTCTCGACCACTTTGTCATCGCCGGCTGCTGCAAGAAGCGTTGGGATCCAGTCTTTGTGGCTCATCATGTCGTTGATTTTAGTGCCTGGGTCGATAGTACCTGGCCAGCGAACAAGTTGAGGTACGCGGAAACCGCCTTCCCATGTTGTGCCTTTCTCACCGTGGAAGAACGTTGCACCGCCATCAGGCCATGTTGCTGTTTCAGCGCCGTTATCCGTTGAGTAGATAACGATGGTGTTGTCTGCGATACCAAGGTCGTCAAGTTTATCAAGTAGGATACCTACGTGATCATCGTGCTCCATCATGCCGTCAGCGTAGATAGAAACGCCAGATACGCCTTGGTATTTCTCTTGTAGACGAGTCCAAACGTGCATACGAGTAGTGTTGTGCCAGATGAAGAATGGTTTGTCTGCTTTAACAGCACGCTCCATGAAGTCTAAAGAGCTTTCTAGGAACTCTTCATCAGCGGTTTCCATACGCTTACGCGTCATTGGGCCAGTATCTTCAATCTTGCCATCAGCCGTTGACTTAATTACGCCACGAGGGCCGAAGTTCTTACGGAACTCTGGGTCTTTAGGGTAGTAGTACGTCTCTGGCTCTTCTTCTGCGTTCAAGTGGTAAAGGTTACCAAAGAACTCATCAAAACCGTGCGCCGTTGGAAGGTGCTTATCTTGGTCGCCCATGTGGTTTTTACCAAACTGAGCCGTCATGTAGCCTTGGTCTTTTAGTAAATCAGCGATCGTTGGAGCCCAGTCTGGGATACCGTGGTCAGAACCCGGCATACCGATGGTTAAAAGACCGGTACGGAAAGGTTCTTGACCTGTTAAGAATGCAGCGCGACCCGCAGTACAAGATTGTTGACCATAGTGGTCAGTAAAGATTGCACCTTCGTTTGCAATACGATCGATGTTAGGCGTTTCGTAGCCCATCATGCCGTGGTTGTATGCGCCAATATTGAAAATACCAATATCGTCACCCCAGATAGCAAGGATATTCGGTTTGTCAGCTGCAACAGCTGCGCCAGCGGTAGCGATTGCGCCAACACCAACAGCTACTTTACTTAAAAGGTTAGCCATAAAGACTCCAATAGTAATCGGTTAAAAGAGTGGTTCAGCAAATGTAAGAGTGGATCGTGCTTACTTGCTGATGGCGCTTAACTTAATTGTGAACGGAGGGGTTGTCGCTTTATAGTGACTATAACTAATGGTTATAAAATCCGTTGGGCGTGCTTTGTAGCCGAGTCTACGTTTTAATCGCTGAGTTTCTTGATCTAAGTCATATAAGGTAAAGGTCGAATATAAATGAAGTTGAAATCCTGTTCCGGATAGACGCTATAACTAATAGTTATGTTGCTTATGGTTAGAATGCAGAGAAATACCTCAGAGGAAGATCAACAGTATGAGTCATGCATTCGAATCCATTACAAAACTAATTGATAACGTTGAGTCTAATGTTATTGGTCAGAGCCACGTTGTACGATCGCTGGTGGTTGGGTTATTGACCAATGGTCACGTATTACTTGAAGGCTTACCGGGAACCGCTAAAACTCGCTCCGTGAAATCACTCGCTGACACATTGGCGACCAGTTTTGGCCGAATTCAATTTACTCCCGATCTTCTTCCCTCAGACGTGACAGGCACAGAAGTGTACCAAGAGTTAAATGGCAAGCCTCAACTCAATTTCCAGCCGGGTCCAATTTTTAATAGCATCGTGTTAGCGGATGAGATAAATCGAGCGCCCGCTAAAGTGCAGGCTGCACTACTTGAAGCCATGGCGGAAGGTACGATTACTGTCGGCGATAAAACCCATCAACTGCCTGAACTGTTTATGGTACTGGCGACCCAAAATCCAATAGAGCAAGAGGGGACATACCCACTACCAGAAGCTCAGATGGATCGTTTTATCATGAAGGTAAGCGTCGATTACCCAGAAGATGAAGCCGAAAGGGACATTATTCGCTTAGTTCGTAACGAAGAGCAGGGATGTACTCATACGAAATCAGAGAACGATCGCGGTATGGAAAGTAAAGCTCCCGTCACGATTGAACCTGATGCTGTGTTAGCGGCAAGGCGTGAACTCACCAACATTAATGTTTCAGAGTTAAGCGAAAACTACATCGTGGCGCTTGTTATGGCAACTCGAAAGCCAATCCGCTATCAAGAATCAAGCCTAGCTAAGTGGATTGAAGTGGGCGCAAGTCCCCGTGCTTCTATCGCGCTAGATAAATGTGCTAGAGCGCAGGCTTGGTTAGAAGGGCGAGACCATGTACTGCCGGATGATATTAGAGCCGTCGCACCTATGGTATTAGGCCATCGTTTTAGCCTCTCGTATGACGCATTGGCTGATGGCGTGACACATTTAGATGTGGTGAATGAGCTATTAGACCACGTTGCTATTGGGTAGTTATTCGCTAGGTACTAGCTAGGAGAGTATATGGTGAAGCCAACTTCAATTCCGCGTGTCTCTGATCATGACCCCCGAATTTATTGTGATTATGCGCAGCTCGTTCGTCTGCAAAAGCATGTCGATTCATTTCAATTTTTGCCAAGACTGAAAGCAAATAGCGCGCTTTCTGGTCGTCACCACTCTCATTTTCGAGGGCGTGGCTTGAACTTTGAAGAGCTTAAACATTATCAGCACGGTGACGACATACGTAACCTTGATTGGAAGGTAACGATGAGAACCGGTAAACCTCATGTAAGAAGCTATACCGAAGAAAAAGATCGCAACGTCGTTATTTGTGTTGATCAGCGCAGTAGGATGTTCTTCTCTTCAGTCGAGATAATGAAATCGGTTGTTGCTGCGGAAGTTGCTGCATTAACTGCTTGGCGAGCATTGAAAGAGGGTGACAGAGTCGGCTTTTTATTGGCGGACTCTCAGTCTATATCGGTGACAAAACCAAAGCGTTCTCAAAATGATCTGCTGGCTTTTCTAAAGCGCATTTCTAGTAAAAATCAATCACTGTCGGTTGATTCTACGGACGCTGAGAACGTCTCTTTCACTCATGTGATCGACCAACTAACACGTCAGAAAATGACCAACTCAACCATTGTTATGATCAGTGATTTTTCAGATGCGACCAGTGCTGACATCGAGCGTTTAAAATACCTTCAACGGCATAATGATGTATTGGCGATTATGGTGACAGACCCTTTGGAAGAAAACGTGCCAGAGTGGATAGCCAAAAATCACTGGGTTGTGGGCGATGGGGCTTTGCAGTTTAATCTTAATGACAAACACAAATTAGCCGCCGTAAATCAATCGCTTGCTGAACATTCAATAGCTAAACAGCAGCAACTAAAAAAAATGATGGCAGTAAACCACTTACCGTTTATCGAGCTAACCACCCGTGGTGAGCATCTACGTATGTATAAGGCTGCTGTTGGGGGGATTAAATAATGCAACATAGCCCTCCGAGTACTTACATCTTACGTAATCTATTTGATGTGGAAGTTCCTAGTCGCATCAGTTGGTATCCGCAAACCATTGGCTGGAAAGTTCTCGCATTAATGATGTTCATCTTCCTGTGCTTCTGGTTGTATCGAAAAGTCCGTTTTTGGTGGGACAATCGATATAGAGCTGAAGCTATAACGGCGATTTCTAAGCTCGATTTTTTAGACCCTCAATACCCAAGTCAGCTATTTAAGATTATGAAAACGGTGGCAATTCATATCTATCCCAAGTCTTCAAGTCAGTTTGGCGAGGACTTTCTCGCTACGTTAGATGCGCATGCTGAAAATAAAGTATTTGTTCACTCTTATGTTGCTCAGCAGTGGCTTGAAAGTGCTGTGAACCCTAATTCTGAACTGAGTCAGGAAGATCGATTGGAGCTGAAAAAGTTATGCGAAGACTGGCTTAATCACCATAAAGCGAAATCACTGGTAGAGATGGTCCACGCAAAAAAGGGGACCCTATGAGTCAGTTTGCTTTTGAGTTAAGCCATCCGTGGTGGTTAATTATATTGCCACTTCCTCTCATTATCTATCGATTGGTCCCAGCCTATCGTACTCGTCAACAGGCAACGAAAGTGCCGTTTTTTGATGTACTGATTAAAGCGTTAGATGAAGCGCCGACGCAAGGTGCGAGCCAATTAAAACCTGCATGGTGGCAAAAGGTCATTCTTGTTTTTGGCTGGGTTTTAATGGTTTTAGCGTTAACAAAGCCAATGGTTTTAGGTGAACCTCAAGTGCGTGAAAACCTAGGGCGAGATGTCATGGTCGTGGTTGATCTTTCTGGTTCCATGTCAGAGCGCGACTTTATCTCTCTATCAGGTGAAAACATATCTCGCCTTGATGCGGCGAAACAAGTTCTCGGTGATTTTATTACTACACGTAAGGGGGACCGTGTGGGGCTGATACTGTTTGGTGACGCTGCTTTTGTACAAACTCCTTTTACAACTGATCATCAAGTTTGGTTAACCTTACTTGATCAAACAGAAGTGGCTATGGCGGGGCAAAGTACGCACTTAGGTGATGCTATTGGGCTTGCGATTAAAGTGTTTGATGAGACGGTCACAAATACCAATGCAGAGTTACTTCATGAACGTGAAAAAGTAGCGATAGTATTAACTGATGGTAACGACACAGGTAGCTTCGTAGAACCGATTGATGCTGCAAAAGTTGCGGCAGCTAAAGGCGTTCGAATTCATATGATAGCCATGGGAGACCCTCGAACCGTTGGTGAACAGGCACTTGATCTAGAGACCATCAACCATGTTGCAAGTGAGTCAGGTGGTAAAGCATTTGAAGCGTTGAACCGAGATGCCTTAGAAGAAGCCTATCAAAGCATTAGCGAATTAGAACCCCAGTTGTATGAGAGTACAACCTATTGGCCAAAGCAGAGTGTTCATCACTACTTGGTGGCGATGTTGGTATCCATCTATTTATTGGCGTTCAGTGTCGCGACGGTTAGAACAAGAGTTAGTGCTCAACGTGAAGGAGAGAAGAGAGATGTTTGATCTTTTATTTGGCTCTACGCTAGTTCAAAACTTATCGCTTATGATTCAACAATTTCACTTTATCCGCCCGCTTTGGTTATTACTCTTCATTCCAATGTTGCTGCTTATCTATTTGCGTTGGCAACAAGACTCGCAACAAGTGTGGCAGTCCATTCTTCCTGCACACCTTAGAGCGGTATTAACAATTGGTGAAAGAGGCTGGAAAAAGCAGCTACCACTTAAGTTACTGACATTATGTATCGCTTTATCAATTGTTGTTTGCGCTGGACCTAGTTGGCAAAAAGAGCCATCACCCTTTGGAGAAGACAAAGCTTCATTACTTGTAGTCTTAGACAATAGCCAATCCATGCTAGAGACGGATCTCGCCCCAAGCCGTATTGAGCGATCAAAGCAGAAAATCCAAGATTTGATGACATTGCGCGCTGGTGGTGGAACGGGTTTGATTGCCTATGCTGGCAGTGCACACTTGGCGATGCCCATTACCCAAGATAACCAAGTGTTTGCTCCATTTTTGGCGGCGATCGATCCGGACATTATGCCTATCTCCGGTAAACACGCAGAAAAAGCATTACCACTGATTGAGCAGCAATTAAAAGGCGATGTTGGAAGCAGCGTGCTTTTGATCAGTGATGGTGTTACGCCTCAATCAATCGATGCCTATGCTCAGTTTTTTAGTGAAAATCCTTATCAGCTGATTATTTTGGCTGCAGGTAACCCTAACGTCGAGAGCCGTAGCCCCGCTGATTTCACTTCACTTCGTTCGTTAGCTAGAGCGACTCAAGGTCAACTTATTGAAGTGTCGGTTGATACCCGAGATATTCAAGCGATAGAGCGGGCTATTGAACGTAACATGCAGCTCAATGGCGACTCATCGATGCCATGGCAGGACATGGGATATTGGCTCTTGATCCCGATAGCGACACTGATGCTGCTTTGGTTTAGAAAGGGCTGGCTCGTTCAGTGGTGTTTGATCGCCATGATTAGTTGGCCGGCAATGATGCCCAATGTCGCTCATGCTAGTCCCGATAAAACGGACCAGCCCGTCACCGTGGTTGAGAAAACATCGCTAGATAAACTGAATCAATGGTGGATGGATTTATGGTTCACCCCAGATCAACAAGGGCAGCGGTTATTTGATCAGCAGCGTTATTTAGAAGCGGCAAAAGCATTTGACGACCTAGAACGGAAAGGCGTTGCTTACTACTATGCACGTGAATATCGCCTTGCACACAGTGTCTTTATTCAGATGGACAGTGATCTCGGCACTTATTACGCCGCGACCTCTTTAGCACGCCAGCGGGAATATCTAGCAGCGAGAAACCTACTAAAGAACATGTTTGAAAGCAGAGTGTTATCGACCACGCTGACTAAAAAAGTCATCAATAATCTGGATGTACTAAATGGATTAATTGATGAAATAAACCGGTTAAGTGAAAGCCAAATGAACACGACGGAAGGTCCTGAAGAGTCATTTGAGCTTGGTGATAACCCTCAAACCGGAGATGGCGCTGAAGAGCAAGTGACGGAAGAGTACTTAATGCGAGAGTCACTTAACGCCAACGAAATTCTTGGCAGTGAAGAGTTGGCGAATATGTGGCTTCAAAGAGTAGAAGCTGATCCCAAGTTCTTTTTGCAGGCTAAGTTCCACATTCAATTACAAGCACCTACTTCAAGCATGCAGCACAACGTGGGGCAAAATGATGATTAGAGTGACTGATAGAGTGAAAATGAGAACCCACATTGTTTTTTTCTTTTTAATGGTTACGTTTGGGGCTTTAGCGGCTACAAAAAGCTATGCGCAAAGTAATAACCATCAGGGTCTGCATCAGCTGCTTGAGTCTGGCGATGTAACCCTTTCAGCGTGGATAGGAAAGCAGGGCGAATCAAAAACCTTCAGTGTTAGTGAGCAGGTAATTTTAACCGTTGAGCTTGGCACACCTCGCTGGTTTACCGCAGGCACTCGAATTGGAAGAATAGAGATTCCCAATGTGATCGCCATGCAGCGAAATTCATTTGCGATGAACTTTACTGAACGTAAAAATGGGCAGACTTGGTCTAAGCAGCGCTGGGAAATTACCCTCTATCCCTTAGCGAGTGGGCATATTGTGGTCCCTCCAACTTCTGTAAAGGTTCAAGTTAGTGGGCCGAATGGCGACAATGTCTCCGGTGTTTTATATACACCAGTACTTGAATTCAATACACATCTACCAAGTGGGCAGTTAACTCAAGAATCACAATGGGTCGCAGCCAGTGAACTGAGCATTGAGCAAAGTTGGGACCTCTCTTCAGATACCCTGAAAGTGGGCGATAGTATTACGCGTAGTGTGGCGGTTAAGGGCAAAGATACGTTATCGATTCTGTTACCTGAAATACTCAATGGTTATGGAACAGCGCCTCATCAACGATATACCCAACCCAATAGTTTGGATGATACCCAAACAAGAGGACAGTACTGGTCTCATCGAGCAGAGCAAGAGACCTTAGTGCTGCAACAAGGTGGGGAGCTTTCCCTGCCAAGCTTTCAGGTTGTATGGTGGAATACACAAACAGAGCAACTTGAAGAGATCACGATTGAAGGGCAAACTTTCAAAGTGAGTCATACATTCAGCTCGTTTATTCAACATTATTGGTGGAAAGCCATGCTGTTGATAGGAAGTAGCGCGATAGTGATCGTAATGCTATTGACTGTTAAACGCTATTACCAATCGAAACCGTTGCCATTATGGTATCGTTTTATTCTAGCTCTTAGGAGAGAAGACCGAGGAGAGTTGAGAAGGTTGATTTATTTAAAACTGCGCTTGAAATCAACCCTCAAACTGCTGAGCCAATATCGTTTTAGTAGAGAATACGATAACGGTGAAAACTGTGCTGAACAAACGAAATGGAACGCAAACATCCACGACGTTCAGCGGGAAGAAGCTCCACTATCTCTGTTTCGATGGGTTTGGAATGAACTCAGTACTTTAAATGTTCGTAGCTTATTAACCACAATTAAGAGTCGAATTCAAACTGGCATCGTCCCAGCAGCTCTACCCCAATTAAATAGAGGGTTAAGTGAAAAATTGAGTGTTAGTGAAAGTAGTGAGGCTAGAAAGAGGAGAACTGGAAAGTAGTGTAGTGAACCTAAGCTCAGGTTACTTATGCATGAGAGTCGAGCTAATCGATGCTAGGCTCTCATAGGTAGCACAAAACGCTCGTATTGTTTTTGTGACTTGATTATTATGCAATTATCTTGAGTTACCCGTGATGACTAAGCCGCTGTCCATGAAAAATACTGAGCTCAACCTTATTCCTATCTTTGTTGCTATATATGAAGAAAAGAGCCTTTCTAAAGCAGCTTCTCGTCTAGAGATAAGCCAACCTGCGGTGAGTAAAGCGCTTGCTCGCCTTAGAGATGTCTACGATGATTCACTGTTTCATCGAGCCTCCAATGGCGTACAGCCGACAAGTTTTGCTTCTGATATTTACCCAGCAATGGCCGTCGCACTTAAAAACTTTCAGTCGACCTTAACCTCATCAAGAGATTTTGACCCTAAGGTAGCCAACCGTGTTTACTCTATTGCGTGTATCTCAATGGCTGCGTACTCGCTGATCCCTAGGACGTTTAAAAATATACGTGAAATTGCACCAAACGTAACATTTGAAGTGCATCCGTTATTTACGGAAGATTATGAAGCCGATCTTCGATTGGAGCGCTATGACCTAATCCTTGATATGGAACCATCGGGGCGAACGGTGCTAAAACATGAAACGATTCTTGCTGATGAATTGATGGTGTGCTGCAGAGAAGATCACCCAAGAGTGGGGGATAGTATTACTTTGGAGCAGTATTTAGAAGAAGAGCATGTGGTGATGTCACGTTGGCATAATCGACGCTATTTACTGAGTGATCATGAGCATCCAGTAATGGAAAAGCGCAAGGTCGTCTATAGTGCTCCAGGGGTCATGGAAGTGTTCCCAGTGATCTTGAGCAGTGATTGTATAGCGCTAGCACCGGCGAGCACAGTTCGACAGTTTAAAGATAAATATCCAATTAAGGCACTCTCGATGCCTTTGGATCTACTTAAGAGTTCAATTTGTTCATTCTGGCACCCTAGTAAAACCAATGATGCGAGCCATAAATGGCTAAGAGATCAGTTTAAACGTGCTGGTAAGCAGATAATGGAGTCGAAATAAGACGATTAGCTATTTGAAATTAAAAATAGAAAGCCAGCATTTAACCGTGCTGGCTTTTTACGTTACTTCTGACTGTTTTCTAATTACTTAGCATCTTTGGCTAGCCTTAGCCCCATATCAGACATAATGATTGATTGAGATGCAAAGTCTCGACGGTAGTTTTCAGATTGATCCGCAGAATAAGAAAAACTTCCACCACGAACTGACTTATGCGCTAAATGAACAGGGGTGTCTTTAGCGTTGTTTGGATTATCTGTTGGCCCGTAGCGATAAAATGTATCGTCAAAGGCGTCGATAACAAACTCACCGACATTCCCCGTCATATCATAAAGCCCAAGCTCATTGGGAAGCTTTTGTCCTACAGGGTGCGCTTGGTTATTTGCATTACCCGCATACCAAGCGACATCATCGATATTGTCTGAACCTGCATAGATAAAGTCCTGACTGTAGTTACCGCCTTTCGCAGCAAACTCCCATTCCGCTTCGGTTGGTAAGCGGTAATTCTCGCCTGTCATCTCATTAAGCTGATCAATAAAGTAGTTGGCCTGTTGCCAGCTTAAATTGTTAACGGGAATTTGAGGGTTTTGAAAGAAGCTATAAGAAGATCCCATGACGCTTTCAAATAACTCTTGAGTGACTTCAAATTTAGAAATTTGGAAGCTTCTAACAGTCACTTCGCGAGCAGGCTGTTCTGATTTATGTGCTTCTTCAGCGTCAGATCCGCGAACATATTGGCCGCCTTCGACTAGTACCATGTCTTGATCAATCAGTTGAGCGATAGGGTGAGGTGGTTGCACCGCACATCCACTCATAAGCAGCGTCAATGAAACAGCGCCAGCCAAATACGTACCTTTAAATATGCTCATTTTGAATCCCATAAGCCGATTGTATTGAACCGATAAGCTATCATTTTTTAACTTTCCAAATGGTTATAATGGGTATAACAAGCCATATCCATCATTGAGAATTATGATTGCCTCGTCAAATTGAAATAACGGGTATCGAACAATGCATATTACTCAAGGTCCACAGTACAACGGTAAAGCTTCTAAACGAATGCACATCATGGCTAAACCCATTGGTGCAGTATGTAACATTGATTGCACTTACTGCTATTACCTAAGTAAACAGGATTTATTGGAGTACAAAAAAGGTTGTTCGCCACAAATGGATGACGTGATGTTAGAGAACTACATCCGCCAATACATTGAAGCACAAAATACCCCTGAGATTATCTTCTCTTGGCAAGGTGGTGAACCAACCATGCTTGGCCTTGAGTACTTTAAAAAAATTGTCGAGTTCCAAAAAAAGTATCAGCCAGAAGGCGTGATCATCTCTAACGACTTACAGACCAACGGCACGTTACTTAATGATAAGTGGTGTGAGTTTCTGGGTAATAACAATTTCTTGATTGGTTTGAGCATTGATGGGCCAGAGATGCTGCACAACGCTTATCGAACTAATCGAGCAGGCAAGGGCACGTTCAAGCAAGTAATGGCCGCTGTCGAATTGCTGCATAAGCATAAAGTGACGTTTGCAACGTTAACCTGTGTGAATAACTTAACCAGCCAAAACGCCCTAGAGGTGTATCGCTTCCTAAGAGACGAAGTGAAATCTCCTCAAATGCAGTTCATTCCCATTGTGGAACAAAAAACCTTTCGTGATACCGCTCCTCAAACTTGGCACGCCGATGATCAGCCTAAACAGGGCGATAAGCGTTTAATTCCGGGCGGTAAAAATTCCGTCGTTGAGCCTTGGTGTGTTTCTGATCAAGCGTGGGGTAATTTCTTAATCTCTATTTTTGATGAGTGGGCAAGCAAAGACATTGGAAAGGTGTTTGTTCAATACTTTGAAGCAAGCTTAGAGACATGGATGGGGCGTCGGAATCCGCTTTGCACGTTAAGTGATTTATGCGGAAAAGGTTTAGCCATGGAGCCAAATGGTGATGTCTATACCTGCGATCATTACGTTTATCCTGAATACAAAATTGGCAATATTCACCACCAAAAGCTCGATGATATGGCTTATGGTCCAAAACAGCAGCAATTTGGTTACGCTAAGACACGTTCATTAACGACTCAGTGCCAAACGTGTGACTACCAATTTGCCTGTCATGGTGAGTGCCCTAAGAATCGATTTATTCGCACTAAGTCTGGAGAAGCAGGGCTGAACTACCTATGTGCGGGTTGGCATAAGTTCTTCTCTCATGTCGATAAATCACTTGCCTATATCCTTCGTGCTACCAAACACCCTGTCGCGCACGGCAAGTTTAGTGATGCGATACTGCGAGAAAAAATGAAGCAAGGCATTCACTATCAATCTAATCAGCCTCAGAACTATCGCTAAAACCAATCTCTAAGGAAAATCAGATGAATAAAACGATGATATTGGCATTGTCGACACTGCTTGCCGTACCTACAGCAATCGCCAGTTCTGTTGATATGAATATTCAAGGCTCGAGTGATAATCAATCTGCACAATCAGTAAGCTCAGATCCTATTGCTCAGTTAGCTTATCAGGCACAAGATGTCCGCTTAAGTGATGAACAGCGTGCAGCCGCATTACGAGCACTTGGCTCACAAGCAACTCAAAATGGGCTGGTGGCTGTTGCAAGAGGGTTGAAAGATGCAAGCCCAATAATTCGAGAGGCTGCTATTATTGGGGCTGATCCTTACCCATTGGAGTATCGCTGGCGTTTGGTTTCTCCACTACTTGTTGATGATGTGGCTCAGGTTAGAATTACTGCAGCAGCAGGTTTACTAAAAGAGTTGGATAATCTAGACAGCTTAGGTCAGGTAGAAAGTCAGGATAAACAACACCTGCTAGATGCAGCTAATGAGTTGATTACGCATTTGAAGAGCCAGCCGGATGACGCTTCAAACTTACTACTCGCGGATGTCTATCGTTGGACTCAGCAATATGATTTAGCCAAAGAGAAATATCTACAGTCTAAAAAGACGATGCCAGATAACCCTCAAATTTGGTTAAGTTTAGCGGATAACTATCGCGCACAAGGATTCGATCAGCTAGCGGTCGAAACCTTGAGCCAAGCCATCAATGTGTTACCGACTAATGCGAATTTGCACTTTGCTAAATCACTTGCACTTGTGAGGCTGGAACAAAAATCACAAGCGGCGAAAGAGAGTCATTTGGCTGCGACGATTGCAGAAAGCAATAGCTACTATTGGTACATAAACGGTGTTTTACAAGAAGAGTTAGATTTAGCATATTCAACTAAATCTTTTGAGCAAGCATATATGCTATCAGGAGCACCTGAGCATCTTTATGCAGTGTGCGATATCTATGCACGCCATGGTAATGACAAAGCAGATGAATGTATCAGCGAACTAGCTCAGGTAGCGCCAGATGAAGTCATACAGCAGCTGAAAGATAAACGGATTACATATTAAATAATTATCAAACTTAGAATAATATATCGAACCAGAGCCCGCCAGCTCTGGTTTTTTTTGGCTTAAACTTAGTCATGTCGGATATAAATCTACTAAAAATTTATCTATTACGCATGCTTAGTCAAACTCGACTGATAGCTCGCCAAATTATGTAAAAATCTCGTTTATGAAGTAGGGTGACTATGTTCACAAATTGACATCATCATGGAGAAGAATGTGAGTTTAGGTTAGATTAATTGCGGCTGGAATGTTAAATTCTTGGGTGATTTCTAGCATAAGATGCTGAATAAATGTATCTGGTTAGAGTTTTTGGCACCATAGTCTATCAATAGAGATCTTTTTATTTGAATGCACCGTTATTTCTTATTTGAATGGTGTTTTTAACTGGTCTTTATCGGAATGTGAAGAATTATACGTTTTTCTAATGCCAATTTATGGTAAATCACTTCGATGATTGATACTGTGTGCCTAATCTTTGTGTGGTTTTAGGTTTTTGTGCTTAATATTCGCGCTAAATAAATCTAAATCACTGGCTGTTCGGTGAGCCCACAAAGAAGTCATGGATGCTATATAAAAACTTGGAGTTTAATACATGTATAAAAATAAAATCACGCAAGCCCTTCTTCTAGGTGCGAGCATGGCAGTGGCTGCCACCTCTTTCTCTACTCTAGCCGCAGACGTTCCTGCAGGCACTAAATTAGCAGATAAGCAAGAGCTTGTACGTGGTAACGGTACTGAAGTGGCAACACTTGATCCGCATAAATCTCAAGGTGTTCCAGAGTCTCACGTTATTCGTGACCTACTTGAAGGCCTAGTAAACCAAGACGCTGACGGTCAGACAATTCCTGGCGTTGCAAAATCTTGGGAAACGACAGACAACAAAACATTCGTTTTTCACCTACGTGATGACGCAAAATGGTCAAACGGCGACTCTGTAACAGCAAATGACTTTGTGTTCAGTTTCCAACGTGCTGTTGATCCTAAAACAGCTTCACCATACGCTTGGTACATGGAATACACCAAGATGGCGAACGCTAAAGACATCGTTGCTGGCAAGAAAGATAAAAGCGAGCTAGGTGTTAAAGCAATTGACGAGCTTACATTGGAAGTAACTCTTGATACTGCTGTACCATATTTCGTTATGATGATGGGTCACACAACAGTGAAGCCTGTTCACCAAGCAACAGTAGAAAAGTTCGGCGATCAGTGGACAAAACCTGATAACTTCGTTGGTAACGGCGCGTTTGTTCCAAACAAATGGGTTGTTAACGAGCGTCTAGAGCTTGTGAAAAGTGATACATACTGGGACAACAACAAAACTGTTCTAACGAAAGTAACGTTCCTGCCAATTGAAAACCAAGTAGCGGAAATGAACCGTTTCTTGTCTGGCGAACTAGATTTCACATACGAAGTACCAAACGAGCACTTCCGTCGCCTACAAAAAGAATACCCACAAGATGTCGCTATCAAGGGTAACTTGTGTACATACTACTACCAGTTCAATGCACAAAAAGCACCGTTTAACGACGTTCGCGTTCGTAAAGCAATGTCTTACGCAATGGACCGTGATATCGTCGCTAACGCTATCCTAGGCCAAGGTCAAAAACCTGCTTACTTCCTTACTCCTGAAATTACAGCTGGTTTTGACCCTGTTACTCCAGAGTACGGTCAACTAAGCCAGAAAGAGCGTGTTGCTGAAGCAAAACGTCTTCTTGAAGAGGCTGGTTACACTAAGAGCAACCCTCTAGAATTTGACCTTCTATACAACACTTCTGAAAACCACAAGAAAATTGCTGTTGCGATTGCTTCAATGTGGAAAAAAGAGCTGGGTATTAACGCGAAGCTTGAAAACCAAGAGTGGAAATCGTACCTAGACAGCAAAGATACAGGTAACTTCGACGTGGCTCGTGCTGGCTGGTGTGGTGACTACAACGAAGCATCTTCTTTCCTAACTCTAATGGTGAGCGCAAATACAACTGCGGGTCAGCACTATAAGAGCAAAGATTACGATGCAGTAATTGAAAAAGCACTAAGCTCTACTTCAGAAGAAGAGCGTACAGCGCTTTACATTCAAGCTGAACAGCTACTTGCTAAAGACATGCCTATCGCACCAATTTATCAGTACGTGACAACTCGTCTCGTTTCACCTGAGCTTGGTGGTTACCCTGAAGGCAATGCTGAAGATAAGATCTACTCAAAAGATCTATACATCAAAGCTAAATAACACCCCATAAAAAATATAACTATATAAGACACTGTGCGCGCGAAATCGTGCGCAGTGTCTCTTTCTATTTTTCATTGTCACAGACTGGATGAGTGAGTTTATGATTAAATTCATGATGAAACGGATATTCGAAGCAATACCAACCTTGTTGGTACTTATTACGGTATCTTTCTTCCTGATGCGCTTTGCGCCAGGTAACCCTTTTTCGAGTGAGCGTCCACTTCCCCCTGAAGTAATGGCAAACATCGAAGCGAAATACGGCCTTGATAAGCCAGTATTCGAACAGTACACCACGTATTTGACGAATATCTTACAAGGTGATTTCGGACCTTCATTTAAATACCAAGATTATACGGTTAATGAACTAATTGCAGTGGCTCTGCCTGTTTCTGCAAAGGTCGGTTTGATAGCTTTTA
Source organism: Vibrio lamellibrachiae (assembly GCF_050337265.1). Lineage (NCBI taxonomy): Bacteria > Pseudomonadati > Pseudomonadota > Gammaproteobacteria > Vibrionales > Vibrionaceae > Vibrio > Vibrio lamellibrachiae. Next base: position 243,152 of record NZ_JAKJSU010000006.1, read on the forward strand.
TCTTCACCGTGATTATGGGGGTAAGCGTCGGCACAATAGCCGCCTTGAAGCATAATACCTGGGTTGACTACACCATAATGTCGACCGCTATGCTCGGGGTCGTGATGCCCTCCTTTGTGTTGGCTCCCGCACTGATCTATCTATTTTCTCTGCATTGGAACCTCTTTCCGGCCGGTGGTTGGCATAACGGGGGAGCGCAGTACATCGTTCTGCCTGTCATTGCGATGTCACTGCTCTATGTGGCAACCTTTGCTCGTATTACGCGTGGTTCAATGATTGAGACACTGAACAGTAACTTCATTCGTACAGCCCGTGCAAAAGGTTTGAGCTACCCATACATCGTTGTAAAGCACGCTTTAAAACCAGCTTTACTTCCTGTTGTTTCGTACATGGGACCAGCGTTTGTCGGCATAATTACCGGTTCGGTTGTTGTTGAAACGATATTTGGTTTGCCAGGCATTGGTAAGTTATTCGTTAACGCCGCGTTTAACCGTGATTACTCGTTAGTAATGGGGGTAACCATTTTAATCGGTTTCCTATTTATCTTATTCAATGCCATCGTCGATATTTTATTGGCAATGATTGATCCGAAGATTCGCTACTAGCAGGGAAGGATGGTTATGTTAACAAAAAAGAAGAATCTAGAAGCGATCGAGAATTTCTCAGAGAACCTTGAAATTGAAGGTCGTAGTTTATGGCAAGACGCTCGTATCCGTTTTATGCGAAACAAAGCGGCAATGGTGAGCTTGTTTATTCTTGTTCTAATGACATTGGCTGTAACGTTTTTGCCAATGCTCGCAACTCACGCGTTTGATGATACCGACTGGTATGCAATGCATGCAGGCCCAAGTGCTGAGCACTTGTTTGGTACCGATAGCCTTGGACGTGACTTGTATGTCCGAACTTTGATCGGTGGCCGAATCTCACTAATGGTGGGTGTTTTAGGTGCCTTTGTAGCGGTATTGATTGGTACGCTTTACGGCGCGACATCAGGTTTCATCGGTGGCCGTACAGACCGAATCATGATGCGTATCTTAGAAATTCTGTACGCTGTACCATTCATGTTCCTTGTTATCGTGTTGGTTACTTTCTTTGGCCGTAATATCGTTTTGATATTTGTTGCTATTGGTGCGATTGCTTGGCTTGATATGGCGCGTATTGTACGTGGCCAAACATTGAGTCTACGTAGTAAAGAGTTTATCGAAGCGGCGCATGTCTGTGGTGTGAGCAACTGGAAAATCATTACTCGTCATATTGTTCCGAACGTATTAGGCATCGTTGCTGTTTATTCAACGCTGCTGATCCCAAGTATGATTCTGACTGAGTCATTCCTTTCATTCCTTGGTCTGGGTGTTCAAGAGCCAATGACAAGTTGGGGCGCACTTCTTCAAGAAGGTTCGCAGACAATGGAAGTTGCTATCTGGCAGCTGATATTCCCTGCAATATTCATGGTAGTGACGCTATTTTGCTTCAACTATGTTGGTGATGGTCTGCGCGATGCGTTAGATCCAAAAGACAGATAAGAATAAGATTAAGGAAGCAAAAAATGAGCTTATTAGATGTCAAAGATCTGCGCGTAGAATTCACTACTCAAGATGGTATTGTCACCGCAGTTAATGATCTGAATTTCTCCCTTGAGCAAGGGCAAACTCTCGGTATCGTAGGGGAGTCTGGTTCAGGTAAATCTCAAACCGTATTCGCATTGATGGGCCTATTGGCCAAGAATGGCATTATCACTGGTAGTGCTAAATTTGAAGGTAATGAAATCCTAAACCTGCCAGAAAAAGCACTGAACAAAGTTCGCGCTGAGCAGATTGCGATGATTTTCCAAGACCCAATGACGTCACTGAACCCGTACATGAAAGTATGCGACCAGTTGATGGAAGTACTTATGCTTCACAAAGGCATGGGCAAAGCCGAAGCGTTTGAAGAGTCAGTACGTATGCTTGAGGCGGTTAAAATTCCTGAGGCGCGTAAACGTATCACTATGTACCCGCATGAGTTCTCAGGCGGTATGCGTCAGCGTGTGATGATTGCAATGGCTCTATTGTGTCGTCCGAAACTGTTGATTGCTGATGAACCGACAACTGCATTGGATGTAACGGTTCAAGCGCAAATCATGGATCTGCTAAATGAGCTTAAAGATGAGTTCAATACTGCAATCATCATGATTACTCACGATTTAGGTGTCGTTGCGGGTTCTTGTGACAAAGTACTGGTTATGTACGCAGGACGTACCATGGAGTACGGTACGGTTGATGATATTTTCTACAAACCAAGTCACCCTTATGCGGAAGGGCTGCTTAAAGCAATTCCGCGCCTAGATACCGAAGGTGAAATACTGCCAACAATTCCGGGTAATCCACCAAACTTACTTCGACTGCCGCCGGGCTGCCCTTACCAAGAGCGTTGCCACCGGGTTTCAGATAGATGTATGAGTGAAGCGCCGATCCTTCAGCCATTTGGCGATGGACGTCAACGAGCGTGTTTTTCTGATTGGGAGACTTGGACACGATGAGTACAGATAAATCATTATTATTAGATGTAAAGAACCTGAAAGTTCACTTCAGCATCGCGTCTAAATCAGCGTGGCCTTGGTCTAAACCAGCTAACCTGAAAGCGGTTGATGGCATTGATGTTCGATTATATGAAGGTGAAACATTAGGCGTTGTAGGCGAGTCTGGTTGTGGTAAATCTACTTTTGCACGCGCAATTATCGGTCTTGTGGAAGCAACCGAGGGTGAAGTGGTTTGGCTAGGTCAAGACCTGACTAAAATGCAGGGCGTTCAACGACGTGAAACTCGTAAAGAGATTCAGATGATCTTCCAAGATCCATTGGCTTCTTTGAATCCACGTATGACGGTTGGCGATATTATTGCTGAGCCTCTAGAGACTTTCTATCCTGGGTTGGATAAGGAAGAAGTGAAATCTCGTGTTAAAGAGATGATGGCAAAGGTTGGCTTGTTGCCAAACGTAATAAACCGCTATCCTCACGAATTTTCTGGCGGTCAGTGTCAGCGTATTGGTATCGCGCGAGCGCTTATTCTTAATCCTAAGATGATCATTTGTGATGAGCCTGTGTCTGCACTGGATGTTTCTATCCAAGCTCAGGTTGTTAACCTGCTTAAAGAGCTACAAAAAGAGCTTGGCTTGAGCTTAGTGTTTATTGCCCACGATCTGTCGGTCATTAAACACATCTCTGATCGCGTCTTGGTGATGTACTTGGGTAATACCGTGGAATTAGGGGAAGCACACTCTGTTTTTGCTAACCCAACGCACCCGTATACTCGAGCATTGATGTCAGCGGTTCCTATCCCTGATCCTAAATTAGAGCGAGCGAAGAAAATCGAGATGTTGGAAGGGGATCTTCCTTCTCCAATTAATCCGCCATCAGGTTGTGTGTTCCGTACACGCTGCCCGAAGGCAACCGATATTTGTGCTCAAACTAAACCAATGATTCAAGGTAACGACGTACATGCTGTCTCTTGTTTGAATGTAGCGGTTTAAACGTCATTATCTAGAGACTACTATTCAGCCTGTGACAGGCTTAAGCGCGATTGCTTTTCGGATCGCGCTTTTTTTGTGCCTAAAGCCGCAGACTTTATTGCACGATTTCTAAAAGCTCAATATCGAAAACAAGTGTTGAACCGCCTGGGATCGTTGGTGTTGACTGTTCACCATAAGCCAGCTCCGGTGGAATAACTAATGTGACTTTTGAACCGGCGTTTACTTGTTGCAAACCTTCAGTCCACCCTTCGATGACTTGCGCCAATGGGAAGGTTGCAGGCTCGCCCCTGTCGTAAGAGCTGTCGAAGCTGGTGCCGTCAGTCAGCATTCCGCGGTAATGCACGGTGATTGTGTCTGTTCCTATAGGTTTCTTTCCTCGGCCATCTTCATGGATTTGGATCATTAGGCCTGAATCAAGCTCGGTTACGTTCTTTTGCTGTTTGAAGTTTTCACGGTACTCGTTACCTTGTTCAATCACTTCTACTTGCTTGGTCTCAGAGTATTCAGTCAATTTATCAGCAACCAACTTATCGAGATCTTGTAGCACTTCTTCAATCTCTTCTTGTGTCAGTTGAACATTGTTACTAAAGCTGTCATTAATGCCGCGGAAGACATCGCTATTTTCTAGGTTGATTCCCAACTCTTTAGGCTGGTTTAGGCTAGTGACAAGGTATTGTGAAAAAGACGCCCCGATAGCGTAAGCCGCTTTTTGCTCTAATGTCGTTAACTCAGCTGCGGGTTCATCGGCAGTTGTTGGCGCAACTTCAGTGTGTGTTTTGGGCTCTGCTTGACTTGGTTGCTCATTTTGGTTGCAACCAAATGTTAGGAACAGAGCAGCGCCTAGGGTAGAAAGTTTAAACAATTTGTTCATGACATCGTTTCCGGGTTATTTAAGGAAAATAGGGTACATAGCTGCAGAGTGACCTTGCTGAATCGCTTCTAGCATGGCGCCAAAGTATGGCATTGAGTAAAGAAAAAACTGCTTATAACCGACGCACAGGTGGTTCAAGCCCGACTCTAAATCAGCGGTAATCGCAGTTCTGTCTTTCGGGCAACCACCGTTACAGAACGGTCTGAAATGACATTTTCGACACTGCTGAGGAAGGCTAGTCCATTTGTTGGTCCCAAACTCTTTTTGTCGGTCACTGCAAGCAATAGCGCCTAAATCGATAGAATCGATAAGGTTCGATTCGATATTTGCCGGATTCATGTGACCCACTTGATATTCGTCGTAGCTGTAGTGATCACAAGAGTAGAGGCTGCCATCGTGTTCGAGCATCATCTGTTGCCCACAGAGTTCGCTGTGGAAGCACATTTGGCTAGGTTGGCCTGCTAATACGCCGAGTGTGTTTTCAAAGAACTGAATGTGAATCTTGCCAACATCTTCTTTTTTCCATTCATCGAAGACATCACACAGGAAGTGGCCCCACTGTTGTGGCGTTAAAGACCAATCTTTTGCGCTACGTTGATCGGACGGGTGCTCAACACAAGGCTGAAACTGGATAACCGTTGAACCAAGTGCTTTTAGCTCTTGGTAGGTATCTTTGGCTAAGTGAGCATTCTCATTATGAACCACGGAAAGCGTATTGAACGCCACACCATATTTTTTCAGCGCTTCAAGGCCGCGTATCGTGAGATGGAGGCTATCGTTCCCTTTAATATCTGGGCGAGTGCTATTGTGATTCTTCTCAGAGCCATCAATGCTAATACCAATAAGAAAATTGTTCTCTTTGAAAAAGGCAGCCCAACGGTCGTTGATCAAGGTACCATTGGTTTGAAAATTGTTTGAAATGGTCATGCCCGGGCGAGCATATTTTTTCTGTAACTCGATCGCTTTTTTGAAGAAGTCGAGGCCTCGCAGTGTTGGCTCTCCACCTTGCCAGCTAAACTCAATGTGCTTCGCTTGCTGTGGCTGAGACTCAATATATTGCTTGGTATACGTTTCTAGCAATGCCTCAGACATCTGCATTGTCGCATTGGGCTCGTATCGTTCCTCTTTGCGGAGGTAGTAACAGTAGTTACAATCGAGGTTACATTTGGCGCCGACAGGTTTTACGATCAGGTGATAAGGATGAGTAGACTGAGTGGTCATGGGTGACTCCAGAGCTTAATTAAACGGTCATCATCCCTACTAACTAATATCGAACGCTGTAGCTCCTTGTTCGTAGGCTGCAAATTTATCACTGCTACTCGAAGCGATAAACAGAACCCATCAATACTCTTTATTTATGTTGTAAATGTTTAAGGTCTTTATCGAAGATATCTTTCAATAGATCTCTTAACCATTTGTGCGCTGCGTTATGAGTGAACTTACGATTCCATACCAGATAAATATCGATATCTTTGGTGTCAATCGGGACTTCAAACGTTTGCAAATTAAACAGAGGAGAAAACTGCTTGGCGTAAGTTTTCAGGGTCACACCCAATGACTCGGTGTTACTGATCGTCGCGAGCATACTCATCATTGAGGACTGTTCGGTGAGTACTCGGCGCTTTGGCAAAACCTCATCGGTAAAGAGATCAAAGGCGGTTAGGTTCAGTCGTTTTAGGTTAAATAGAACGTGCTTTTCTTCAAAAAACTGCTCACGAGAGAGACTGCCAATAATGCGTGGGTGGTTAGATTTCGCTAAGCAGACTAAATCATCGGTAGCAATCTTCATAAAGTCCAATGACGCTGATTCAGGCAGTTTGACGTCAACAATGATATCTGCGGTGTCATTGTGTAATGCATTGATTATAAACTCTTCTTCTCCTGGCATTTCACGCATGATGACATCAATACTGGTTCCTGCTGTTCTTTTCTCAAGGTGTGGGACAAGCAATTGAATTAAGGCATCAAATGCGTAGATGTTAAAAGAACGGTGATCGTTAACCTCATCAAATGAGTCAATACCTTCGATAGATTGATCGAGTAATCGAAGGGGCTCTTCCATCTGTTCAAACAAGCTTTTTCCAATCGCTGTTGGTTGCACGCCACGACCTGAACGGATGAACAGATTGGCGTCAATAGAGGTCTTTAATCGATTAATGGCATTACTGACCGACGATTGAGTCAGGTCTAACTCTTCTGCTGCCTTAGTGAATGATCCAGTTCGGCATACTGCGACAAACACACGAAGTAGATTGAGATCAAAATGCTTATTTTGTGGCATTCCAAATCACCTAATATTCATAATATAAATGTTATCTATTATCTTAGGCTCATACTAGATGCGCTGTAAACCTTTTAATCTATACGCAATCCAATTTCGGATGTTTCTCCTCAATTAATTACATGGAAGAGTTGGCACGTAGGAAGTTGTTGCGTTGTGGAGTCGTTGAAACTAATAAAGGTTATGCAAATGAAAACATTTTCTAAAAACCTGATCAGCACAGCGGTTGTTGCAACTGCTGCGGTAGGCGCGGTTGCTCCTGCAATGGCAAACGCTGCTGAGAAGCCAAACATCGTTGTCATCATGGCGGATGATATCGGTTGGTTTAACACGTCTGCTTATAACAATGGCATGATGGGTTACAAAACACCAAACATCGACCGTGTTGCTAACGAAGGTATGATGTTTACTGACCACTATGGTCAACCAAGCTCAACAGCGGGCCGTGCTGCATTTCTAACGGGTCAATTACCTGTTCGTACTGGTCTACTAAACGTTGGCCTACCAGGCTCACCTGTTGGTCTTTCTCCATCTGACCCTACGCTTGCTGAAGTTTTAAAAGAACACGGCTACATGACTAACCAGCTAGGTAAAAACCACCTTGGTGACCAAGAGCACATGCTTCCTCACCGTCGCGGCTTTGACAACTTCTACGGTAACCTTTACCACCTAAACGCTGAAGAAGAGCCAGAGAACGAAGATTACCCACAAGACCCTGCATTTGCAGAGCGTTTTGGCCCTCGTGGAATGGTAACTGGCACAGCTGATGGTCCAACAGGTAACGATGGCCCTCTAACTCGTAAGCGCATGGAAACGATTGACCGTGAACTTACAGACATGGCTGTAGATTACATTGAAGCTCAAGCGAAAACGGATGACCCGTTCTTCTTATGGTACAACCCATCACGTATGCACGTTTGGACTCACTTAAGTGAAGAGTGGGCGGGTAAGACTGGCTTTGGTCTATACGCTGACGGCATGAACGAGTTAGACCACTATGTTGGTGAGCTTCTTGATACGTTAGAAAAAACAGGTCAGAAAGACAACACTATCGTTATCTTCACAACCGATAACGGTGCAGAGAAGATGTCTTGGCCAGATGGCGGTAACACACCGTTTAAAGGCGAAAAAGGTCTGACAACTGAAGGTGGCACACGTGTTCCATTTATGGTTATGTGGCCAAACAAAATCCCAGCGGGTTCTGTAAACAACGGTATTCAATCTCACGAAGACATCTTCACGACTCTAGGTACTATTGCTGGAGAGAAAGACATTCAAGAGAACTTCAAGAAGAAGCACGATGTTTACATCGATGGTTATGACCACAGAGATGCTTGGTTCAAGAATGAAGACACTACTCGTAACGAGATCTTCTACTTTGCTGAGACTGGTAACCTAGAAGCGGTACGTGTTGGTAAGATCAAAGCAACGTTCATTCAGCCTACAGAAGACAGCTGGTTCGCTCCACGTCTTGCAACTACTTGGCCTCAGCTAGTCGACTTACGTGCTGACCCATTTGAAGAAGCGCCAGAGCACTCAATGATGTACCTGAAATGGTTTGGTGACCGTATGTTCTTCTTCGTACCAGTACAGGTTGAAGTAGCTAAGTTACTTCAGACGTTCCAAGAGTTCCCTCTACGTCAAGCGCCAACCTCATTTAACCTTGAGCGTGTAATGCAGCAAATGCCTTACCGTCCAGACGCCAAATAATTTAACGTTCTAATATTTCTGGGTGTACTTAGGTGCACCCACTTTTCCCGTTAGTTTGCTTATTAAAATCTTTACTCTTTCTAAAAGGATTTCAATAAGTAACTTACCGTATCAACGTGAGGCTATGTTATGCCAACTTCTTCATTACTTCCTAAATTTAAACGTCTTCAAGAGTGCGTTAACCAGACCGTAATTGGTCAAGAGCGTGTTGTTGAGCAGCTTGTCATTGCATTACTTGCTAAGGGGCATGTTCTGATTCAAGGCCTTCCGGGGCTGGCAAAAACGCGCGCAGTTAATGGCCTAGCAAATAATATGAATGCTGACCTGCACCGAATTCAGTTTACGCCAGATATGCTTCCGGGCGATGTTACCGGTGGTGAAGTATATGATGCTCATAGCCAGTCGCTATCGTTTAAACGTGGCCCAGTATTTTCTAACTTACTGCTCGCGGATGAGATTAACCGTGCGCCAGCGAAAGTGCAGTCTGCGCTGCTTGAAGCGATGGCTGAGAACCAAGTTTCGGTTGGTGGTGTCACTTACCCACTGCCTGAACTATTTATGGTATTAGCCACTCAAAACCCTGTTGAGCAAGAGGGCACGTACCCACTGCCAGAAGCCCAAATGGATCGCTTCTTAATGCAGGTGCTGGTGGAGTACCCAGAGAAAAACGCCGAAAAAGAGATGCTTAAAATGCTACGTAGTGAGCGTTTGGGCACAAGCTTAGACGTGGCAGGCTTGAGTGTTGAAGAAGTACAGGCTGCGCAGAACTTAGTTGAGAAGGTGAGTGTGTCTGATGCGATTGATCAGTACATTGTCGATATTATTGATGCAACGCGTTACCCAGAAAAATACAGCCAAGAGCTAGCAAGCTTTATTCAATTAGGGGCAAGCCCACGAGCGGCGATAGCGCTTGATAAATGTGCTCGTTCATACGCTTGGTTGAATGGGCGAGATTACGTTACACCTGATGATATCCGAGCGATAGTTCATACCGTTCTTCGTCACCGTATTGCTCTTAGCTTTACCGCTCTAAGCGATAAAGTGACCACCGAGAAGGTGATTGATCGACTGCTTGAACAGGTTGCATGGGTATAAGAGGCGCGTATGGCAAATCAATCGTCGGCTTCAACTGATCTGCGTATCCATACCAGCATGGCACGTCTTACTGGTTTGGCCGCGCAAGGGCGTCAACTCACTTGGCGTCCACCTCTGGGGCGCTGTTCTTTATTAAGTGGTCTTAACGTCGCTTCACAACGTGGGCGAGGTTTAGATTTCATTGAGCTGCGTCACTATCACCCTGGTGATGATGTTCGATGCATAGACTGGAAAGCGACACAGCGTACTGGCCAGCCTTATTTGCGTGTTTATTCTGAAGAGAAAGACAAAACTATTCAACTGATTGTCGATCAAACAAGTTCCCTGTTTTTTGCATCAAATGGCTCGATGAAGTCAGTGATTGTTGCTGAGCTTGCGGCCATTATCGCAGGTCGTGTTAATTATGATGGCGATCGCTTCTGTGGCAATGTCATTCACGACAGTGGCTTAACGGCTCTGTGTTCTGGTCGAGGTGAACCTGCGATGCTGACGGTTCTCCAACAAGTTGCCACTCATAATCGCCAGTTACCTCAACCCTCAACCCAAGCGAATGGGTTAAAGCAAGTGCTCAACGATCTTTGTCAGCGTGGTATTAAGGATCAGCAGTTGTTTATCTTAAGTGACTTCTCTGATTTTGATGCTCAATGCGTTCCACTGGTTACCCAATTAGCGGCGCATAATGATCTGTTTGCCTTTCGCGTATCAGACCCATTAGAAATGACACTTCCAAACCGAAATTTCTTAATGGGTAATGAAGAGTATCAACTCAATATTGGTCAAAATGATGAGCAGCTAAGAGCGAAGTATCATGATTATATTGAGCAACACCGCTCGGTATTAGATGCCTGTTTTAAATCAACAGGTCAGCCTGTTTTTGAGATCACTACTCACGTTGACACATGGCAGCAAATTAATCAGTTAGCTAATGCGTCATTAGCGACAATTAAAAGGTAAACACCGTTATGAGTAATACGAACCTTGAACAAGGAAGTGTCACTGAATTTGGTGCCCATTTAATTAAAAACTTAGAGTGGGCGGCACTACCTGAGCCCGTGTCTTGGATGCCAGCGACAATAGGATGGTATGTTTTATTGATGCTACTAATGTTGAGCCTATTGGGCTATGGGATTTTTCGACGTATTAAATGGCTACAAGAAGCTTACCTGCGACAGGCGGCTGAGTTGTTAGGCTATTATGCTAAAAAGCAGCCCCAAAACATTGGCCATCTTGTTAAGCGAGTTGCGGTTCAACATTGGCCAAAGCATAACGTAGGCTTGATGGATGCAGAAACCTTTGCACTTTTTTTGGAGGAGCAACAGTGGGAGGCTGCTCTGTCTAAATCATGTTGTGTAGCGTTATTTAATGCAACCTATCAGACATCTGAAACTTTGTCTGAACAACACATTGCAGAAGTAGAGCAGTGGATAGGAGCACTAAATGTTTGAATTTGGTTATCCTTGGTTTGCTCTGGCGTTGCTTCTTCCAATACTGGTCGCACTTGCACCCGCGCATTTAACTCGTTTTAGAGCCGTAAAACACAGCCACTTTGAGCAGTTTCAAGCGTTGTCACAACAAAAGCTCTCTAAGGGCGCGGTTAAGTTAACCCCTCTTTTTTGGCAGCGTAGCTTGGTGGTAATGCTTTATCTCTCTTTGGTACTTGCAGCAATGCGACCTGTCTATTGGGGAGAGGTGAATACCATTGAAACCCAAGGTAGAGAAATGCTTGTCGCCGTTGATCTTTCAGGTTCAATGGAAGCGCGTGATTTTGCTGATGAAGAGGGGATTGATCAAAGACGTGTTGACGTCGTTAAAAGCTTACTAGAAGAGTTTCTTTCTCAACGAGAGTCAGACCGTGTTGGTCTTATCGCTTTTGGTGATGCGGCTTATTTGCAGTCTCCTTTTACTTCCGATTTTTCCACGCTAAGGCAGCTATTAGCAGAGATGGATGTTCGTATGGCGGGCCCCGGTACGGCGATTGGTGATGCGATAGGTGTAGCGGTGAACCACTTTGAACATGCACAAACTACGCACCAGACTCTAATTTTGATGACAGATGGTCGAGATACCAATAGTAAATTTCCTCCTATTGAAGCGGCCCACTTTGCTGCCGAGCACGGTATTACCATCCACTCAATAGCAATTGGCGATCCTGCGTCAGTAGGAGAAGAGGCGATTGATATGGAAATGCTTAATCGTATTGCTGAGCTTACTGGCGGTGCCGTATTTGAAGCGCAAGATGCATCTGACTTACAACAAGTCTACACCCAGATAGATCAGCTAGAGCCTGCGGTTTTTGATAGCTATAGTGTCAGACCAAAACTAGAGCTCTATTACTACCCAATTGGCGTAGTGCTTGCTCTGATCCTGATGGCTTTGCTCGTCGTGTTACTCACGATATCTCGCAAGATAAATAAAGGGGATGAGTAGATATGTCTGAATTTCACTTCATTCGTCCGGCGTGGCTTTTAGCACTTATTATTGTAGCGTTAATTGCATGGCTTATTAGACAGCTAAACAGCAAAAATGATGTTCGCGATTCGATTGCGCCGCACTTACAAGCATCGGTCTTAACTAAGGACACCACACAGTCTCGCTTATCTCCTAAATCACTGTTGCCTTGGGCGCTGTCGGCACTTGTGATTATCTGTGCTGGGCCAACATGGAAACCAGAGCCGGGTACGCAGGCCCAGAATCAGTCGCCTCTTATTCTAGTGGTCGATCTCTCACGTTCTATGGCTGAGTCAGATGTCACGCCAACTCGCTTGGAAGCAGCAAAGCTCAAAATAGCCGAGCTAATTCACAGCCGTGAAGAGGGTGAAATTGGCGTATGGGTTTATGCAGGTAGTGCGCACTTACTTCTGCCACCGACCCAAGACAGAAATGTCATCGATTATTACCTAGACAGTCTCTCTACAAACCTTGTTCCGCGAGCGGGTAAAAACGTATCAGCGGTATTAAATGGTATCAATGGCGCGAACCAACAGGCCGAAGGTTTTGTGTTTCCGGGTAGCGTTATTTTAATTACTGATCAAATTGATCGAACCGCCCAACAAGCGATGACTCAGTACTTACAAGATAGTGTTGATCAGCTACTGGTTTGGAAATTTGGTTACTCAGCATCATTGGATGCCCCGTCTGGCGTGCAAACGATCTCAATGAGCCCTGATGATATCGATATAAAACGTATTAACCGCTGGGTTGATGATTACCAATACTTTGATCCGCAAGATAGCGATATTGAGTGGCAAGAGGTTGGGTATTATCTGGTGTTTGTTTTACTACTGATTACCTTGACGTGGTTTCGTCGTGGCTGGACGATTCGTTGGTTTGCTCTACCTTGGTTGTTTGTCATGGCATCAACGTCGCCAAACCTTGCGTATGCCGATGAAGTTGATTCCCAACTTAGCTGTCAGAGTTTCTGGATGGATATTGTCTATACCTCTGAGCAGCAAGCCCGTCGATACTTTGAGCGCGAGAACTACTCCTGTGCCGCTCAACTTTTTACTCAGCCAGAGTGGAAGATTGAAGCATTAATGAGAGATAACCAGTGGGAGTGGTCATTAATGTTACTGAACAATCTTGAGGCGACAGAGCTAAACGATCAGGTAAGGCGCGGTTTAAACATTGGCATCGCCTATACTCATCTGCAGCGTTTTCGTAGCGCAGAGCGTTGGTTTAACAGCGTTTTAGAGATGGACGAGACGAACAAAACGGCACTGCATAACCTCGAAATCTTAGAGCAGATCTTTAATTTGATGGAAGAGCGAGCACTTGGGCAGGGGACGGCCGGAGAAGACATGACTGCTGACTTTGTCGATTCACTGGCAGAAGACATGGGTATTGAAGAGCCAGAAGATAAGATTGAGGTGATTAATAGCGCCGACCTTATTGCAGAAGAGCATCTAAACAAAATCTGGTTAGAGCAGGTTCAAACTAGCCCTAAAGTCTTTCTACGTAACAAGTTTTCGAATCAATTGAATAGCGCTTTGTCTTTTAATGAAGAGAAATCAATGACTGATGCGGAGCGTAAGCATGACTAAGAGACTTTCTATCTTACGCACTGCCACTACCCTAATACTCTGCCTTCTGAGCAGTGTTTGTGTTGCCGCAAGTAACGAACGCAGTTATCAACCTCAGTCTCGGGTGACTTGGGATGCGTCTTGGGATCTTAGAACAGAAAATGTGAGCGAGCGAGAACGTGCAACACTCTGGCTAACAATTGCAAGCAATCACCCTATTTCTGGTCAATTCTCTATTGAGCCTTTGAAAGTACTGGGGCTATTTATTGAACCGAGTGATAGACCAAGCTATTCACACCAAAATCGCGACGGTCAACGCTTCTACTTGGCTAACTATCGCTATGATATTTATCCCTCTAGAGCGGGAGCTTATAGCTTGCCTGAGCTAAAGGTTCAGGTGACTAAAAAAGAGAACGAGTACCAATTTACCAGTGATTCTTATCGAATAGAGGTATCTGCTCAGCCTCGCGAGGCGATGGGAGCAATCTCAACATCAGAGTACTCGTTAAGCCAGAAAGTGACGCAAACAGACATTATGTCAGGTGGGGTAGTCACTCGTACTATTACTCAATCAGCCGCTGCGTTGCCGGGTTACCTCATTGGGCAGTTACCTCCGCTAGTCTCATGGGATCCACGCATCGAGTTAACACATGGTAGGGAGTCCCACTCAAGCAGCGATTACCGTGGCGAGATGACAGGTACAAAGAGCAGTAATCTTCATTACCGATTTGTTGAAGCAGGGGAGTATCAACTTCCTGCAATAGAGGTAACTTGGTGGAATAATGCCAAAGGTAGCTTGGAGATAGTGACCTTACCGACAATCGACATCGTTGCCACTGCGCCACCACCGCCGCCTTTAAAAGAGCGTGTTGAAATCGCACTGTTTGAGCTAAAAGAGTATGCACCGATCTGGTGGTATCAAAATCAACTGTGGGTGTATGTGATTGGCTTAATAGTAGTGGGTGTTTTTGGGTTTAGGCATCATATTGCGCGCCAAATAGAGCGAAGTTCTCGGCTATTGATGGGAATGAAAAACTCATCAATTTATTGGTTTGTAGAATTAACGGTTGCTGCAATAAATCCTAAAGAAGATTGGCAAAAAGCGTTCTACTCTTGGATGAGGAAAAATAATCTAGACTCAATCAATAGGCTGCCTAGTGTCTTTAGGGTAGAGGTTGATGGTTACTATCAAACAGGGAAGTTAAGTAAAGCTAAAGTATTACACTGCGTGGTTAAGTGGGAGTTTGACCAATACACAAGTAGATGGAATTTATCTGACATTAATCCGAAATAGATAGGGTAATAATGACCATGATTAAGACACTTAAAGCGCTGTCACTAAGTAAGCCTGTAGCATTAATAGTGAGTACAGCAATCGCATTTTCAATCTCAACAGCGAATGCGGATGAAGTAACGAATATCGCTCCTACTACCTACAGTGGCGCGGCGGTGGTTAAAATGGATGACAATCACTATCGTGTGCGCATTACTTCACTGTTAGCTGCGAAAATGCGTTGCGTGGCTTATAACAACGAAGAGCCAATCGCGATAAACTCTGTTGCTATTTATCCTCCAGAGGGTGTGGCTGATTTCTATATCTCACCAGAAGAAGGCCCGGTAACTCATTCGACTTGTTGGGTGACGAGTACCCGTGATGGCGATAGAGAAAAAATAGAACAACTAGAAAATGAATCACAGCAAAGACAAATGAAGATTGAAGAGAGTAATGTGCCTTTCTATCAAATTATGCCAAACACTCAATAGACAAAATTAGAACTGAATTTTCTAACAACCAATAAAAAACCCTCGATTCTTATGCACTTTCAATTAGAAAGAGAGTATCGAGGGTTTTCTTTCATTCAAACAGCTGTAACTCAGAATGAATTGAGTTACAGCTGAATAGACTGAATTACTGCTGTGTTGATTGAATCGCAGTTAGAGCAATTGTGTACACGATATCGTCTACAAGTGCGCCACGAGACAAGTCATTTACAGGTTTGCGCATGCCTTGAAGCATTGGACCGATAGAAACTAGGTCTGCTGAACGCTGTACCGCTTTGTATGTTGTGTTACCAGTGTTTAGGTCTGGGAATACAAATACCGTTGCTTTACCTGCAACAGGAGAGTTAGGCGCTTTAGACGCTGCTACGTTCTCCATGATTGCTGCATCGTACTGTAGAGGTCCGTCGATGATTAGATCAGGACGTTTCTCTTGAGCAATCTTAGTTGCTTCACGTACTTTATCTACGTCAGCACCTTTGCCAGATTCTCCAGTAGAGTATGAGATCATCGCTACGCGTGGGTCGATACCGAATGCCGTTGCAGAATCAGCCGATTGAATAGCGATTTCAGCCAGTTGCTCAGCGTTTGGATCTGGGTTGATAGCACAGTCACCGTAAACCAATACTTGATCAGGCAGAAGCATGAAGAAGATTGAAGATACGATAGAGGCATCGGGTGCAGTCTTGATGATTTGGAACGGAGGAACGATAGTGTTTGCCGTGGTGTGAACCGCGCCAGATACAAGACCGTCAACTTCGTTGTTCTCAAGCATCATTGTGCCTAGGAATACAGAGTCTTCTAGTTTTTCACGAGCAACAACTTCCGTCATGCCTTTTTTGCCACGTAGCTCAACAAGACGAGCAACATAGTTTTCGCGAACAACTTCAGGGTCGATGATTTCAACACCTGCGCCTAGTTCTACGCCTTGAGCAGCAGCAACGCGGCGGATTTCATCAGGGTTACCAATAAGAACACAGCTTGCGATTCCGCGCTCAGCACAGATAGCCGCAGCTTTAACTGTACGTGGCTCATCACCTTCAGGAAGAACGATACGCTTGCCAGCTTTACGAGCATATTCTGTTAACTGGTAACGGAATGCTGGTGGGCTTAGACGACGAATACCTTGAACACCTTCAGATAGAGAATCAATCCAAGGACCATCAATGTGGCTAGCAACGTGATCGTTAACGAATTCGATACGCTCTTTATCATCTGCAGGTACTTCTAGATTGAAGCTTTGTAGGTTCAACGAAGTCTGCCAAGTGTTACCTTGTGCTTTGATAATTGGAAGACCAGTTTCAAATGCAGGCTTACAAAGTTCAACGATCTGCTCTGGAAGGTCATAACCACCAGTTAGCAAGATAGCACCAATTTCAACGCCGTTTTTCGCAGCAAGAGCCGCAGCAACGATAACGTCTGGGCGGTCTGCTGAAGTTACAAGCAGAGAGCCTGGTTTGAAGTGCTCAACCATGTGAGGAAGAGAGCGTGCACAGAACGTGATGCTCTTAATACGACGACTTTCAATCTCACCTTCATTGATGATTTCAGCTTTCAAGTGCTTCGCCATATCAATCGCACGAGTCGCGATTAGGTCGATGCTCCAAGGCACACAGCCAAGTACACGGATAGGGCTAGAGTTGAAGATTTGCATCACTTCTAGGTTCGCTTTCTGAGCGCTGTCTGCATCGTCAAAGATATCAGATAGGTCAGGGCGAGTACGGCCAGCTTCATCAACAGGAGCGTTCAGCTTGTTGATGATAACGCCTTTAATGTTTTTGTTCTTAGCACCACCAAAGTTAGAACATGCAACCTCAATACGCTCTTTTAGCTGAGATGGGTTGTCTGTACCTGGTGTAGCAACAAGAACGATCTCTGCACCTAACGTTTTAGCAATCTCAGCATTTACCTGGTTGGCAAATGGGTGCTTACGTGTCGGTACTAGGCCTTCAATAAGTGTCACTTCAGATTCGCCGTTTACCTTGTTGTATTCAGCAACAATCGACTCTAGAAGTACGTCCATTTTCTCACTACCGATTAGGTTTTCGGCGGTTGAGATTGGCGTTGGTTGACCAACCGTGATTGAGCTGTTTGCTTCGATAATCGTTGAGGTTAGATCTGGCTGATCTTTGCCTGAGCGAGGTTGTGCAATTGGCTTATAGAAAGAAACATTAACGCCTTTACGCTCCATAGCGCGAAGAACACCCATGCTAACACTAGTAAGGCCAACGCCAGCACTAGTTGGAATAAGCATAATAGTACGAGACATATGCAAAACACCTTTATTTATTTGAAATAAAAGCCCAACGATTATTCCCTAAATCTCGACCCATTGTAATGAACAATGATTGACAAAATTCCAGTGGAATAGCGGTTGAGCCCCTATGTATGTACTTAGTAAATGTTTGTATATAGAAAAACGTTTGAACAGAGTACGTTATTGAAAAAGCGGCTAGCGATTGGCTAGCCGAAATTTATTATAGTGCTGCTAGGCGAGCTGTATCTTCTGCAATTACTAACTCTTCGTTAGTAGAGATAACCATTGCAGGGATGCGGCTATCAGCAGTAGTGATAGTACCTTCGCCGCCAAAGCGTGCTTTAAGGTTAGCTTCACCATCTACTTCGATGCCGAAGATGCCAAGACGGTTAAGTACCGCTTCACGGATTGGAGCGCCGTTCTCACCGATACCACCAGTGAACACGATAGCGTCAACGCGTCCGTCAAGCGTAGCTGTGTAACCTGCAACGTATTTAGCTAAACGACGAGTCATTACGTCCATTGCGCGAGTTGCAGCTTCGTCTTTACCGAAGTTGTCTTCGATGAAACGACAGTCAGGAGATACTTGAGTTAGACCCATTAGGCCAGACTCTTTAGTCAGCATCGTGTTGATCTCTTCGATTGAGTAACCTAGAGAGTCGTGTAGGTGGAAGATGATCGCAGGATCAATATCACCACAACGTGTACCCATTACTAGGCCTTCAAGAGGAGTAAGACCCATTGAAGTATCTACTGATTTACCATTTTTGATAGCACAGATAGAAGCACCGTTACCTAGGTGACAGTTGATGATGTTCACTTCATCAGCTGGCTTACCTAATTGCTCAGCAACTTCGCGAGCGATGAACAGGTGAGAAGTACCGTGCATGCCGTAGCGACGGATGCCGTGCTCTTTGTAAAGGTTGTACGGTAGAGCGTATAGGTACGCTTCTTCTGGCATAGTTTGGTGGAACGCAGTGTCGAATACTGCAGAGTTTGGTAGGCCAGGGAATGCTTTTTGAGCTGCTTTAATACCAACGATTGCAGCTGGGTTGTGAAGAGGCGCTAGTGCTGCACAGTCTTCGATACCTTTAAGAACTGAATCATCGATAAGAACTGACTGTGTGAATTCTTCGCCGCCGTGTACAACACGGTGACCGATAGCTTTAAGTTGCTCAGCTAATTCTGGCTTAGAAGCAAGAATAGTTTCAACGATGAAAGAAAGAGCTTCATTGTGAGCTGCGCCTTCACCTAATTGTGCTTCGTGCTTACCATCAAGTTTCCACTTGATACGAGCTTCTGGAAGCTCAAGACATTCAGCAAGACCTGTTAAGTGTTCGTCGCCATTTGTTGCATCAACAATTGCGAATTTAAGTGAAGAACTTCCGCAGTTTAAAACTAAAACCAGCTTAGACATGAGTGTGACTACCTGTTATTCGTCTGACATAATCAGAAAAGATGAAATTCAATCTCAAGAATAGCTGACCTAGTTAAGGTTACGCACTATTCTTGGTAAAAAGTTAACCTTATTTCCTTATAATAAGACATCACTTTACTATGAAAGTAATGCTCGCAATCCTTGCTGGTTTCATCGCATGGTTGCCTAAATCACAAATAACGGCAACAATGAGTATGAAAGGGTGCAAAGAATAGCGATATTCGACAAATATAACAAAAAAAATTGAAAGAATATTATTTTTAGTCAATTTTTTACGCTAAAAATTGAAAGATTAAAATTTTTTAGTAAGGCGCTGTTCAAAAGTGAGAGATTTCTATGAATGATAAAGTCGGGTTGGTACACAGCCTAAGAGACGGTCAGAAGTACATGGATACGTGGCCAATGAGAAAAGAGTTGGCTGTTATATTTCCTGAGCAGCGAATCATTAAAGCCACGCGTTTTGCGATTCGTGTTATGCCAGCAATTGCTGCAATCAGCGTGATCACTCAAGTTGCATTTCAAAATCAGCAAGCGTTACCTCAAGCGGTTGTTGTTGCACTGTTTGCGATGAGCCTACCACTGCAAGGAATGTGGTGGCTTGGAAACCGAGCTAATAAACAGCTACCTCCATCTCTAGCTAGTTGGTACCGAGAGTTATATCAAAAAATTATAGAATCGGGTGCAGCCTTAGAACCAATGAAATCTAAGCCGCGCTATAAAGAGTTGGCTAAGATTTTAAATCGAGCATTTACACAGTTAGATAAGACTGTTTTAGAAAGATGGTTTTAGTCAGCAGATTCGCTCAATAATTGAAAAATAGGAAAGCCCTACGGTTTTTTTACATAACGTTACATATAGAAAGCTCCCATTTACGGGGGCTTTTTATTTTTTAGCCACTTAGTATGTAAAAAATAACCGCCCAGAATTTAAGATGTTAAATTGATTCAAAATTGTTAGAAAACAACGGTATTTGAGCATTGATAGGTGGGCATCCTTTAGACAGTGATTACCGCTTTAAATCTTCATATGATGATATTGTCATATAGGCCAGAGAAGCTTGATGAGTAAGGGATAACGTCATTTCAGATAGAGTTGAATGGCTCAGGATACGGTTTGAAAACGAAGTTGCTTACGGAAGGAGAAATAGCTACTTGTTCTGTTATGTTAAATACACTCACTTAATTGATGAATAACTATATTTTGGAAGGGGGAAGCATTAACAAACATATACGGTATCTGTATGTAAGGTGGTATATCAGATTTTATATGCATTAGACCCCGTTAAATGCAATCCGTTAGAGTGTTCCGGTATTTTTACCAAAAGGAACCCCATGAATCAATATCATACAGATGTTGAAGCGAAAATTGATAAATCAGTTTTTATCCCTTCGTTTTGTACAGTCCTCGTTATTATGACTTTTCTTATTAGCTTTGAAGAGCAGTCAGCAACCATCATTCAAACCGTGTTTAACTTTGTTGTCGAAAAATTTGGCGTCCTCTATATTTGGGCAGCGGTTAGCTTCTTTGGCGCAATTTTATGGCTATGCTTTGGCCGCTATGGGCAAGTTAAACTCGGTGGTGAAGAGGCAAAGCCCGAATTCTCTCGCATAAGCTGGATTGGAATGTTTTTCTGCTCTGGTATCGGTACCTCCCTCATTTACTGGTCCTCCATTGAATGGACTTACTATTACGCCGCCCCTCCGTTTGGCATTGAAGCTAATAGCCAAGCTGCTGCAGAATACGCAGCCATGTATGGTATGTACCATTGGGGACCTATTGCTTGGGCTTTCTACTGCCTATGCGCATTTCCAATTGGGTATGCTTACTACAACCGTAAGAAAAAGGCATTGCGACTCAGTGAAGCTTGTTCTGGTGTTATTGGTGACAAGAATGCGAAAGGGTGGATGGGTAAGGTAATTGATATTCTAGTGATTTTTGGTCTTGTTGGTGGCACGGGAACTTCACTCGCTTCTGGTACACCTATGCTGTCAGAAGCAATTAGCAACTTTCTTGGTATTGAGCGAAGCGGTAGTGTTGATATTGCAGTCGTTGTGATTTGGACGCTAATTTTTTCTACTTCCGTCTTTTTAGGCCTCAAAAAAGGCATTAAAGTCCTCAGTGACTTAAACCTCATCGCCTTAGCCATTATCTGTAGCATCATCTTTATCGGCGGCCCAACCATTTACATGATAAGCCTGTTTACCGATAGCGTTGGTTTAATGATGAGTAACTTTACGCGGATGTCTTTATACACAGATACTGTAGGTGGAAGTAACTTCCCTCAGTGGTGGACTATCTTCTATTGGGCATGGTGGGTGGCATATGGCCCTTATATGGGAATCTTTATTGCTCGTATTTCTAAAGGCCGTACATTTAAAGACATTGGTCTGACAGTGATTACTGCCGGTAGCTTAGGTTGTATGTTGTTCTTTATGATCTTTGGAAATACCTCAATGTATGCCGAGTTCAACGGCGTGTTCCCTGTATTAGATACCATTAAGGAACAAGGTACACCCGCAGCAATTTTAGGGGTGCTTCAGTCATTACCATGGTCAGCGTTACTGTTACCACTGTTTATCTGCGTTGGATTCATTTATTCAGGAACTACGGTGGACTCTTCGTCTTATGTATTGGCATCTATTGCTTCTAAAGATATTGAGTATGACCAAGAACCAAGTCGTGCAAACCGATTATTCTGGGCGTTACTGTTAGGTTTTACAGGTTTAGTTGTGATGAATATTGGTGGGTTAGAAGCGATTAAAACAGTGAGCTTGATTGTGGGTTTACCATTGGTGTTATTAATGGCGCTCTCTTTTGCTTCATTGGTTAAGTGGTTAAGAGAGGACTTTGACGCA
Source organism: Vibrio lamellibrachiae (assembly GCF_050337265.1). Taxonomy (NCBI): domain Bacteria; kingdom Pseudomonadati; phylum Pseudomonadota; class Gammaproteobacteria; order Vibrionales; family Vibrionaceae; genus Vibrio; species Vibrio lamellibrachiae. Next base: position 264,964 of record NZ_JAKJSU010000006.1, read on the forward strand.
ATGCCTATAAAAGAACAGATTCAGATACAAGATCCCTCACGTAAACAAGTAGATGTCGCAGTTAAAATTTAATTAAGTCTAAGTTGCGTATTTTTAGACAAAAAAGGTCTAGTTTATAACTAGACCTTTTATCTATAAGCATCGAGATTAATTGAACATTTCAATCGCTTTAGTTGGTTCTACGTATTCAAGATCGAAGCTTTCTGCCACTTCTTTACACGTTACTTTACCGTGAATAACGTTTAGTCCTTCAAGGAAGCCTTTATCTTCAAGCAATGCTTCACGGTAGCCTTTATTCGCTAATTTAACGATGTATGGCAGTGTTGCATTGTTTAAAGCGAAGGTCGATGTACGAGCAACAGCGCCTGGCATATTTGCTACACAGTAGTGAACCACATCATCAACGATGTAAGTTGGATCTGCGTGAGTCGTCGCGTGAGAGGTCTCAAAACAGCCACCTTGGTCGATAGCTACGTCAACAACTGCCGCGCCTGGCTTCATTCTAGCGATATGTTCTTTCGTCACCAATTTTGGAGCCGCAGCGCCAGGGATAAGAACTGCACCAATTACCAAGTCAGCTTCTAGAACATGCTTCTCAATCGCGTCTTCTGTAGAATAAACGACTTTTGCACGTCCTTGGAATTCTTCATCCAAACGACGAAGTGTATCTAAACTTCTATCGATAATTGTTACGTCAGCACGAAGGCCAACAGCCATACGAGCAGCATTAGCACCAACCACGCCACCGCCAACAACAACGACTTTAGCTGGCTCTACTCCTGGAACTCCGCCAAGCAGAAGTCCACGTCCACCGTGAGATTTTTCCAAAGTTTGTGCGCCAGCTTGGATTGACATGCGGCCCGCTACCTCAGACATAGGTGCAAGTAGTGGCAAGCGACCCATATAATCTGTTACAGTCTCATAGGCAATGCAGACAGCTTTGCTCTTAATTAGCTCATCAGTTTGTGGAAAATCTGGTGCGAGGTGTAAATAAGTAAATAATATTTGCCCCTCTTTTAGCATAGCTCGCTCGACAGTTTGAGGTTCTTTGACCTTTACAATCATCTCTGCTTTCGCGAAAACGTCAGCAGCAGTAGGAAGAATGGATGCGCCTACAGCGATGTAATCATCGTCTGAAAAACCGATGCCTGAACCGGCTTTGGTTTCTACAAAAACTTGGTGACCGTGAGAGATTAGTTCTCTCACACTAGCTGGGATCATGCCCACTCGGTACTCGTGGTTCTTGATTTCTTTAGGTACGCCAATGATCATCCTGACTCCTTATGTTATTTTGGTTGTATTATCTATGTGTAGGGTAATTCTGTCGAATTAATATCTAGTATAGTAAGTAATTTGAAGAATTTGATACTGAATATTAAGAAGTTGTAGTATATTTTTTTGCAAGGAAGTAATAAGGTGGAATAAAAAATGGCAGACAATTACAAAAAGCCGTCCAAGGATCTAGACCGTATCGATCGCAATATTCTTAATGAGTTGCAAAAAGATGGTCGTATTTCTAACGTAGAACTCTCAAAACGTGTAGGGCTTTCGCCTACTCCATGTCTTGAACGTGTTCGTCGATTAGAACGTCAAGGTTACATTACGGGATACACAGCGTTGTTAAATCCGCAGTATCTTGACGCATCACTGTTAGTATTTGTTGAAATTACGTTGAATCGCGGAGCGCCAGACGTTTTTGAACAATTTAATACTGCAGTACAAAAGCTAGATGATATCCAAGAGTGTCATTTAGTTTCTGGTGACTTCGATTATCTATTGAAGACTCGTGTATCTGATATGAGTGCTTACCGAAAACTGCTTGGTGATACGTTGCTACGTTTGCCGGGTGTTAACGACACACGCACCTATGTAGTCATGGAAGAAGTCAAACAGACTAATCAACTGGTGATCAAAACTCGTTAATAGCTAATGGTCCATTTTATGGCTATGAGCTTGTGAATTGCTAGAAACTCGTAAAGAGTTACTGGTGTCAGAAATGTTGGAACTCTTTTCCATATTCTGACGTTAGGCAATTGGGTTTTCTTCATCAGTATGGTTAAATCAATATGAGCGGCGTTTGCCGCTCATATTGTTTTAATTTCACTAACTTGGCTTTAGATAGTCATCATTCAGGTTTTAGTTAGTCATCATCAAGATTAAAGTAGGTCTATGTTCAACGAGAACAAAAAGAAAGTCGCGACGATTGTAAAAACGGGTGAGGCCTCTAGCTCATCACGCTTAAACGGTACACAGCGTTTGAAAGAGTGTGTGCTCATTATTGCTGTGCTTATTTCTATCTTCTTCACCGTCGCGCTATTCACTTTTAACCCAGCCGATCCATCGTGGTCTCAAACAGCATGGGGCATGGATATTCAGAATTCAGGCGGGATAGTCGGAGCTTGGATCGCCGATACGTTATTTTTCATCTTTGGTTCTCTTGCTTATCCTATTCCCTTGATTGTCACAGCCGTTGCCTGGATCTTCCTACGGAATCGTGATTCAGACGAACCCATCGACTTCATGATATGGGGTACGCGTTTACTTGGCCTTACCATTATCATTCTAACGAGTTGTGCTTTAGCTGATATTAACTTTGATGACATTTGGTACTTCTCTTCAGGCGGTGTCATTGGTGATGTATTGACGAGCCTTGCATTGCCGACATTAAACGTTCTAGGTACAACGCTCGTTTTACTTTTTTTATGGGGTGCCGGTTTTACGTTGTTAACGGGCATCTCTTGGTTAGCGATGGTCGAATGGATTGGGGATTACTCTATTCGTGCAGTGACGTCTGCCGTTAATCGTATCCGTGGTGAAAAAGAAGAAAACATCTCAGCTATTCTTAATCAACCAGATGTTGATCAAGAAAACCTTGGTCTACCAAGTGGTGTTCATCGAAATGTTCATCAGTCTGATATAGAGGACGCTCTTGAGATTAATTCTAGCCAACCTGATGAGATTGGGCTCGAATCATCGAAAGAGAGACGCTTTAATATCCATATGCCAGAAGCGCAGCAGCAAGCTGAAACACCTTCAAATATTGATATACCCGACATCCGAATTGATGACACCAATACCGAAGATGAGACGAATGATAGAACGTTGCCACTCAATGCGACGATCGAGCAATTAGAACAAGCTGCACTCAATGATGATGATTTACCGCTTCAAGAAGGAAGTTATGAACGTCAATTATCTTCACAATATGAAGAGGCCAATGTAGAAGCGCCTGCCATGCCTTGGGTTCAAGAACCAAACTTTGAACAAGATGAGCTATTTGAACAACAGCCTAAAGCTGAATTTCAAGAAGATGATATCCCAGATCTTGAGCCTGTATTGTCAGAAAGTAGCTTTGAGCATGTTGTCGAGGAGATTGAACCCAATATTGATCAACGTGAGCCGACAATATCGACCTTTGAAGTGGCAGATGAGCCAGAATTAGCGAGTACTGACATTACAGAGGCTGAACTTGTTGAAGCGTCTGTTGATGAATTGCCCGTTACTGATGAAAGTGAAGACGAAGACGTTGATGCATTCCAATCTCTTGTTGCTGATGCGCAAGCTAACGCAGCCGGTAAGTTAAACCCATTTTTAGTTCAAAAGGACGCTCTTCTTCCAAAACCTACAGAGCCAATGCCAACTCTTGAACTGCTATATCACCCTGAAAAGCGCGAAAACTTTATTGATAGAGAAGGCCTAGAAAATATTGCTCGATTAGTTGAGGCCAAACTTGCTGACTATAAAATTAAAGCGCAAGTGGTTGATATTTTCCCTGGCCCAGTGATTACTCGTTTTGAGTTAGATCTCGCTCCAGGTGTGAAAGTGAGTCGTATATCTGGTCTTTCAATGGACTTAGCTCGCTCTCTATCCGCAATAGCTGTTCGTGTTGTCGAGGTTATTCCAGGCAAGCCTTATGTTGGTCTTGAATTACCAAATATAAGCCGACAAACAGTGTTCTTCTCTGATGTTGTTGGCACACCAACGTTTGTTGAGGCGAAGTCTCCAACGACAATGGTGTTAGGCCAAGATATTGCCGGTGATCCAGTAATCGCTGATCTCGCTAAGATGCCGCATGTTCTTGTTGCAGGTACGACAGGCTCGGGTAAGTCGGTTGGCGTCAATGTAATGATCCTTAGTATGCTTTATAAAGCGACACCTGAAGAAGTGCGCTTTATTATGATCGATCCTAAGATGCTTGAGCTATCAGTGTATGAGGGCATTCCTCACCTGTTATCTGAAGTTGTTACTGATATGAAGGACGCATCAAATGCACTTCGTTGGTGTGTTGGAGAGATGGAGCGTCGCTATAAGCTCATGTCTGCGCTCGGTGTTCGTAACGTTAAAGGCTTTAATGATAAGCTGAAAATGGCTGCAGAAGCTGGACACCCAATTCATGATCCATTGTGGCGTGATGGGGACAGTATGGACCCTGAGCCGCCATTACTTGAAAACCTGCCTTACATCGTCGTTGTTATCGATGAATTTGCCGATCTTATGATGGTTGTGGGTAAGAAAGTTGAAGAACTGATTGCTCGTCTTGCTCAAAAAGCACGTGCAGCAGGTATTCACTTAATACTAGCGACTCAACGACCTTCAGTAGATGTCATCACTGGCTTGATTAAAGCGAATATACCAACACGTGTCGCATTTACTGTTTCAACCAAAACGGACTCACGGACTATCTTGGATCAAGGCGGAGCTGAGTCGTTGCTTGGTATGGGTGATATGCTTTACTTGCCGTCCGGCTCAAGCCATACCATTCGTGTACATGGTGCATTTGCGTCAGATGACGATGTTCACTCTGTCGTGAATAACTGGAAAGCTCGTGGTAGACCAAACTATATTGATGAAATTACTAATGGCGATCAATCTCCGGAAACACTGCTACCAGGTGAGAAGATGGAAGGGGATGAAGAGAGAGACCCTCTCTTTGATCAAGTTGTAGAACATGTGGTTGAGTCACGACGTGGCTCAGTATCTGGTGTTCAGCGTAAGTTCAAAATTGGTTATAACCGTGCTGCGCGAATTATCGAGCAGCTCGAAGCTCAAGGTATTGTGAGTGCACCGGGTCATAACGGAAATAGAGAAGTATTAGCACCAGCACCAACAAGAGACATGAACTAGACAGATTGGTTCTAATGAAAGGTTAATAGACCCACTCAGACAACAAAAAGCCCCTTTTAGTCTTATATAGTTTTAACTATAAAGAGTCCAAAAGGGGCTTTCTATTTTGTTTGGATCTTGTGCATGTAAGCTGCTGGATTAGCTAAACATTCTTCTGCTATCACGATCTTTAGCAAACTGTGCAATTACAATCACAGATAAAGCAATTAGATTTGCTGCAAAAATAACGACCAACCATTGTGGCATTGATAAATCCAAGAACTGCCAAACGACCTTGCTACAATCGCCATACGCTTCAAACATCCATGGAACCCACTGGTTTAGCGGTGCCCAGCTAGGGAAGGTTACAAATAAATCGCAAGTGGCAAAAGGTGATGGGTTGAATTGATAATCCACGTGTTGAAGTGATAGAGCCAATCCTTTATAACTGCTAGCGCCCCAGGCTGCGAGACCTAACCAGCGTAAGACAGGGCTTTTAGGATTGATCAGTCCAATTAATGCAGCTCCACCCACACCAAGCATCGCAACACGTTCGTAAATACACATTACGCATGGTGACAACATCATAACGTGCTGAAAGAATAGCGCACATGCTTCAAAAAATATGACAAAGAGAAGCAACAGTAGCCATGAAATACGGGTTTGGGAAAACGTTTTAATTGTATTTAGAAGCTTCACAACTGGTTCCTTGTAGAAATAAAAAAAGCTCTGATATATCAGAGCTTTTTATCGTGTATTAGTTTCATTATCAACTGATTTTTTTAATGCCCGCTGGATAAAACCGCTTCGGTCACACTTGCGGTTTTATGTACTATCCAACCCATATCATAGAAATAGGCGGTCATCGGTTCGACAAAAAAGATGATTCCGATTAATCCCACTATTGCTAAAACGATCGTGTATGGCAGAGCCATGATAACCATTTGGCCGTAAGACAATCTAATTAGTGGGGCTATCGCCGATGTAAGAAGGAATAGGAAAGCGGCTTGACCATTTGGTGTTGCTACAGATGGTAGGTTGGTTCCTGTGTTAATCGCGACAGCAAGTAAATCAAACTGGTCACGCGTGATCATACCATTCACTAGCGCATCTTTTACTTCGTTGATATATACGGTACCAACGAAAACGTTATCAGAAACCATAGATAGTAAGCCATTTGCTACGTAGAACAGAGCAAGCTGAGTGTTCTTGTCTTCAACATGTAATACTGCGTCGATAACAGGTTTAAACAACTCTTGGTCGATGATAACAGCAACAATAGAGAAAAAGACGGTTAGTAGTGCAGTGAAGGGTAAAGCTTCTTCAAACGCTTTGCCTAACGAGTGCTCTTCTATTACGCCATTAAAGGCTGTAGCAAGGATGATGACGGAAAGGCCAATAAGACCAACCGCGGCAAGGTGAAGCGCTAAGCCAACGATTAACCATACGGCGATAGCGCCTTGAACCCATAGCTTTGCTACGTCTTGTTTTGTTCGAGTTTTACGCTCAGCTGTATCGAAATCTACTAAGATCTTACGAACATTGTCAGGAAGCTCAGTGCCGTAACCAAAGACCTTAAGCTTCTCGACTAATACACAAGTAATTAAACCGCACACAAAAACGGGGAAAGTAACAGGGGCCATGCGGATAATAAACTCACCAAATAACCAACCTGCTTGATCAGCAATGATAAGGTTTTGCGGCTCACCTACCATCGTCATAACGCCACCTAATGCCGTACCTACACCAGCATGCATTAATAGTGAACGTAAGAATGAACGATAGTTTTCAAGATCGTCTCTTGTTAGCTCAGAGAGTTGATCATCTTTCGTATGGTCGTGCGATGTTGTCGATCCTTTACCTGACGCAACCTTATGATAAATTGAGTAAAACCCAACGGCAACACTGATAATAACGGCTATGACGGTCAAAGCATCTAGGAAGGCAGAAAGAAAAGCCGCTGCAAAACAAAATGCCATCGAGAGCATCGCTTTAGAGCGAATACCCAGTAGTATCTTGGTGAACATAAATAGCAGTAGATTCTTCATGAAGTAAATGCCAGCAACCATAAAGATCAACAGCAGTAATACTTCTATATTGGCGACCAATTCATGTTTAACTTGTTCTGGGCTAGTCATTCCGATAGCAATCGCTTGAATCGCCAGCAGTCCTCCAGGTTGAAGAGGGTAGCACTTTAGTGCCATTGCTAGTGTGAATATAAACTCAACAACTAACAGCCAACCAGCCACAAATGGGTTAATAAAGAAAAATACAAATGGGTTAATAACTAGAAATGAAATAATGGCAACTTTGTACCAGTCTGGCGCTTTACCAAGAAAGTTCTTGATAATGGCTTTTCCGAGCGACATCGACATGGAAAATACTCTTTAATGTTGTTTATGAATAAATACGGTAGTGGGCTTGTATTCATATTAACCAAATTTATATAAAAACATTTGGTGCAACAGTGACTTAGTAAAACAACAATCTCGTAACAAATTTGTGGCCTTGCCAAGTCACTCCCTGAGAACGACAAGCACTATTAACTACGACCGCAACTTTACTCTCACGAACTTTATAGTCAATAAGAAAAACTCACTGAAAGTAACATTTGGATACATTTGGCTAAAAACGCGATCTAAGTAGGGTCATTTAGTGCTTTTTGTTAATATAGTGTTAATTGGGACTCTAGTGCCTTACTTGTACTTATAAAGTGGTATTTATTCATGCTGATATTGAATTGATAAATTAATGATTGAGCGTGCTTATTTCTTTTTATCGCTATATCGGTCAACGAGCGTGTTAACTAAATATGCAAAAATGGAGCGATTTAATACAAATTTAATCCAAAGTCAGAAAGTTATAAATCTACCTAGAGTGGAGCTTTTGCTCTAAATGTAACCCTGTTCCAGTTTTCTATCTCTTTGTTTCCGAACCCATTAAACTAGTGGTATGATGAGTAATATTAGACACAATAAAATAATACGAGAAAGTACTTAATGGTCATTAAGGCTAAGAGCCCAGCAGGGTTTGCAGAGAAATATATTATCGAGAGTATTTGGAATGGTCGCTTTCCGCCGGGCTCAATTTTACCGGCTGAACGTGAGCTTTCGGAACTTATTGGCGTTACACGAACGACTTTGAGAGAAGTTTTACAGCGCCTAGCTCGAGACGGTTGGTTAACTATCCAACATGGCAAGCCAACTAAAGTAAATCAATTTATGGAAACCTCTGGGTTGCATATTCTTGATACTTTGATGACGCTAGATGCCGATAATGCCACGTCAATTGTTGAAGATCTTTTATCTGCTCGTACTAATATTAGCCCTATTTTTATGCGTCATGCATTTAAAGGGAATAAAGAAAATTCCGAGAAGACAATCGCGTCTGTTATGGAGTCTTGTGAAGCATTGATTCAAGCAAGCGATTGGGACGACTTTATGGCTTCATCCCCTTACGCCGATAAGATTCGCCAACATGTAAAAGATGATGGTGAGAAAGATGAAGAGAAACGCCAAGAAATTTTGCTAGCGCGTACGTTTAACTTTTACGACTATATGTTGTTCCAACGTTTGGCTTTCCACTCTGGAAACAAAATTTATGGTCTGATATTTAATGGTGTGAAAAAGCTGTACGACCGCGTTGGTAGCTACTACTTTTCAAATCCACAAGCACGTAATTTGGCGATGGAGTTTTACCGAGAGCTTTTAGATGTTTGTGAAAATGGTGATCGTGAAAAATTACCATTAGTGATCCGTCACTATGGTATTGAAAGCTCACTTATTTGGAATCAAATGAAAACAACGCTGCCGACAAATTTTACTGAAGATGACAGCTAACTAAAGCACGGTTGTATTGAGTTAACGTAAAGCGGTATATAAAGAAGCCCTACATATCTAAATAAGTATGTAGGGCTTTTTGTTTTGCAATTGAAGATAACGCTTGAATTAGTTTCTAACTAAAGCTCTTCACTACCACCTGCGCCTTGGAACCAAATACGTAGGTGATGTTTGAGGTTTTTTAGTTCATCAGGGCCAATGAGCGCAAGCCCAAGATCTTCTGCACGAGTAATGTCGTTATGACGAAGCGGGCGGAAACTGACGAGCATAGCTCGTGCTTGTAAGCCTCCTAGTAAGTCTCTAAGCGATTCAAGCTTGTATAAGGTGTCGTCGCCATCGTCACGCATACCTTTAGTCTTACACTCGATTATATGGAGCTTGTTATTAACTACCGAGGCAACATCAAGCTCATTTCTGACCTCTCGCTCACCAAGTTGACGATAAACTTGCACATTTAGCGACCGATCTTGAATAGTCGGCATATCATCTTGGATCTGCTTAACCGTGCTGTGAACAAGAGTCTCAAGCCACTCACCATTTGAGAAACGTCTTGCATCTTCACTGATGAATGTGAGTGTACCGTCTTTATAGCTCGCGATTTCAGCGTCGACAAGATCGGTAAGAAGCATGTTGAGTTCTTTATAACCTTGCTGCTTTTCGGATAGCTCTACATCGAGTCTCTGTTCTTTGCGGCAAGTTGTCGCTAAGTAGTTTAGTGTCGCCAGACCGGGGCCAAGTACTAAAGCGTTGCTCGCCCAGCGTTCACCCAGTTTGTATAAGGTTTTATCTAACGTAGGTGGAAGCTCATGGTCATTAAACTCGCCTCTTGCACCGAATATAGTCAGGTAATCAGCAATGGTGATGTGGTCTTGAACTTGAGTGTCTTCTTTTGTTTCGGGGTACAGCCAGCATAATTTGTCGCTATTGGGCTCGACGACAAAGATTGGCCATTGATAAGTACGAAACACTTCGTATACAGAAAGTAAGCGGTGTCTTAATCCACAGCTAGCATTGAGTTTAACCTCTTCACCTCTAGCTTTTAAATCTTCAGCAAGAACTTGTATTGACTCTTTAATTATTGAGGTATTTACAATTGTTGGGATTTCAAAAAACTCTGAGGTAATTGAGCGCTTGTCGAGCACATTATGCAAGCGAAGATAAGCAGCTTCTTGTGTTTTGTCGCCGATAAATATGATGTGCGAACTAATACTACGGTGATCGAGCAGTGGGGTTACAAGACGAATAGGGTCTTGATCGATGATCCCAACATGAACTGCCATAACTTTTCCTCATGTTCGGCTTGCAGTAAAGAGTGGGAAATAAGGCACTGCAAACCATATCAGTAAGATATGATGATGGGCACATAAAAAAACAAGGGCGACTTTAAATTAAAGTCGCCCAATAAGGTAATGAATGTTAAGTTTCAGAGGCTATTGGTCGTAATGGCCTCTGTGTAATTGATTACAGCTTAAATCGATGTACAAGGTCACCTTGTTGACCTGCTAAACGTGTTAAGTTCGCACTAGTCGCAGCAATTTCAGACATAGCTTGATAACTACTGTCAGCAATCAGGTTTATCTCTTCAATATTTCGAGCAATCTCGGATGTTGTTTCATTTTGTTCTCCAGCCGCTTGTGAAATATGAGTACTCATGTGACTAATTTCTAGAATAAGAGCTTGAATCTCTTCCATCGCGCTATTGGCATTTGAAGCTTGTTCAACCGAAAGCTCCATATCATTTTTACAACTCTCGATAACTTTACTTGCAGATGAAGAGCTGCTTTGTAAGTTACCAATCATATTCTCAATTTCACTAGTCGATTCGGTTGTTCGTTGCGCCAGTACACGAACTTCATCAGCAACAACAGCAAAACCTCGGCCTTGTTCACCCGCTCGTGCCGCTTCTATTGCTGCGTTTAATGCCAGTAAATTGGTCTGCTCTGCAATGTTACGAATGACATCCAAAATAGAACCAATTTGGCTGCTCATTTTTTGCAAATCGCCAACGGCTTCAACAGATTGATTAAGTCTGGTTTCTAATTGATTAATGGTGGATATATTAGTGCTCATGATCTGTCGACCGGATTCAGACGCCGATTCGACTTGCTGAACCATTTTTTGTGAGCTTTGAGCACTTTGAGCTACTTCTTGAACAGAATGTGCCATCTCTGTCATGGCAGTAGCGACGTTGGATGTTTGCTCGCGTTGAGAGCTAAGCTGGCCTTGTGCTTGAGTTGATGTGGATTGGTTTGTATTCGCTGTACTGGTCAGATTATCGGATGCGTCGTTTAACTCCACCAAAACGTTATGAAGGTTATCGGCAAGTGAATTGATGTGGCCACTGACGCGACTGAACTCATTGTTGTATCGAATATCAATGCGTTGTGTCATATCGCCTTCAGTGAGGCTCTCTAATGTTTTTAAGATACGAGTAAGAGGTTCTCTAACGCTTTGGGCAATGTGATAACCGATGGCGGCAGCGAAGATTACAACAATCGCGCAAATAACCACTGCTCGAATAAATCCTTGGTCATAAACGTCGCCAGCTTCAGTCAGTGAAGCGCTCAGCTTTTGAGAGGCAGTTGCGTTAAACGAATCAAGAATGGCCATCGCATTATCGACTTCAACAGCAAGGTTAGCGATGTTTTCATAAAGTGCAGCTCTAGCCATCAAGTAGCTATTATGTTGATCTAATACGCCACCTTTTTGGCCAACGTCACGGCTGAAATTATCAACAGATTCCTGAAAGGCTTTCTTAAGTTCAGGCATCTGTGTCACTAGACCACGATAGGCGTAGTTTAAGTGAGAGACTGCTTTTCTGTTTTTCGCAACGGCTTTGTTTACAAAATCGACGTCAGAACTTGCAAGGGCGTCAGAGGTGATAACTTCAGCATCTCTTAACTTAATGAAGTAGCTTTTTGCCATCACCTTTACAGAGATACTGCTTTGGTCATCTACGTACTCTTTCATTCCTGCACTGAGTTCAGAGTGCAAGCGTTGGAACTGACGTGTTGATTGTTGCACTTGTGCTTGTGCTGCAAACATCGCCTCGTAATTATCCATGGCTTCATTGGCTTCGGCGAAGTAACGCTCTTCCATAGCTTGAAGCTGAGTTATGTTCTCATTAAGGGACTCTTCACCAGCACTTGCAGTTTGTAGCTGGTTAAATGTGTCTGAAAACCTCGCTTTAGCTTGAGCGAATTCTTCGCGCATCGCACTCATACGGTCTGTGTTTTGAGTGGTTAAGAAGTCTTTAAACGATTTGTCGGCTGACAGCAATTGAACCGCAGTTTGATTTGATGTTGAGACCAAAGGTAGTGATACCTTCGATACTGATTCAAAGTTGGTGTGTATTTGGCTCATGCCGTTCAACATTAAAACAGTTATGACGGCAAACATTATGATGATGAGGGTAAACCCCGTATACATCCTTCTGATGACGGATCCTTTCATGCTTCTCTCCCAAAAAATATCGTGCAAACGGCCAATGGCCAAAACTAACAAAATTGTCATTATTCTATGGAGGATGGGGCTCGCGTTTGTTGACGGACAATACATAAATCAATTTGGAGTCAATTTCTTTTTCATATTTGTTAACTCAATTTCATTTTTGGGAATTTTGGTTTTAATTGAGCTTTGAACGCTGTTAGCGCATACTGAGAACGATTTGATTCAGTACAGAATAACAATCAGTTCATATTTATCAGTTACATACCAATCGTCGGAGCGCCTCATGGCTGAAGAAACAATATTTAGAAAGATCATTGATAAAGAAATCCCAGCAGACGTTGTCTATCAAGATGAATTAGTGACCGCATTTCGTGATATCAACCCACGAGCGCCTATTCACGTACTAATTGTGCCTAATAAACTTATTCCTACGGTTAACGATATTGAAGCTGAAGATGAGCTGGTGATGGGACGACTATTTACCGTCGCTAAAAAACTTGCTAAAGAAGAGGGAATTGATCAGGACGGTTATCGCTTGATCATGAATTGCAACTCCTTTGGTGGACAAGAGGTTTACCATATTCACATGCACCTTGTTGGTGGCAGAGCGTTAGGCCCTATACTGATTAACTAATTGGTTGAGTGATAATGATCAATCGACGCTTTGGGAGTAAGCTTTGAAACGAGTGATTAAACTGACCCTCGTCTCAGTCACAGTAGCTTTGTTGTCCGCGTGCAGCAACATGTCAGCGGGCAATCTATTTAGCCACTATAGTGCACAAAATAATGGTGTGTATCAGGCCGTCAAAACTGGGCAATATGAAAAAGCAGAGCAGAGGCTTCCTGAGTTTGTTGCTGGTGATGTGCTTGATAACTTAGAAAAAGGGCGTGTTCAATTTTTATCTGAGAATTACCAAGCAAGTCATAGCAGCTTGAGTGATAGTGACCGAGCTGTACGTACTCAACAAGATAGAGCGACAATATCGGTTTCTGACTCTGCGACAAGTTTGGCTTCGTTGGCTGTTAATGACAACTTAAATAACTATTACCCTGCAGATTATGAGCTTGGTTTTTTACATCTCTATCTGGGGCTTAATTATTTACAAGATAATGATTTAGAAGGCGCGACAATTGAGATGCGTCGAGCTAATCAGGTTCAAGAGAGAGCTCGTCAAGAACGTCAATCTGAACTTGAATCAGCGCAAAACTCAATGAAGGCTCAAGGGCTTTCGCCGAATTTAGGTAGCGTATTGTCTAATTACCCGGATGCGGGTAAAACCTTGCAAGCAGTGCAAAATGGTTACTTACTTTATCTATCAGGGCTGATGTATGAGACGTCTCGTGAATTGAATAGTGCTTATGTTGATTACAGGCGTGCTTTGGCAGTGATGCCTGACAATCCACAGGTGATAGAGGCAACAATTCGTTTGGCCAAACGTTTAGGTATGAATCAAGATCTTAAACAATTGGAAGAAACTTATGGCCAGATCGCGACTCTAAATGACAGTCAAGCACGTGTTATTGTTTTACAAGAGCAAGGGGTAGTTCAAGCCCTTCAAAGCTGGAAACAAACTTTACCAATTTATGACAGCCGAGGCGACGGTGCTTTGTATTCTTTAGCGCTGCCATATTATGCCAATGGCGTGTCTGAGCGCTTTAGCTCGATGAAGTTAAATGGTGAACGAATGACCGATCATCAGCTGGCCGACGTCAATTTAATGGCCGAGCGTGATTTATCAGAACGTATGCCATCAATGATCATTCGCCAAGCACTAAGAGTGTATGCGAAAGATCAGCTTCGAAAAGAAGCAGCTCAAGGTGATGACGTAGTTAATCTAGTCTTTAACTTATGGAATACGCTGACCGAGCAGCCAGATACACGCAGCTGGCAAACTCTACCCGGGGAAATATACAGCAGTGGTGAAGTTGTCAACGCTGGAAAACAACAGGTTGACGTTGATGGTCAGCAGTATGAATTTAATGTAGAAGCGGGTCGTACCGCTTTAGTCTGGGTTTCACGACAAGGTGGAACGGCGACGATATGGCACAAGCAATTAGGGAGATTGTAATGAAACAGTGGCTTTTAGTTTTATGTGCAGCATTGGCACTAAGTGGTTGTGCCGATAACACAGCGGGTTTAAGGGTTGATGGGTCTACTCAAAATGTTATTTTTGGCGATAATGTCTTAGGCTCTCGCTTAGTTATTGATGATATTGCAACGACAGAAGTGGACGGTCATACACGCGGCGTGGTTCGTATTACCAGTCATTATACGGGTGACCAACACATTCAGTATCGATTCTACTGGTACGATAACGAAGGTTTAGAAGTCAATACTAAACTCTCGCCATGGCGCAAAGCAATCGTGAGAGGCTATGAGTCTATCGCTCTGTCGGAAGTGTCAGTGAACCCTAACGGGAAGCAATATCGAGTACAAATTCGAGAGCTTGCTCAATAGAGCGGTTATCTCGAGTTTGATGAGTTTTTGTAAGGTGAACGAGAACAGCGTTAATTGACGCTCGTTTGAAGTATAAGCTTTCTCTTAAGCAGAGAAAAAAGGGTATATGAAGATGAAAAAAAGTGTAATAGCACTACTAGGCTTAGCGGTTATTTTAGGTGGTTGTTCAAACAAAGTAAGCTACGGTGACTCGCAAGCCGTAGAAACAACAACGATCGATTTTGGCTCAACAGATCTTCAAACGATCGCTGGTGAAATGATAGACAGCATGATGATGTCTGGCTCGGTTTCTTACATCACTCAAAATGATCGTCCGATCGTTTTTGTTGAGCGTATTAAAAACAAAACGACTGAACATATCGATACAGAATCCATTACCGATTCAATCAGCACTAAAATGCTTAACTCTGGTAAGTTCCGTTTTGTTGACATGGACCGTGTAGAGTCTGTTCGTGAACAATTAAACTTCCAAAATAATGATGAACTTGTTAATCAAAGCACGGCGATTCAGTTTGGTAAAATGGTTGGAGCGCAGTACATGCTTTATGGCAACCTATCAAGTATCGTGAAAAATGCCGGTAGCGATAAAGACGTTTACTACAAGATGACCATGAGACTGATGGATCTTGAAACAGGTCTTATCGAGTGGGCAGATGAAACAGAGATTCGTAAACAAGAATCAAAGAGTTTCCTTGGACTGTAGTTTCTAAGTATTGAGTTGATCCACATATAGCTAATCTGTATGTGGTATCAACGACTAAAGAGGTGGTGTATGGCTAGAATGTCTTGGCAAGAAGCTTGCGTATTAGATCGTTCATTACAATCGCTTGATCACTTCTTTAGTCTTTCCCCCAGTTATGCTCAAACGTTAACCGGAGGATTGACCAATCGTTGCTGGAAGGTCGTGTTACCCAACCACGAGTGTTATGTTTGGCGACCAACCACACCTATCACCACTGCATTTGCTATCTCTCGTTTTCAAGAATATCAGCTTCTCTCGTCCATCGAATCTTCCCATATCGGCCCTAAAGCCATTTTCGTTAATGAACACGGATTGCTCGTAGAGTGGATTGAAGGAGACTCTCTTACATCTGGTTTAAGCTTTGACTCATTGTTAAAAACGATGGTTTTGATTCATAAGCTCGATACCGCTAGAGTCCCTGTCGCCCCTTTTAGTTTTACCGCAAGAGTCGACCACTATTGGTTGCAACTTGATGAAGAGCACAAAAGTGAAGAGCTTAAATCTCTTTACCTAGGTCTTCGAAGTGCACCAAATTTGGCAGATGTAGGATCGGTATTGTGTCATTTCGATTTGGCAGGCTACAACATGGTGAAAACAGAGGTGACTAATCGAGTCATTGATTGGGAGTACGCATCAATAGCCGATCCGAGGTTAGATTTAACCTTGAGTATTCATGTCACGCAGCAAAAGCCGTTGGAATCTGTCTATCGCTACTGCCAGCTTCGAGAGATTGATGGTGTGGATGACTGGGTTGAAGGTGTGCTTGCTTGGCTTCCTCGGGTTAAGATGATGTCAATGTTGTGGTTTCAATTGGCTTATCAACTTTGGGGTGATGAGAAGTTTTCAACTGAATCACAATCGCTGATAAATGAGTTGTGTCGTGAGTTTTCAGAATAAAGACACTCTTTAATAAAGAACGAGATGTTGGTGAATTATTATGCACAGTGATGGTAAGATCACTGTTTTAAGGATTCAAAGTGCCAATTCAAAGCGTAAGCCTTTAAATACCAACAGTTCGTGTTAGATTGAGAAAAAACGGGGAACGTTATTATGATTATATATTTACATGGATTTGACTCAACAAGCCCTGGAAATCACGAGAAAATATTGCAGTTGCAGTTTATTGATGACGATGTTCGTTTCATTAACTACAGTACACTACATCCAAAGCATGATATGCAGCACTTGCTCAAAGAAGTACATAAGGTTGTCGATCAAGCTTCTGACGATAAAATCTTGATTTGTGGTGTTGGGTTAGGCGCCTTCTGGGCGGAACGAATTGGATTCTTATGCGGGATTAAACAAGTTATGTTTAACCCTAATCTTCAACCGCAAGAGAATATGGCTGGTCGTATAGATCGCCCTGAAGAGTATGAAGATATCGCGACCAAGTGCGTCGAAAAATTTCGTGCAAAGAATGAAGGAAGCTGCTTAGTCATTCTCTCAACTAACGACGAGGTACGAGATAGTGCTAAAACTGCGAAAGAGCTTGAAGCGTATTATCAAATTATTTGGGATGAAAACCAAAAGCACAAGTTTGAGAAGATTTCTCAACATTTACAGGCAATGAAAGCCTTTAAAGATAGCTGATCGCATTAGACTTATTCTGATAAACGTTATGTATTCACATAGCGTTTTTTTTTGCTTTTCATAAGGTGCAAATTCATAGTTGCCTTCCATTCAATCCTCTATATAATAGAATTTATAAAAATTATTTGATAAATATCAATAAAAGTTTAACTAGAACATGTGTCATTTAGCGCCTTGCGCTGTTAATCCAAAAACGTTTCTTTCTAAATACTCGAACCCTACATGAATAGATTTTTCATCTTGATGCTATCGAGATGAGTACAGTATTTTTTATAATTAAGGATTTATTGTTATGACGAAAATTATTGTCGTAGGTGGTGGTGCTGGTGGCTTAGAGTTAGCGACTAAACTTGGCCGAAAATTAGGGAAAAAACAGACAGCAAAGATCACACTTGTTGATAGAAAAGCGAGTCATTTATGGAAACCACTATTACATGAAGTTGCTACCGGTTCTCTTGATGCCGGCGTTGACGCTTTAAGCTACCGTGCTCATGCTAAAAACCATGGTTTTGATTTTCAAATGGGTAGCTTAGAGAGTATTGACCGAGAATCAAAAAGCATCACGTTAAGTGAGCTAAAAGATGAGCATGGTGAACTACTTATGCCGACTCGTGATCTTAGCTATGATATTTTGGTGATGGCAATCGGTTCGACGTCTAACGACTTTAATACTCCAGGTGTACGTGAAAATTGTATCTTTTTGGATAGCCCAGAGCAGGCGCACCGTTTCCGCACTGAAATGAATAATGCGTTTCTAAAACTACACGCTAATAACGGCAATGGCAGCGTTGATATTGCTATCGTCGGTGCTGGGGCAACAGGCGTTGAGCTTTCTGCTGAGCTTCACAATGCAGTAAAAGAGCTACGTACTTACGGTTTCGGTGACTTAGACTCAAGTAAGCTGAATGTTAACCTTGTTGAAGCTGGAGAGAGAATTTTGCCGGCTTTACCTCCGCGCATATCAAGTGCTGCCCATTTAGAACTTACCAAACTTGGTGTTAATGTTCGTACCACAACGATGGTGACACAAGCAGACAAAGATGGTTTGTTGACGAAAGATGGTGACAAAATCAAAGCAAAAATCATGGTATGGGCTGCGGGTATAAAAGCACCAGACTTCATCAAAGATATTGCGGGTCTTGAAACCAACCGAATCAATCAATTAGTCGTGACTGAGACTCTACAAACGACACGTGATGATTCTATATTTGCGATTGGTGATTTGGCACAGTGTACTCAGACAGATGGCGCATTCGTACCTCCAAGAGCTCAGGCTGCACATCAGATGTCGAGCCATGTTTATAAGAACATCGTTGCCAAGCTAGCAAATAAACCACTGACGCCGTATGTGTACAAAGATCATGGGTCACTGGTCTCGTTAAGCCGTTTCTCTACTGTTGGTAGCTTAATGGGGAACTTAACAAAAGGCTCAATGATGGTAGAAGGTAGAATCGCTCGCGTAGTCTATATTTCACTTTATAGAATGCATCAAATGGCGCTGCATGGTGCTATTAAAACAGGCTTAATGATGCTTGTTGGGCGAATAAACCGAGTACTAAGGCCAAACTTAAAGCTGCATTAAAATTTCAGCTTTCCTCAGCACTAAAGTGGGGAATAGAACCCTAAAACTAAAAAGAAGAGCATAGGCTCTTCTTTTTGATTATGGGCTAGACGAAGTGCGATGAGTTCAAATATCTTTAGGTGGTATTAGTGAAAACACCAGTCCATCTCTCGGTTGACCATCGTAAATAAATCGATTGCGAGCAAGAGACTCTTGTTGGGCATCACAGCTGTTGGCGAGAGCATGACTAGCTAAGTTTAATGGGTCGCAAACCAATTCTAGTCGTGTGACTCTCAATAGATTAAAACAGAAGTCTATAACGGCCAATGTCGCTTCTTTAGCATAACCTTGATGCTGATATTCATCAGCAACCCAATAGCCAAGACTCGCCATATTAAAGGTATGATACAGCTCGTTAATTGCTACCATTCCAATCAATTGGTTATCACTGTGCCTGAACAGGCCAAAGCCGTACGCTTCGCCTCTCACCCAATTTAGACGAGTAGCAAGAATAAAACGTTCTGCATCTTTCTTTGAAAATGAAGAGTGACACCAGTCTACCCACTGATGCAGTGAGGGGGATGAAGTGATACTCGAACAAAACAGTTCCGCTTCGTCAGGTTCTATCAAGCGAAGTTGTAATCGAGGTGTGGAAAGCGTGAACTGTGGAGTCATAGCGGAAAGCAGCCCAAATTAATGCCCTCGAAAAGAGGGCATTTTAATTTAGCTCTGTTCAACACGGCGTACTTGAATGACGATCCCCAACAATGGGTGGTCTAAGTAGTGTGTCTCTGTACTACGCATACGTCGTTTTTGATCCATACGGTAGCTTTTTAAGTACTCTTCAATTTCGACAGTCGGAGTGACATTTTCCATATTTCCAACGAGAACGGTAGAATCTACTTCTAAAGGCTCGGCTTTCGGTTGCTCGGTGTCTAACTGTGCGACATCAAAATCGTTCTCAAGCGGTTTCTCTTCAAAAGTTACTTTTCGAACGCTAGGGCTTTTTAGATCTAACTGAGTTTCAGCGTACAAATAGTGTTGTACATAGATTTGCAGTTTTCCATCGAGCTCGTATAGAGGTTGGTCAAAGCTCTGTTCAACAACACCTTCAACTGGTGACTCTTCGGTTAAGGCCAACTTTTCCGAGCCATCAGGATTAAATATCTCTGAATAATCACTGCCTGCTTGAATATGAAAAACAGGTGAAGAGGCTTTACCTTCATCACCTTGACGCCATGCTTTATGTACTAGAACTTCAAATCCAGCATGCTTTTTAAGTGATGTCGCTTGATCGGTTAGGTGGTACTCGTCATAAGGAAGCATACTGACTCCCTTTAAATGACGATAATCTGAATCAGCGAAGCTGCCAGCTTTAGTCAAATCGATTTCAGTTTGAGTTGCAGGCCATGACTCACTGGTCTTTTCCGCATCAACTGCACGTTTAAAAATGATCACTTCTATATCAAATTGTCTCTGTGCCAACGTTGGCATTGAGACCAAAAAGAGCAGTAGTGGGATCAGTTTTTTCATTTCAACTCCATCAATTGGTACTTAAGACCAATTATCAATTATTCAGATGTTATTTAAGCTTTACTACGTATTAATAGCTCGCGCTATCTATGCTTTGGGAAGAACATTCTGTTGGAACTCGTTAAGCATATTAACCACAAAGCGAATGCGTTCACGTCTATCTACCAATGGTAACGTAAACTTGAGCTTGGTAGGTCCTTCCATAGCAAATTTTTGTGGCTGAGATTGCAATAGTTTAACCAGATACATTGGGTTAATGTCAGCATCGGGATAGAACTCAATATATCCACCTTTCTCATGCGCTTCAATTTTCTTCACTTTTATCGATGCAGCATCAAGTTTAAGTTCCGAAACAGACAACAGGTTTTTAGCCGCATCCGGTAATGTGCCGAAGCGGTCAATAAGTTCGACCTTTAATTCCGCTAGCTCACCTAAACTACCCACGCTCGCAATCTGTTTGTACATAGAGAGGCGAGTATTCACATCTGGGATGTAGTCGTCAGGTAATAGCGCAGGAAGGCGCATTTCAACTTCTGTTTGCTCACGAAGCAGCTCATCTAAAGAGGGCTCTTTGCCTTCTTTTAATGCTTCAACTGCTTGCTCTAGCATTTCCATATACAAATTGAAGCCGACGGATTGAATTTGGCCACTTTGCTCATCACCCAGTAGTTCACCTGCGCCACGGATTTCTAAATCGTGCGTTGCCAGTGTAAAGCCAGCGCCTAAGTCTTCTAAAGAGGCAATCGCATCAAGTCGTTTGATTGCGTCTTTGGTTATCGCTTTCGGGTGAGGAGTGAGCAAGTATGCGTACGCTTGGTGGTGCGAACGACCCACACGGCCTCTTAATTGGTGTAGTTGTGCAAGACCAAGATTATCAGCACGATCCATTATGATGGTGTTCGCAGTCGGAACATCGATACCGGTTTCAATAATGGTGGTACAAACAAGAAGGTTAAAGCGTTGATGATAAAAGTCATTCATCACCCTTTCTAGTTCACGCTCTCTCATTTGACCATGAGCGGTTGTTATGCGTGCCTCTGGAATGAGTTTGGCTAGGCTCTCGGCTACTTTATCAATGGTGTCGACTTGATTGTGTAGGAAGTAGACTTGCCCACCACGCATGATTTCACGCAGTACCGCTTCACGAATTACGCCGTCATCACTTTCTCTAACAAAGGTTTTAATCGCGAGTCGTCGTGCGGGAGGGGTAGCGATAATCGAAAGGTCACGCATGCCACTCATCGCCATATTCAATGTTCTTGGAATTGGTGTTGCGGTGAGCGTGAGGATATCGACATCCGCTCGCATCGCTTTGACTTTCTCTTTTTGTCTGACTCCAAAGCGGTGTTCTTCGTCGACGATCAATAGACCTAAATCTTTAAATTGAAGATCGCTTGAGAGCAGTTTATGAGTACCCACTAATATATCAACTTTGCCGTCAGCGACATCTTGCATGATGGCTTTCTGCTCTTTCGCCGACTTAAAGCGTGATAGTACTTCAACTCGAATCGGCAAGTTAGCGAAACGGTCTCTGAAGTTCTCAAAGTGTTGCTGCGCCAGCAATGTTGTTGGGACAAGTACTGCAACCTGCTTGTCGTTGTCTGTACTGACAAATGCAGCGCGCATGGCAACTTCTGTTTTGCCAAAGCCAACATCGCCACAAACCAATCTATCCATCGCTTTTGCTTGGCACATATCAGACATGACAGCGTTAATTGCAGTTGCCTGATCTTCTGTTTCTTCGAAAGGGAAGCCAGATTTGAATGTTGCGTATTGGCCTCTATCGAGAACAAATTTATAACCGGGCTTTAGTTCACGCTTAGCATAAACATCAAGAAGCTCTGCAGCCACGTCGCGAACTTTCTCTGCGGCACGTCGACGGGCTTTTACCCAAGCTTCGCCACCCAGTTTATGAAGTGGTGCACTCTCTTCGGCGCCGCCAGAGTATCGACCAATCAAATTGAGTGAAGCGACAGGAACATAAAGCTTGGCATCATTTTGGTATTCGAGAGTTACATATTCGGTCACCATGCCGCCAGCTTCTAACGTTTGAAGCCCAATATAACGACCAATACCATGATCGATATGAACAACGGGTTGCCCTGTTTTAAGTTCAGCAAGGTTACGAATGACCGAATCACTGTTGGTTGTTTTACGGTCTTTCTTGCGTCTTTGAACAACACGGTCACCGAGTAAATCACTTTCACAAATAAAGGCGATATTAGACTTGGAATCAATAAACCCATATTCAGCTGACCCGAGGACAAGACTGAATTTGTCTTTGCTAGCGGTAGCATCGCTAAAGCTGTCAGCTTCAATCGGTCGTAGTTTGATTGCTTGAAGCAGTTCTAGCAAGGCTTCGCGTCGTCCTTCAGACTCAACTGAGAAGATGATCTTCCCTTGATACGCTTCGGAAAATTGACGTAATAATGCTAGAGGTTCTTTATTTTTGTGCTCTACGGCAAGATCTGGTAACGCTTCGATAGAAAGGTTGCTTCGGCCTGCTTTTTTATCGATTTCTTCAATTGAAAGCAGTGTTTGTGGAAGTTGTTTAAAGTAACTAAACAGCTCATCTTTTTTTAACCATAGCTCTGTTGGAGGAAGTAAAGGTCTCAACGGATCAACATTACGCTGGTCATATCGATGCTCGACATCGGTTAGGAACGTATCGATAGCGGGTTCGATATCGCCAACCACAATGAGCTGACTGTCAGCCGTCATGTAGTCAAAAAGGCTTTCGCTGTGATCGAAAAATAGAGGTTGCCAGTATTCAATACCTGCAGGCCAAATACCTTTAGAAACCTGCATATACACAGATTCAGGTTCTCTGCGAGCATCAAAGCGTTGACGCCAACGAATTCGAAAATCTTCAATCGCTGATTCCGATGTTGGGAATTCATGAGCGGGTAGAAGACGTATCTCTTTGATATCTTCGATTGAACGCTGATTCTCAGGGTCAAAAGTTCGGATGCTGTCTATTTCATCATCGAAGAAATCGATACGGTATGGGTCTTGGCTCCCCATAGGGAACAGATCAAGAATCGAACCGCGGCTGGCATATTCACCCGGGCCAAACACTTGGTCAACATGGCGATAGCCTGATTGTTCAAGCTGTATACGCAGTTTTTCCAGAGAAAAAAGGTCACCAGTCTTGACCATTAGCGTGTGTTGTAGCAAAAAGTCGCGTGGTGATTGCTTCTGCAGTAATGTGCTAATCGGGACGATAGTTATCCCTGAGTGTTGTGAAGGCAACTGATAAAGACGTGCTATACGATCTGAAATAATCTCTTGGTGAGGCGAGAAGTTATCGTAAGGCAACGTTTCCCAATCAGGAAACAACGCAACATCTTGATCGGTAAACTGCTCTATTTCTTGATGTAATTTTAAGGCGGTTTGCGGATCGGCGACGGCCAATAAAGTATGGCTTGGGTGTAAATCTGCAAGCTCGGCAATCGCCAATGAAAGGCTTGAGCCCTTGAGGTTACCGATGAATTTTTTATCTCCAGCACCACGTGGTGTCGATAGAGAAAGAATGTTTGAAGTCGTCATGGTGTGTTACTTATTTATCTCTATTAAGGGAACGTTGGCGTAGGAGTTTCTGTTGCTGGTGGAGTGCTGCACGAATGAGTAGATCTTCATCTATATCTCTTAACAAACTGTATCTAACGGTGGTTTCCCAGCCTTGTTCATTCTCTTCAATACTGTCGACAGTGCCATAGCAATAAATAGCCGCAGGAGGGTGATCCAAGAATAATTTTACTCTTACTTTGGTTTCAGCGGGCAGTGGCGTTGCACTGCAGTAAGAGAACTGACTAGCACCGAAAGAGAGAGTCTTGTTTCGATATTGTTCATCATCTTGCTGAGAGAGCATGAATGTCAGTAGTAAATTGAGTTTAGAGTTCTGAGTATCCAACAGCTGAACAACGTGTTTAAAGTCACTGTTTTTTAATTCAACTCGAGCGGATTCACTGAGCTGATCAAGCTGACTAAATTCACTGGCTACGATAAAGGGTGTCGGGATTTCTGACTCAAAAACTTGAGTTGAAGGAAAGACAAAATCAGCCGCTAATGGTTCGATATTTACCGTCATTTGATGGTGGACGGAAAAAAACTCTTGTTTTGACATGATTGAGTTCCTTTTATTGTTGTTGATTCACCCTTTTATTATTGCCAATAGAAGGAAGTTTGTATCGTGACTTTTTGTCGCAAGTAATGAGATTATCGTCATAGCTACAAACATATCAAGGTATGTCTCTGTTATTAAGTGTATTTGACCGATATTTAGCAAAATAGGGCTATAACCTTAGTTCGTAAATCGTTACAGTAGACAGATCATTTTAGTTTGGTTTTCACTATGCATCTTCCCATTTCGTTCTATATCGGCTTACGTTACCTTCGGGGACGATCCGGTGATAGATTTAGTCGATTTGTCTCTTATATGTCGACAGCGGGTATTACCATTGGAGTGATGTCTCTTATTACAGTTCTTTCTGTTATGAATGGCTTTGAAGCTCAGCTTAAGAGTAGAATTCTAGGGGTTTTGCCACAGGCTGTTATTTCTCAAGAAAATAACAAGACTCAAATCACAGAAGAGATCCCACAATTCATTACTCAGATGTCGAGTCAAAAAACGCCTGAGCCGATTGTTCGTAGCGAAGCTGTCATTCAAAGTCCATCACAACTCACGGCAGGTATGATGCTCGGTATTTTACCTGAAGAGCATGATCCAATCGAACATCACTTAATCGCTGGCCAGTTGTCGGATTTAACCGCAGGCGAGTACAAAGTATTCCTAGGTCATAGCTTGGCGCGTTCGCTCAATGTGTCTACGGGCGATAAAGTAAGGTTGATGGTAACAAGTGCTAGCCAGTATACGCCATTTGGCCGTATGCCAAGCCAACGTAATTTTACGGTTGCTGGATTATTTAATACAGGTTCAGATGTTGATGCTCAGTTGATGGTTACGCACATGACTGACGCAACAAGGTTACTTCGTTACTCTTCTGAGACTATTTCGGGTTGGCGTCTGTTTTTTGATGACCCATTTGAGGTTGCGGAACTATCTAATCAAGAGCTTCCTGAAGGCTGGTTCTGGAGCGATTGGCGTGAACAACGCGGCGAGTTATTCCAAGCGGTTCGAATGGAAAAGAACATGATGGGCTTAATGCTTGGCTTGATAGTCGGTGTGGCCGCTTTTAATATTATCTCAGCGCTTATTATGGTGGTGATGGAGAAGCAGTCAGAAGTGGCGATTTTAAAAACTCAAGGCATGACAGATCATCAAATCCTTGCCATTTTTATGGTTCAGGGTGCAAGTAGCGGTGTTATTGGCGCAATAACAGGTGGCACGTTAGGCGTGTTGCTTGCTACCAATCTTAATTCAATTTTAGAGAGTATGGGCGTTGCTCTGTTCTCTGTTGGTGGGACCTTACCAGTGCTAATCAACCCATCTCAAATTGTTATTGTTGTAATTCTAGCGGTAGTGCTTAGCTTATTGGCAACGCTCTTTCCTTCTTACCGCGCATCTTCAGTAAAACCAGCCGAGGCTTTAAGGTATGAATAATCTTCTTCAGTGTCACAACGTGTGCAAAACTTATCATGATGGCTCTTTAGATACTCAAGTTCTTAAAGGCGTTAGCTTCGATCTGGAAAAGGGAGAATTGGTATCGATCATCGGTACGTCGGGTTCAGGTAAAAGTACGTTACTGCATGTCCTTGGCGCTTTGGATGATTGTACGGAAGGGCATGTTACTTTCCTTGGTCAAAACCTTGCCGAGCTTAGTTCAAATAAACAGGCAAAGATACGCAATCGACACTTGGGCTTTGTCTATCAATTTCATCATCTCTTAGCGGACTTTTCTGCTTTAGAGAACGTAGCCATGCCGCTTCTAATTGGTGGCACTAAACGCAGTGAAGCGAACGAAGCTGCTAGGGCGCTACTTGAGAAAGTAGGTCTTTCACATCGTATTGACCACCGGCCTTCAGAACTTTCTGGTGGCGAACGTCAACGAGTAGCGATTGCACGTGCGTTGGTTAATAAACCGGACCTTGTTTTAGCCGATGAACCAACTGGAAACCTCGATCATGCCACTGCGCTCGCCATTTATGATTTGATGCGACAGCTTAATCAAGAGTCTGGAACGGCATTTTTAGTGGTGACGCACGATGGAGAGTTAGCTGGAAAAATGGATCGTCAGTTGAAAATGCAAGATGGCTTACTTATACAAGATGACGCTTCTCTTAGTGAGGAATCGTAATGTTCTCATCACTTTCACTGTTTATCGGTGGGCGATTTAGTAGAGCCAAACAACGAAATAAAATGGTTTCATTTATATCTCTTTCATCCACCATCGGCATTGCTGTTGGTGTGGCGGTGATCATCATTGGTTTGTCAGCGATGAACGGCTTTGAACGAGAGTTACGAGACCGCGTCCTTTCAGTTGTTTCCCATGGGGAGTTTGAAGGGGTGAGAAAACCTATTCAAGATTGGCCTAAGATGGTCAAACAAGCGAACGCTGATGAACAGGTACTTGCAGCTGCACCATTTGTTAAATTGACAGCACTGGCGGAAAAAGGCTCACAGCTAAAAGCGATCGAAGTTCGAGGCATTGAGCCTGAGCTAGAAAGTGGTGTCTCAAGCTTAATGGAGTTTGTTGATAAGAGCGTCTGGAATGACTTTCATGCAGGCTCCGGACAAATCATTCTTGGTAAAGGGGTAGCTGAAGCGATTGGGGTTGATGTCGGTGAATCATTGACCTTGATGCTACCTGTTATTAATGGCTCAACTAAAGTGCAGGCACCTAAACGAGTTAGAGTAAAGGTAGCAGGCCTACTGACGCTTAACGGTCAGATCGATCACAACCTAGCCATTATTCCACTGCAGGATGCGCAAAAGTACGCGCAGTTAGGGGACAAAGTCACAGGCGTTTCAATCAAAGTTGATGACGTTCTCAATGCGACTTACATTGTTCGAAATGTAGGTAATCAATTTGAAGAGTATGTGTACCTGCGCAGTTGGCAACAGAAGTTTGGTTTCTTATACCGAGATATCCAACTGGTTAGAACGATTATGTATTTAGTCATGGTGCTTGTCATTGGGGTCGCTAGCTTCAATATTATTTCGACACTTATGATGGCCGTTAAAGATCGTGCAGGTGAGATAGCTATTTTACGCACCATGGGCGCGACAGATGGACTGATTAAACGCATCTTTGTATGGCAAGGTGTATTTTCTGGAGTACTTGGGAGTATTGTCGGCAGTATTGTTGGTGTGTTGGTGGCTTTTAATTTAACGACCCTCATTAAGGGGCTCGAAACGGTACTTGACCATCAATTCTTATCTGGTGATATCTATTTCGTTGATTTCCTGCCTTCTCAAGTCATGTTAGATGATGTTTTATTGGTCTCGATGACGGCAATTACTTTAAGTTTTCTTGCGACTTGGTATCCAGCTTCTAGGGCTAGCAAATTAAACCCAGCTGAAGTGTTGAGTGCTAAATAAATTATTCCCGGTTCAATAATTAGAAAGCCACCCTAGCCATACACAACGTTTGGCTAGGGTGGCAGTTGTTAGTCTCAACTTGTGTTTTGCATATTCTACTAAGAACTAATTGAGGACCGATTGAATATCGTCAATCATTTTTTGATTAGCTTGTATTCCACTTGCTGAGATATACCAAGCGTGAGAATCAAGGTAACTGATCTTATCGTTCCTATATACGGGTAACTTATTGACTAATGGATTATCAAACTGCTCTTTTGCCGTTGCTTTCGATTGACCAATAGCCGCATCTCTATCTAACACCAACATATATTGAGGATTAACCTTAGTTATATATTCGTAACTAATAGCATCACCGTGTTGGTACGTTTCACTGTTTCCGTATGATTCAGAAAACCCAAACAGAGAGTAGATAGCACCGTATCGAGACTTCGCTCCAAACGTTGTTAGATTACCGCCACTTACCATGACAACTAACGCATCGGCTTTGTCTGCTGTAACTTTAGCGTGTATCGCATCGATTTGCTCTTGCTGATCGCGGATAATAGACTCGACTTGTTCTTGCTTTTCGAATATGTCTCCAATCATTCTCCAAGCTTGCTGAGTTGTTTCCCAATAATGCTTAGAGTCAGCCATGAAAAGAACGGTAGGCGCTATTTTCTCGAGCTCGGATATAGACCCAGAGCTTCTATTGCTGACGATGATCAAATCTGGATTTAATGTAAAGATCGTTTCAAAGTCGGGCTCAAATAAAGAACCGACAGTTTTAAAGCGTTCGTCCTGAAATTTAGTTAGGTAAGGAGGCATCGGTGACTTTACGACTCCGATAGGTTCAATCCCTAATTTATCAAGTACATCAAGGCTATCCATCCCAAGCACAACAACGCGTTCAGGTTTAGTTTCAACTTGAGTTTCGCCCATAAGGTGTTTTACTGTGATGGTTTCAGCAGCAGTAAATTGGCTCAGAAGTAATGTTGCACTTGCGACAATTGAAACCGTATATCTATTCAACATTAGCTGCCTCCCTAGAAACCATAAGAAACGTTGAAACGCACATCTCGGCCTGCAGCATAAACACCTGCAACAGATTCCCATCCAGTACCAAACTTAGAGTAATCACCAATACTTGAGTGATCACGGTAGTATTCGTTGAATAAGTTAGTCACAGTAAGGTTAACATTCAGATCTTGGTTGTTTAATGGGTACCATTGAACATAAATGTCATGGACTTGATATCCAGGTTTGTCGATGTATGAACTGTCAGGCACCCAGTCGTTAGCGACTTCAACGCCATTTAGGTCAGCCACAAAGATGTAGTTCCAGCCTAGTTCAATATCCGTATTTACATTGTAGGTAAGGTTAAGACCAAAGGTATCGCCTCGAGAATTGCCTATACCAACATGGTCATAGCCATTGAGGTCTTGGCCATTTAGTTCTGCATCGACACTACTAAAGCTTGCTATTGCCGTTAGGTCATCAAACCAGTAGGTTGCTTTAAGCTCATAACCTTTAGTTTTTAGCTTGCCCACATTTTCATATTGACGGCTCTGTACGTCGATAACGTCATCGATGGTGCTTTGGAAAACAGTAGCAGATGCTAACCAGCTCGCTTGTCGGTATTCAAGGCCCACTTCAGTATTTTCAGCCGTTTCTTCTTTTAAATCAGGATTGATTGAATAAGAGTCTAGAGTGAATGTGTCACCAACTTGTTTACCACGCAGTGCTTGTGCATAGCCTGCGTTAAGCTTTAGGCCATCAATAATTTGGTAGTTAAAGCCAATGTTAGAGCTCACGCCATCGCTGTCTATTTTTGTACCCGTAGACAATTGTTCCATTTGGTAATTGTCATAACGAGCCCCAAAACTTAATAGGAGAGCTTGTGTTGCTTGCCAGTGGTCTTGAACGTATAAACCAAAGATATCTCCTTCTTCTTTTATTGCGGGGTCTGCGCCTGGTTCAAGTGATTTAGCGGCTGCCTCATCTGTACGGTATTCAAGGCCGTATGTAATAGCATGTTGTTGTATGTGGCTGGTGTTACGGATATCAAACCCAAGTGTGTTCACTTCGCCGTTGTATAGTCCCCAGCGGCCATCTTGAGTGATATCAGCTTGGGTGTAATATAGTGAGTTTTCCATATTGACAAAATCACTAAAATTCAGAGTATGATTTGCCGCGAAGGTGTGTCTCTGAGTTTCCACTGGATATAAAGGAGCATCGGCTATTACATGCCAGTTTGGGCGTTGACCGAATTCGCCGTCTTCATTACGATTCTCGTAACTTAACGTTAATGTTTGATTATCAGTTAAATTGCCATCAATTTTAATAAATCCGAGCGCTTTATCAGATGAAGTACCGGTGATCTCATCGCCGTTACCATCTTCCATGTTGTCATTACTAGTGGTAACAAATGAGCCAAGCAGTCCCCAGTTTTCATTGATTTCGCCGTATAAACTGGCGCTCGTTTTATGTCCATCATTGCTAAAGTAGCTAGCACTGACGGTACCACCGAAGCTTTCTCCTGGTGCTAGTAGATCATGAGCACTTTTTGTCTTGAACCGAATAGCACCGCCTAGTGCGCCGAAACCACTTGTAGCTTCACCTGCACCCGCTTGAACTTCAACAGTCTTTAAAAGATATGGGTCAATTGATAAGCGGCCCGTATGGTGAAATAGAGTACTTGTTTGTGGTGCTCCATCGACAGTCACGTTTAAGTAGGTATCTTCCAACCCTCTCACGTAGACTTTTTGCGCCATTCCTACAGAACCACCTACTGATACCGATGGGTCAGTACGGAATATGTCTTCAAGATCTTGAGCTTGATAGCTTTCAAGCTCGGTATCTGTCACCGAAAAGTTAGTCAGTTCACCAACAACAACGATCACTTCGGGTTTTTGGCTGTCCACTTCTGGCGTTTTTTCAGGGCTTTCTGCAAGGGCGATGGGGGAAGCAAGAGTACCTGCAATAGCCATTGCAAGTAACGAGACTTTGAATTCCATATATACTATTCCGTTATTTATTTTTATTTGGTTTTCTTAAGCTGGACGATATATTCGTCAGCTCACCACTGAATGATAATGAGATTTCTTATCATTTGCGCGTGATAATCGCTCTTTACGCCTTACAGGTAAATAAGTTTTACAATTGTTACAAATCAAAGAGATTGCATAGTTGATATTTTTGTTGATAGCTTCATTTATACGGGCAGAAGAATAGTGAATCTTAATCCCTTATCGAGATGATTTTTTGCCGATATAGCGCCTTTTACTGCCTCAATGTGGCGCTTAGCCAAAGCGAGCCCGACCCCAAAGCCTTTACGAGAACCTACTTGTTCTTCTGCCTTGAAAAATGGTTTAAATATCTCACTATAAAGTTTGGGGTCGATACCCGGACCGCTATCAGTAATGGTTAGGCAGACTTGATTTTTTTCGATCGTGGCGTGTACATTCAGGGATTGGGCTGGTGGTGTATAGCGGAGACCGTTTCGGATAATATTTTCAAGAGCATGACCAACGGCCCTTTGATTTGATTGAGACAGTGGAAGAGAGTTAGGGATGTTTAGCTCAAGCTGACGGTCGGGGTACTCGAATCTTGCATCTTCAATAATGGCATCCAAGAGTTCACTTAAGTCAAAAGACTCTATACGTAAATCGGGTCTTTCGTTTTCAATCCATGCGAGTGTTAATGTATCTTCGGCCAATTGCCGCATTTGCAAAACCTCAGCCCTTATTCGTTCCACCATCACATCTGGGCTAATATCTTGTTCTACGCAATCTACGGCCATTTCTATTCTAGCTATCGGTGTGCGTATCTCATGAGACATGTCCGCGATCAGGTTTCGATTATGCTCGATCACCGTAGATGTTCTTTCTGCCATTATGTCAAATGTTCGCGCAACTTGACCAAACTCATCTTCACCTAAAGAGACACTATCTGCTATTCGAGCTTGATAATTACCACGGCTGAACTCCACCGCCGCTGAGTGAAAATGTTTTAATGGCGTCATCACCTTACTATAGATATATAGGGTTAATGCGAATAGAGCGACAAAAGGAATCACCACTCGATATAGCCAGAATACGTGAGATTGATAAGCGCCAGGGCGCATTCGGTCGGGAAGAATGATTAGAAAATGATAATTAGAGGGGGTAAGAGCGACCTCCATGATTGGATTGTCGGGAAAATAGAGGTGTATTTTCCATGTTTCAGAACGCCCTATACCATAGCCTCGCCAAAAACGTTCGTTGAGGGGGTTGCCTGCGACATTATCAATTTGAGAGCGAATAACGGTTACCCAAGTATTTTCTTGAATAGCGAGTTCTTTTAACCATTTATCCAATTTCGACGGGTCTCCTTCATCGAGAAGAGATTGAGCTTTTGATCCCCAAGTGCGAATTTGTGCCTGATGTAACTCGTCGATATAACTCATTTTTTCGTCCGATAATATGGCGGCACTATGTAGTAGAGAAAAGAAAATAACCACACCGAGAGACAATATGACGAACAGCCGCCAAAACAGATATTTTTTCATTGGAATAAGTATCCTTTTCCGTGAACGGTCTGGATTCGATTTGCTAGCATGCCTGCTTCTACCAACCTTTTTCTAACTCTACTTAAGTGCATATCGAGACTTCGATCGTAGGGACTGAACTCTCTTTCCAGAACGGTTTGGTACAAGTAGGGCTTGGTTTGCAAGGAGCCTCGGTTATGAACAAGCGTCCACAGTAATTTGAATTGGATAGGCGTTAAGTCTATACGTCTGGATTGGTTTGATACGGTCACTAAAACAGAATGTTCAGTTCGATTGAGTACTAACTCCTGAGCAATGAGCTCAACGGATTGTGGGGGAGGGGATGACTGCTTTTGGGTTCGCCTTAATACGGCTTCAACTCGAAGGCTTAACTCGGTGAAGTTGCAAGGCTTAGATATATAGTCGTCGGCTCCTGATTGGAATCCACGAATTCTATGTTCTTCTGCGGCATATGCAGTAAGAAGGATTACTGGGGTCTCACTGTGTTCTCGGATGAAATGCAAGAGGCTTAAACCGTCAACACTAGGGAGCTCAATATCGAGAATCGCCAAGTCGAACTCGTGATTTTTTAATACAACCAATGCCTTTTCGCCACACTGTATGCCTGTTACCGAGTATCCTTTTGTCTTCAGCAGAGATGTGAGCTGCTGATTGAGAATTGCGTCATCTTCAACTAATAGAATGGAGGTAGTTACGGGATCACTATAAGTGATTGTGTCTTCTACGAAGCTTGCATTGGCGTGTTCGCTGAACATAATAAATCTCATTTTTAGTAATGAGATTTATTATCATTTACTTGGAGTGGGAAATCAAAGCATAAGTCGTCGAATTATAGCGGGATTAGAGCTTGTAAGAGTGGCAGATACAAAGTTTGTCTAACGAAGGGCAACTGGCATAGGTAGCTTTTAATCATATCGACATAACTTTGGGTTACATCGGTAATTTTAAGTGTGTGCTAATTCTATATCCGTTGTCTTTATCTTTAAGGTGTATTTGGCTAGCGTAGTCGACGTTGTTGCCAGCTTCGAACAACAGAATAGCGCCATAGTCCTTTAATACCAAAGTAGCCGATCATCGCCGCGATGATACCGCAGATTAAGCAACCGAGTAGGAATGGGGGACCAATGGTGTGCATTTGACTAAACAAGAATTCCCAGGTGAGTTCAAAGTGAAAACTCTGAGCAGGAACATTCATAACAAGTGCACCAACTTTATAAGCGCAGTAGAACAAAACAGGCATAGTAACAGGGTTGCTTATCCAGACTAAAGCGACCGAAAGAGGAAGGTTTACACCACAAGAAATTGCCAAACCAGCAGCCATGATCATTTGGCTTGGAAGAGGAACAAAAGCCATGAATAGACCAACCGCAAATGCTCCAGCAGCGGATCGACGATTCAAACACCAAAGGTTAGGGTTATATAAAACATTGCCAAAAATTTTTAATGCCTTCTGACGCTTAATCACGCTGTGGTCAGGCATAAAACGTTTGATGAATTTTCTTGGCATAGGGAAATATGACTCTCTTATTTAATTACTGGACGTTGTTTTCGTTCTCTATAACTGTATTAAGCGCTCCATTCTGGCCATTCTTGCCGGACTGGAAGTGGTCTATTCTCTCCATTACGTGCACATTACTTTCAATCAAGTATAGAAGGCTACGTAGATTATTTGGCATTTCCCTTGCGATATTCATCGTGTTAATAAATGGCAATCAGTTACAACATCAGCAGAATATGATTTTTAGAACCGCTGCGGATATTACCATAAATGCTCGAATTGACAGCTTTTTTAAGCAAATCAGTCATGGTTATGAGGGCACTGTTTTACTTAGATCAATCAATGGTCAAAGTTTGCCCTATTTACTCCAGCCGAAGATCCGACTTGTCAGTGACAGACCTTTTAGACTTGGTGATATTATCAATGCGACAGTCTCGGTTAAACCTATTTATGGTCGGTTAAATGAAGTTGGGTTTGATATCGAATCCTATTATATATCGCAAAGGTGGGTTGCACGAGCCTCAGTGAATAGAGCAAAGTCTTATGTAGTGAAAAGTAGTCTTTCATATCGACAGGTTCTTTATCAGCGAATACTAGGATATCTAGAACAAAGCACAGTGAAAGGCCCAATCATTGCGCTAGTCTTTGGCGAGCGTAGTTTCATTACAAAACAGCAGTGGAAAAACTATCGAAATAGCGGATTAATTCATCTTATTGCTATCTCGGGCTTACATATCGGGGCAATGTTTTTTGTTGGTTTCTGGTTGGGTAAGTTAATCAGTCGATGTTCAATGTGGCTACTTTGGGCTCCTTGGTTATGGGGAGTAACATTCGCTTTAGGTTACGCTTGGCTTGCCGGTTTTAGTTTGCCGACTCAACGAGCTTTGGCTATGTGTGTTTTAGGCTCACTATTTATTCTCTCTAGCACCCAACAGCCTCTTCCTAAAAAGCTACTAGCGACACTCGCATTAGTATTATTGATCTCTCCGTTTTCATCTTTCTCTAGTAGCTTTTGGCTCTCTTTTTATGCTGTATCCATGGTGTTTTATATTTTAGGCCAAACTGAGACGAATAAGGGAAAGTTATTGGTTGCATTAAAAGTGCAGGTATTAATTGTCTTTTGGATGGTACCAATAACGGTTTTAATATTCAGTGGTACGAGTATTAGCAGCCTGATATATAACGCAATATTTGTCCCTTGGTTTAGCTTTGTCATTATTCCCACTATATTAATCTCATTACTGATGACAGCTATTAACGTTGATTTTTCCTCCCTGTGTTGGGGAATCGTCGGGTATTTAATGCAGCCAATACAGTGGAGTACAAATTACGCCTCGAATAGCTGGGTGACATTAACGCAAAGTCAAATAACATTTATCGCTTCCATGTCGGTTCTGCTTTTTATCGGTTATTACTTAAATAAACGAGCACGGGTAATGTTGGTGGTTCTGTTTACTACGTTCTGGTGGCATAAATGGAGCATGCCAACAGATTCAAGTAAATGGCGAGTAGACGTATTGGATGTAGGGCATGGTCTTGCAATATTAATTGAGAAAAATGGTAAGGCGATAGTGTATGACACCGGAAACAAGTGGGATACGGGGTCTATTGCTGAGTCAACAATCATCCCAATAATGGCTAAACGAGGTATTAACACGCTCGACGGTCTTATATTGAGCCATTTAGATTCAGACCATGCTGCGGGTAGAACTACATTGGAGGAACGTTTTGCTCCACGTATAAAGCTTACTCCGCAGAGACTTCCGAACTATATGCCTTGCACTGTCGGTGAGACTTTAGATTGGGAAGGGCTAAAATTTGAAGTGCTATGGCCTCCTAAGTCTGTTGATAGAGCGTATAACCCTCACTCTTGTGTCATTCGAGTAGTTGATAAGCAATCAAGCTTTAGCCTCTTATTAACAGGGGATATTGAGGTATTAGTTGAATGGATGCTCGTGCGTAACCCAACACAATTAGTAAGTGATGTATTAATCGTGCCTCATCATGGTAGTGCTACGTCTTCAACATCTAGATTTATTCAAGCAGTGAACCCCACAGTGGTTATCGCATCTCTAGCAAAAGGTGGCAGGTGGCAATTGCCAGACCCGCGAGTGGTTGACCGATATACTCGGCAAGGGGCTGACTGGTTAGATACTGGTCAGCATGGGCAAATTACCATACATGTTAGCCAAGATATGTGGCAGGTTTCTAGTATTCGTCAAAGAGAAGGTGCTCGTTGGTATAGGCAGATGCTACGGAACGGAGTAGAATAACCGCAATATTGCATTCAAAATAAAGCACTTTTATGTCTACCACTACAGATGAAACAACGCTGCAAACGTTTAAACGATTATGGACTTATATTCGACGTTATAAGGCAGGTTTAGCGGTTGCAGTGGTTGCACTGATTATCAATGCCGTTGCCGATACTTATATGCTTTCTCTGTTAAAGCCTCTTTTAGATGAAGGCTTTGGCGAGACTGAATCAAGTTTTCTTCGTATTTTGCCATTGATCATTTTTGGTATGATGTTTTTACGGGGCTTGAGTGGCTTTGTTTCTACTTACTGCTTAAGTTGGGTCTCAGGAAATGTCGTGATGCTCATGCGTCGTAAGATATTTCACCAATTTATGCACATGCCGGTCACCTTTTTTGATAAAGAATCAACAGGTGGTTTACTGTCGCGTATTACCTATGATTCAGAGCAAGTAGCCGGTTCAACAAGTGGTGCGTTGGTTAGTATTGTACGAGAAGGCGCGAGTATCATTGGGTTACTGACGTTGATGTTTTGGAACAGTTGGAAGCTTTCGTTGGTTTTAATTCTTGTGGCTCCAATTGTTGCTTGGGGTATTACTATTATTTCGAAGCGATTTCGAAAAATTTCGAAGAATATGCAAACCAGTATGGGAAATGTGAGCTCTTCTGCTGAGCAGATGCTGAAAGGTCATAAAGTCGTTTTAAGCTATGGCGGACAAGAAGTAGAACGCGAACGTTTTGATAAAGTAAGTAATCAAATGCGTCAGCAAACGATGAAGCTAGTGGCAGCACAAGCAGTCGCAAACCCGGTAATACAGTTAATTGCTTCAATTGCTTTGGTAACGGTTCTGTTTCTAGCCAGTGTTGATTCAATTAAAGCGGAGTTAACCCCAGGTACTTTTACCGTAATTTTCTCGGCGATGTTTGCTCTGCTTCGTCCATTAAAAGCTTTGACCAATGTTACATCTCAATTCCAACGTGGTATGGCTGCGTGTCAAACTCTGTTCTCTCTTATGGATTTAGAAACTGAAAGTGATAATGGCAAACTTAAAGTAGAAAAAGCAACCGGCTCTGTTACCGTTGATAATGTGACGTTCTCGTACGAGGGTAAAGATACCCCTGCTTTATCTAACGTCAGCTTTACTATTCCTCAAGGCAAGACAGTTGCTCTAGTTGGTCGTTCAGGCTCTGGTAAAAGTACCATCGCTAATTTATTCACACGTTTTTATGACGTTGATTCAGGCACGATTAAACTCGATGGCCACGATGTGCGTGATTATGAGCTAACCAATTTACGAACTCATTTTGCATTAGTTTCTCAGAACGTTCACTTATTTAACGATACGATTGCCAATAACATATCTTACGCAGCAAACGAGCAATATAGCCGTGAAGAGATAGAACATGCAGCTAAACTTGCACATGCAATGGATTTTATTGATAACCTTGAAGACGGGTTAGACACGATTATCGGTGAAAATGGCTCAAGCCTATCTGGTGGACAACGTCAACGTATCGCAATAGCTCGAGCACTGCTACGAGATGCGCCTGTTCTTATTCTTGATGAAGCAACATCCGCACTTGATACTGAATCAGAAAGAGCAATACAAGCTGCCCTTGAAGAATTGCAGAAAGATAAAACAGTACTGGTAATTGCACACCGCCTATCTACGATTGAAGATGCTGATGAGATCTTGGTTGTAGATGAAGGTAAAGTGATTGAACGTGGCCCGCATGAAGAGCTGTTAGGTCAAAATGGCGCTTATGCTCAGTTACATCGTATTCAATTTGGTGATTAACTGGTGATTGAAAAAATCTGGTTTCAGAATCATCCATTAAAATATCTGCTTTGGCCATTTTTGTGGCCATTAAGCCAGTTATTCTTATATATAAGTACAAAGCGCCGAAGTGCTTATAAGT
Organism: Vibrio lamellibrachiae; assembly: GCF_050337265.1. Classification (NCBI taxonomy): domain Bacteria; kingdom Pseudomonadati; phylum Pseudomonadota; class Gammaproteobacteria; order Vibrionales; family Vibrionaceae; genus Vibrio; species Vibrio lamellibrachiae. The sequence goes on from NZ_JAKJSU010000006.1 coordinate 302,942, forward strand.
TAGGCAATAAAACGAGTTACCGAGCGCCGATTCCAATTGTCGTGGTAGGAAACATAACCGCTGGTGGTAATGGTAAGACGCCAGTCGTAATTTGGCTTGTTGAGCAGTTAAAAAAACAAGGCTATAAGCCTGGTGTGGTCTCTAGAGGATATGGTGCTAAAGCGCCAAGTTATCCACTTGTTGTTGAATACTCGACTTCTGCGGACCATTGCGGAGATGAACCCAAGCTCATTAAGCAGAGAACGGGTGTTCCAGTTGCCGTTTCACCAACCCGTTCAGAAGCGGTTCAAGCGTTACTGGTAGAAGATGTAGATATCATCATCACTGACGATGGACTTCAACACTATGCGCTACAGCGTGATATTGAGTTTGCTATAGTTGATGGTGCAAGACGCTTTGGTAATGAGTGTTTACTACCCCTAGGGCCACTGAGAGAGGGACTCTCGCGCCTTGAAGAAGTGGATTTTGTTATTACTAACGGCGGAAAGCCTGAAAGTGGTGAGATGGCAATGACGTTATCGCCAGATGAAGCGGTTAATTTAGTTACTGGCGAGCGAGTCTCGGTCAAAACATTACAACGAGTAGTCGCATTTGCCGGAATAGGGCATCCTCCTAGATTTTTTAACACATTGAGTCAGCTTGATGCACAGCTAGTTGAAACCAAAGGCTTTGCAGATCATCAAGCGTATCAAGAGCAAGAGTTAGATGCGTTAAGCCAGTTGGGTTCAAACATCATCATGACAGAAAAAGACGCGGTGAAATGCCGAGAATTTGCGAAGGAGACATGGTGGTATTTACCTGTTTCTGCTGAATTTGAGTCGGTCAATGAACAGCGCATTTTAGATAAAATAAAAGAGGTTATGGAACAATATGGATCATCGTCTATTTGAAATCGTCGCTTGCCCTGTATGTAAGGGTAAACTGACATTTGATAAAGAAAACCAAGAACTTATTTGTAAAATTGACAGGCTTGCATACCCAGTTAAAGAGGGTATCCCTGTTCTAATTGAACCTGAAGCTCGTACGATTACGGCAGAAGAGGGACGTTAATGTCATTTACTGTTGTTATTCCTGCACGCTTTCAGTCGACGCGTCTTCCGGGTAAACCTTTAGCTGATATTGCAGGGAAACCTATGATTCAGTGGGTTTACGAGCAAGCCATTCAAGCTGGAGCTGAACAGGTTATCATAGCGACAGATGATAAACGGGTAGCACAAGCTGTAACATCATTTGGTGGGCAAGTATGCATGACCTCGGCAGACCATGAGTCTGGCACTGAGCGTTTAGCGGAAGTTGCTAAAGTGATGAACATACCTGATGATCATATTATCGTTAATGTTCAAGGAGATGAGCCGCTCGTGCCACCTTCTATCATTAAACAGGTTGCAGAAAACTTGGCTGGCAGCGTTGCTCCTATGGCAACATTGGGTGTTGAAATTTCTGATGAGAGTGAAGTCTTTAACCCTAACTCGGTTAAGGTAGTGACCGATAAAGAGGGTTACGCTCTGTACTTTAGTCGTGCCACTATACCGTGGGATAGAGATGCTTTTAATAAAGAGAACCCTAGTGTTTCTCAACCTCTACTGCGTCACATTGGAATATACGCTTATCGTGCCGGCTTTATTAATACCTACATTAATTGGCAACCGACAGCGTTAGAAAAGATTGAGTGCTTAGAGCAATTGCGTGTCCTTTGGCATGGTGAAAAAATCCATGTTGATATCGCAAAAGAAGCGCCCGCTGCTGGCGTTGATACTCCAGAAGACTTAGAGATAGTGAGAGCTATTTTATCTCATTGATTACTGATTTTTAACAACAAATAGATAATGCTTTCCTACTGCTAACGGTAAGTTAAGTAACAAGTTTAGCTTGAGTATCTAAGTTGTATTTCACAGCCATAAAAAAGGAGCGAATATCGCTCCTTTTTATATTTGAGATTTTTAACTTCAATTTGATCTGCTAGCTTCAAGTCTTAGAATCATATTCCTTTCGCGGTGGGCATGTGGCAAGAATCTCCCGTCTCCCTGTCTCTTTACGCTCTTCTAAAATGACGTCAAAACCCCAGATTCGATGAAGGTGTTTGAGAACTTCTTCATAGTTGTCGTCCAAGGGGACTCTATCTTGTGGGACATATTGCAAGGTCAGAGAACGATCGCCACGAACATCAACATTAAAGACTTGGATATTAGGCTCTAAGTTACTCAAGTTATATTGAGCCGCAAGCTTTTCACGAATTTCGCGATACCCAGAGTCATTATGAATGGCACTTACTTCAATGTAGTTCTTTCTGTCATCATCATTGATAGCAAATAGCTTAAAATCGCGCATCAATTTTGGTGACAAGTACTGACTAATAAAACTCTCATCTTTAAAGTTATGCATGGCAAAATGAAGAGAATCAAGCCAATCAGAACCTGCTAAATCGGGAAACCACTCCTTGTCTTCATCTGTGGGATCTTCACAGATCCGTTTTATGTCTTGGAACATCGCAAATCCAAGTGCGTATGGGTTTATCCCACTAAACTGAGGGCTGTTGTAAGCAGGCTGAGCGACGACACTTGTGTGACTGTGTAGGAACTCCAAGATGAACTTATCTGACACTAGCTCTTCGTCATAAAGGTGATTTAATATGGTGTAGTGCCAGAACGTTGCCCAACCTTCGTTCATGACCTGAGTCTGTTTTTGTGGATAGAAATATTGGCTGATTTTTCGAACAATCCGGACAATTTCTCGTTGCCAAGGCTCTAGTAGAGGAGCATGTTTTTCTATGAAATATAAGATGTTCTCTTGGGGTTCGGTCGGAAACCTAACCTTCATATCTTCTTCTTCCGTTTTTGCCTTTGGCACGGTACGCCAAAGTTCATTTACTTGTGATTGAAGATAGGATTCTCTTTCTTGCTGACGAGCAGTCTCTTCCGCAATGGATATTTTTTCCGGACGTTTATAACGGTCCACACCGTAATTCATTAGGGCATGGCAGGAGTCGACTAACTCCTCAACTTCAGCTACGCCATATTTCTCCTCACATTCCGTTATATAGTTTTTAGCAAACAACAGGTAGTCGATGATTGAACTGGCATCTGTCCAAGTTTGAAATAGATAATTGCCTTTGAAGAAAGAATTGTGTCCATAGCAGGCATGCGCCATCACAAGTGCTTGCATCGTGACTGTGTTTTCTTCCATTAAATAGGCGATACAAGGGTCAGAGTTAATTACTATTTCGTAAGCTAACCCCATTTGACCATGCTTATAGCCTTGCTCTGTTTGAATGAATTTTTTGCCAAAAGACCAGTGATTATAATTGATCGGCATTCCAATACTGGAATACGCATCCATCATCTGTTCAGACGTAATAACTTCAATTTGATTAGGGTAGGTATCGAGTCGATAATGTTGAGCAACCCGCTTTATTTCAACGTGATACTGTTCAAGTAAACTGAATGTCCAGTCAGGTCCATCTGGAAGCATCTTATTCTTTGCTTTATCTGCCTTAGATTTCGTTGTTTTTGATTTTGTAGTCATGGGCACATTTCCCTAAGCTGTTTCTTTTTGAAAAAGTTCGCTGTTTGCAATAAAGGAAGATATCTTCATGATGTCTGCCCCTCCTTGGCAAAAAGTTCCCTAAAGACTGGGAATATGTCATCAACAGTACGGATGTTTTTCATGGCGAAATTATCAAACTGTTGCTCCAATTTTTCATACTCATGCCACAGTGTTTGATGGGAGCGACGGGTAATTTCTATGTAAGAATAATACTGACAGGTCGGCAGCAGTTTATTAACCAGTAACTCTTTGCATCGTGGTGAATCATCTGCCCAGTTGTCTCCGTCAGACGCTTGCGCTGCGTAGATGTTCCATTCAGCGGCAGGGTAACGTTCAGCGACGATTTCATTCATTAGCTTTAATGCGCTAGATACTATGGTTCCACCTGTTTCTTGTGAGTAGAAGAACTCGTGTTCATCCACCTCTTTTGCTTGAGTATGGTGGCGAATAAATACCACGTCGACATTCTCGTAAGTTCGATTTAAGAATAGATACAGCAAGACATAGAAGCGTTTAGCGATATCTTTAGTCGCTTGATCCATAGAGCCAGAGACATCCATTAGACAAAACATGACGGCTTGGCTAGAGGGCACAGGGCGCCTTTCATAGTTTTTAAAACGCAGATCAAAGGTATCGATAAATGGTACGGCTTTGAGTTTATTTCTTAATTCTTCGATTTCCTCCTTGATGCGTTTCTCTTCAAGCATTTGGGCAGGCTCAGTGTTTCTGATTTGTTCCAGCTCTTGTTCTAATTCAGCTAGCAAACGTTTTTTCCCGGCGGTCATTGCCGTCCGACGTGCCAGTGATTGTTGCAATGAACGAACAATAGCGATATTGGATGGAATACCGGCTGTTTGAAATCCGGCTCGGTGAATTTTCCATTCGGTTACTTTGTTAACTTGATTTTTTTCGAGGTTGGGGAGTTCAAGATCTTCGAAAAGAAGGTCTAAGTATTCATCTTTTGAGATCTGGAATACAAACTCATCTTCGCCTTCACCATCAGGACTTGCATCACCTTCTCCAGCCCCTTTCCCTTGACCACCTCCTTTAGGGCGCTCAATTTTGTCGCCTTTAATGAACTGGTCATTGCCAGGATGTACACGTTCGCGCTTGCCACCTTTGCCTTGATGGAAGCTAGGCTCTTTGATGTCACGATGGGGAATAGAAACATCTTCACCGGAATCTGTGTTTGTGATTGAGCGGCGGTTTACAGCATCTGCAACCGATTCTTTAATCTGTTCTTTATGGCGACGCAAAAATCGTTGGCGATTGACCGCACTTTTGTTTTTTCCGTTTAGCCTTCTGTCGATAAATTGTGCCATAAGCAATTCCTCTATAAACATCACACCACTGAGCCTTTAGCCATCAATACAGTTTGTAGTGATGGCTAAGACCTACGGGTTTAGCGTTGCCTGCAGTTAAGAAGATTTACGTACGCGTAAATACCACTCAGATAGCAATCTTACTTGTTTCTCGGTATAGCCTTTTTCCATCATACGAGCGACAAAATCATCATGTTTTTTCTGATCTTCCGACGATGTTTTTGCGTTGAATGAGATAACGGGTAATAGCTCTTCCGTGTTAGAGAACATTTTCTTCTCGATAACAGTGCGCAGTTTTTCATAGCTCGTCCAAACTGGGTTTTTACCATTGTTATGAGCTTTTGCACGAAGAACGAAGTTAACAATCTCGTTTCGGAAGTCTTTAGGGTTACTGATCCCGGCGGTTTTCTCAATTTTCTCAAGTTCGCTGTTTAGTGAGCCTCGATCGAACAGCTGCCCTGTTTCTGGATCGCGATATTCTTGATCTTGAATCCAAAAATCAGCGTAGGTTACGTATCGATCAAAAATATTCTGACCGTATTCTGAGTAAGATTCCAGATAGGCGGTTTGGATCTCTTTTCCGATAAATTCGACGTATCTTGGTACTAGGTAACCTTTAAGATATTCGAGATATTTCTCAGCTTGCTCTTGTGGGAACTGCTCTCTTTCAACTTGTTGTTCGATGACATAGAACAGATGAACCGGGTTAGCCGCCACCTCTGTTTGGTCAAAGTTAAACACTCTAGATAAAATCTTGAACGCAAAACGGGTTGATAGACCTGACATGCCCTCATCAACGCCTGCATAGTCTCGATACTCTTGATAACTCTTCGCTTTAGGATCTGTATCTTTTAGGGTTTCTCCGTCATAGACTCGCATTTTAGAGAATAGAGATGAATTCTCTGGCTCTTTTAGGCGAGATAGAATACTAAATTGAGCTAACAATCCTAACGTACTAGGGGAGCATGGCGCTTTTGAAAGCTCAGAATGTTCAAGTAACTTCTGATAAATCTTAACTTCTTCAGAAACACGTAGGCAGTAAGGTACTTTCACAATGTACACACGGTCTAAGAAAGCCTCGTTGTTTTTATTGTTTCTAAACGTCTGCCACTCTGATTCATTCGAGTGAGCGAGGATCATGCCGTCAAATGGCAGGGCAGATAGCCCTTCTGTACCATTGAAATTCCCTTCTTGTGTTGCGGTTAATAGTGGATGTAGCACCTTAATTGGCGCTTTAAACATTTCGACAAACTCCATCAACCCTTGGTTTGCCTTACAAAGAGAACCTGAATAGCTGTATGCGTCAGGATCATCTTGAGAGAAGTGCTCTAATTGGCGAATATCAACTTTACCAACCAAAGAGGATATATCTTGGTTGTTTTCATCTCCGGGCTCTGTTTTAGCAATGGCGACCTGTTCAAGAATAGAGGGACGTATTTTGACGACTTTGAATTTAGATAGATCACCACCAAACTCGTTTAAACGTTTGGCTGCCCAAGGAGACATGATGGAGCGTACGTATCGCTTCTCTATGCCATAATCTTGTTTCAGTACTTCCCCGTCTTCATTAACATCGAATAGACAGAATGGGTGATCGTTAACTGGGCTTCGCTCACCATTAGCTGAAAGCACATAAATCGGCATTTGTTGCATCAAGGCCTTTAGTTTTTCAGCTAAAGACGATTTACCACCACCAACCGGACCTAACAAATAGAGTATCTGTTTACGTTCTTCTAGCCCTTGAGCTGCATGTTTTAAATAAGAAACGATCTGCTCTATGGCATCTTCCATCCCATAGAAATCTTTAAATGTCTTATACCTTGAGATCACACGATTGGAGAAAATACGGCTCAATGTGGGGTCTAGTGCCGTGTCAATGACTTCTGGCTCACCAATAGCGAGCAGAAGTCGCTCGGCTGCGTTAGCGTAGGCACTTTTGTCATCCTTACAAAGAGTCAGAAACTCTTGAAGTGACAACTCTTCATCCTTGGCTGCCTCGTAGCGTGCTTGGAAGTGGTCGAAAATACTCATACTGAAATCCCCTCTGAACCGATCAAACTGTCAAACAACCCGCATAGAAAATACAAATCCTTTCATATTTAAGATTAGTTTAGTTTCAGAATTATGCTTAACAATTATGCGTTTAATTACAAAAGAGTGATGTAGAGAAAGTTTTAACCAATGAATAGCTTAGGTGGGAATTTTGAATAAAAAAAGGGCTAGTAATGACTACTAACCCTTTTGATATTATTGTTACTAGACAGAGAGCCTAAGCATTGAAAATTTGATTCAATTCAGTTGCACATAAATGGTACTGACGTGGGCAAGCGCGCCATGTCACTAGCATGCGGCGGTACTTGTCTAGCATTGGCATCTGACTGTTGAAGTGATGATCGGCTTTATCAAATTGCGGATATAGACCTTCAGAATCAACAAGGAAACGAACGTAGTTAACCAATTGAGATTCACGAGCGATATCGAAACCTAAAAACTGAAGGCGTCTTTGATCAACATCTTTCCGCTCATCTTCTTTAAGCATCTTATTTGACTCTTGCATCGCATGATACATCTCCAAAATATCGATAATTTGACGACATTCCGCTTCGACAATACAGCCAAAATCTTTGTTGAGCTCTTGCATCTGTAGTTCATAGCCGCGCTCTACAATAGTTTGAAAACGCTTATATTTTTCAGCATTCTCAGGAGCCATTTGTGACATTAGGTAATACTGGTTTGATAGGATCAAACGTTGAGCATTTGTCATTTCCATCGTGATTCTCTGTTAGTTTTAATTTGTTAGAATTAGTTTTTACGGCAATAGCCGTCGAGTTTAAATCAGTATTTTACGTTTGAATTATACTGACTCAAGATAGACTGAATATTGTCCATTGTTTCTGTTGATGGCGGATCGATATCTTCAAGTGCGTAATCAAACCCTAGTGCTTCCCATTTGTGTGCACCAAGTCTGTGATAAGGCAAAAGCTCTACTTTTTCGATGTTATCCATATCTTTGATAAACTCGCCAAGCATATGCGCAGCTTCTTCATCATCAGTATAACCAGGAACAACAACGTAACGAATCCAAGTCTTCTGGCCGATTTTTTGTAAATATCGGGCAAAGTCCAATGTACGGTTGTTAGATACACCAATGAAATCTTGATGGATCTCATCTTTCATGTGCTTGAGATCGAGCATAACAAGATCAGTAGACTCTAATACATCATCGACAACTTCAGTATGCTTACGAACATGTCCATTGGTGTCTAGGCAGGTATGAATGCCTTCGGCTTTAGCAGCACGAAAGAAGTCTCGAACGAATTCAGGTTGAAGCATCGCTTCTCCACCGGAACAGGTGATGCCACCGCCGGAAGCTTTCATAAAGTGGCGATATGATTTCGCTTCATTAATAATTTCTTCAACGGTGATTTCTTTGCCACCATGGGTATCCCAAGTATCGCGATTATGGCAATACTTACAACGCATTAGGCAGCCTTGCATAAAGACGATAAAACGAATGCCGGGGCCATCGACAGTACCACAAGACTCAAAGGAATGAATGCGACCAGTTGTTGACATGAACTCATCTCATAAAAGGAATAATTGCAGACTATTTTATTATAAATAGCCCCGTATAAACAGGACTTGTGACAGTAACTATATCTTTATAAAACAGTGAGGAAAAAACATCGCATATCACGGGCGATATGTTATAGAGTTGTTATAATTAATAAAACTATAAATAAGAACTCAGTTGCTCATTTTTTGCTTAATCTATTTATCTGAATGATAAATAAGGGTATGTCATGGAAGTATTTGCTCTATCTCAACGACAAAAGATTACTCTTTTTTTAGTCGTTTTATCCATAGGCTTCATTTGCCTTGGAATTTTCACATCAAACCGCCTGTCTATCATGGGGACACAATATCAAAGCAGTGGCGATGTTGCTGCTGGTTCAATTTCAATCCATAAAACACAAAGTGAGCTATTAGCTTTAGCCGCTGATCTTGATTCATTAACGGCGACTCAAGTTGGAGAAGTAAAAAGCAAAATTGAAGAGATCAAGCAAATGGTGGCTCAAGATAGCGTCTTTCTTAAAGAGCTAGAATTATCACTGGAAGCCGATAATTTATCCGGCAGTGTTGAGCAGTTCTCCCAAACGCTTCTACCATGGTTAGATGTTAAGTCTGAGCTTGGTTTTAATGTAGACGAAGGTAAGTTAGGTCAGTTAAAGCAGCTGGCAGTCACGATAGAAATGAAGATTGAAGAAACCGGAATGGTCACCCTGAATTCTGATTTTCAAGCAATGATAAAAGCGCAACAAAACTATCTTCTACAGCCGAACGAACAGAATCTAAAATTGTTTAATCGAGCGATGGCTGGATTCGTCAATATGTCGAACACCTATGCGATGCTCGATTTGTACGAAGAAGAGATTGAGGTAATGAAGACGACCTTTATGAGGGTCGCAGAGCTGTCTCAACAAATGGGTACAATTGAACAAAGCCTGTTCCAAAGTGAATCTCGCTTGACGACCGTCATTAAAGATGTCACCAGCATACTCGCTGGAATCACCACACAATATGAAGATAATGCAGAGCATAGTGCGATGCAAACTCAGTGGTCAGTGTTGATTGCTTGCGCGGTATTAGCCGTGTTTACCATTGCCATATTTATTAAGGTAAGCATGACGTTAACGCGTTCGATTAATCAGACCAGTGCCGTGTTGTCAGGTGTTGCGAAAGGGGATTTGTCACAAAGAATGGAAATTGGAGATAACTCTAATGACGAGTTTAATCAGCTTGCGATGACGATAAATGAGAGTTGTGAAAATTTAGGAGAGCTTGTTCATGGCGTACAGCAGAGTAGTAATGCTCTGTCGGAAAATGCAGCAGAGCTTAATAATGGAATCGATACCTTGGTTCATAACCAATCTAAAGTACTTGGTCAGACAGAGCTATTAGCTTCTGCGACAGAAGAGGTGAGTGTCACCACACAAGAGGTTTCAAATTCGTTAGAGTTTGTTGCTGATATAAGTAAGTCATCGACGAAGGCCGCAGAAGAGGGCGCGACAGTCATTAAAGCAGCGATTGATTCCTTGGAAGATGTGAACGGCATTTTACAATCTGCGGCAGGACATATTCAGCAGCTAGAAACTGCATCATCAAAAGTCGACTCTGTCATGGAGATCATCAATGGCATAGCCGAGCAAACGAATTTACTTGCACTAAATGCGGCGATTGAAGCGGCAAGGGCGGGTGAACAAGGCCGTGGATTTGCCGTAGTGGCTGATGAAGTTCGAAATCTGGCAGTGAGAACAGTTGACGCTGTGGGAGAAATTTCTGGAACGATTGAAACCATGAAAAAAGAGAGTGCCGAGGTTATTCAGTACATTGGCCAATCTGAATCTTCTATTCATGCAGGGCAGGATAAAGGTCATGAAGCAATGACTGCACTAAGCCAAATCACTGAAAAAGCAGACGATGCTGCGCACCAAACCGAAGTCATCTTCGCGTCGATTCGAGAGCTTGCGACGACCAGTCAGTCAATGGCCAATAATATGATAGAAATCTCTTCTGCTATGAAAGAGCTAGAAGATAACAATGAGCAACTGCGTCAAACCAGCCAGCTAGTAGATCAACGATCAAGCAGCCTGAATTCAGACTGCGATCGCTTTAATATATAATTGTAAAATTGTTAGTTTGAGTTAGCAGAAAAAAGAGAAAACTGGTTAGAAGAATGCGAATAGAGATAGGGCACCCGTTCCATATATGGATTCTGGTGCCTCTTTATAATCGGGAGTTTTCGCTGTTAGCGTAAAGCTCGCCCCTACATATTGGTTATACCAAACCGCCCCCCAAACAGCACTAGATTGCCAGTTTTCTAAGGTGGATGGGTACTCTTCAGGGTTTGAAAGATTTGGTCGCTCGCCTTCGATAGTAATGTCATTAAATCGATAACGTCCTTCAATACCAGTGAACAAAAACCACGCCGCTTTTGAAGCGCCAATCATTCCGGGCCTAAATGGGTTTTCTGTTGAAATGTTGGCTGCCCCCATATTTCCACTAAGATCTGTGCCCCAGCGAAACATCATCCCTGTAGATAGGTCACTTCGAAATCCACCGATATTGCCTTCGCTAATATTTGAGAATTCCAGCTCTGTAGAACCAAATGAGTTGTGTCGACCTAGATTGAAGTGAGACAAGTAACCTGCATTGGCAACAAATCCCTCATCCACTTGATATTCCCAACCATTAGGGTCATCGGATCCTGTGATGCTATGAACCAGTTTTTGAGCTTGACTAGCAAATGAATTCTCGCCAACAGTACCTAGAGTGAGGTTAAAACGTTGCGCCTGTTGAGGATGAAGACTTATAAAGTTGAACTCACCGTGAAAGTAGCCAGCATAGGGGCGGTCATAGGCTACGGGATCAAAAGATTCGATATCATTTGGCGTCCACATTTTATGTCCAAGCGTAAACTCAAATTTGTCGAGTGATGTTGCACCCCATGCGGACAAACTAAGGGGGGTGAGTATCCATGGTGTATTTATTGCACCGGAAGTATATGAGAGAAAAAGACCATTGGTGTAGTCTTGGTCAACACCAAAAATACCATCATTATCTAATGCAAAAGTGACGGTCGAGCGCTCAGAAGCGGCAACACTTGAAGAGGCGATGATTAAAGCTAGGAGAAAACGTGACTTCATTCTAGTACTACGAGTAATGATTGACTCTTGATAGTACAGCAAAAAATAGGCCAAAGTGAGCGGCAATAATACTGAAAACTAAAACTGTGCGCATCCTCAAATTACTATGATTATGAGTCGGTTGTCTTTTATTCAGATAACAAAAAGCCCCGCAGAAGCGAGGCTTTATCAATCATTGACGGTCTATAAACTATAGAGAGTCAGTGAAAGTACGTGCGATTACGTCAGCTTGTTGCTCTGAAGTTAGAGAGTTAAAGCGTACAGCGTAACCAGAAACACGGATTGTTAACTGAGGGTATTTCTCAGGGTGCTTAACTGCGTCTTCTAGAGTTCCGCGGTTAAGAACGTTCACGTTAAGGTGTTGACCACCTTCAATGCCAGTTTCGTGGTGGAAGTAACCATCCATTAGACCAGCAAGGTTAGAACGTTGGCTATCTTCTTCTTTACCTAGTGCGTTTGGCACGATAGAGAAAGTGTAAGAGATACCATCTTGAGCGTCAGCAAACGGTAGTTTACCTACAGATGTTAGAGATGCTACAGCACCTTTCTCATCACGACCGTGCATTGGGTTCGCACCAGGAGCAAAAGGAGCACCTGCACGACGACCATCTGGTGTGTTACCAGTCTTCTTACCGTAAACAACGTTAGACGTGATAGTAAGGATAGACTGAGTAGGGATAGCGTTACGGTACATTGTAAGCTTACGGATTTTGCCCATAAATGTAGAAACAAGTTCACAAGCGATGTCATCAACGCGTGCGTCATTGTTACCAAATTTAGGATAATCGCCTTCGATTGCAAAATCAGTTGCGATGCCGTCTTCGTCACGGATAGGTTTAACTGTCGCGTGCTTGATTGCAGACAGTGAGTCAGCTGCAACAGACAGGCCAGCGATACCACAAGCCATTGTACGACGAACGTCACGGTCATGAAGAGCCATTAGAGACGCTTCGTAGCTGTACTTGTCGTGCATGAAGTGAATGCTGTTTAGAGCAGTCACGTATTGCTTAGCTAACCAATCCATGAATGTGTCTAGGCGACCCATTACGTCATCGTAGTTAAGTACTTCGTCAGTGATCTTATCGCCTACTGGGCCAACTTGCATTTTCAGCTTCTCATCAACGCCGCCGTTGATTGCGTAAAGCATCGTTTTAGCAAGGTTTGCACGAGCGCCGAAGAACTGCATTTGCTTACCAACAATCATTGGAGATACACAACAAGCGATTGCGTAATCATCAGATTCTAGGTCAGGACGCATTAGGTCATCGTTTTCGTACTGGATAGAAGAAGTATCGATAGATACCTTCGCACAGAAACGTTTGAAGCCGTCAGGCAGTTGCTCAGACCAAAGAACAGTGATGTTTGGCTCTGGAGAAGGACCCATAGTGTATAGGCTGTTTAGGAAACGGAAGTTCGTACGTGAAACTAGAGTACGACCATCAACACCCATACCACCCATAGATTCTGTTGCCCAGATTGGGTCACCAGAGAATAGCTCATCGTATTCAGGTGTACGTAGGAAACGAACCATACGTAGCTTCATTACGAAGTGGTCAATCATTTCTTGAGCTTGAATTTCAGTGATGTTGCCAGCAGCGATATCACGTTCGATGTACACGTCTAGGAAAGTCGAAGTACGACCTAGAGACATTGCAGCACCGTTTTGAGATTTAACAGCAGCTAGGTAAGCGAAGTAAGTCCACTGAATAGCTTCTTGAGCAGTTTGAGCTGGCTCAGAAATGTCGTAGCCGTATTTCTCAGCCATAACTTTCATTTGGCCTAGAGCGCGGTGTTGCTCAGAGATTTCTTCACGAAGTTGCATTGTTGCCGCAAGATCTTCACCGTTTTCGAAACGCTCTTGAAGAGAAGCAAACTGTGCTTGCTTATCTTTCATTAGGTAGTTTACACCGTATAGTGCTACACGACGGTAATCACCAATGATACGACCACGGCCGTAAGCATCAGGAAGACCAGTTAGAACACCAGACTTACGACATTTTAGGATATCAGGAGTGTAGATATCGAAAACGCCAGCATTGTGTGTTTTACGGTATTCTGAATAGATTTTTGAAACCATTGGGTCAAGAGTTTCACCGTATGCTTTACAAGAACCTTCAACCATACGTACACCACCGTTAGGGATGATTGCACGTTTTAGTGGCTTCTCTGTTTGTAGACCAACGATAGTTTCTAAATCTTTGTTGATATAGCCAGCATCATGAGAAGTGATGGTAGAGATAACAGACGTATCAAAATCAACAGGTGCTTTAGTAGCATTTTCCTGTTTGATACCTTCCATTACTTTGTCCCAAAGCGAATTAGTTGCTTCAGTACCTTCAGAAACTAGGAAAGATTCGTCGCCTTCATACGGCGTGTAGTTCTTTTGAATAAAATCACGAACGTTTACTTCGCTTTGCCACTCACCTGCAGCAAAACCTTCCCAAGCTTTAGCAAATTGCTCTGCCATGACATACCTACCTTTTTAGTAGAAAAAATACATACTGTTTTCACTGTTTTATCAGCTATCTTCACAAGAAGACCAGTACTCACATTAATAACAATATCTATAATAATAGAAACTTCTATCTCGAAAACTATACATATTGTCATTTACATTAAAACGATATGGAAACACTGTCTAAAACGGCAACAGTAATATAACCATTTAGGGTTACTATACACTAAAATTTTTTTGCAAACCTTAAACTAAATCAATAAAAGTAAAAAAAAGTTGAAAAAAAGGGTGATGATAAAACCATCACCCAAACTATTTTTTAATCTATAACCAAGCTTTCAGGCCGTATTGAGTCTCTAGCATGCCTACCGCTAACATCGCGATTAGACAGATAACCAATACACCGCCAGGAATTACGATCTTATCAACGAAAGATAGCTTAGAAGCACGCTCTTTATCACCAATAAGGCCGTTGTTATCCAGAAGCATTGTTAGAGCCCATGCAAGCACTGGGTTCACAACAGCAGAGCCGAAGATACAGATACCAGCCGCTTGTGAGTCTTTAGTATCCTTAACCATCTGCATACCAGCTTCAAGAAGTGGTAAGAATACACCAACAAGAAGAGCAACACGCATTACTGGTGGCCATACTGCAACATCCATCGGGAAACCAAGGATTGCAACAATGATACACATAGAACCAAGCAAGATTGCGCCAGCAGGGATAGGACGCTTAGCAATCGCCGCAGGGATCATGTAAGTACCCCAAGATGAAGTGATGTTACCACCACCAACTGCAGTACCAACCATTTGACGGAATGAACACATAGTCATAGTGTCATCAACGTCCATAAGAACTTTATTTGTTTTGCGTGGGTAGTTCAGCTCTTGGAAAATACGGTGACCAAGGAAGTCGGGAGACCACATAGCAACCGCAAGAATAGCAAACGGTAGTGATGCAATGAAGTGCTCAAGATTCGGAAGACCTAACTGCCAACCTTGTTCAGTGCTTCCCCACCAGTAAACAGGGTTTAGGTTTGGAATGCCCATTTCAGTTTCAAATGTAAGGTCAAAACCTGCACCAAGGCCCAGTGCGATAATAAGGCCAGTAAAGGCACACACAGGAATCGCTAACCAACGTTTGTTGATTTTTGCCAAAATGGCGTAAACAACAATGTTTAAACCAAGAACAACAAGACCGATATAGCCAAGGCTACCTGCTTCAACCGTCGCAGACTGCAAACCTGTTGCCCAAGCTTGAATTGAACCTATTTGACTCATGACCCCAGTAAAACCGAGGAATATTAATAAGCCCCCGGCTGTACCTTGAGAGGTGAGGTTAACGAGCTTTGAACCACCTTTAAAGTAGCTGAGTAGAAGTCCGAAAATACCTAGCAAGATTGCAAGTGCAAGAGGGTGCGCCCCCGCTAATGCAATACTACCGATCAATGGAATCATTGGTCCGTGGTTACCGGCTAAGTTTGCTCTAGGGTTAAAAATACCAGACGCTAGGATACAGAATAGTAAAGCAGGGATAAGCATCTCAACACGAGCAACCTCGATGGCGAAATCTTTACCTAACTCAACGTGATCCCATGCTGCGGTTAGACCGTCAGCCCAAGACATCATTACCGCAGAATACATCGCGATAATGCCAATTGTACCAGCAAGTGCAGGCACTAAGTCTTCTAATTCAAATCGGAAGTCACGACCTGGTAAGTTAAGGCCAAAGCGGCGTGGCTTCATAATTTGCAGTTCATGATCTAGATAATCTGAACGGTTAGCAAACTCAGATGCTGGACGGTGGAGCTCTTGGTAGCTCTTGTTCTCAATATCCGAATCAGAGTGAGGGTTATTCACTGCGTCTGACATAGATTCCCCATATTAAAAGTAGTTATTTATTCAATCCGAATCCAGCGCTATGAATAGACCGCTAGAGTGGCACGAGATATGTGCTAAATCTTAACAAAAGAGAGAGCATGTATCGTTTTTTTAAATATTCAAAAATTTTTGCAAGTTTAGCCTGCTTGCTATTAGGCGTGATTGATCTTGATCAGGTTACAAAACAATGTGAAATAAAGCTACGTAATCGAAGTTATTGTTTATTAAAGAAAAATTGATGGTCAGCTCTGTTGTCATCAATTTTATTGATACATGAGTTAATTACATGTTGTCTTTATTTTAGATGTTTAATCAATAAGGGAAAGTGACGTCAATAAATATTGAACTATATCTAGTTTTTATAAATTCATTAACATCTGCAAAGTTGGCTTAATGATTTCATTTGTTTGTTTTATGCGAGTCTACTAGTTTTATTGGCTAATGTTTGAATTAATACTCATATAAAGTGGCTATATATCCTAAAAACACAGGTTAATAATTTGTTGCATCTATTTCTTAGTGGTGCTAATTTGAATCGCAATGTGGGGGGGAGCCCAGCAGTCATAGTTAACAGGGAGTACGAGCGCATGAAAGATGTACCAGCGCTAGATATAAAAGAACTGCACAAAACATTTGGTCAAAATGAAGTGCTGAAAGGCATTTCATTAGAAGCTCATAAAGGTGATGTAATTTCTATCATAGGCTCTTCTGGGTCAGGTAAAAGTACCTTTTTACGCTGTATCAACTTATTAGAAACACCAACAGCTGGTGATATATGGGTCAATGGTGAATTGATCGAGATGAAAAACAACCGTCAAGGTGAAGCTGTACCCGTCAATGAGAAACAAGTTCAACGTATCCGTTCACGTCTTGCAATGGTATTTCAAGGTTTCAATCTATGGTCACACATGACCGTCTTAGAAAATGTAGTTGAAGCCCCAATCCATGTACTTGGTGTACCGAAAGCACAAGCTATTGAAAATGCAGAGCTACTGCTTAAAAAAGTAGGGCTGTACGAGCGCAAAGACTATTACCCAGGTCACCTATCCGGTGGACAACAACAACGTGCTGCTATTGCACGTGCATTAGCGGTTGATCCTGAGGTTATGTTATTTGACGAGCCGACATCAGCACTTGATCCCGAGTTAGTTGGTGAAGTTCTTGGGGTTATGCGTGATCTTGCCGAAGAAGGCCGCACAATGTTAGTAGTTACCCACGAGATGGCGTTTGCTCGTGATGTTTCAAATCATGTGATGTTTTTGCATCAAGGTAAGGTGGAAGAGCAGGGTGATCCAAAGCTACTGTTCAAAAACCCTGAGTCGGAGCGACTGCAACAATTTATATCTTCTATCTACTAGAGCAATTTAATCGGTCTAATAGATCTGTAAGCACAACACCGCTGTTCAATAACTAACGTTCAAGTAACGAACAGCTTAATAATAATGTTTAATAAAAACCGTTAAATAAAAAATAGAAGTTTAATAATAAATTTCAATCACAGGAGTATGGAAATGAAAAAGTGGTTACTAGTAGCAGCACTTGCTGCAACAGCAGCATCAGGTATTGCCCAAGCGAAAGAATGGAAAACTGTCCGCTTTGGTATTGAAGGTGCTTATCCTCCATTTAGCTGGACTGAAGCAGACGGTTCACTGAAGGGCTTTGACGTTGATATGGCGAACGCACTTTGTGAAGAGATGAAAGTGAAGTGTCAAATCGTACCTCAAGATTGGGATGGTATTATTCCATCACTACTAGCGCGTAAATACGATGCAATCATTGCGGCTATGTCTATTACAGAAGAGCGTAAAAAACGTATCGACTTCACAGGAAAATACGCTCTGATTCCAAACAAATTCATCGCTAAAAAAGGCGCAGATTTAAACTTCGATAAACTTGAAGGCGTTAAAATTGGTGTTCAACGCGCAACAACGCACGACAAATACCTAACTGATAACTACGGTAGCTCAGTAGAAGTTGTACGTTACGGTTCATTTGATGAAGCTTACCTTGATCTAGCAAACGGTCGTATCGTTTCAGTGTTGGGTGATGCATCAGCACTTGAAGAAGGCGTTCTAAATAAAGCAGGTGGTGAAGCATACGAATTCGTTGGTCCTTCATTAACTGATCCAAAATGGTTTGGTGAAGGCTTTGGTATTGCGGTTCGTAAGCAAGATAAAGGTCTAACTAAAACTCTAGATGCTGCAATTCTTTCTCTAAGAGAGAAGGGTGTGTATCAAGAGATTGCAGCTAAATACTTCAACTACGATGTATATGGTCAGTAATATCTAAATAACAGTGTCTTAATCGATATCTGGTTGTTGGTTCCTAGTAATTGATGTACCCAATGACCAGATATTCTTTTTTATAACCTAGGGACTAGGAACTAACACATGTTAGATTTACAGGGATATGAAGCCTCAATATTAAAAGGGGCAGTTTTGACCATCGAGGTCGCGATACTGTCGCTTATACTGGCCATGATACTTGGCATGCTCGGTGCATTAGCTAAGCTCGCTCCATACCGCTGGGCTAGAGCGATTGCTACACTCTACACAACCGTTATTCGTGGAATTCCCGATTTAGTGCTGATGATGCTTATCTTTTTTGGCGGACAGATCTTACTAAATAATAGTCTTTACTCGATGAACGAGTGGCTTAATGAATGGTTTGCTTCCTCTGATCCTAGTCATGAATGGACAGCTTACCTACCTGACTATATCGATGTTAGCCCGTTTATTGCTGGCGTACTTACAATAGGTTTTATCTTTGGTGCTTACATGGCGGAAACATTCCGTGGTGCGATCATGGCCGTAGATAAAGGTGAATTGGAAGCAGCGAAAGCGTATGGCATGAGTGCGACGTTAGCATTCAGACGAATATTACTTCCTCAAATGATCCGACATGCATTACCTGGATTTGGCAACAATTGGTTAGTGCTATTGAAAACGACTGCGCTCGTGTCAATCATTGGTCTTGAAGACATGGTACGTGTTAGCTCGCTAGCGGCGGGTTCGACCAAAATGCCATTCACTTTTTATATGACAGTCGCAATTATTTTCTTATTTTTTACCAGCGTATCAACCGGGTTATTGAAATTGGTTGAACGTAAATTTAGTATTCATGCGAGGTAGATGATGGATTTCTCTTTGTTAATTGATAGCTTTCCTATCTACCTTGATGGCCTGTGGACGACCACTTGGCTAGTGAGCTGTGCCCTTGTACTTGGCCTAACTATCGCTATTCCCTTAGCCATCGCAAGAAACAGCCCCAATTACTTATGGAATGCGCCGTCATGGGCATTTATCTATTTTTTCCGTGGTACACCTCTTCTTGTTCAGTTGTATCTCATTTACTACGGCATGGACCAATTCTTCCCGGTTAAGGACACACTCTGGGAAAATGCATGGTTCTGCGCGTTGGTCGCTTTTGTATTGAATACATCCGCGTATACGGCAGAAATCATTCGAGGTGCTATTAACGGGCTACCTAAGGGTGAAGTAGAAGCAGCCAAAGCTTATGGGATGAGTGTTTCTAAAACATATCGCCGAATCATATTACCAAGTGCGTTACGTAGAGCACTTCCAGCGTACAGTAACGAAGTGATATTTATGCTTCATGGCAGTGCTGTTGCCGGCATTGTGACGATTATGGACCTAACAGGCGCGGCACGTTTGGTGAATGCTCGTTACTACGCTCCGTTTGAATCCTTTTTGGCTGCAGGCTTATTCTATATGGGTTTGACGTTTATCATTCTGTGGTGCTTTAAACATGCAGAGAAGCGTTTCCTCGCTTATTTAAGACCGTTAAGTTAATTGATCTGCGATAAAATCAAGTGATGAAAAAGGCTTCTGAAAAGAAGCCTTTTTTGATGGCCTGAACCGTCCTAAATAAGGTAGGCACTGCGAACTAAGAGAGTGTTTTCATTAAGAGAAGGTTGACCAAATGGGCGCGTGATCGGAAGGTTTCTCTATTCCTCTTAGTTCATAGTCAATCCCAGCTTCTATACAGGTTGAAGCAAGTGATGGTGTTGCTAAGACAACGTCTATACGCAATCCACGATTATCCGGGAAGCCTTTAGAGCGGTAATCAAACCATGAAAACTTATCATCAACGGTTGGATGCAAGTTTCTAAAGGTATCTTCTAGTCCCCAATCCTGAAGTGTCTTTAACCATTCACGCTCAATAGGTTGGAATGAACATTTTCCTGTTTTCAACCAGCGTTTTTTGTTTGGTTCACCGATACCAATATCCAAATCAATAGGGCTGATGTTGATGTCGCCCATAACGACCAATTTTTCGTCATTGCTGTGGTTTTGGTTTAGGTAACTCATCAAATCTTTGTAGAACTGCTCTTTGTATGGGAATTTCGTTTCGTGCGTAATGTTGTCGCCTTGTGGAAAGTAGCCGTTAAGAACTGTGACAGGTTCGCCTTGTTCGTTTTCGACGGTCACCATGATCATGCGTTTTTGGTGCTCATCGTTATCGGTTGGAAAACCGTAGGTCACTGAAAGAGGCTTGTTCTTACACAGCATGGCAACACCATAATGAGCTTTCTGCCCATGGTAGAAGACGTGATAGCCCATAGCTTCAACCGCTTCGAGTGGAAATGCATCGTTATGTACTTTGATTTCTTGTAATCCAATTACATCAGGTTGATGCTTTTCAATCAAAGCTTCCAGTTGATGTAGGCGAGCTCGTAGGCCATTGATATTAAAACTGACGATTTTCATAAGTCATCCGTGTTTAAGTTGAAGGTTAAAAGGCTAGAGTTAAATTCTACCACCTCATTTTATGAGGGCAAAGGTGTGATTGATAAAACAATTTACTGTAATTGACCACTTTATTAACAATTAACTAAACTTATGATTGACCCACTGAAACAATGTGCTTAAATTCAATAGGTCAAAAAATACCTACACCAAAAATTAAACTGTTTGCTTATAAGGATGTAATATGCGAACTCTTTCCGTGCAGTGGAAAATCACACTTCTTGCAGGATGCTGCCTACTTATCACCTCACTCTCTTTAGTTGGGTTCTCTGTTTATAATGCGATCGAAAATCAAAAGACCATAACAGCCCAAAGCTCAAAATCCGTGATTGAAAAATCCCAGCAGCTTCTTGAAACTCGCGCACGCTTAAATGCAATTGAAGTCGGGCAGTTTTTAAATGAAGCGATCTATCGCGCTGAAATGCTTGCGTCGAATGCTCTGTTTTTTAAAACCAATACGGAAGAGAATTTCGGTTCGAGTGAAGAGCTTCGCACGGCACTTGACGAAATGGTCCGTAAGTCAGTTGCAGAGTTTGATTCTATAGAGGGTGCATACCTAGTCTTTAAACCCAACTTACTTGACGGAGAAGACAGCAATTACATCGATGCTGATTATGTAGGCTCTAACGATATAGGGCGGTTCGCTTCGTATTGGAAGACAGCTGAGAATGGTGAAAACATCATTGCAAACGTCTTAACTGAGCAGGCACTCGCTGAATCAAGTGAAAGTGAACGTTTCTACTGTCCTATTGGCAGCGGTGAAGTTTGTGTGTCGACACCGAGACTTGTTATCCAAGATGAAGGCCAATTCTTAGCGGCCTCGATTTCCGTCCCTATTCTAATAGATGAAGTACCTATTGGTTTTTACGGTATTGATCTCAAGCTTGATCAACTCAGCAATATTGTTATGGAGTCAGATCAGAGCTTATTCGATGGAAGTGGACGTATCTATATTTTGAGCTTGAGTGGATCTTTAATCGCTAGTGATGACCCAAGCTTAACCATTGGAAGTCAATTTCAGAGCAGTACTATTTCGAATGATAAAGTGACAGACCTATTATTTGGAGGCGAACTCGATACCAGCTGGAGTAGTGATGATCAGTGGCTTACTGTATTTGCACCAATGAAAGTCGCCAACCAAACTTGGGGTGTCATATTTGAGATGCCTCGCTCAGTAGTGGTAGCGGATGCAATTGAACTAGATACTGTTCTTTCGAACAATCTTGCTTCGAGTGTTAAAAGTGAACTATTTACCGGTGGTGTGTTTGTTCTAATCGGTCTGGGGCTGATTGCTTTACTAGCTCAACGTATCGTCAAACCTATTAGAGAAGTCGTTGCCCGCCTAGATGATATTGCCTCAGGTGAAGGCGATTTGACTCAGCGATTGGATGTTAAATCACAAGATGAAATAGGTCAGTTAGCCCAAGGCTTCAACCTGTTCCTAGAGAAGCTTCAACTTACCATTAAAGAAGTCGTTCAAACCACGAATGAAGTCGCTGAAACAACCATTCAAGCTAAAGAAGCAGCAATGGCAACACGTAGTAGTAGTGAATCTCAATTTAAAGAGGTGGACTTAGTGGCGACAGCTTCAGAAGAGATGACACAAACAGCCAG
Source organism: Vibrio lamellibrachiae (assembly GCF_050337265.1). Taxonomy (NCBI): domain Bacteria; kingdom Pseudomonadati; phylum Pseudomonadota; class Gammaproteobacteria; order Vibrionales; family Vibrionaceae; genus Vibrio; species Vibrio lamellibrachiae. The sequence continues at coordinate 325,233 of NZ_JAKJSU010000006.1, forward strand.
TCTAGTGGTTCAAAATGCCGAAACAGCGGTACAAGCAGCCACTGATGCGAATAAAGCAGCGGAGTCAGGTCAGCAAGTGATTGAAAGCTCTCAACACGAAATGAGTGCCTTGGTGGATAAAATGACTCAAGCAGTCCCAATCGTTGAAGAACTTGCGAAAAATAACGCGAATATCACGGCGATTTTGACGGTCATTGAAGGGATCTCTGAACAAACAAACCTGTTAGCATTGAACGCTGCAATCGAAGCAGCAAGAGCTGGTGAGCAAGGTCGTGGTTTTGCTGTTGTTGCAGATGAAGTTCGCAACTTAGCAAGCCGAACGCAAGCTTCTGTAGGAGAAATAAGAGAAGTCATTGATAAGGTTCAACGTGGAACACAAGATGTGGTTGAAGCTATTCAGGAGGGTAACCAACTTGCGCATGATTCATCAAATCAAGTTAATACCGCTGTGGCTGAACTGAGCCATATTTTTGAAGCGATTGCCGCTATTAACGATATGAACAGTCAAATAGTCCGAGCTGCAGAAGAGCAACAAACGGTTTCAGCAGAAGTGAATTTAAGCGTTTCAAATATTCGAGATCTGAGTGCGCAGATTGTGAGCCAAGCGGGTGAGTCTGAGTCTGTTGGAAGCCAGATTAATACGTTATCTGAGCGTCAACAGCAGTTAGTGAGTCAGTTTAAAGTGTAAATACACTCATCAGTATTAATCCAAAAAAACCAGCCTAGAGCTGGTTTTTTATTACTGAAAATCTATTTGGATCCTAAGTCTTTACTCGCAATCCTCACAATACCAGTAGCCTTTATTGACTAGTTCGGTAATTAAAGACACGTCTGCACTTTCAAAGTCTCTGTCTAAATCGCTCATACAGATTGTATCGTGGTTACAAAGGCGCTGTAATAGGTCTTGTTGCTCTGTAGCCACTTTATACATGTTGCCATCGATGTAGGCGACGCAAGGCTCTGACTCGTTATACAGAGCTCTTAAACCAGCGACTTTAGTAAACGTAGTGTCACCATTTAGTTGAATTGAAATCTCTTCGCTTGTCCAATCTTCTTCTGGTGGGTAAAGCGCAAGCTGGTGGCGGGATTGGCTAAGCATAGTGCCCATAAAATCTTTAATCGTTTCAGGATTTTCAAATGCTTTGGTCATCATTTCCGTCAAGATAGTAAGATCTGATGATTGAAGTTCACCATGCTTGTCTTGACTCTGCATTGAAGGGTTATGCAAATGAATATCGCCCATATCATGCGATAGAACATAATCAGCAAAGTTACTAATAAGCTCTTGCTCTTTTGGAGAACGATAACCCATTGAGTAGCTCATAGAAGGTTCAAGTGATACGCCTTCGTGTGGAAAGCCTGGGGGAATATAAAGAATATCGCCTGGTTCCAAAACGTCATCAATGATGGCATCAAACCCTTCAATTTGTCTTAACGCTTCCGTTCGCTGTGTCTCTTTATATTGACCTACGTCTTTCTCACCGACACGCCAGTGACGTTTACCGCTACCTTGAATGATAAATACATCGTACTGATCGATATGTGGACCTACGCCACCACCTACCGCTGAATAGCAGATCATAAGATCGTCGAATAGCCACTGAGGCAATGGTTCAAAAGGTTTCGTTAGTTGAGCAACGCCTGCATGCCAATGGTTTGCTGCTTGTACAATCAACTGATAATGAGATTCTGGAAGTTGGCTGAATTTGCTGTCGTCGAATGGGCCGTGCTCTGCCACCCAGTTATCGTTTAGGTTTGAAACAAAACGAGAATCGACCTCTTCTTCCATTGTTAATCCTGCTAATTCCTCAGGGCTAATTGGGTCGATAAAGTTTTTGAATCCACCTTTTAGGATTGTTGGCTTTTTGTGCCAATAGTCAGTCAAAAATGAATCTAAGGAGAAAGAGAGCTGATACATGCGATTACCAATTAAAAGAGTTATAAAATATTAAATTTATGAAGTTAAACGTTTTGATTCAAGATCAGACTTTACGATCTCGATAGCCTTAAGAGCAGTTTCAATATCGACTTCATTAGATTCAAGTAAATAGATAAGATCGACAGCGAGTTTGATCTCATCTGGTGCGTTATCTAATGGTGACGGAGTTTCTTTGGACATGATTTCGATAGACCTAATTACTGATTCTTTTCTTTGAATGTTATCTGCTTTTCAAGCTTAAGCTTTGCTTCTTGGCAACGTTGCAATCTTTGCTCTGTAGCAAGTAGTGCTTTTTGAGCTTGTTGCTGATGAAACGAGGGTGCTTGCTTCAAAGCGAGTTCTTTTTCTCTGACCATATCACGCAGGCGGATCTCCCACTCTTGGTGTTTGGCTAGCTCTTGATAGAGTGCATTAATTGGCTTGCGATAATAGCTAGAGTGCTTAGGCTCGTTTTTGCGTATGCCTTGAGTCGAAAGTTCACGTTGAATTGCACTGATTTGAGCAAGCAACCTTTCTGTTAAAAACTCAGCTCTCTCTTTAGTCAGTTTATTTGCTTGTTCTTCTCGAGTGATGGTTTTAAACGTAGATTGTGTTTCGTTTACGCACGGAACAAGCAATCGACCATGACAATGGAAAAGGCGCTCATCAAACAAAGGTTGATGATGCTCCCCTCGACTACGATCTAGTTGAGCCGCTTGGTGTGCTAGCTGCTCTAAGATCGGTTTTAAATTAGCAAATTGGCTCATAAATCAACTCGTATAAAAATAGGTAAACTTGTTTAAACTGGTGACATGTTAGAAGCCACGAGTAAACCAGAAGCTAAGCAGTGACAAACCAAGCTTGATAAGCCAACTTAACCGCTAATACGCTTACAACAGTAACAAAAACGGGCCGAATAAACTTTGCGCCAAAACGAATCGCTGAATGTGCGCCAACATAGGCTCCAGCCATTAAGCAAACCCCCATGGTGAGTCCAAGTACCCAATCAATATGTCCTAGTACGGCGAAGGTCACAAGTGAAGTGAAGTTACTTGTAAAGTTCATGGCTTTAGCAAGCCCAGATGCCAATAGAATATTAAGTCGATACAGTGCCATTGAACTTACTGTCCAAAATGCACCGGTTCCGGGGCCAGCAACACCATCATAAAACCCTAGAGTTAAACCTTGAATAATTTGTTTTCTTTTAATCGAAGGGCAAGCTTTTGGGAGAATATTACTATTCGACGGCGGCGTTTTATGAAAAATCGTATAAATAGCGGCAGCAAGAATAACCAGCGGTAACCCTTTCTCAAGCCACTCTGTACTAATAGCGTCGACGATTAAGGTACCAAATACCGCTCCAATGAAAGTTGCGATAAATGCTTTAATCCAAAAACGTGGTTTAAACAGCTTCTTCTTATAGTAGGTAAAAGCCGCTGTTGATGATGCAAAGGTTGCCGCAAGCTTATTTGTTCCTAGCGCAATATGCGGAGGCAAGCCTAATGATAGAAGAGCAGGAACGGTCAGCATTCCACCACCACCGGCTACAGCATCAATAAATCCAGCGGTAAAAGCGACAAGTGCCAGCACAACCAACATGGTTGGCTCAAGTAGTTCCATAAAATATTCTTCTATTTCTAATCGTCGTGTCTGTTATTGCTGTTCGTTATCACGAACTAGCTATACACGACTATTTTATTGTTCTTTTAAAAGGGGGTAATGAGTCAAGCAGTGACTTCCCATAGCGCTTGGTCACGATGCGGCGATCAAGGATGTACACTTTACCAGAGTCTCGCTCTTTTCGCAGTAAGCGGCCAACCGATTGAATCAGTTTTTTACTCGCTTCGGGAACGCTAATTTGCATAAACGCGTTTCCACCACGCTGCTCAATATATTCAGCGTGCGCTTGCTCAACGGGCGAGGTTGGAACACCAAAAGGTATCTTAGTGATAATAAGGTTCTCTAACAGTTCCCCGGGTAAATCTAACCCTTCAGAGAAACTTCCTGTACCAAATAACACACTCGTCTTGCCACACTGTATTAATGTTTTGTGTTTATTCAGTATTTCGATGCGAGAGCTGTCCCCTTGAACCTGTATTGCCCAACCTTTTTTCGTGAAGCTAGTTGCAAGTGCTTCGGCTACTTGGTTCATCTGCCAATAGGATGAGAATAAAACAAGGTTAGCTTGCTTGTCTTCAATTAACTTAGGCAAAATTTCAATAAGATATTCAGTATATTGAGGTGCTTGTGGCTCGTACTTCATGGCAGGCACAATTAGCTCAGCCTGATTTTGATAATCGAATGGTGAAGCTAGAGCCAAAAACTGTGTTCCTGAATCGGGTTTTTCGCTCACTCCTGTCTGATGACAGAAAAAGCTAAAAGAGTTTAATGCGCGCATTGTTGCTGACACGAGAATCGCACCAATACAACGGTTCCATAATTGCTGATCTAGTTGCCAACCAACCTCAAGCGGAGAGACATTAACGGTAAAGTCATTGTCGCTATCCTTAGATACCTCAATCCATCTAGCAAGAGGCGCGCCTTTTTCCCGTTTAGGTTCGGCCATTAAGTTCCAAACTTGGGCTAGATTTTCAAGTCTTTGTAAATAAAAACCCAACTCAGCCAGTGCTGGCTCCGCTAACTTACTGGATATTTCTCCATCCTTTAAGCGCTCTGCTATTAAATCGGCTATTTTTGCAGCCGCCTGAGCGCCTTTACTTGATAGTTGCTTTAACTCAGAAGATTCTTTCTCAAGCCATGATGGAAGTTCACCGTTCTCGAAACGATATCGACCTTCTTCAAACTCTGAAGGTTCGAATCTTTGACTTAACTGTGTCAAAGAGGGGATCAGTTGCTGAATGGCATCTTGCAGCTGATTTTGAAAGCGACCGACTCGTTTCTCGTCGGCAAGGTTTGAAAACTTGGTAATAAGCTTATTCAACCGCTCTAACCAACTCACCGCCCCTTTTAAGCTGGCAGAAGCAGAAGAGTGGTCACGTGCCACTCTCGGTAAATGGTGCGCTTCATCAAAAACGTAAATAGTGTTTTCTGGCTCAGGGAGGATAACGCCCCCACCAAGATCAGCGTCAGCCATGACTAAGCTGTGATTGGCAATAATAACGTCGGCTTTATCTAATTCTGAACGTGCTTTCTGAAAAGGGCATGCGCGATGCGCGGGTAGGCTGTTATTACAGCTATGCTTGTCACTGACAATAGAGTACCAAAGTTCATCACGGATTGGTTTTGGCCAAGAGTCTCTGTCGCCATCCCATTTTCCGCCAACCAGTGATTTATACATGGTTTGCAGCAACTCAACTTCATTCTTTTGTGGTTTTGACTCGAACATAGCTAACTGACCACCATCGACACCACTAGCGGAGGCGAGTTTTTCTGCGCAGCAATAACGTTGACGACCTTTTGCCAATATAAAAGAGAACTCTCTATCGGTAATGCGGCGAAACAGTGGCAGATCTTTGTTAATCAATTGCTCTTGAAGTGCGACTGTGGCGGTTGAGATAACCACCTTACGATTATTGAAGACAGCAATAGGGATTGTAGCCATTAAATAGGCGAGTGATTTCCCAATTCCTGTTCCAGCTTCACCCACCAAAATGCGATTTTTTTTGTGATAGTCACCACAAAGCGTCTTGGTGATTTCTGCAACAAGATAGTTTTGCGCTCGACGAGGTACAAAGTTATCCAACTGAAACTGCAGGTTTTGATAACTTTTACGAATAGATTGTTGGATTTTACTGGCTGACATACAGGGACCTAAATAGTGACGAAGCGATGTTAGCACAAATAGCTAGTGTGTACTTAGTTCACGAAATTGAATGCTATTAGAGAAAATCTGGATCTTGTTCACAAAAAAAAGTTGAACCTTCACAAACTTAGATTAATTTTATAAGTAAAAATATATAAACCTCTAAATGACCATGTATCGAAGATTTTAATCCTGAAATTATGGCATTTCTGTGTGCTATGTAGTGTTTTGTTTTTAATAATGCCTTTGTTAATTTTTTGATGTTTCATGGGTAAAACCTAAGAAGTGGCTCGAAAAAAACGCACAAAAACATGTAACTTATTGATTTTGTTCGTTTAGATGTTTTTTTAGGTTGTATTTTAGAAGATTTGACACGCAGGATTATCTTTTGCAATCTAGACCACGAAATTTAGTGAAGGTGACATCGGGCCATAAGAGCTTGAGTCTCCATCAAATTAAAGGGAACCGGACAAGGATTTCCCATCTAATGAAAAGGCAGTGGATTATCATGAAAAAGACTCTATTAGCTCTTGCTATCGCAGCATCAGCAACTTCAGTACAAGCGATCGAAATTTACAACAACGAAGGTGTGACTGTTGGTCTACACGGCGATATCGAAGTTGTATACAAAAAAGATACAGCAAAAGACTCTGAATTTAGACAAGAAATCCAAGATGCAGATTTTGGATTTGATGTACGTTACGCAGTGAACGATGAAGTGTCTTTCGGTGGTTACTGGGAGTTTGACGGTGCAAGCTTTAATAAAGACGACGGTAAAAACCACGAAGAAGCGCTTGTTGGTGATACTTACGTAGCGTTCTACACGCAATCTTACGGTTCTGTTAAGATTGGTCGTACTTGTGGTGCTCTAGATGACGCTGGTGTAGGTTCTGACTACCAGTTCGGTGTTAGCTCGTTTTTCAGTAATGACAGCTCTTTCTGTGCTGACGAAATGGTTCGTTACGACCTAGATAAAGGTATGTTCTACGGTACAGTATCTCTAGCTCAAGACAAACATGATGTCGACGCAATGGGTAAAGATGGCGGCTACTTCGATGTTAAAGCTGGTGTACGTGTAGCTGATTTTGACTTCACTGTTTACTACGGTGATGCAGAATTAACAACTACTGGCTCTGATGCGAAAACAGATGAGTCAATCCTTGGCCTTGAAGGTCGTTTCGGCGGTGTTGAAAACCTAAACTTAGAGCTTGGTTACTACCAAGTTGATGTTAAAGAAACTGGTTCTGACAAATTAAAAGCTGATACAATCGCATTCGCAGCAGATTACACAATCGAAGCTGTTACTCTAGCGGCTGGTTACAGCATCTCTGGTGTTAACACTGCAAACGTTGACGATATCGGTAACTGGTTTGTTAATGCTGGCTACGGTTTTGCACCAAACACAACAGCTTATGTTGAAGTTGGTGGCAACGATGAAAACGACAGCGAAACTGGCGTAGCAGTTGGTGTTAAAGCTAGCTTCTAATAGCTAACTATTTAGCTTTAATTGAAAAGCCACCGAAAGGTGGCTTTTTTAGTTTCATAGATCCATTGATATAACTTTAGTTTTTGCATCGACGTGATACAGTTATATCGTCATTTAATTTAAGTATTACTTCAGGGAGTTAACTTATTGTGAATAAGTTTAGATTGGCTATATCGATAGCTTGTATAGCCACATTTTCCGTCAATGCAGCAACATTAATTCCGTCAAAGGGCGTTTCTATTCTCTATATTAATGGTCAAGAAGCTGAGGCGAAAATTGGTAAAAATGAATTATTAGACGGTGAGACTCAACTTGTCATCAGAATGGACAAGCAGATAGGCAAAGGTAGTAGCCAAAAAGTATTCACTTCAGACCCTTATGTGGTGAGTCTCAACGTTACCGGGAATGAAATTAAACTAAACCACCCTGTGGCGAGAAGTACCAGTGAAGCTGAAAACGCGTTTAGATCTGGTGAGCCGCAATGGCGAATTTCTCAAGATGGCAGTGACATTAGCTACACACAAGAGCCATTACCTAAGAAAAAAGGCATGCTGCCATTCATGGGCTTAGATACCGTTGTGAGTGATTACAATACAGACAAAGGTATTTACTTTGTTGATGGTAAAAAGAGCTCAGCGACTGTTGCACCTGTTGTTGCGGCTACGACTGTTGCAGTAGCTAGCACGTCGACAACAGACGCAGTTAAATCAGATAAGCAAATGGCGAAAGAGACAACGCCAGCCGCACAGCCACAGCTCGCTATTGAAGACACACAAAACCTAGATCAGCTTAAAGCATGGTACTTGAAAGCGTCTAAGTCAGAACGTAAAGAGTTCCGCCGCTGGATGATCGATCAAGAATAAGCCTTTAAAGGTTGTTAAAAAGGAGCCTAGTGCTCCTTTTTTCGTTTTCTCCTCCGTCTCCCTACCACACACGCAAACACAAGCTCACTTCCTTCCGAGCTGTGAGTTAACTTTAACGCTTTATTCTCGTTTTATTAGCCATTTAATTGTTAATAGAGGTGAATATTGACGTATGCCGACTAAATGAAAAACTTAAATATAGAAGCCGCATTTTTTTCTGAATAGCTAGATATTAGATGTTGTGCACAAAAGCATCCATGAATTTAGAATGTATTTTATGATATCTCTATCCTTGGTGTTATTCACTGCTTGTGTTGTTATTTGGTTTATTTGGTGAATTTAAACTTTGTTAAATTCCGTTTATTGGTGTTTTGTGTTTTGTGTTTTTTCTTATTTTATAAATAATCAGTTAAATGTCACTTTTTTATATCCCATCTGTCGTGCTGGGTTTTAATTTAATCCATTGTATTTTAAGGGTTTTATGCTTTCGATTTGTGGTTTGCTTGTGGTTTTTTTGTGATTGGATGGTTGTTTGACTCTCTTCATCAACTTTTGCAAGCTTGCCTCGAATTTGGAGCGGGGAATAAGGCGCTTAGACCTTTTACCTTGACCAATAAATATAGGGTGCCAGCAAAGGCATTCACAATTAATAAAATAGGCAGTGGTTTATAATGAAAAAAACTCTATTAGCTCTTGCTGTTGCAGCAACAGCAACGTCAGCTCACGCAATTGAAATCTTCAATCAAGACAACGTTACAGTTAACATGGCTGGTGATGTTGAAGTATTCTACATGCTAGACCGCGCAGAAAAAGTTGACGGCGTTGACAATGAAAATGATTTCAAACAAGGCTTTGGCGATGCAAACCTTGCTTTTGATACTCGTTACCAATTTAACGAGCAATTCCAGATTGGTGCTTTCTACGAGATTTCTGCTCTAAATGAAAACGACCTACCAGGTAACGTAAGTGCTGGTGATGTTTTCGTTGGTCTTTACACTGCTGATTACGGTTCTATCAAAGTAGGTAGCCTAGCGACTCAACTTGATGATGCTGGTATTGGTGCAGATTACCAGTTTGGTATTGATGCTTGGGTAAGTGACAACGTAGATGGCGGTAATGAAGCAATTCGTTACGACTATGACAACGGTAGCTTCTACGGTGGTTTCGGTCTAATTCAAGACAAGCACAACGACAATGATATTTCTCGTGATGGTCACGCATACGATGTAAAACTAGGTTACCGTGTAGCTGGTTTTGATTTCACTGGTTTCTACGCTGATGCAGAACTAAAGGGTTCAGGTCTTAACAACGAATCAACTGTTATTGCTCTAGAAGCTCGTTATGCAGGTATTGAGAACCTTAACCTAGAAATTGGTTACTACATGGGTGAATCAAAAGACATCGATACAGGTACTAAAGACATCGATACAGATGTAATTGCAGTAGCTGCTGATTACACTATGGGTAACACAACATTTGCAGCTGGTTACAGCAACCACAGCAGCAGCATCGCAGGTGAAAACGATGTTGACTCTTGGTTCCTAAACGCAGGCTATGCACTTCTTCCAAACACGTCAGTTTACGCTGAAGTTGGTGGTCTAGATGAGAAAGGCGCTAAATACGATACTGGTTTTGCAGTAGGTATCGCAGCAAGCTTCTAATCTAAGCCGTCCACTTAGTATTATATGCGTTTGTAAGCCACCGAAAGGTGGCTTTTTTATTCGTTGATTTACATATTTATATCAAACTAATTCAGTCTAACTTTAACGCTATATAAATTTTTAAGTTTATGGAGTTACAGGAAAATGCTTAAGTTTAACTGGGTGCTGTTCGTCGCCTGTATCATCTCTTTTTCAGCAAGTTCAGCAACATTAACACCAGCCCAAGGCGTATCTATTCTTTACATTAATGGCCACGAAGCTAAGTCAAAGATTGGTAAGAACGAAATACCTAAAGGGGAAAATCAACTTATTGTTCGAATGGATAAACAACTGGGTAGGGGAGGCAGCAGAAAGGTGTTCACTTCGGACCCTTATGTACTTAGTGTCTTAGTTTCTGGTGATAAAATAAAAATTGGTCATCCGGTAGCAAGAAGTGTCTCAGAAGCCAATCGTGCTTTTAGACAATCAGTTCCAGGTTGGCAATTGACACAAGACGGTGAGAAGGTCGACTTTACCCAAGAACCGCTACCTAAAAAGCAGGGTGCGATGCCATTTCTTGATTTAGGATCCATTGTGAGTGATTACAATGAAAGTAGAGGCATTGAGTTTTCGAATGACATTATGATTTCGAGTCAGGCCGGCGGTGAGGAAAGTCAGGTTACCAAATCAAATGAGCAACCAAAGCAGTTGCCTGTAAAAAGTAATGATAGTGGGCTTAGCTTAGAGCAAGTAAAGGTATGGTACAAAGCGGCCTCAAAAATGGAAAGAAGAGCATTTCACCATTGGGTGCTCGATGAAGAGATAAAGTAAACTATTATTGACTATATCCGAGAGTGTTAGGGAGGAGTGGAGACCCCTCCAAATGTCGGTATTTTTATAAAAAGCACTCAGTCTTTTGAAGCGCACTTTTAACGGCATCGATTAACTTTTGTACTTCATCTTTAGTGCAAATAAACGGTGGCATCATATAAATTAGCTTACCAAACGGGCGAATCCATACCCCTTGTTTAACAAAGTGGGCCTGTATTTCTTCCATATTTACGCTTTTGTGTGTCTCTACCACACCAATTGCCCCTAACCAACGAACATCGTTAACCAATTCATGCTCGAGTAACTTGGGCAATGCCTGAGAAAAGTGTGTTTCTATGGTCTCTGTCTGTTGTTGCCAGTCACCTTGCTCAATGAGTTCAAGGCTAGCTGTACCAACGGCACACGCTAACGGATTGCCCATAAATGTCGGGCCGTGCATAAAGCAACCTGCTTCACCGCCACACACGGTATCGGCAACATGTTTGGTAGTAATCGTGGCTGAAAGTGTCATGTAGCCGCCAGTAAGTGCTTTACCAACACAGAGGATATCCGGTTGGATGTCTGCATGTTCACAGGCAAACAGCTTTCCTGTTCGACCAAACCCAGTAGCGATTTCATCTAGGATGAGAAGAACACCATACTGATCACATAAGCGACGCACACCTTTTAGATAGTCAGGGTGGTATATTCTCATTCCTCCAGCGCCTTGAACTATCGGCTCCATAATCACGGCGGCCACTTCTTGATGGTGTGTTTCTAGTTTCAGCTTAAAGTCATCAAGATCCGCTTCATTCCATTCATCCCAGAATCCAACTTGCGGTGAGTTGGCAAAGATATGCTCAGGAAGAAAACCTTTATATAAGCTATGCATTGAATTATTAGGATCGGTTACCGACATGGCGGCAAACGTATCGCCATGATACCCGTCTCTTAACGTTAAGAACTTAGGTCGCTGCTCACCTTTGGCATGCCAATATTGAAGTGCCATTTTTAAACTCACTTCGACAGCGACCGAACCTGAGTCGGCCAAGAAGACTTTGTCTAGGTTACTTGGCGTCAATTCAACGAGCTTTTTACAAAGGTTGATGGCCGGATCGTGAGTTATACCGCCAAACATGACGTGAGACATTTTATCGATTTGATCATGCGCAGCTTGGTTCAAATGAGGATGATTATAGCCGTGAATGGTTGACCACCAAGAAGACATACCATCGATAAGCTTGGTGCCATTCTCTAGTTCCAAATGTACACCTTGAGCGCCAACTACGGGGTAACAGGTTAGTGGTTTAATCGTTGAGGTATAAGGGTGCCAAATATGATTTTTGTCGAAGTCTAAATCCATTTTCAAGCTCATAGAGTTAATTGTTCGTTTCTTAATCAACTGTAAACTCGTTGATTCATCTATTGTTGACAGTCTATCGCTTATCCGTACACTAGCCAAGTATCCATAACAATAATGATGAATTACTTAATAAGGAAAGCTCTGTGCAATTACGTCACAATTGGACTCATGCAGAAGTTCAGGAATTAATGCAAAAGCCATTCATGGATCTATTGTTTGAAGCGCAATTGGTCCATAGAGAGTTTCAACAGCATAACCATGTTCAAGTTAGTACCTTACTTTCTATTAAGACAGGCGCTTGCCCTGAAGATTGTAAGTACTGCCCACAGAGTGCTCGTTATACAACAGATATCGAAAAAGAAAGATTAATGGAAGTGGATCGCGTTCTTGATGCGGCTCAAAAAGCAAAAACTGCAGGTTCTACTCGCTTTTGCATGGGCGCGGCTTGGAAAAATCCGAAAGAGCGTGACATGCCACATCTAACTGACATGATTAAAGGTGTTAAGGATCTTGGCCTAGAAACGTGTATGACACTTGGCATGCTAGAGCCAGAACAAGCGAAGAAATTGGCTGATGCTGGTTTGGATTACTATAACCACAACCTTGACACCTCGCCTGAGTTTTACGGCAATATTATTACTACCCGTACTTACCAAGATCGCTTGGATACACTGTCGCATGTGCGTGATGCAGGAATGAAGATTTGTTCAGGCGGCATTATCGGCCTTGGTGAGAGTGCAAATGATCGCGCCGGACTATTTGTGGAACTTGCAAACCTACCTGTTCAACCTGAAAGTGTTCCAATAAATATGTTAGTGAAAGTGAAAGGGACACCTCTTGAAAAGGTAGATGACGTCGACCCATTTGACTTCATTCGCTTAATTGCCGTTGCTCGAATTATGATGCCGAAATCGGCAGTTCGATTATCTGCTGGTCGCGAAGGAATGAATGAACAAATGCAGGCGCTCTGCTTCATGGCCGGCGCAAACTCGATCTTTTATGGTTGTAAGCTATTAACGACGCCAAACCCAGGTGAAGATAAAGATATGCAGCTGTTTGCTAAGTTGGGTATCAATAGTCAGCAAGTGGTACAAAAACCTGATGAGATACAGGAAAATGATCTATTGGAACAAGTCACTGAACGAGTAGCAGCACGCCCGACAAAAGATGACTTGTTCTACGAAGCCTCAATTTAAGTAAGCCTAGGCTTTTGAAGAATAGACTTATGAATGATGGTTTTAAAAATCGTATTGAACAAGCTCTGGGTGAACGACGCTCAAAAGGGCTTACTCGTTCATTAGTGGCAAGCCGTAATGGCAATACAACGGAACTAATCCGAAATAACCAGCGATTGGTTAACTTCTCAAGTAATGATTACTTGGGGTTAGCGAATGATCAAGAGCTGCTTCAAGCATGGCAAAAGGGGTTGGATCTCTATGGCTGTGGTAGTGGCGCATCGCCTTTAGTTACAGGGTTTAGTCCTGCCCATCAAAACCTAGAGAGTTCGCTGTGCGAATGGTTGGGCTTTGATCGTGCCATACTCTTTTCATCTGGATTTAGTGCTAATCAAGCTTTGATCTTTTCGCTGCTCGAGAAGGGTGACGAACTCTATCAAGACAAACTGAATCACGCTTCGCTTATGGAGGCAGGTATTTTGTCTCCTGCCAACATGCGCCGCTTTAAACATAATGATACTGAACATTTAATAAAATTATTGTCATCGAACGAAGCTAATACTTCGAACCGTTTTGTTGTGACGGAAGGTGTATTCAGTATGGACGGTGATGTTGCTCCACTGAGCTCTATTGCTGAAGCCACGAAGAACCGAGCTTGGTTAGCAGTGGATGATGCTCATGGTATTGGTGTTCTTGGTGATGAAGGGCAGGGGAGTTGCTACGCCCAGGGTGTTAAACCCAATATTTTGGTGGTGACCTTTGGCAAAGCGTTCGGCTTATCTGGCGCAGCGATTTTGTGTGACAGTGATACCGGCGATTATCTCACTCAATTTGCTCGTCATCATGTTTATTCTACCGCTATTCCTCCATCTCAGGCGTATGCACTGTCTCATGCCATCACTATGATCCAGACGCAGCATTGGCGACGCGAAAAGTTGACAGAATTAAGGTCTGTTTTTAATTCAAGACTGCACAGCTTTGAACAAGTGATAGAAACTGAAACACCGATTAATCCGATCATTGTCGGCAGTACCGAGAACGCGATTAAAGCGGCTAATCACCTCAACCAATCAGGCTTTGGTGTTACAGCGATTCGTACCCCCACTGTCCCAGTCAATATGGCTCGCTTGCGCGTAACGTTAACGGCTGCTCATTCGGTTAGTCAGGTCAAACAATTGTCAACTTGCCTTCAGGAAGTATTGGGAGAACTAAATAGATGACGAATATTACTAATGTAGAGTGTCATGTACTCCCATTGAGTGAGCATATTGAAGATAAAAGCGACATTGCCGCTGCGTTTAGTAAGGCGGCATCAAGCTATGATAAGCACGCAGCATTTCAGCGCGATGTAGGTCATCAATTATTAGAGCGCATGCCGTTAGACTTAAGTGGTAGTGTCGTTGTTGATCTTGGCTGCGGAACGGGATATTTTTCAAAAATACTTTTGGATCGCGGTGCGTCAGTTATCTGCGTAGATTTGTCCTCGTCAATGTTGCAACAAGCGAGATCCCGTTGTGGTGAAGATAATATAAAATATTACGTGGCAGATGCCGAAAGCCTTCCATTGTGCGCAGAGAGTGTCGACTATGTATTTTCAAGTTTAGCTCTTCAATGGTGCCAAGATTTATCTGTTCCAATGAAAGAGATTCATCGAATACTAACTGGAAAGGGTGTGGCATATTTTTCAACTTTGTTAGACGGTTCGTTACACGAGTTAAAACATACGTGGAAAAAGGTTGATAAATATCAACATATCAACACGTTTATTTCATCTAATCAGGTAAAAATTGCGTTAGCGCAATCTCATTTTAACAACGTTCAACTAGACTTTGACAAAATTACCGTTTGGTACGACTCTGCGTTTTCAGTGATGCGTGATCTTAAAGGCATTGGTGCCAATCACGTAAGCGGGCGCTCACAAGGTCTCACAAGTCGTAAGGCTTTGATTCAAGTTGAACAAGAGTACCAAGTCTTTAAAAACCATCAAAATCAACTGCCTGTCACTTATCAGGTATGTTTAGGGGCGATTCATCGATGATTGATGCAATTTTTATCGCTGGTACGGATACCGACGTAGGCAAGACCGTAGCATCTAAAGCTGTTTTACACGCTTTGGCTACCAAAGGATTAAACACTATCGGCTACAAACCAGTTGCAGCGGGTAGTGACAAAACAGATGAAGGCATGCGTAATTCTGATGCTCTTCATCTACAAAAAGCAGCAACGCTTGAAGCAAGCTATGATGACGTGAATCCATACGCATTGGAGCTAGCATCGTCTCCGCACATTGCTGCAAGACGTGAGAATATCGAAATTGACTATGCCGTGTTAAGTGACAAGCTAGCGCAGCATAAGAAAAACGCAGATGTTGTTTTGGTTGAAGGTGCTGGTGGCTGGCGAGTACCTGTTTCAGATACTGACTATCTCTCTACATGGGTTAAACAGGAACAGCTTCCAGTGGTTCTTGTTGTTGGTATCAAACTTGGTTGTTTAAGTCATGCGGTATTAACTGCAGAAACGATCAGAGCGGATGGGCTTAACCTTGTTGGTTGGATAGCAAATCGCATAAACCCGGGTACTGAGTATTACCCTGAGTTGATTGAAACACTGGAGAATCAGTTAGGCGCGCCTAAGCTTGGTGAAATACCATACATCCCTGCTGCGAAACGTACTGATTTAGGTAAATTTATTGATTTAGATTTACTGTCTGAATAAACAACGATTCTGTACAGAAATTTAGATAGCAAAAGGGCTGCATTGAGCAGCCCTTTTTAATATTTAATGAATTTACTTCTCTTGAACCAAACCCATTAATGCTTGCTGAGTATCAATTACCTTTTTGCAGACTTCCTGTTCAGAATTGATACCAAGTTGTTGTTTTGCTTCATCTTCAGAGATGCCTAGATGACAGCAAAGTAAATCAATAGCCATTTGATAGTTGTTAGCTTCCACCATAATTTATCCTTATCTTTCGTGGGCGCACTTTGTTCTATACGAAATCTAATATTTTTACCACTTAAGTACAATAAGACCAAAGTCTAATCTAGTTGTAACTCTCTGCTTGATGATAGAAAACAAATGTTTCAATTTAACGCTGAACCTTGTTTTATTTACGTTTAAACTATATGTATAAAATGTGATGGATAAAATTTATTATCATCATATTAAATAGCTTCCCATCGGAGAAAAGTAATGAAGCGTATAATGTTGTTCTTAGCCACTAACTTAGCTGTGGTTCTTGTATTAAGTGTTGTACTTAATATCGTTTATGCCGTTACGGGAATGCAGCCGGGTAGCTTATCTGGTCTATTGGTGATGGCCGCAGTATTCGGTTTTGGTGGTTCTTTCATCTCGCTTCTAATGTCTAAGAAAATCGCTCTTAAGTCAGTTGGTGGTGTTGTAATCGAAAGTCCACGAAATGAAACTGAACATTGGTTGCTTGAAACGGTTGGTCGCCAAGCTCAGCAAATGGGTATTGGTATGCCGACGGTAGCGATTTATGATGCGCCAGATATCAATGCATTTGCAACGGGTGCGAAAAAAGATGACTCTCTAGTGGCTGTTTCTTCTGGGTTGCTTCACAGCATGACTCGAGATGAAGCTGAAGCGGTACTTGCACATGAAGTTAGCCATATTGCTAATGGTGACATGGTAACGATGACACTAATGCAAGGTGTGGTGAATACCTTTGTTATCTTCTTATCTCGCTTTATTGCAAACATTGTTGCGTCTAATAACAGTGACGAAGAAGGCCAGGGTAGTAATATGATGGTTTACTTTGGTGTTTCTATGGCGCTGGAACTTGTGTTTGGCTTCCTAGCAAGTTTCATTACCATGTGGTACAGCCGTCACCGTGAGTACCATGCAGATTATGGTGCTGCGAAACTGGTCGGTAGCCACAAAATGATCGCTGCTTTAGAGCGCTTAAAAGTGAGCCATGAGCCACAGTTAGAGGGTTCAATGATGGCGTTTGGTATTAACGGTAAACGTTCAATGACTGAACTTCTAATGAGCCACCCGCCGTTAGATAAGCGTATTGATGCGCTGCGTAGTTACGACTACAGCTAGGTTTTCTATTACCAATATCTGGATATTAAAAAAGGGCTCTTAATGAGCCCTTTTTCGTATTAGCAGTTTGCTATTTACAGCTTATCAGTAAGCTCGATAGCTTGGCCGATGTAGTTAGCTGGTGTCATCTCTTTAAGACGCATTTTTTCAGCTTCAGGAAGCTCAAGGCCGTCAATAAAGTTACGCATAGCTTCACCATCAATACGCTTACCACGAGTTAGCTCTTTTAGCTTCTCGTATGGCTTCTCGATGCCGTAACGACGCATTACAGTTTGTACTGGTTCAGCAAGAACTTCCCAGTTCTTATCAAGATCAGCAAGTAGTGCTTCGCGGTTTACTTCAAGCTTGCTAATACCTTTAAGTGTTGAAGTGTATGCAATGATTGCATAACCAACACCAACACCTAAGTTACGTAGCACTGTTGAATCCGTTAGGTCACGTTGCCAGCGAGAGATAGGAAGTTTTTGTGATAGGTGATTGAACATTGCGTTCGCAAGACCAAGGTTACCTTCCGAGTTTTCAAAATCGATTGGGTTTACTTTATGTGGCATGGTTGAAGAACCAATTTCACCAGCAATCGTCTTCTGCTTGAAGTGACCAAGTGCGATGTAGCCCCATACGTCACGATCAAAATCGATAAGAATAGTATTGAAGCGAGCAACTGCGTCAAATAGCTCAGCGATGTAATCGTGAGGTTCAATTTGAGTAGTGTAAGGGTTCCATGTTACGCCAAGAGATTCTGTGATGAACTCTTCGCTAAACTGGTGCCAATCAAGATCAGGGTAAGCTGAAAGGTGAGCGTTGTAGTTACCAACAGCACCGTTTACTTTACCTAGAATTTCAACTTCAGCGATCTGCTTGTATTGACGTTCCATACGGTAAGCAACGTTTGCCATCTCTTTACCCATTGTGCTTGGAGATGCAGGTTGACCGTGTGTGCGAGAAAGCAATGGGATATCACGATATTCAACAGCAAGTGCTTTAATTGCATCAATGATATTTTTGATTTCAGGAAGAATAACAGTCTCACGTGCTTCTTTAAGCATTAGAGCATGTGAAGTGTTGTTGATATCTTCTGAGGTACATGCAAAGTGGATGAACTCGTTTACTGCATGAAGCTCAGCGTTTACCGCTACTTTCTCTTTTAAGAAATACTCTACCGCTTTAACATCGTGGTTAGTCGTGCGTTCGATCTCTTTGATGCGCGCTGCGTCTTCTTCGCTGAAGTTTGCTGCAATGCCATCTAGAACTTGGTTCGCTTCTGCACTAAATGCTGGTACTTCAGCAATACCTGCTGTTGCTGCAAGTTTTTGTAACCAACGAACTTCAACGATCGTACGGTACTTTAGTAGGCCAAATTCACTAAAAATGCTGCGTAGTGCAATCGTCTTACTTCCGTAACGGCCATCTACTGGTGAAACAGCTGTCAACGCTGACAAATCCATGGTGTTCTCCTGAATTGGGTTTTCAAATTTAGGTTTTAAAATATGGTGAGCTTTATACCAATAACAATCACAATTGTCACGAACATTGCGCAAACGTTTGCGCGAAACTTACGTGGGTCTAAATGAAAGTTACTTCTCTATAAAATAAATAGCTATAAAACTGACTTGCTATAAAGAACGAACTCGCGACTAGGCGCGAGTTCGTATTATTTTCAAGCGACTATAATCTCGCCAATAAAATTTCAGCTTGTTCGATCATTTTCTTACGACCAAAAATCAAGTGGCGACGTTTACCACCTACTTGACGCCAAAGCACGGCGCTACGAATACCTGATAGAAGCAGAGCGCGAACTTTATGCTGATTAGTCGTGTGCTGTAATACCGCCGGCGTACCTGAAACTTGAATGCGTGGTCCTATTGGGCTCACTACGTCAAGGTAAACGCTTGCGAGATTGCTTAGCATTTGTTCATCGAGTAGTTCAAAGTGATCAAGCTGGCGTTCCAGCATTTGAACACGATCGCCGAGTTGTGACATTGCATCATTGCGAGCACTGAGTTTCTTCTCTAATGCCATCAGGCTTATGATGTAACGAGTCACTTCACTACCCGCTGGTGTGCTATCAATACCTTTAACTAAACACTCTAGGCCAAGTTTCAGATCTTGCTCTTGGCCAAAGACGTCTAAGGTACTATTTGGGCTTGTATTTAAGACTGCATGTAGTGATGTTTTAAATGCGTCATGGTCACATTCACCATCTTTTGCTACTTGTTGAACTAACGCCACTGCTTGGCAGATACCAGCAAAAGCGATCGTACGGTCATAAAGGGGATTCGCCACGTAGTAGTACTCCTAAATACGGGTTAGTTAAATGCGTTGCTCGATGATGCCGCCACCTAGGCAAACATTATCAAGATAAAATACGGCGGATTGACCCGGTGTTACTGCCACTTGAGGTTGGTCAAAAATCACCTTAATGTTTTCATCATCAATAGGGATGATGGTGCACGGAATATCAGTTTGGCGATAACGTGTTTTAACGGTACAGCTCAGTGGTTCAGTAATTGGTGTTCTATCAACCCAGTGTAATTGAGACGCCATCAAACCTTGTGATTTGAGAAGCGGATGATCACCACCTTGTACTGCAATCAGTACATTACGTTTTAGATCTTTCTCTGCCACGTACCATGGTTCTTCATTACCACCGCCACCTTTTTGGCCACCAATGTGCAAGCCTTTACGTTGACCTAAGGTGTGATACATCAAACCTTGGTGTTCGCCGATGACAACGCCTTCAGGTGTTTCAATTTTACCCGGTTGAGCGGGCAGGTAACGCGATAAGAAATCAGTAAATTTGCGTTCACCGATAAAGCAAATACCAGTTGAATCTTTCTTCTTCGCAGTAATAAGACCTTGCTCTTCTGCAATTCTTCTTACTTCAGGTTTTTCCAGGTTACCCACTGGGAATAAGCTACGCGCGACCTGTTCATGACTTAGTGTATATAAGAAGTAGCTTTGATCTTTATTGCTATCAAGCCCACGAAGCATTTTCGGTTTAGCGTCACCATCTGGGAAGGTGCGGTCAACGTAGTGGCCCATTGCAATAAAATCAGCATCAAGAACATCATCAGCAAAGTCTAAGAATGCTTTAAATTTAATCTCTTTATTACATAGAATATCTGGGTTTGGGGTTCTTCCAGCTTTATATTCAGCAAGAAAATATTCAAATACGTTATCCCAGTATTCTGCTGCGAAATTAATGGTGTGAAGGTGGATACCTAATTTGTCACAAACGGCTTGAGCATCGGCGAGATCTTCTGCCGCTGTACAATACTCTTCATTGTCGTCTTCTTCCCAGTTCTTCATGAACAAGCCTTCAACTTGGTAGCCTTGCTGCTGAAGAAGATACGCTGAAACAGATGAATCTACACCACCAGACATACCGACAATTACTTTCTTTTCGCTGTTGTTTGACATTACTTAATACCACTCACTATAACTGGTCGAGGATTCTATCAGAAACATGCTGATGGATACAGATCCGAGACAGAAATCACATATCGATATTTAGAAAAAACATGCTTTATTATGGAAGTTATTTGGTTACCTGTGGCATAGTGCAGCCAAAGTGAATATAGGAAACAAATGATGTCTGAAAAAAATGAATTTATGCAAGAACAAGAGTTGATTGAAGTTATTGAAAATCAGCTTGAAGATGGGAACCCAATCAAAGTGAAAGAAACTTTGATGCGCTTAATGATGATGGGAACGTCAAGAGAAGACGGTGTTGCCATGATGGCGTGCTGTATGTCGATTGAGATCTTCGATGTGATGAAAAATGACGGTGAATTTAACTTAAAGCGTTATTCTGACAACCTTGAGAGACTTCCTGACCTCAGTTTTATGGAAGGTGAATAATTTATACCAAGTGCAAACGTTTGCTATAGTTTGGTAGATTGCCGCGCGTTATTGAGCGCGGTAGAATCCTTTTTTTACTCCTAATATCGAACTAACGCTTATGAAATTTCCTGGCCAACGCAAGTCGAAGCATTACTTTCCTGTTCATGCTCGTGATCCTTTAGTGAGCCAAGCTCAAGAAAGCAAAACAATGTCACGTACGCATATTATCGGCATTGACCAAACGCTTGTGGATATTGAAGCGAAAGTGACTTCAGAGCTCATCGAAAAATATAACCTAAGTAAAGGTCACTCGTTGGTTATTGATGATCAAACAGCGGAAGCGTTATATAAGCAGCTCAAAGATGATCAGTTGATTACCAATGAACACGCAGGCGGAACAATTGGCAATACGTTGCACAATTACTCAGTATTAGCAGATGATCGATCTACGTTATTAGGTGTAATGAGCCAAGATATTAAAATCGGCAGCTATGGTTATCAATATCTTTGTAATACGTCTAGCCGTATGGACCTTAATAATTTACAGGGTGTCGATGGCGCAATTGGTCGTTGTTTTGCTTTGATTACTGAAGATGGGGAGCGCACCTTTGCTATAAGTGAAGGTCAAATGAATCAACTTAATCCTGAAAGTATCCCCGAGTCGATATTTGAAAATGCATCTGCATTAGTATTAACCGCTTATTTAGTACGTTGTAAAGAGGGCGATCCTATGCCGCTTGCAACAATGAAAGCCATCGAATATGCGAAAAAGTACAATGTCCCTGTGGTATTAACCTTAGGTACTAAATTTGTTATTCAAGATGATGCTAAATTTTGGCAAGAGTTTATTAATGACCATGTTTCGGTTGTTGCAATGAATGAAGAAGAAGCAGAAGCGTTAACTGGTGAGCATGATCCTTTAGTTGCATCAGATATAGCATTAGATTGGGTTGATTTAGTACTGTGTACTGCAGGGCCTGTTGGTCTATTTATGGCAGGTTATACAGAAGACGCTGCTAAAAGAGAAACTTCTTTGCCTTTATTACCGGGTTCTATTGCTGAATTCAATCGTTATGAGTTTAGTCGACCTGCGGCAAAAGCAATGTGTGATAAGCCAGTTAAAGTGTATTCTCATATTGCACCTTATATGGGTGGCCCAGAGAAAATTAAAAATACAAATGGGGCAGGTGACGCCGCTCTATCGGCACTATTGCATGATATGGCTGCGAATAAGTACCATCGTGAAAACATACCGAATTCAAGTAAGCACGCACACGCTTACTTAACTTATTCATCTTTTTCACAAGTCTGTAAGTATTCAAACCGCGCAAGCTATGAAGTATTAGCTCAACATTCGCCAAGGTTGTCTAAAGGGTTACCTGAGCGTGAAGATAGCTTAGAAGAATCGTACTGGGAAAGATAATAATAGAAAAGGCTCCGAAAGGAGCCTTTTTTCGTTAGTTAGTAACTAAAAAGAGTTAGTCATTAAAAGGTTTAGTAATAAACTTGCTAATTAATAAACTAACTAACGATAAATACTTAGAGTGGTTAATACTTAAAGAGCAAACTCTTCTAAAGATTTACCAGCATCTAGCTGTGTTTGGATAGCTGAAGGTGTACGACCTTGGCCTGTCCATGTTTTTTCTTCGCCGTTAGTATCTACATATTTATATTTAGCTGGGCGAGGTGCGCGTTTAGTTTTCACTTTGCCAGTTTTAGTTTTAGTCTCACCTGATAATGCTGAGATAAGAGCTTCAACATCAATACCGTCTTTTGAAATCTGGTCTGCAATTGCAGCAAGCTTAGCTTCTTGTTCCGCTTTTGCTGCACGATCTTCAGCTTCAGCTTCAGTGCGTTCTTGTACAACAATAGTTAATTTATCTAATGCTTCTTCAAGTTGCTCAAGAGTTAATTCGCGAGCAAAGGCACGAAGGCTACGAATATTTAATAGTGTTTTAGATAGATCCGACATGTCTATTCCTATGAAAGTAAAATTGATTGGATAATATTAAGCTGCAATTAGATTGAATACAATATTTCAACACGAAAATATTAGCATACAAATTGAATATATATAGTTAGTTTAATGCAAATAGACGTAATTAATTTTTATTTGTTTAGAATTAAAGAGTGACTTAACAAAATCAATCAACTTTACACTACTTTACTTGTTGCATACATTGTCGTTATTGGTTCTGTTAATGTTATCGCCATTCATCGATAGGTGTGCTGAATTTCGAGTTATATATTGCAATGAGGGTGCTAATGAGTACAATGGCGGCCACTTTTAGCGTAAGTGCAGTTAAAATGTTGTTAATATGACGTAACAATAGTTTTTCATGTCTTATGCGGTAGAGGCGCGAAACATAAGAGTAGCTGTTATTGGGGTGATACCAATGAATAACAGTAAAAGGGTGTTTCGCCGAAGTGAAAGTGTGTTATCAGCACCTTTCGCTGGGGTTGTACTCAATAGGTACGACACTGCCATAGTCTATAATTTTTTAAACTATGGAGCGCTACTGTAGAGTTAGGTTACGCGTTTGCGAGCCTTTCACTTCGAATATCAAAATCTCGATGAAATGACTTCACGTGATTTTTCTGCAGTAGATCTCTTGCCATTTTTACTAACTGGTTTTTGAAGATCATGAATTTAATCGATTTTGCATCATCCCCTTTGTCACTTTTGCCTCCAATTGTGGCACTAAGCTTAGCTATTATTACGCGTCGCGTATTGGTTTCTCTCGGTGTTGGTATAGTACTGGGTGCGTTACTACTTACTGACTACTCTATTGGTAACCTAGTTGGTTACGTTGGTACTACAGTATCAAGCGTCTTTATTGAAGACGGCGGTATTAACACGTGGAATATGAGTATTGTCGGCTTTTTGCTATTGCTTGGCATGATGACCGCACTTTTAACCATGTCTGGTGGCACACGCGCGTTTGCTGAGTGGGCTCAAACTCGCGTTAAAAGTAAACGTGGTTCAAAGCTACTTGCAGCTTGCCTTGGCGTATTTATCTTCATTGATGATTACTTCAATAGTTTGGCGGTAGGTGCGATCTCTCGCCCGGTTACTGACCGTTATTACGTTTCTCGCGCAAAGCTTTCTTATATTCTTGATTCTACAGCCGCGCCAATGTGTGTATTGATGCCAGCTTCAAGCTGGGGTGCGTACATTATGACTATCGTTGGTGGCATCTTAATATCTCACGGTGTGACTGAGTACACTGCGATTGGCGCGTATGTGCGTATGATCCCAATGAACTTCTACGCAGTCTTTGCTCTATTAATGGTATTCGCTGTAGTTTGGTTCCAGCTTGATGTTGGCCAAATGCGTAAACATGAAATTCGCGCCTCTCAAGGCCGTGGATTCGATAAAGATAAAGAAGCGGATCTTCCACAAGCGCATGAGCTTAATGAAGAGTTGGATATTGAAGAGAGTGAACACGGTAAAGTGTCTGACCTAGTGCTACCAATTGTTGCACTGATTGCTTCAATGGTTGTCGCGATGCTTTACACTGGTGGTCAAGCTTTAAAAGCGGACGGTGAAGCGTTCTCACTACTTGGCGCTTTTGAAAATACCGATGTTGGTATGTCTCTTATTTATGGTGGCCTTACTGGTTTTGCTGTTGCATTGATTACTGTGCTCAAGCAAAAAATGTCTCCAAGCGATATTGGCGTAACGCTTTGGATCGGTGCTAAGTCTATGTTTGGTGCAATTTTAATTCTAATTTTTGCATGGACGATTGGTACTGTAATTGGTGACATGAAAACAGGTACTTATTTGTCGTCGCAGATCGAAGGCACTATTAGTTCGACGTGGTTACCCGTTATTCTGTTCTTACTTGCTGGTCTAATGGCATTCTCAACAGGTACTTCTTGGGGTACGTTCGGTATCATGTTACCAATTGCTGGTGATATGGCTGCGGCAACAGACATCGCACTAATGCTTCCAATGCTAAGCGCGGTATTAGCGGGTTCTGTATTTGGTGATCACTGTTCTCCAATTTCAGATACAACAATTCTGTCTTCTACTGGTGCGCGTTGTAATCATATTGACCACGTTGCAACTCAGTTACCTTATGCACTGTCAGTGGCGTTTGTGTCATGTGTTGGTTTTATTGTTCTTGGACTGACTTCGTCAGTATTGTTCTCATTCCTAGCATCGTCAGTAACGTTTGTTCTGGTTTGTTTTGCAATGTCTATGATTGCTAAGTCTCAATTAGAGAACTGTCAAAGCGTTTAATTCGACCGGTTTATAGATAGATAAAAGGAGGCTTCGGCCTCCTTTTTTAATGCGTGTAAATCGTTTTAATATTGTTTGTAAATAAAAGAAGAAAACTGTCAATTAGTGGTTGCAAATAATACTTAGCTTAGTTAATGTGGATATCAACGAAGCAACACTAGCAGAGCCAATAAGTATGCGTTATTTAAATATTAATATTCATCACCATCATCACCCAATCTAGTCTTTCGGGAGATGTACGCATACCCGGGAGGCACAGGCTCCCGGAGGTGAAATCTGCAACACAAGATTCAAACCCTCGGGAGACTAAATGTCTCCCGAGGGTTTTTTAGTTTTAAGCTTTAACAATTATTAATAAATTCAACAATTTGTACAGGGAAGAGAACATGCAAGCACAACGCCTAAGAATCGCTATCCAAAAGAAAGGCCGCCTAAGTAAAGAGTGTCAGGAGTTACTTAAAAAGTGTGGTGTTAAATTTATCGTAATGGGTGAGCGCCTTGTCGTTCACTCACTAAATATGCCAATTGACTTGTTACTTGTTCGTGATGACGATATTCCAGGCTTGATCATGGACGGCGTAGTTGACCTAGGTTTCATCGGTGAGAACGAACTAGAAGAAGTTCGTTTGGATAGAAAAGCCCTTGGTAAGCCAAATGAGTATGTTGCTTTACGTCGCCTAGATTTCGGTGGTTGCCGCTTATCTATCGCGATTAACAAAGACGAAGAGTACAACGGTCCACAAGACCTTGCAGGTAAGCGTATTGCCACTACTTACCCTCAACTATTAAAAGCATTTATGGATGAGCAGGGTGTTGATTATAGTGCATGTATGTTAACAGGATCTGTCGAAGTTGCTCCTCGTGCTGGCCTTTCTGACGCAATTGCCGATTTGGTATCGACAGGTGCAACACTTGAAGCGAACGGCTTGAAAGAAGCGGAAGTAATTTTTAAATCGAAAGCGACACTGATTCAACGCAATGGTGAGTTCGATGCAGATAAGCAAGCTCTTATCGAAAAGCTTCTTACTCGTATGCAAGGTGTCCAACAAGCGAAAGAATCAAAATACATCATGTTACACGCTCCAGTTGCCAAGTTAGAGCAAGTGAAAGCGTTGCTTCCGGGCGCTGAAGATCCAACCGTGTTACCACTATCATCAGATACCGAAAAAGTTGCCGTTCATCTCGTCAGCACAGAGAACCTGTTCTGGGAAACAATGGAACAACTTAAAGAGCTTGGTGCAAGTTCAATTCTTGTTCTTCCAATTGAAAAAATGATGGGGTAACGCCATGAGAACCGTTGTTTGGCAATCATTGAGTGAATCACAACAAGACTCTGTTTTAGAGCGCCCAGCAATTACGGAAGGCGCGAACATCACAGCTGCTGTATCAGATGTGATCACAAGTGTACGTAATCAAGGTGATGAAGCACTTATTTCGCTAACTAAAAAGTTCGATGGCGTGTCACTCGATTCAATTCAAGTATCAGAAAGTGAAATTGAGTCTGCATCAGCAAGACTTAGTGAAGAAATGAAGACGGCACTAAAGCAAGCGTATAGCAATATTGCAAAGTTCCACGAGGCTCAAAAGCCGCAACCGCTTAAAGTCGAAACTCAACCTGGTGTAGTGTGTGAGCAACTGACTCGCCCAATTAATACGGTTGGGCTCTATATCCCTGGTGGAAGTGCTCCGTTGCCATCAACAGTTTTGATGCTGGGCGTGCCATCTCAAATTGCGGGTTGTCGTAAAGTCGTATTGTGTTCTCCACCGCCAATCGCGGATGAAATCTTATACGTAGCAAAGCTGTGTAATATTGATGAAGTGTACAATGTGGGAGGTGGTCAAGCTATTGCAGCTATGGCTTATGGTACAGAAACAGTGACTAAGGTTGATAAGATATTTGGCCCTGGTAATGCCTATGTAACAGAAGCGAAAAGACAAGTGAGTAATGATTTTCGTGGCGCAGCGATTGATATGCCAGCAGGGCCTTCAGAAGTATTAGTGTTAGCCGATGAGACAGCAGATGCAGATTTCATCGCGGCTGATCTACTGAGTCAAGCGGAGCACGGACCAGATTCACAAGTTGTGCTAGTGACGCCGTCATTGGTAATCGCTGATCAAGTAACCGATGCCGTTCAGCGTCAGCTTAAAGAGCTATCGCGTGCTGACATTGCCCAGAAGGCGTTAGCTTCAAGCCTCGTGATTATTGCTGAATCAATAGAGCAAGCCATCTCAATTTCTAATTACTACGGGCCTGAGCACTTAATCGTGCAGACTAAGAATCCACGTGCGCTATTACCAGAGCTTGATAACGCTGGTTCTATTTTCTTAGGTGATTGGTCACCAGAATCAGCGGGTGATTACGCATCGGGTACCAACCACGTATTGCCAACGTATGGTTATACAAAAACATACTCTAGCCTTGGTTTAGCCGATTTCTCGAAACGCATGACTGTTCAAGAGTTAACGGCGGATGGTTTGAAAATCTTGGCGCCAACAGTTGTGACTATGGCTGACGCGGAAGGGTTAGATGCGCACAAACGCGCGGTAACGATTCGCATCGAAAAACTGGCTGCAGGAGAAAGCTAATGGAAAAGCTCGCTCGTAAACAAGTTCAAGGATTAACGCCCTATATGTCAGCACGACGTATTGGCGGAACGGGAGATGTTTGGCTAAATGCCAATGAATCTCCATTTAATAATGAATATAAAACCGATTTTGCCCGTTTAAATCGTTATAGCGAATGTCAGCCTAAAGCACTCATTGAAGCTTACGCGGCGTATGCGGGTGTAACGGCAGATCAAACATTAACAACACGTGGTGCAGATGAAGGTATCGAGTTACTGATTCGCGCTTTCTGTGAGCCCAATGAAGATGCGATTTTGTTTTGTCCTCCGACATACGGAATGTATTCGATCAGCGCTGAAACGATTGGTGTTGAAAGAAAAGTTGTACCATTAACGGATGATTGGCAGCTCGATTTAGACAGCATTAAGAAGAATCTAGATACTGTGAAGCTGGTCTTTGTCTGTAGCCCAAATAACCCAACGGGTAATTTGGTAAAGCGTGAAGACATTATATCGCTTCTTGAAATGACCCAAGATCGTGCGATTGTCGTAATGGATGAAGCATACATCGATTTTTGTCCAGAAGCTTCGACGGTCGACCTGCTTAAGCAATATCCGAACCTTGCGATACTACGAACCTTATCTAAAGCTTTTGCATTGGCAGGGCTACGTTGTGGTTTTACCTTGGCGAATAAATCTATTATTGATGTTCTGTTGAAGGTTATTGCACCTTATCCGGTACCAGTTCCAGTCGCTGAAATTGCACAGCAAGCTTTATCTGAAGCAGGGCTTGCGAGAGCGAGATATCAAGTATTGGATCTAAGCGCGAACCGAGCCTATTTACAGGCGGGGCTATCCATTATTCCTCAATTAACCATTTTTGAAGGGTGGGGTAACTACCTATTGGTTAAATTTGAAGACGGCGACGTGTTGTTCAAGGCAGCGTGGAATAACGGGATTATTTTGCGTAATTCGCCGATTGAAAATTGCGTACGAATTAGTATCGGAAATCGAGAAGAGTGTGAGAAAACGCTCGCGTTTATTCGAAACTATTACGCCTAATTTCATATTATTACGCTACGGCGTATTTATTTAAGGCAACCCATTTGCCTTGTTAAAAATTTAAAAGGAAGTTCGTGTGAGTAAGCAACAGAAAATACTATTTATCGATCGTGACGGAACCTTAATTGTAGAGCCTCCTGTCGATTTCCAAGTTGATCGATTAGATAAACTAAAACTAGAGCCTTTTGTAATCCCAAGCCTTTTGTCTTTACAAGATGCAGGTTACCGTCTTGTTATGGTGACAAACCAAGATGGTTTAGGTACAGATAGCTACCCTCAAGACGAGTTTGATGCACCGCATAATATGATGATGGAGATTTTTGAATCTCAAGGCGTTATCTTCGATGATGTGCTTATTTGTCCTCACTTTGAAGAAGACAACTGCTCTTGCCGCAAACCAAAACTTGGCATGGTGAAAGAGTATCTACAGGGCGGCAAGGTCGATTTTGCACAATCAGTGGTTATCGGTGATCGCGAAACTGATATTCAGCTTGCTGAGAACATGGCGATTCGTGCCATTCAATACAATCCACAAACAATGGATTGGAAACAGATTCTCAAAGATTTAACCATCAAAGCACGTAGTGCCCAAGTCGTGCGTACAACCAAAGAAACGGATATTAATGTTTTTGTTAACCTTGATGAAACGGGTGGCAATAAGATTGATACAGGTATGGGCTTTTTTGACCATATGCTTGACCAAATCGCGACGCATGGTGGCTTCCAGTTAAAACTTAACGTGAAAGGTGATTTGCACATTGATGATCACCACACCATTGAAGACACAGCATTAGCGTTAGGTGAAGCGTTGAAAGAAGCGTTGGGTGACAAGCGTGGTATTGGCCGCTTTGGGTTTAGTCTTCCAATGGATGAGTGTTTAGCTCAATGTGCACTTGACCTATCAGGACGCCCGCACCTTAAGTTTGATGCCAAGTTCTCGCGAGAACTGGTGGGAGACTTATCGACGGAAATGGTCGTACACTTCTTCCGCTCATTAACCGATACACTCGCTTGTACTTTGCACCTTTCTTCTTTTGGCGATAATGATCACCACATAATTGAGAGCTTGTTTAAGGCGTTTGGTCGCACTGTTCGTCAGGCGATTAAAGTAGAAGGCACTGAATTGCCAAGTAGTAAAGGCGTACTTTAGAAAGGAAGCATCATGACAGATCAAAAAGTAGTCATTATCGATACTGGCTGTGCCAACGTTTCTTCAGTGAAATTTGCCATTGAACGTCTTGGATATACCGTCACTATTTCAAAGCAGCCTGATGTTGTTTTAGACGCTGATAAACTCTTCCTTCCCGGGGTTGGAACGGCAAGTGAAGCGATGAAGAACCTGCGTGAACGTGAGCTTATCGACCTTGTTAAGCAAGTGGATAAGCCGTTGCTGGGCATTTGCTTAGGTATGCAGCTGCTAGGTAAAGCATCGCAAGAGAAAGGTCAAAAAGCCGATGAGATTGTCGAGTGCCTTGGGCTTTGTGATGGCGATGTTAAACGCATGCAGACAGGCGATCTACCATTGCCTCACATGGGGTGGAACACAGTAGAATCCGCGTCAGGTCATCCACTGTTTAAAGATATAGAAATGAACGAATACTTCTACTTTGTTCATAGCTTTGCTATGCCTGTTGGTGATTACACGATAGGGCAATGTGATTATGGCCAGCCATTTACGGCTGCGCTTCAAAATGATAACTACTATGGCGTTCAATTCCACCCAGAACGTTCTAGCAAAGCAGGCTCAAAACTCATTCAAAACTTCTTAGAGCTGTAGCAATAGAACTCTGAGAAAAGGGAAAAGGAATTTATCGTGATTATTCCAGCATTAGACTTAATTGAAGGCCAAGTTGTTCGCCTATTCCAAGGTGACTACGGTCAAGTAACAGAATACAAAGTGGATCCTGCTGAGCAGTTTAACCTATACCACCAAGCAGGTGCGAACTGGCTACACTTAGTGGATTTAACAGGCGCTAAAGATACAACAGCGCGTCAGCTCGATTTAATTGCCAAGCTTTTAGACAGCACACCAGCGAATATTCAAATCGGTGGTGGTGTTCGTACTGAGCAAGACGTGGTCGATTTACTGGAAGCGGGCGCTCAGCGTGTTGTTGTCGGTTCTACTGCAGTGAAACAGCCAGAGCTAGTTAAAGGTTGGATGGCAAAATACGGCGCTGAAAAAATCGTATTGGCCTTGGATATTAATATTGATGAGAAAGGCGTTCGACGTGTCGCTATTTCAGGTTGGCAAGAAGATTCAGGCGTTACTATTGAAGCTTTAGTTGATGACTATCTAACTGTGGGTTTAAAGCATGTGTTATGCACTGACATTTCGCGTGACGGCACGTTAGAAGGTTCAAATGTTGAGCTCTATATCGATCTTTGTAAGCAGTACCCACAAGTTCAGTTTCAATCTTCAGGTGGTATTGGGAGCTTAGCTGATATTGAGGCTTTGAAAGGCAGTGGTGTCGCCGGTGTTATTGTAGGCCGTGCTCTACTTGATGGTAAGTTTACAGCAGAGGAGGCGTTCGCATGTTGGCAAAGCGAATAATTCCTTGTCTAGACGTTCGTGATGGGCAGGTCGTAAAGGGCGTACAGTTTCGCAACCATGAGGTCATTGGTGATATCGTCCCATTGGCACAGCGCTATGCGGAAGAAGGTGCGGATGAGTTGGTTTTTTATGACATCACAGCATCGAGCGATGGCCGCGTAGTAGATAAAAGCTGGGTCGCGCGAGTTGCTGAAGTGATTGATATTCCATTCTGTGTTGCTGGTGGTATTAAATCGGCTGAAGACGCGGCTCGTATTTTGGAGTTTGGCGCTGATAAGGTATCGATCAATTCACCGGCATTAGCAAATCCAGAACTGATTACTCAGCTGGCAGATAAATTTGGTGTGCAGTGTATTGTTGTTGGTATCGATTCATACTACGACAAGGAGACGGGTAAATATCAAGTTTACCAGTTTACGGGCGATGAAGAACGCACCAAAGCAACAAATTGGGAAACCAAAGACTGGGTTCAAGAAGTACAGAAACGTGGTGCAGGTGAAATCGTATTGAATATGATGAACCAAGACGGTGTACGTAATGGCTATGATATTGACCAACTTAATATGGTCAGAGAAGTATGTCACGTCCCGCTAATCGCATCAGGTGGAGCGGGAGCGATGGAACATTTTGTTGAAGCGTACCAAAAGACAAACGTTGATGGCGCGTTAGCCGCATCAGTATTCCACAAACAAGTTATCAATATAGGTCACTTGAAACAGTATCTGAAATCAGAAGGTGTTGAGGTAAGATTATGAGTTTTAACGTATCAGAAATAACCGAGTTTTCTGAGGTAAGTAAGTTATCTGAACGCATCAACTGGGAAAAAGTCGATGGCCTAGTGCCAGCTGTTGTGCAAGACTTTCAATCGAGCCAAGTCTTGATGATGGGTTACATGAATCAAGCTGCGTTGCAAAAAACAGCAGAAACACAGCAAGTCACCTTTTACTCGCGTACAAAAGAGCGTTTATGGACTAAAGGGGAAACATCAGGCAACGTACTTCAGCTTGTTAATGCATCGCTAGATTGCGATAACGACACATTGCTGATCAAGGTTAACCCTATCGGTCCTACTTGTCATACTGGTACAACAACGTGTTGGGATGCGGACAAACAAGAAGAGTCACAGATGGTGTGGCTTCATCAACTTGAGCAGCTATTGGCTGCCCGCAAGGACGCCGATCCTGAGTCCTCTTACACCGCTAGTCTGTACGCTCGTGGTACAAAGCGTATTTCGCAGAAAGTCGGCGAAGAGGGCGTTGAAGTTGCGCTTGCGGCAACGTCGGGCGACAAGGCGGAACTAGTTTGTGAGTCTGCAGATCTTATTTACCACTTGATGGTGCTGCTGCAAGATCAAGGTTTATCGATGAATGATGTGGTTAATAAGCTAAAAGAGCGTCATAAATAGATTCAGATAGTCGTTATTAGTGAAACATGAGTTCGTTAGAAACATAAAAGGTCAGTGCATTAGTGCACTGACCTTTTTATTTGTCTTAGGCTTCAAAGTGGGCTACAAAGTAATTTCTCGCCATTGTCCTGACTGAAGATCGCCAAGCTGCGTATCCCCAATCGAGTAACGAATGAGGCGAAGAGTAGGGTAGCCAATATTAGCTGTCATACGCCTTACCTGTCTATTTCGCCCTTCAATAATGGTGATGGATAACCAAGTAGTTGGAATCTTTGCTCGCACACGTACGGGTGGGATTCGATCCCATACTGTAGGAGCTTCCATCACCTCGACTTTAGCAGGAAGGGTAGGCCCGTCTTTCAGCTCAACGCCATCTCTTAACTTTTGTAGGCTCTCTTCATCAGGCGCACCATCTACTTGCACCCAATAAGTTTTAGGTGCTTTGGAGCTAGGTTGAGTTAAGCGTGCTTGCAAAATACCATCGTTGGTTAAAATCATTAACCCTTCACTGTCACGATCGAGTCTTCCTGCGGCATACACTTCTTTTACGGGGATGTAATCTGCCAACGTTTTTCTGCCTTCACCGTCGGTGAACTGGCTTAATGTATCGTAAGGTTTGTTGAAGATAATGACTTTACGATCTTCTGGCTTAATTCGTTTCGTTTTAGCGCTTTCATTTTTGCGGTGTGCACGTCGAGTTTGATTCCCTTTTGAGGCCTCTCGTTGTTTAAAATGAGGGCTAGACTTATTGGACGAACGCTGACTGTGCTTATCACGAGAACGGGCTTGCATGTTAACTACCTTGCAAAAATGTAAAGAAAGAGTGTTAAAAAGTTTTGTCGAATCTGTAAATAAGCTATTATTTGCGCGCCCAAAAACAGAATAACGCACAAGATAATAGACTATTCTCGCGGTTTTGTTTAATTATAAGTATCAGCACTCAAGGACTTAGGACGTTACTACTCAACGTATAATCCTAAGAAGTTTAAAAGAGTGATAAAATCGCATCAATTTAAGATGCGGACATTCACACAGCACTATTGAAATAATAGAAGCTGTTTAGAGCAATAGGGAAATTTCATGCCTACAGAAAAACCTACCATTATTTATACCATTACTGATGAAGCGCCAGCGCTAGCAACATATTCGTTATTACCAATCATTCAATCTTTTACTGCTTCTTCTGGCATCAATGTAGACACACGTGATATCTCATTAGCTGGGCGTATTATCGCCAACTTTCCTGAGCATTTAAAAGAAGATCAAAGAATTGAAGATGCACTTGCTGAATTAGGTCAACTGGCGAAAACGCCGGAAGCAAACATCATCAAATTGCCTAACGTTTCAGCTTCAGTACCGCAATTGAAAGCCGCTGTTGAAGAGCTACAAGCTAAAGGCTACGCTCTACCAAACTATCCAGAAGAGCCAAGTACGTACGAGCAAGAAGCGATTAAAGCAACGTACGACAAGATTAAAGGCAGTGCAGTAAACCCTGTATTGCGTGAAGGTAACTCAGACAGACGTGCGCCACTTTCTGTTAAGAACTACGCGAAGAAGAACCCGCATTCAATGGGTGCTTGGTCATCAGAGTCTCAATCTCACGTTGCAAGCATGTCTGAAAAAGATTTCTTCGGTAGTGAAAAATCTGTCACCATTAACGGTGATACAGATGTGAAAATTGAGTTTGTTGGGGCTAACGGTTCAGTGAAAGTACTGAAAAAAGCATTCCCACTGCTTGATAAAGAAATTATTGATAGCTCAGTACTAAATAAAACGGCTCTAGTGGCATTCTTTGAAAAAGAGATTGCAGAAGCTAAGAAGCAAGGCGTTTTACTGTCATTGCACTTGAAAGCGACAATGATGAAAGTGTCTGACCCAATTATTTTTGGTCATGCAGTTAAAGTTTACTACAAAGATGTTTTTGCAAAATACGGTGATGTTTTTGAACAGCTAGGTGTTGATGTAAATAACGGTCTTGGTGATGTATACGCTAAGATTACGTCTCTACCTCAAGCTCAAAAAGAAGAGGTCGAAGCAGCAATTCTTGCTGTATACGACACTCAGCCTGCTTTAGCGATGGTGGATTCTGATCGTGGTATTACCAACCTTCACGTTCCAAGTGACGTTATTGTTGATGCATCTATGCCAGCAATGCTGCGTTCTTCTGGTCAAATGTGGGGTCCTGATGGACAGCTTCAAGATACTAAAGCACTGATTCCAGATCGTAGCTACGCGAGTATTTATCAAGCGGTTATCGATTTCTGCAAGAAGAATGGCGCGTTTGATCCAACGACAATGGGTAGCGTTCCAAACGTTGGCCTAATGGCTCAAAAAGCAGAAGAGTACGGTTCTCACGATAAGACATTTACTTTAGATGCTTCAGGTACGGTACGCGTTGTCGATGCATCTGGTGCGACGGTACTTGAGCAATCTGTTGAAGCTGGCGATATCTTCCGTATGTGTCAGGTTAAAGACGCACCAATCCAAGATTGGGTTAAGCTTGCTGTTACTCGCGCTCGCGCAACGGGTGTTCCAGCCGTATTTTGGTTAGATAAAAACCGTGCACATGATGCTCAGCTTATTGAAAAAGTGAACGCTTATTTACCGACTCATGATGTTCAGGGTCTGGATATCAAGATTCTTGCGCCACTTGACGCGTGTCAGTTCTCTCTGGACCGTATCAAAGATGGTTTAGATACTATCTCAGTAACGGGTAACGTTCTTCGTGATTACCTAACGGATCTATTCCCAATTTTGGAATTAGGTACATCCGCGAAAATGCTTTCAGTAGTGCCACTAATGAACGGCGGTGGTTTATTTGAAACAGGAGCGGGTGGTTCAGCGCCTAAGCACGTACAACAGGTTGAAAAAGAAAATCACCTACGTTGGGATTCTCTAGGTGAGTTTTTGGCTCTAGCGGCTTCTCTGGAGCATCTAAGCACTGTAACTGGCAATGCTAAGGCTCAAGTGTTAGCGGATGCTCTTGATAAAGCAACGGGTGAATTCTTAGACGAAAATAAATCGCCATCACGTAAAGTGAATGAGCTTGATAACCGTGGCAGCCACTATTATTTGGCCGCTTATTGGGCGAAGGCTTTGGCAGAGCAGACAAGTGATGCAGATTTATCGGCAGAATTTGCACCTATTGCAAAAGCGTTGGCGGAAAGTGAAGCAAAAATTGTTGCTGAACTGAATGATGCACAGGGTATTAAGGGTGATTTAGGTGGCTATTACGCGCTTAATGACGACAAAGTATCTGCTTTGATGAGACCAAGCCAAACGCTAAATAGCGTGATTAACGGTTAATCAAACCTGAGCACTAAGCCTTACTCGTTGGGGCTTAGTGTATAAGCTTTGTTCGTTATGGGCTTGTTCATTAAGTTTTAACGTATACAAAGCATAAAATAACCCCGCCTAATTAGCGGGGTTATTTTTTATTCTTCGAGTTTTCTATTATTGAAACTCTTTATTTCTGAAACCCTGTCATGACCTATTTTGCCATTTGAGCTTCAATAGGGACGACGGAGCTAGCATGGGAGCCTTTTGGCCCTTGCTCTATTTCATAAGCAACTTGCTGCCCGGCTTTGAGCGTTCTATAGCCGTCCATTTGAATTGTTGAGTAGTGAGCGAAGATATCTCCCTCTTCACCTTCCGGACAGATAAAACCAAATCCCTTGGCATTGTTAAACCATTTTACTGTACCTGTAGCCATGCTATACATCCCTCATGCATTTATTACTGATGTTGTGTTTAGAAGATTACGTCTTAGTAGTGACGTGAATCTGTTAGTGACTTTTAATTCATACGCTTATAAATCTTTACTCACTAATTGACCAATGTAGTCAATGATTCGCCACAGTCAATAGGCAAAAGGTCTAATTTGCTACATATTTGCAAACAAATCACTTTTAAGATTTACATTTTTGCAACTTGACAAGTTGCAGTTTAACTAATTTGATCGAGAGCTTATGTGAAACTGTTTGCTTTTTAATCAATTAGATAATTCATTCGCTTTAAAGAGAATGTTTTATTTGCAGCTATTGAATTGCTGACTTAGTCTCTAAGTATAGAGATGTATTTCTGGTCACAATTTTTCTTATCACCTTAAGAGATAAATCTAAAACTTTACTCATACAAAGTGATAAAATCGAGTTTAGAAAATCTTGAAATATTGAATTGACCATGGGCCGAAATTTTGAATGGGTTACTCCAGACTCAGATTTACTGGAGAAAGAAAAAACAGGGATCAAACCACCAGCGATGTATAACGTTTTGTTAAATAACGATGATTACACGCCGATGGACTTTGTTATAGAAATCCTTGAGCGTTTCTTTTCTATGGATATAGAGAAAGCAACGCAAGTGATGCTTCAGGTGCATTACGAAGGAAAAGCAATTTGTGGAACGTTTACCGCTGAAGTAGCTGAAACAAAGGTGGCGCAAGTCACAATGTATTCCAAGGAAAGTGAGCATCCATTGCTTTGCACATTAGAGCAAGCGTAGCGCTTGCACGAACAACATAGTTGTTCTTTTAGGAGGTACTTATGCTTAATAAAGAATTAGAGACGAGTCTAAATGGCGCATTTGCTCGTGCCAGAGACAAACGACACGAGTTTATGACTGTCGAGCACCTCCTTCTTGCATTATTGGAAAATGATGCAGCCAAAGAGGCGTTATCTGCTTGTCAGGCTGACCTTGACGCGTTAAGGCAAGAGCTTGATATTTTCATTGACCAAACAACCCCTCTTATTCCTGAAAACGATGAAACCCGGGAAACTCAACCGACCCTTAGTTTTCAACGAGTACTTCAACGCGCAGTTTTTCATGTTCAGTCTTCAGGGCGTAGTGAAGTGACGGGAGCAAATGTACTTGTCGCGATATTCAGCGAGCAAGAATCTCATGCTGCTTACCTTCTGAAAAAGAACGATATCAGTCGTCTTGATATCGTTAACTTTATCTCTCATGGTATTACTAAATCCTCAAGCTCAAACGATGATTCTTCTTCAGAATCGTTCGGCTCTGAAAGTGTTGAAGAAACCAATTCGGAAGAACGTTTAGAAAGTTTTGCGACTAATTTAAATCAGGTTGCTAAGCAGGGTCATATCGATCCATTAATCGGTCGTGATAAAGAGCTAGAACGAACGATTCAAGTTCTGTGTCGACGCAGAAAAAACAACCCGCTTCTTGTTGGTGAGGCTGGCGTTGGTAAAACTGCAATTGCTGAAGGTTTGGCGTGGAGAATTGTCGAAGGTCAAGTTCCAGAGGTTATCCAAGACAGCGTAATCTATTCACTAGATATTGGCTCTCTTCTTGCTGGTACGAAATACCGCGGTGATTTTGAAAAACGTTTTAAAGGGATTCTGAAGCAGCTAGAAAAAGAAGATGATGCGATTCTATTTATCGATGAAGTACACACTATCATCGGTGCAGGCGCGGCATCGGGGGGGCAGGTTGATGCAGCTAACCTCATTAAGCCGTTACTAAGTAGCGGTAAGCTTCGCTGTATTGGCTCAACGACTTACCAAGAGTACAGCAATATCTTTGAGAAAGAGCGAGCACTTTCACGTCGTTTCCAAAAAATTGATGTTGTTGAACCATCCTTGGATGACACCACGAAGATTCTTATTGGTTTGAAACCTAAGTATGAAGCTCACCATGAAGTGCGTTACACCAATAAGGCACTTCGCGCTGCGGTAGAATTGTCAGCTAAGTATATCAACGAGCGTCATCTGCCCGATAAAGCGATTGATGTTATTGATGAAGCAGGAGCACGTAGTCGTTTGGCTCCAGCTAGCCGTCGTAAGAAAACTGTTGGTGTTGCAGATATTGAGTCCATGGTTGCAAGAATGGCTCGAATCCCAGAGAAATCAGTCTCTTCATCGGATAAAGATATTCTGCAAAAACTAGATGATAAAATGAAGATGTTGGTATTTGGACAAGATCCGGCTATTGATGTTCTTAGCGAGGCAATAAAGTTAACTCGTGCCGGTCTTGGTGCCGATAATAAACCTGTTGGCTCATTCTTATTTGCAGGCCCTACAGGGGTTGGTAAAACAGAAGTAACACTTCAGCTTGCTAAATTGATGGGCATTGAGCTACTACGTTTTGATATGTCTGAGTACGGAGAGCGTCATTCGGTAAGTCGTTTAATTGGTGCTCCTCCTGGCTATGTTGGTTACGATCAAGGTGGTTTACTAACAGATGCAGTATTGAAACACCCTCATGCCGTTGTTTTACTTGATGAGATTGAGAAAGCTCACCCTGATATCTTTAACCTTTTATTGCAGGTGATGGATAACGGCACATTAACCGATAATAACGGTCGTAAAGCCGACTTTAGAAACGTTATTTTGGTTATGACAACTAATGCTGGTGTTCAGGAAACTGAACGTAAGTCTATTGGCCTGATTCAACAAGACAATGCACCTGATGCGATGGCTGTTATTAAGAAAGTCTTTACGCCAGAGTTTAGAAACCGTCTCGATAATATCATTTGGTTTAATAGTCTTGATGAGACAGTGATCCACCAAGTAGTCGATAAGTTTGTGGTTGAACTTCAAGCCCAACTAGACGCTCGCGGTGTTTCACTAGAGGTCTCTGAAGATGCAAGGCATTGGCTAGCTGCTAAAGGCTATGACAAGTCGATGGGAGCACGTCCTATGGGCCGTGTCATTCAAGAGCAATTGAAGAAACCGTTAGCGAATGAACTCTTGTTTGGTTCGTTGGTCGATGGTGGTACGGTTAAAGTTGATTTGAAAAAAGACAAAATTGTTTTTCAATACCTAGGTACCAAAGAAGAAGCGCTTCATTAATTAACGGCTAACTAATAAGCGAGTAGTGAATTGATGAAAAACAAAACCAGAGCATTTAGCTCTGGTTTTTTGTTTTGTAACTCTAAGTCACGGACCCTAGTCTGTAGTAAAGCAGCTTTTACAAATTAACTTAACGCAGCGGCATGTACTGCTTGATCAGATACTGATAGGAGGCTTCAACTTCATCAGGAATTGGCTGTTCAATTTGAAAGCCCAAATTTGGATATGTTTTGATTCTCTCATAGTCCTCAAGCAAAGCGGTTAACGCCATATCCAGTGTCATATTCTCATTAATGTAATCAAAGAATCTATCGGCAGATGATGTGACGATCAGTTGCTCACAGGTAACGGGCCATTGCTTCATAAACGTTGCGTAGCTTCGTCTCTCCATAAATGGCTTTTGAACGAGCAACACCTTTTGGTGCTCAAGCTCGTGCTGGCGGATAAGTTCATAACCAAGCGTTACGTTTTCACCGGTGTTTGAAGCCATCGTCTCCATATAGATAGCGTCTAAAGGGACACCACAGTCTTTTGCAATTGCAGCAAAGGTCTCCGCTTCAGTCTTATCAAATACACCCTCTGTGAAGCGTCCTACACCGCCGGAAAATACAATTCGAGGTGCAAAGCCTTTCAGGTATAACTGTGCGGCATAAGAGGCGACACGAAGGTCATTACTACATAAAACAAAAATGATATCGGACTTGGCAACCGTATGGCCCATTTGCATGTAATCCCATACGGTCTCTATGTGCTGATATAAGCGCTTACGTTGTGATGTCGGTGTATATGACGGGTCGGATACTGCTGCTTCTGATTCCGAGAAAGCACTCGCGGGGAGATTAGTCATGAATAGATTCCAAAGCCTGAGATAAAGTTGGATGCTTGTATTGATAGCCTAGTGAAAGGAGTTTACTCGTGTCTATTTTCTTATCGGGGATATCTATAACCTGTGGGAGTTGAGATGAAGGTAAGCTGGCGCAGTGAAGAGCGAGTTGATAAAACTTATCTTTTGATAGGGTATCAGGGGTCGTAACGTTGATAACCTGATTCTTTAAGTTCTGGGTAGCAAACGTAATACTTCCAACAGCGTCATCTAAGTGAAGCATATTAGCCGGCGCAGAGCTGCTTACTTGTTTTAGCTTACTCACAAAACGGGCAGGGTGCCTATTAGGGCCAATTAATCCACTAAGACGTATTATTACAAACTCAGTACCAGAGTCGATAACGTGCTGCTCCGCGTTTAGCATTACCTTAGCGTTATCACTAAAACTAAGGTAGTTATTACCTTCGTCTCGTTGAGATGCAAGTGCCCAGCTGGCTTTACTTTCATCCATTATCAGATTGCTAGTCCCAGAGTCAGAGCTTTCTTGCTGTTGAGAGACAGTTGGGTAAACCGCACTAGAGCTGATCATGATGATTTTCTTTACCTTGGCGCGAGTCGCGGCTTCAGTAATTTGTTTCCACATGACTTGATATTCTTGAGTGAGTCCTCGACGAAACCCCGGAGGGAAACAGCCAATAACAACGTCTGTTTGTTGTTTGACCAAATCATGTGCAAGATTATGTGGTTTGGTTAAGTCGCAACAAAACCCATGAATACCGAACTGATTGAGTGCTTGAGCTTTTTCGTGGGAGGTATTACTAGCATAAACACGATAGTGTTTAGAAAGGAGCGTAGTGGCGAGTGGTGTACCGAGCCAACCCGCCCCAATTATGGATATTGTTGTCATCTGAAGAACAGTGAAGAGTTACTCAATGCTAAGCATTAAGTATGCGAAGAATTTTATCTACTTTTTCTGCAGTTTCAATACCTTCGTCAGTAAGGTAACCGCCATCTGGTAAGGTGCATAACCCTTTCTTGAATAGACGACTAACAGCATCTTGAACGTCGTTAGAGGCATCTTGACGAACTTTGATACCAGTAGATGCGCTGCCGATGTCAAATTGAAGTAACAGATTTAGTTCAGCGAGATTTTCTTGAGAGTATTTCATCGTGTTATCCTTTTTATGCTATTCCATACACAGTAAGCAAGCATTCCTATCACTGCAAACAGCGAACACAAGAAGTGTTAAATAGAACCAAATTGGCGTACTTTTGTTCGATCATTTACTAAAAATGTTAAGAATAAATTACTGATTGGTTTAACTATTATAGTTGTTTCATATTCCTTGTAGGGTTATCCACATTTTCTGTGGATAACGTGTTTTTAAAGTGCGTAGTTGGATGAATTGTAATCGAAAATGTCGTTTCGAATTTCAAACAGAAGGCCAATTTCATTTTAAAAACTAGCTAAGAAGAAGCCTAGTTTGCTGTGTTCACTAATATCCGTCCCAGCGGATTAATCACACTGTTCAAAGTTAATCGTAGCGACAGTGTTACCGAAATACTCATCATAACGAAAATCGCTATCATAATGAGAAGTTGATACTTAATCGCTGTCATAGGCTCAACGCCGCCCAGAATTTGCCCCGTCATCATTCCTGGAAGCGTGACAAGTCCCGTTGTTATCATAGAGGCTAAAATAGGCGCAAAGGACTTTTGTATCGCATTTCTCAAAAATGGCATTGAGGCATAAATGGGAGAGGCCCCCAAACAGATAGCACCTTGATATTCTTCTTTTCTGTCTTCGTACGCTGAAAATAGATTCTGCAAAGCAACGATGTTACCACTCAAACTATTGCCTAGAAGCATACCAGCTAGGGGGATTAAATACTGAGCGTTATAAACGGGAGTAGGCTGAATAAGCGCGATACAGATTAGAGCTAATAACGGCGATAAACCGACTATCAAACCAGTACTGACTGGTAGAAATAGATACCGATAAGACAGGTTAGCTTTGTTGATGATTGAGAGTGAACCGATGACAATCATCAAGCCGATCCATATTAGGTTAATCAATAAGCTATTGAGATGAAATAAATATTCTAGGTAGGCGCCGATGGCGATGAGTTGCAAAGTCATTCTTCCAACACCCATGAGCATATCGCTTGCGAGCTCAAGCTGATAATAATGGTTAATTGCAAAGGGGATGGCGAGGGTTAAGCTAAATAACGCGAGTTGCCAAGTAGAAATATCAACAATTGAATCCATGTGCGCTCCTAATAATTCACCCACAATTGTACCCTAGAAGAGTGGATTTACACTCAATCGAATTCCCGCTTTAATTTTTTTCTTCGTTCTTACAATTAAGCTTGTTATCAAATAGTTTGAAATTAACTCTTCTGCAACATGTACAATTTGTCATATTTGTTCATAATTTTACACATGGAATGTTAATCAAACACATCTCTGGATGAGCTCAAGAAAGTGTTGATTAATAAGCTTTCAAGTGTAGTTCTCATTGAATGTAACGTTCGTGGTGAACTAAAATTTCATCTAAGAAATGCTAAAAATAAGCAGCTCAATAAATTGAGCCTTTAGAAATAACCAAATAAAACGCAGGTAAATGTATGAGTGATGTTAATAATGTTGGCGGCGTAGAAAAACGCACGTTGGAATGGAAGTCATTCCTTTTTATTACTGTAATCCTCTTCCCAGTCTTAAGTGTCGCCTTTGTTGGCGGGTATGGATTCATCGTTTGGATGCTTCAAATCTTCTTCCTTGGTCCTCCTGGTATGCACGGTTAATTTCGTCACAACCCACTTTTTGATTAGAATTTTTTAAGAGAGCGAAACATGAAATCAACGATTGTAAGACTGTGGCGTACCATGACACGCCCAGCAGTACATATCAGCTTAGGCGTACTCACTATGGGTGGCTTCATCGCTGGTGTGATTTTCTGGGGTGGTTTTAACACCGCATTAGAAGCAACCAATACCGAAGAGTTTTGTATTGGGTGTCATACCATGAGTGAAAATGTGTATGTTGAATTACAAGAAACAGCGCACTGGAAAAATAGTTCTGGTGTAAGAGCGACATGTCCAGATTGTCACGTGCCACATGAATGGACCGCTAAAATTGCTCGTAAAATGCAGGCTTCTAAAGAAGTGTTTGCTCAAATTTTTGGCGATTTAGGAACACCTGAAAAATTCGAAGCACGACGTTTAGAATTGGCCCGACATGAGTGGGACCGATTCTCAGCAAATGGCTCTTTGGAGTGTAAAAACTGTCACGCTTACGAGTCGATGGATTTCGAACAGATGTCTCCAACAGCTCGTATTCAAATGTCACAAGCAGCTGAGCGTGACCAAAGTTGTGTTGATTGTCATAAAGGCATTGCACACCACCTTCCACAAGATATGGCGGCAGCGAGCGGTATTGTTGGTGATCTAGAACAAATTGCTAGCAGCACTCGTTATTCAAATGGTAACGACGTTGTCTCGATTCGTCACTTGCCGTTATACACGGATCAAACGGCAGCGACTGAAGCTGGTTT
Source organism: Vibrio lamellibrachiae (assembly GCF_050337265.1). Lineage (NCBI taxonomy): Bacteria > Pseudomonadati > Pseudomonadota > Gammaproteobacteria > Vibrionales > Vibrionaceae > Vibrio > Vibrio lamellibrachiae. Next base: position 369,178 of record NZ_JAKJSU010000006.1, read on the forward strand.
ATTAAGTCCTGCAAGTGAAGTTTCAATCATTGGTGAACGCGGCGACATGATAGAGGTTCAGATTGACGGTTGGCGTAAGGCAAAAGGCTTCGGTCGTGTTATCCAAGAAGATTTTGGTATGAACATCTCTACTGCCATTCTCACTCGTGAAGTTTCTCAAAGTGACGTCATTGCAGTTGGTGAGAAGAAAGAAGATGAGTTAACCGGCCTGCCTTGGGAAGAAGTGAGCCTATCGCTTTGGATGAAGAAAGAGTCAATGCTTTCCGATTACACACCTATCTGGAACGCTGCAGAAGCGGCTTACACAAGCAACTGTTCAACTTGTCACTCTCAACCAGAAGAAGCGCACTTCAGTGCTAACGGATGGGTAGGCATGCTTGATGGAATGATAGCGTTCGTAAACTTTGATACAGATACAGAAGCACTCGTGCTTAAGTACCTACAAAAGCATTCATCAGATTTCGCTGAAGGCGAGCATTAATCGACGTCAATTGGAGTATTAAAATGGCAATTTCAAGAAGAAGTTTTCTAAAAGGCGTCGCAACAACGAGTGCAGCATCGCTTATCGGTCCTAGCTTGTTAGCATCGACTTCAGCTATGGCTGCTGATACAGAGGGAACTTGGAGAGTATCTGGTTCTCACTGGGGCGCATTTAGAGCCCGTGTCTATGCAGGTAAAGTACAAGAGATAAAACCATTAGAGTTAGATAAGCACCCAACAGACATGCTTAACGGCATTAAGGGCATCATCTATAGCCCTTCACGTGTTCGTTACCCTATGGTTCGCCTTGATTGGCTTAAGAAGCATAAATACAGTGCCGATACCCGTGGTAATAACCGTTTCGTACGTGTTACGTGGGATGAAGCTTTAGATCTTGTTTATCGTGAACTTGAGCGAGTACAAAAGGATTACGGTCCTTGGGCACTTCACACCGGTCAAACGGGTTGGCGTCAAACGGGTCAGTTCCATAGCTGTACTAACCATATGATGCGAGCAATGGGTCTTCATGGTAACTCAGTGAAGAAAATTGGCGACTACTCAACGGGTGCTGGTCAAACAATTCTTCCTTACGTATTGGGTTCAACTGAAGTTTATGCTCAAGGCACGTCTTGGGAGCTGATTTTAGAGAACAGTGACAACATCATCATGTGGGGTAACGATCCCGTTAAAAACCTTCAGGTTGGCTGGAACTGTGAAACGCATGAGTCATTTGAATATCTAGAGCAGTTAAAAGAAAAAGTCGCGAAAAACGAGATTAACGTTATTTCTGTCGACCCTGTACAAAATAAAACAGGTCGCTTCCTTGAAAGCGATCAGATGTACATTAACCCACAAACAGACGTTCCTTTCATGCTGGGCGTTGCTCATGTCCTTTATAACGAAGGCTTACATGATCAAAAGTTCATTGATACTTACTGCTTAGGTTTTGACGACTTCATTCAGTATGTACAAGGCGAAACGAAAGACAAAGTTGAAAAAACACCGGAATGGGCGGCGAAGATTTGTGGTGCTAGCGCTGAGAAAATCCGCAAATTCGCACACATGCTTGTTAATGGCCGCACTCAAATCATGGTTGGTTGGAGTATTCAGCGTCAAGAGCACGGTGAGCAGCCGTACTGGATGTGTGCAGTACTCGCGGCAATGGTAGGTCAGATTGGCTTACCGGGCGGTGGTATTTCTTACGGCCACCACTATTCTGGTATCGGTGTTTCTTCGACTGGTTTTGGATCACCAGGCTCATTCCCGTTGAATATCGATCAAGGACAAGAGCCTAAGTATACTAACAATGACTTTAATGGTTATAGCCGAGTGATCCCTGTTGCTCGTTGGGTAGATAGCCTACTTGAACCGGGTAAAAAGATTAAAGCCAATGGCTCAACGGTTACGCTTCCTGATATCAAAATGATGGTGTTTAGTGGTAACAACCCATGGCATCACCATCAAGATCGCAACAAGATGCGTCAAGCATTTAAGAGCTTACAAACTGTTGTAGCGGTTGACTTTGCTTGGACAGCAACGTGTCGTCATTCAGATATTGTTCTGCCTGCGTGTACGCAATGGGAGCGTAATGACATCGATGGTTATGGTTCATATTCAGGTCGTGGCTTAATCGCGATGCAGAAGTTGGTGGACCCACTGTTCCAGTCAAAATCTGACTTTGACATTATGAGAAACCTAACTCGCCGTTGGGGACGTCATGATGACTACACACGCGGTATGGATGAAATGCAATGGGTACGCTCTTTGTATAATGATTGCCGCAAAGCAAATGAAGGCGCGTTTGAAATGCCTGAGTTTGAAGAATTCTGGGAGAAAGGCTTCCTTGATTTCGGTAAAGGTAAACCATGGACACGTCATGCTGCATTCCGTGAGGATCCTGAAATCAATGCGCTGGGTACACCATCTGGGTTTATAGAGATCTCTAGCCGCACCATCGGCAATATGGGGTATGACAAGTGTCAGAATCACCCTATGTGGTTTGAAAAATCAGAACGTTCACACGGTGGTCCGGGTTCAGATAAACACCCATACTGGTTGCAATCATGCCACCCAGATAAGCGTTTGCACTCGCAGATGTGTGAATCGGAAGAGTTCCGTGCAACTTACGCTGTGAAAGGTCGTGAGCCAATCTATATCAACCCGACTGATGCGAAGAAAAAAGGCATTAAAGATGGCGATATAGTTCGAGTGTTCAATGACCGTGGCCAGCTGTTAGCGGGCGCTGTATTGATGGATAGCTACGCACCGGGTGTTGTTCGTATTGAAGAAGGTGCTTGGTACGGCCCGATTAATGAAAAAGTTGGAGCATTGGATACCTATGGCGATCCAAATACGCTAACTCAGGATATTCCAACATCAGAGCTTGCTCAGGCAACGTCAGCTAATACCTGCCAAGTCGATTTTGAGAAGTTCACAGGGAAAGTACCGCCCGTAACATCGTTCGGTGGACCGATAGAAGTAAGCTAATAACTTACTGCTTCCAGCAAAAAACTAATGCCAATCCGACAGGGTTGGCATTTTTGTATTAAAATCCAAATAGATAGTAAATTCGATAAGATATTTTGAACTGTGGTGAGAGTATTTATCACTAGAACTGAGATCTACCACTGCTACTGAGAGGTTAAGTTACCGTATGGCGCAGATTATTACATTGGCTTGCCAACGAGAAGTCTCCGTTTTAAATAACGACTTATCGGTATCATTGGCTAATCAAGAGCTTACGTTTCGTTTTATTGGTATCCATAATAACGAGATATCGAGTGAGTACCGTCTTTTTACTATGCCATTTGAATTTGAGTTATCAGCGACCTTATTGGGCGATGGTTTCCAAATGTTAGCCCAAACGTCAGGAACGAGTGAGAGTCCAATAGACGTTGGACGTTGCCCTGATAATAACTCAAGTTACCGAATCTATTCCAAAACTGACCCTAAACGTTATTACAACTACATGGTGATCGAAGAATCAACAGGCTATACCTTGCTTGGTTTTACGAGTTGCCACCGTTTCGCAGGTTTTTTCCAAATAGTAGAAAATGAAGATCAACGTGTCATTGTGGCCAACATTGATGGAGAGCAAAGTTATCCGCTTGATTGGGATAGTCAGCGACTAGAATCTGTCGCTGTGTTGAGTGGCCCGTCGTTAGCATTGCTACTTGAGGAGTTTACCCAATTAATCAGCAATCACCATCCAGTAAAAAGCACGTTACTGCAAAAGTCTCCCATTGGATGGTGCTCTTGGTATGCCTACTATGCGGCGGTGACAGAAGAAAATATCAAGCGTAACTTGCTCTCAATGCAAGACGATTTGGAGTATCTGGAATGGGTACTACTCGATGATGGGTATCAGGCTTTTATGGGCGATTGGCTTACTCCGTCCAAAAAATTCTCAAACGGTATTAAGCCTTTGATCCAAGATATTATTAAGAAAGGTAAGAAGCCAGCTATCTGGTTAGCTCCTTTTATCGCTCAACCTGAATCCCTGATATTTAAGCAGCACCCTGATTGGTTTGTGCAGCATGAATCTGGTGAACACCTCAAAGCTGAAGATGTTACTTATGGCGGTTGGCGCTGTACACCGTGGTATATCCTGGATACGTCACATCCCGAAGTACAAGAACACTTAACCTATGTCGTTCGAACTATGCGTGAAGAATGGGGGGTTGAGCTGTTTAAGCTTGATGCGAACTACTGGGGTACATTAAAAGGTAAGCGCTATCAATCGGGTGTGACCGGTGTTCAAGCGTATCGAATGGGTATGGAAGCAATCGAAAAAGGGGCGGGCGAAGCCTGGTTATTAGGGTGTAATGCGCCAATGTGGCCATCACTTGGTTTGGTTGATGCGATGAGAGTGTCGGATGACGTTGAGCGTTCAGCGGATCGCTTTAATCAGATTGCAAAAGAAACCTTCTTCCGCAGTTGGCAGCATCGAAAATTGTGGCATATCGATCCAGACTGCGCGACATTTGTGTCGTTAGCTAACCAATCAACAGAGCGACAGAGTTATGAATTTCATCGTACAGCGTTACTTGCGAGTGGTGGTTTGTTACTTTCCGGTGACCCGCTTCCAGAGCTAACTCCTTTTGCTAAATCAAGCCTAACAAAGCTCGTACTCAGACAGAAACATAATCAAAATGCGGCAAAGTTTACTTCTTTGTCGTTAACCCATGCATTTTTACCTATCACAGAGAGAAATGATCTTCACTGCTTATTCAATTACCAGTCGGAGCAAAAAGAGATCACCTTGACCTCAAATCGACCTGTTTATTGGTATGACTACTGGAGTGGAAAGAAACTCACTTCTGAACCCTTGCAGATTCTTGAAGTCAATTTAGAAAAAGGGCTTAGTAGTCGTGCCATTATCACTGCGAGTTAATGAGCGTTTCTAAAAATTCCATTTTATTCAAATAGAAAGTAGTACCCATAGCCGACAAAGAAAGCAGGTATAACAGAATAGAGTGTTGCAACCAGTGCTGCTTTGGGTGCTAATGCTATTGCTGGAAATAACGCATCGCCATCGTTTGATATTGAATTTGCTAGCTGTGTTGATAAAGGTACGGCACCAGAGATATACAAGCTAGTGATGAGTATTTGAGGACCACACCCGGGGAGAATCCCAACGGCCAGTCCTACAAGTGGCATCCATACACCCCAACCCGATACCATTTGAGAAATATCGATTTGGGCGAAAAAGGTCGTCAGTTCGAATAGTAGAAATGCAACGATTACCCACGCGGTGACAAAGTTAGTATCTTGCGCCGCTTTTTGAATTGGATGAGACCCTGAAAACTTCTGATCCTCAGATACCGTCGACTGGTAGTCTTTTAATTCTTTGGTTAAAGACCATAAAAACATGCTGAGAATGATGAATCCGGTTCCTAACCACTCGATTGTGGCTTCGGGTAGTGTAAATAGTTGGTTTATATCGACTTGAAATGAGCCAAGCGCTGCGATAATCGTTGCCGGAACCAGTAAGACTTTCCAAAAGATGCCTTGTAGATTGATCGCTTTCTTTTCAAATGAATTGTCTGTTGAGGCTTCTTGAGTCGCTTTACGAGCGCACTCACTGTCGATTTTTTTAGGAGAGGTCTTAGGTCTTAAGAAGTCATCGGCATGGAATTGATTAACGACCCAACCTGAAATGCAGCCTACAGCAATGCCAAGAACGACAACGCTTAATCCAACGTCTGGTTTGCTTGCTAGCAAAAGAAACGCAGCGTCGCCCATTGTTGATGTTAAAACGGCGACAATGGCACCAAACCCAACTCGTCCACTAATGAACTGCGTTGTGACTACGATTGCTCCGCCGCAACCCGGTAATGCGCCTAGAAGTGATGCAAAGAAAACTTGATGTGTTCTAGAGCGCGTGTAGAGTTTTACGAGCGCACTGTTTTTACCCATGTAACTTGATAAGTAATGATAAATTGCGAGAGTAAATGCAACGTAACAGGACACTGCCCAGAAAGCATCGGATAGTGTTGAAACGGTAATTTCACGTGTTGTTTCTGATGCTAATAGAGCAAGTAACGCAATGGGCAGAATTAAGCGTTTATATGTAAGACGAAACTGGGTAAAAGAGAGCCAGGACGGAAAGTTGCTCGTAAGATTGAATGTATTCATGACTAAGATCCGCAATTGATAATGATTCTTATTATATGCAAATGAGAATCATTATCAATAGTGGCGCATCTGTTTTTTAGTTCGTTACCAGAAAAGTGCTTGGTTAATGCTAACGATACTTTTCTAATAAGCGGTCATACATGCCATTTTCTTTAATAGTGTGTAACCCAATCATAAACTGAACCAACAATTTGTCTTTATTCGGGTGGTTTTCACTGATCGCTAAGTGAATAGGTTTGATCATCAAGCTACGATGTACGAAATGAAAGTCGTTGTTTTTTAAACCTAGCTTTCGAATTGTATAATTAAATGCTCTTTCATCAGCCAAAATAGCGTCGATACGTTTTGCTTTAAGTTTACGAATGTTGGTTTCTAAATCAGGCTCGACGAGCCTATCAAAATAGGTGGATTGATTGAATTTACTACCATAACCATGGTCTTCAATAACGCCTATTTTCATACCAGTGAGTGAAGAAAAATCGCTGTAATTAAAAGCATTTTCTTTAAGAACAATAAACTTTAAGTGAACCATGAGGTAAGGGACGCTATATGCAAGTAACCCTGTGCGAGAGTCTGACCACCAGAGGGCAATTAGCACATCTTTTTGCTTCTTATTCACCTCTTTTAGCGCTCGAAGCCAAGGCTTCACTTCCAATTCAACATGGTAATTTTGTGCTGAGTACGCAGCTTGGACGATATCTACTGCCAATCCTGAATTACGATTATCAAATACATAAGGTGGCCAAGTGGCTTGGGTCGCATGAATGACTCGAACGGTAGCTAAGGCGGGCGGTGATAGGGATAAGATGAAGAATGTAAAAGATAACAGACAATTGCGCATGAAATTCCCTCTATTCTTTGTCAAAGTTTAGACGAAAAATCTCGTGATGGGGATGAAATGTACAGAAAAGTAGATCGAGTTACAAAGATAGAATCGCTCGGGGAATGAAGCGTTAAGGAATGACAAATTTTTTAAATCAGGTAAAGTAACGCCTTTGTGAGCAATCTCGCCCCATTGAAGGGTGAATAAACTAAATGTACAGGAAGAAAGATGATTCTAGTTGTCGGTCATAAGAACCCAGATAGTGATAGTATTTGTAGTGCACTAGTAGCAACAGAGCTACTAAAGTCTCGTGGTCTTGAAGCTATGCCAATTCGCCAAGGCGAAATCAACCGCGAAACTCAGCACATTCTAAATGTTGCTGATGCAGTATCTCCGGAACTACGTACTTCTGTAGCGGGCGAAAAAATCTGGCTAGTAGACTACTCTGATCTTGCACAGGCACCTGACGATGTTGCAGACGCTGAGATTTTAGGTATTGTCGATCACCACCGTCTAGGTGACGTGATGACCGTTAACCCAATGGAAGCTTGGATCTGGCCTGTAGGTTGTACAAACACAGTTCTATTCAACATGTTTAAGATTGAAGGCCATTCAATCTCTCAACAGATTGCTAAATTAATGATGTCGGCAATTCTTTCTGACACTGTTGGTTTTGCTTCTCCAACATGCACTCAAAAAGATAGAGATGCAGTTGCCGAGCTTGCTGAAATTGCAGACGTACAAGATGTTGATTCATTCATCAAAGACCTTCTAATCGCAAAAACAAACATCGAAGGTTTGTCTGCTGCTGAACTAGTAGAAAAAGACCTGAAAGGCTACCCATTTAACGGTCGTGACGTTGTTGTTGGTCAAGTTGAACTAGCAACTCTAGATCAAGTTGATGGCATGATTGAAGCGCTAGAAGCCGATCTTGAAGCGCGTTGTCAGAACGATGGGCTAGCATTTGCTGCGGTAATGCTGACTGACATCACAACGGCTCAAACTCGTCTTCTTTACAAAGGTGAGTGGGCTGAAAAATTAGTGAAGCATGAGAAAGAAGGCTTACTAATGATGGAAAATACTCTTAGCCGTAAGAAACAAGGCTGGCCTTGGCTACAAGCTGAATTAGTATAATTCAAAACGAATTTTTCAAGCGCCCGCAGACATTGTCTGTGGGCGTTTTTATTACTTCGGTGTAAAAACCTAGAACAAATAGCGTAGACAAAGCTGAGGAATAAAATATGACAACAACAGCTCTAAATGCAGATCAAATCTCGACGATCAACAACTATAACGATGAAAAACGTTTTAACTATTGCATCAAAGAGATTGTCTCAAATCGACAAGTATGGATCCTGACTGACGAACATGGCTGTGTGATGCTTAATACGGAAGAAGACGATTGTGTACCAGTTTGGCCGAATGAAGAGTTCGCTACAGCTTGGGCTACAGACGATTGGAAAGAGTGTAAAGCGGAAGCAATTTCAATCAATAAATGGCATAGCCGTTGGACGCAAGGGCTGGAAGATGATGAGCTTTCAATCGTTGTGTTCCCAAATGAAAAAGAAGAGGGCGTAATCGTCTTTCCTGATGAATTTGATTTTGAGTTAAAGAAACAAGCAGCAAAGCGTTAAGTAAAGCGAAAGCTTCCGTCACGGAGAACGCACAAATTGGTGCTACCTCCGTGACATCTCAATTACTTAAAACACGGCGCCTTATTAAAGTGGCTTTCGATCATACGCTGAGTAATCTGGTGTTGTGGGTTACAAAGTACTTTCTGTGTGTCTCCTGATTCAACCACATTTCCCTCATGCATCACCATCACTTTATCGGTAATGTGTTTCACAATACCAATATGCTGCGATACATAAACAAACGATACTCCCATCTCCTCTTGCAGCTCCAAGAACAGATTAATTATCTGCGATCTCATTGCCATATCCAACCCGTTAAGCGCTTCGTCAGCGACGATAATCGATGGTTGAAGAATAAGAGCTCTTGCCAAGCACACACGTTGCTTCTGGCCTGTAGCAAGCATTTGAGGGTAGAAATAGGCGTGCTCAGGAAGCAGTCCAACGCGTCTTAATGTTTCTTTTACTCTTTTCATCCGCGCATCTGGCGGCATGCTCGTATTACGCTTTAGTGGCCCTTCCAAGATATGGCCAATTTGAATTCTTGGATTTAAAGAGGTGTTCGGATCTTGGAAGATCATCCGTATAAGCTTACAGCGCGTCGAGTAATCTTTGTGTTCTAACAGCTCTCCATTGACCCGGATATCACCCGAAGTAGGTTCGACCATACCCGAAAGCATACGAGCGAGCGTAGACTTTCCGGAGCCATTTTGTCCAATAAACCCAATGGTTTGCCCTGCATCTAACGAGAAGCTAACCGGCTTTACTGCGTGTTGAACCTTTCTTCTAAATAGACCTGAACGGGTGACAAAGTCCTTTTTTAGCCCGTTAACTTCTAATAAGGCACTCATGACTTTTTCTCCATGTTCAGAGGGAAGTGGCAAGCAAATTTGTGGTGCTTAATTCTACGTGTCTGCGGTATTTTTACACATTGCTTTTGCGCGTAAGGGCATCGTGGGCCAAGTCGACAACCAATTGGAAGGTGTTGTAATGGAGGAATAGATCCCGGTAATGATTGAAGCTTCTGCTTATGAGGGATCCAGTCACTAAAATCGGGGACCGCTTTAAGTAAAGCGGACGTATAAGGGTGTTTTGGCGCTGAGAGTATTTTCTTAGTATCGGCCGACTCTACAGATTGACCACAGTACATAACAGTAATACGTGTTGCCCATTGAGTGATGGTCGTTAAGTCATGGCCTACAAGCATAATGGTCGTGTTATTGACCTGATTCATTCGACTAAGCAAACGTAATATTTGTGATTGAGTAATGGGGTCGAGATCATTTGTTGGTTCATCGGCAATCAAGATTTTTGGCTTAGTCGCTATCGCCATTGCGATCATCACTTTTTGACATTCACCATCGGTAAGCTCGTACGGGTAGCTGTCCATTAAGCTTTTATGATCTTTGATACCGACTTTATGTAGCAGGGCTGCCGCTTGTTTTTTACGCCACTTTAAGCGCTCCCACCACCGTCCTGAAAATGAATCGGATGGGATGGATTCAGTCAATTGGTTGCCCACTTTTTCTGAAGGGTCAAGACAGGTAGAGGGTTCTTGAAAAATCATCGCAATATCGCGAGCAATTACCTTTCGCCTTTCTTTTGGTGTTAATTGAAGAAGGTCAATATTACCAAAGCGCATTCGATCCGCTGTAACGTTCCAGTTATCCTTACACACGCCAACAATCGCTTTTGCTACAAGACTTTTCCCAGAACCTGATTCACCCACCAAGCCTCGTATTTCACCTTCGTTCAAGGTAAGGCTCATGCGATCAACGGCCTTAACTAGACCTTGTGGGGTATTAATCTCAATGGTTAGATGTCGAATATCTAATAATGGCATTATTCAGTCCCCGCATTAAGAGCTTGGCGGACGCCATCACCGACTAGGTTAACAATGATAACCGTCACCATGATTGCAAGACCGGGTAGGGTAACAGTCCATGGAGCGAGATAAATGAGCTCTACAGAATCACCTAGTATTGCTCCCCACTCTGAACTGGGAGCTTGTGCGCCAAGGCCTAAGAAACCTAGGGCAGTAATATCAAGAATCGCTATTGATAATGCATAGGTCACTTCAGTGGCAATAATGACAAGGATGTTTGGCAATATTGAATTCCACAGTAGATAAAAGTCGTTAGCACCATCAAGACGAGCAGCCATGATGTAATCTTTTTCAATCTCATTGTGTACTGCGATGTAAACGGAACGAATAAACCGGGGAATTAGAGCAAGACAGATAGCCAGAAGAATATTAAATTCGCCGAAACCAAGAAACGCGACAAAGATGATAGCTAACAGTAGTGATGGAATGGACATGATCGTATCAAGCAAATGATTAAGAGTGCTTGATAGCAATCCTCTAGTCATTCCGGCCAATATACCAATCACACAGCCAATACTGGCGGCGATAGCGGTTATAATAATTGCCGCACCGAATGTCAGTTGTGAGCCTTTAATCAGGCGTGAAAGAATATCTCGACCTAGATCATCTGTCCCTAAAAAATACTCGACAGTGCCTGCTGGGTTCCATGATGGCGGAATAAGAAGGTGCCCGGATTGTGCTTGCGGATCATGTGGTGTGATCAGCGGAGCCAAGAGGGTAATCAAAATAATGAGGACTAAACACCATAGGCCAAACATCGCTAGGCTATTAGAACGAAAGCTGTGCCAGAATCGCTCAAACTGTGTAGGGATATGCTCTTCTTGATAAATGTTATTTGTTAGCATACCAGTCCTTTCTCACTAGTGGGTTAACCATAGCTCCAATCAAGTCGGAAACAATATTTGCAGTTAAAACCAGCGTAGCGACGACAATCACCCCGGCTTGAATTGAGGCGTAATCTTGATTGGCCAATGCATCGAGTAACCAACGGCCGATACCGGGCCAGTTAAAGATTGATTCAGTAATGATGGCTAGAGTAAGCATGCTTGAAAGCTGAACTCCAATTTTAGGTACGATTGGAGGGATAGCATTTCTTAACACATGTTTAGTAATAATTTCCCAGTTTACAAGCCCTCGTATTCGAGCTGCACGGATATAGTTTTCACCCATTACTTCTGCAACCGATGTCCTCATTAAGCTGACAACTTGTGTTGTCGGTGCAAGAGCTAACACTAAGCAGGGAAGGATCATGTGCTCTAATACACTTTGAACGGTGTGGGCGCGGTATTTCCCCTCAGTAAGAAACGCATCAATCAGTGCAAAGCCGGTGACATGGTTTACTTGATAAAGTAGATCGTAACGACCTGAGATGGGCAGAACTTGATAGTGCAGTGAGAAAACCATAATGAGCAATAAGGCGACCCAGAATAGTGGTGCTGAATAGCCTGTCATTGAAGTGAAAGAGATGACGGTATCAACCCACTTACCTTGCCTCATTCCGGCAATAGTACCTAAAGGTATACCAATGAACATAGAGATAATAAAAGCAACAAAACACAGCTCCAATGTCGCTGGGAAGACGATAATGAGTTCGTCAATGATTGCGATACCATTTCGATTATGACCGAAGTTAAGTTGAATTAACTCACCAAGGTAACTCAACCAACCACTCCAAAAATCGAGATGCGCCCAAGGAGACATTGAATCTAGGCGTACTATGCTAAAACCGATGATGGTTAACAACATCAATGTAATGAAAAACAGATTAAGGCGTCGCAGTGTATATAAAAACATTAACGTACCCTCTCAACGTCATTGAAGGGAGGGACATTAAACGGGCTAAATTTTAAACCGGATAATGAATTATGGTGAACTTGGAATTGCATGCCGTGAGCCAGAGGTATCACTGGGAACTCTTCATTCAAAATGTTTTGTGCTTGTTTGTATAAATTAGTGCGATAACGCGGTTTATCGACCTCAAGGGCTAAGTCAAGCAGGAAGTCGAAATCGGCGTTACACCACATAGAAATATTTAACCCTGCGCGCTCAGAGTCACATGAAAGCAGAGGTCTTAGGAAGTTATCTGGATCGCCAGTTACACCAAACCAACCCGTGAGGAAAAGGTCAATGCTACTTCTTCCAGAGGCATCATTACGATTAAAACGGTCTTCAGTGACAAGGCGAAGGGTAATGCCTACGTCAGCAAGGTTTGCTTGAATAAGCTCTGCCGTTTTTCTTGGGCTAGGATTGTACGCTTTACTTTCAAGAGGCACTGACATAGTAAGCTCAAGACCTGATTCATAGCCTGCGTCACGTAACAATGCAATGGCATAGTTACGGTCATAACGTACTTGAATACTGTCTTTTTGATAAGCCCACGATGTTGGTGGAAGTAGCGTGTAGGCCAGACTTCCTGTTCCATAATAAACAGAGTCCAGGATATTCTTTCGGTTGATCGCAAAGTTGAGCGCTTTACGCACACGGGTATCATTTAAAGCAGGGTGGAGAGTGTTTACAGCAATATAGGCAACGTTCATGGCTGGCTTTGCGGTTAAGACAAGCTCCTCTTGTTGCTCAATCACTGGGATTTGGCTTGAAAGCGGTGAGCTAAGTACATCACATTCATTACGAAGAAGCTTAGCAAATGTACCAGTTCCCCTATGAGATATATCAAACACAACCTGTTCAAGCTTTGCGGGGCCATTCCAGTAATTATCGTGTCGACGTAAGCGCACTAGATCATTTACTTGGTATTCATCTAGGAAAAATGGTCCAGAGCCAATAGGTAGACTATCAAGCTGCCTTTTATTATCGCTATGCTCGAGCTGTGTAGCGTACTCAAGCGAGTGAATCACAGCATGACTTGTTGCTATGTTAGATAGAAAAGTGTTGTCAGGTCGACTTAAAGTGAATTTTACTTTATGAGATGACAATGCTTGAACATCAATCAATAAATTTTGAAAATCGATACCAGTAAACCAAGGGTATTGGCCATTGCCAACATAGTGATACGGATGAGTCGAATCGATTATTCGTCGGAAACTGAATACGACGTCGTGAGCATTCAAAGGGCGCGTCGGAGTAAACCAACTTGTGCTCTGAAATTGCACGTTTGTTTGGAGATCAAACGTATACTCAGTTCGTGATTTATTGACTGACCATTTAGATGCAAGGCTTGAAATAGGCTGATGAGTATCAGGATCGAGAACGACGAGTGTATCGAATATCTGAGGGCTTAAAGCCTCTGATGTAATTCCACTATCAACTAATTGGGGGTTAAACGTTTGTAAGCTGCCTTGCCCACAAAAGATGAAACCACTTTGTCTGATTTTGTTGTGATCGAGCTCATCGCCACAGCCTATTAATAGGCTTAGGCTAAAGAATCCAAATGTAAGTCGTAAGAAAGCTTTCATAGAAAGAACTTTATTGAGGTAATAGGCAACATCAAGCCTGATATTTTGCCGTAAGATCTCAACAATTTACCATTTTTTGTTCATTCAAACCAACTGAAAACAGTTGAATGCCCGAGGTTATTGTTCGTTTTGTCCAATTAGGTCATATTTTCTGACCATGCCTCTTAATTGATGATAGCTCAAGCCTAATAGCTCAGCGGCTTTACGCTGATTAAATTGTGCCTCATTTAATGCAAGGGTTAACAATTCGATATCCTGTGTCTCTTGCCATTTTTTATAATCAACCGGAAAATCGATTCTGCGTTGCAAGCGGAGGTTATTATTATCATCGTTTGAAGTCTTGTCGTCAGAGCCATTGTTTTCGGAGCCATTATTAGCATCTATTATAGCGCCATCAATAGGGGGCTCATTAGAAATGTCAATATTGCTCCACGCATTTTCAAAAGGATTGAAAATGAGAGAGTCTACAGGCTCATCGACAGCGCTATGCTGATAAATAGCACGCTCAATGACATTTTTTAGCTCTCGTATATTTCCTGGCCAAGCGTAGTTAAGTAGCTCATTCATAGCGTTAGGTGAGAAGCCTGAAAAATATTCTAATTCTAACTCTTGGCACATTTTAATTGCGTAATGTTCCGCAAGCAGTGGGATGTCTTCTTGGCGTTGTCTTAGTGGCGGTATGTGAATCACATCAAAGGCGAGCCTATCAAGCAGATCTGCACGAAACAAATTTTGTTCGGCCAGTTTAGGAAGATTAGCATTGGTCGCGCAAACCAATCGAACATTAGCATTGAGAGACTTTTGGCCACCCACACGTTCATATTGTCCGTATTCAATAACTCGTAGTAGTTTTTCTTGAACGGATAGGGGAGCGGTCGCCAATTCATCTAAGAACAGAGTTCCCCCTTCTGCTCGCTCGAATCGGCCATGATGACGACCTTTTGCACCAGTAAATGAGCCAGACTCATGACCAAATAATTCAGAATCAATCAGACCCTCGCTAAGCGTTGCGCAGTTTAGTGAGACTAAATTTTGCTCCCAACGGCGAGACAAATAGTGTAATCGCTGAGCAATCAGTTCTTTGCCTGTTCCTCGTTCACCAATGATCAGTACGGGTCTATCTATTGGGGCTAGTCGAGACACTTTATCGAGTACAGACAGAAATGCCGGTGATTCACCAATCAAATTTTGACGCATAACGAGATCCATGTTGATACACAGGGGTTGGTTAAAAATACCAACTGTAGGTTAATTTCATCATAGCATAGATGATTATGATAATGAGCGTTTTCTAAGTGATTGAATATTAACGATCTAAACTTGGCACATTACTTGATTGTATATTTACATACTCACAGAGCCTTTGTGCTGAAATACACTCTACATAAAATGCAGCGCAACATATTATTTTAATAGGAGATCTATCATGGGCGTTTTTTCTCGTTTTGCTGATATTGTAAATTCAAACATTAGTTCACTACTCGATAAGGCTGAAGATCCTGAAAAAATGATTCGCCTCATAATCCAAGAGATGGAAGATACTTTGGTTGAGGTGAGAACCAATTCAGCGAAAGCATTAGCCGATAAGAAAGATTTGGTCCGTAAAATCGAAGCAATGGAAGATCAAATTACAGATTGGCAGCAAAAAGCGACACTGGCTATAACTAAGCAGCGCGAAGATCTTGCAAGAGCGGCACTGATTGAAAAACAGAAATTGCAAGATATGATGAAGGGGCTACAAACTGAGCGTGTCCTTGTTGAAGACACCATTGAAAAACTGGGTGGAGAAGTAAGCAAGCTAGAAAGTAAAATTCTAGAAACTCGTGCGAAGCAGCAGACGTTAGCTATTCGTAATCAAACAGCGACAAGTCGACGTGATGTGCAAAAACATCTTCATACCAGTCGCACACATGAAGCGATGGCGAAATTTGAACAATACTCACGTAAAGTGGATGAGTTAGAAGCTGAAGCGGATGTGTATGCAAAAAGCGGTAACGCTAAGTCATTAGATCAAGAGTTTGCTGAACTTCAAGCACAAGATGAAATTGAAAATGAGTTAGCCAAGCTTAAGCAGCAGATTAAAGACAAAGAATAGGAGAAATACATGTCGTCATTTTTAATTGCAGGGCCGTTGATGGTCTTCTTAGTCTTTGTCGCTCCTCTGTGGCTAGTTTTGCATTACAGAGGCAAACGAAACTCGGGCACTGGGCTTTCAGGTGAAGATAATCAACGTATTCAGAAACTGTCAGACCAAGCGGATAAATTGCAATCTCGCGTTGTAACTTTAGAGCGAATTTTAGATGCAGAATCACCCAATTGGAGATCATCTTATGACTAAGAAGGAGCTGTATAGGGACACTCAAAACAGCAAATTAACGGGTGTCTGTGCAGGACTCGCTAACTACTTTGCGGTCGAAGTGTGGCTAATTCGTATCTTAGTCATTTCAGCGGCTCTTTTAGGCGGCAGTTTCTTGGTGATTCTTGCTTATGTTGCAATGACATTGATGCTAGAGAAACAACCAGATAACTACAGTGAAAATATCAAGACTCAACAAGAGCACAAGTTGAAAAGTAAGCCTTGGCAGCAAGGGAAGTCTGCAAGTGAATTATTAAAGACTTTAGAAGCTGACTTCGATGGTATGGCGACTAAGCTTGGGAAAATGGAAGCACATGTAACTTCTGAGGCTTTCAAGGTTAACCGTGAGTTTAAAAATCTTTGAACCACCAAAGCAGTTGAATCAATAATGAGAGCAACATCAAATGCTGCTCTCTATTCATTTAATTTCAATGAATTAACATAACATTAACTGGCATGCAGCTTGGCATTAATCTATCATTTGTAACTAAATGATACCAATGGATAGAGAGCATGCGAAAATTAGCGCACCTTGTTGTCTTTAGCGCAATTTTAAGTGGTTGCGGTAAAGATCTTCCCCCCGTTCCTGAGCCGGAATCTCGGCCTGCAAAACTGTTTACTGTATCAGTCGGTAATAGCCATTTTGAGCGCCACTTCCCTGCGACGACAGAAGCGGGCGATAAAGCTGTTCTCACTTTCAGAGTACCAGGCCAATTACAAAGTATTGATGTGACTGCCGGTCAAATGGTGAAAAAAGGCGAGCAGTTAGCAACGTTAAATCCAGATGAGTACTCACTGTTAGCTAAGCAAGCTAAGGCTCAGTTTTTGTTGGCAGATGTTCAATACGAACGCTATAAAAAGCTTCACAAAGATAAAGTCGTCTCTGAGCAAGATTTTGATCAAGCCAAAGCTAATCACAATTCCGCCACTGCTGTGATGTCTCAAGCCAATGCAAACCTTCGTTACACCAAGCTTATCGCACCTTACGAGGGCACGATTTCGTTAGTGCCTGCGCAAAATTTTGAGTTTGTAAGCGATAAGGTTGGAATTATGAATATTCAAACTAATCAATTGCTTAAGGTTATTTTTCAGCTTCCTGACCATTTGTTAAATCGTTTTGCTCAAAACTTAAACCCTACAGTGACAATGACATTTGATGCCTTCCCTGGTGCCGCTTACCCATTGTTATTTCAGGAAATAGATACTGAAGCTGACCATAAAACTGGCTCATATAAAGTCACCATGGTGATGGAGCGACCAGAAGATGTTGGCATTCTTCCTGGTATGGCTGGAAGTGTGCGTGCGATTGTTGATGCAGGGAGTGCGACGAGAATTCCTTCTTCTGCCCTGTTCGAAGCGAATGGTAATACCAACGTTTGGCGAGTCAATTCTGATGGAATTACAGAAAAAGCGAGGGTAAAGCTTAACGATAAGAGAGAAGTTCTATCTGGTTTAAACGATGGCGATCAGATTGTGATATCCGGTGTCAGCGGTATCGAAGCGGGCATAAAAGTTCGCGAATGGGTGAAGGAGAGAGGGCTTTAATATGAAACAATCATTACGTTATTGTCTCTTAGCGCTAACAACGATATTGACCGCATGTGGGCAAGCGCCCATTGAAAAAGTGAGTCAGCTTGCGAGAGTGAAAGTTGCAGACCTGTCAGTTAGCCAAGTTCGTGACAGTCTATATTTTCCGGCGGTAGCCAATGCAGCGGAGCGATCTCATTTAAGCTTTCGCGTCGCGGGTGAAGTCAGTCACCTTCATGTACGAGAAGGCGACAAGGTGACTAAAGGTCAGCTTATCGCACAAATTGATCCAACGGACTATCAATTAGACGTTGATAACGCTTCAGCCCGTTTCTCTGTGGTTGATAGTCAGCATAGACGTTCTAAGCCACTTGTTAAAAAAGGGCTTTTGGCGAAATCTCAGTTTGATGAAATAGCCGCACAGCGTTGGATAGCGTTAGCTGAACTTGAACTGGCGAAGTTACGTTTATCATTTACAAAGCTACGCGCACCCGTCGATGGCATTATCTCAAGAGTCAGTATTGATCAATTTGAGAACATCCAAGTAGGGCAACAGATCGTTAATATACACAGCGTAGAAAGTGTTGAAATACTGATTCAACTGCCTGATCGCTTGTACGTTAATCAGCCTACAAGAGACATTATTGATGCTATTCAAACGATTGTTCGTGTTCCAAGTGGTAATGAATATCCTGCAACGGTTAAAGAGTTTACGACAGAGCCCGATCCATCAACCGGAACATTCACCGTTACGCTTTCACTGCCTATGCCTGAAACCGAGTACATTTTAGATGGTATGGCGGTTGAAGTAACCGCGAGTGGGTCAACCATTGGACGAGGGATGTCCGTAGGAGCAACGGTTCCAATTGAAGCTGTATTTAATGGTGAGGGCGACGGACTAGACCGCACGAATAAGTATGTTTGGATACTTAATCAAGACAGCACCGTATCAAAACAAAAAGTTGTTTTGGGCAAGGCAACGTCGGACTCATTTAAAGTGATCGATGGAATTGATAGCAGTAACAAAGTGGTTATTGCTGGACTTTCAAGGTTAAGAGAAGGAATGAAAGTGGAAGTGATTTCAGAGGTAGCCATTCATGAATGATTCTAATAAGGCTCTGCCACAAGAAAGTGATGAAGAGAAAGGCATCGCTGTCTATTTTATAAAGAACCGCGTGATCAGTTGGATGATCGCTTTGATATTTCTGATTGGTGGCGTATCAGCATTTTTTAATCTAGGCCGGTTAGAAGACCCTGCATTTACAATTAAAGATGCCATGGTCGTGACTCAATACCCTGGAGCGACACCGCAGCAAGTGGAAGAAGAAGTTACTTATCCCCTTGAAAAAGCGATTCAGCAGCTTACCTATGTTGATGAGGTTAACTCCATATCCAGTCGAGGGTTGTCTCAAATCTCGGTCACCATGAAGAACAACTATGGTCCAGATGATCTACCTCAAATATGGGATGAATTGCGCCGTAAAGTGAATGACACCAAAGGCTCTCTTTCCCCCGGGGTAAGCTCTCCTCAGGTCATTGATGACTTTGGTGATGTTTACGGAATCCTGCTTGCAGTTACAGGCGAAGGATATGGCTACAAAGAGTTACTGGATTACGTTGATTACTTAAGGCGAGAGCTTGAGCTTATTGACGGTGTCAGCAAAATATCGGTATCGGGCCAGCAGCAAGAGCAGGTGTTTATTGAGATCTCAATGAAGCGATTGAGTAGTCTTGGATTAGCGCCAACCACAGTCTTTAATTTACTCTCTACTCAAAACCTTGTGTCCGATGCAGGTGCAGTCCGAATTGGCGATGAATACATTCGCATCCACCCTACAGGCGAGTTCAAAAATGTAGACCAGTTGGGTGATTTAATCATCAATGAAAGTGGCGCTTCTGGCCTGATCTATTTACGTGATGTAGCGGAAATCAGTCGTGGCTATCAAGAAGTACCAAGCAACATCATCAACTTCAATGGTGAGGTGGCGTTGAATGTCGGGGTTTCGTTTGCAAGCGGCGTCAATGTCGTTGAAGTTGGAAAACGGTTTGATAGACGCTTAGCTGAATTGAAGTTTCAACAACCGGTTGGCATTGATATCTCGGAAATTTATAGTCAACCCAAAGAGGTCGATAAGTCGGTTAGTGGCTTTGTTGTAAGCTTAGGGCAGGCTGTGGCGATCGTTATCATCGTCCTTCTTTTCTTTATGGGCTTACGTTCTGGTCTCCTTATCGGCCTTATACTGTTGCTGACAGTATTTGGTACTTTCATCTTCATGCAGTATTTCAAAATTGATTTACAGCGTATATCACTTGGTGCACTCGTTATAGCCCTAGGGATGTTGGTGGATAATGCCATTGTCGTTGTAGAGGGAATATTGATAGGGACCCAAAAAGGCCGGACCCGAACCCAAGCGGCGACAGATATTGTTACACAGACCAAATGGCCTTTGCTTGGTGCAACAGTCATCGCTGTCACAGCCTTCGCCCCCATTGGTCTGTCTGAAGATGCAACAGGTGAGTATTGTGGTACATTATTTACGGTACTTTTGATCTCACTAATGTTGAGCTGGTTTACGGCTATTTCTCTAACTCCATTCTTTGCTGATATGTTCTTTAAGGGACAAAAAATGCCAGAAGGTGGTGAAGATAACGACCCGTACAAAGGGGCGGTATTTGTTATCTACAAAAACTTTTTAGAGTTTTGTATGAACCGTGCTTGGTTAACGGTCGCTGTTCTTGTCGTAAGTTTAGGAGCGGGCCTTTATGGCTTTACAATGGTTAAACAGTCATTCTTCCCTTCATCTATTACGCCGATGTTCCAAGCAGATATCTGGATGCCGGAAGGGACGGATATCAGAGCGACGAATACCAAACTCAAAGTATTAGAGAGCTGGATTGCTGAGCAAGACAATGTTGAGCATGTCACTACGACTGCAGGAAAAGGTTTACAGCGATTTATGCTGACCTACGCGCCTGAGAAAAGCTATGCAGGTTATGGCGAGATAACAACGCGTGTCGATGACTACGCTGCACTGCACGATCTGATGGCGAAGTTCCGTCAACATGTTGAAGATAATTTTCCAGAAATTAACTACAAGCTTAAACAGATTGAATTGGGGCCGGGTGGTGGCGCAAAAATTGAAGCGCGAGTTGTTGGCTCCGATCCAACGATATTGAGAGGTCTAGCAGCTCAGGTAGTCGATATCATGCATGCGGATCCTAATACCACGAACGTACGTCATGATTGGCGTGAACGAACCAAAGTTTTAGAGCCGCAGTTCAACGAAAGCCAAGCAAGACGTTACGGTATCACGAAGTCGGATGTTGATGACTTCCTGTCAATGTCATTCTCTGGGAAATCAGTCGGTGTCTATCGAGACGGCACAACGCTAATGCCTATCGTCGCTCGCTTACCAGAAGATGAACGAGTCGATATTCGTAATATTGAAGGCATGAAGATGTGGAGCCCAGTACTGAGCGAATATATCCCGCTTCAACAAGTTACGCTGGGATACGAGTTACAGTGGGAAGACCCAATTATTGTCCGTAAGAACCGTAAACGTGTTTTAACGGTAATGGCGGATCCTGATTTGCTAGGTGAAGAGACGGCTTCGACGTTACAAAAGCGTCTAATGCCACAAATTGAAGCGATCGAAATGCCACCGGGCTATTCTCTTGAATGGGGCGGCGAGTATGAGTCATCTCGTGATGCTCAAGCTTCACTATTCACAACCATGCCACTTGGCTATCTGTTCATGTTCTTAATTACTGTTTTCCTATTTAATTCGGTTAAAGAGCCGTTAATCGTTTGGTTGACTGTTCCTTTGGCGATAATAGGGGTGACAACGGGGTTATTAGCACTTAATACACCATTTGGCTTTATGGCGCTGTTAGGCTTTTTGAGCTTGTCTGGTATGTTATTGAAAAATGGCATTGTATTACTCGATCAGATTGAAATTGAAATGCAGTCGGGTAAAGAGCCTTATATTGCGGTAGTCGATGCTGCATTAAGTCGTGTTCGTCCAGTGTGTATGGCGGCGATCACGACGATACTTGGTATGATTCCACTGCTGCCTGATATCTTCTTTAAGCCAATGGCAGTAACGATCATGTTCGGATTAGGTTTTGCAACTGTTCTAACGCTGATCGTTGTTCCGGTTCTATATCGAATCTTTCATGGGCTAAAAATCCCTCAGCAATAGATCACTAGTGCTTTAACTTATTTTTGAGTCAGCACTAGAATAGTATTATGAAAAGCGCCTCTGATGATTCAGGGGCGTTTTAATAAGGAATGTTTCTTAAAGGAGTAACAGCAATGAAGGAATCAACATGCGCATGGGCAATAAATACCCCCCTAGAACGTGAATACCACGATAATGAATGGGGCAGACCTGTTCATGATGATCGTATTTTATTTGAGTTTATAACGTTGGAAGGGGCACAAGCAGGGCTAAGCTGGATAACAATCTTAAAAAAGCGAGAAGGCTATCGTGCTGCGTTTCTTAATTATGATCTAGAAAAGCTAGCCAAGCTTGATGAGTCTAATGTTGCGTCGATAATAGAAAACTACGATATAGTTAGGCATAAAGGTAAAATTGCTTCGGTTTACAACAATGCTAGAGCCGCCATTGAATTACAAAATGAATACGGTTCTTTGTCTAAAGCTTTGTGGCAGTTTGTCGACGGCAAACCACTGACCAATCAATGGTCATCAATGGAGCAAGTTCCTGCTTCAACTGAAACATCAAAAGAGATGAGCAAGTTTTTAAAGAAGTGTGGTTTTAAGTTTGTTGGCGAAACGATCTGTTATGCATTTATGCAGGCGACAGGCATGGTCAATGATCATCTTATTGATTGTCCTAAATATAATGCGGCTAAATAAAATTGGGTGAGTTGCTGAGTAGCTTCTATTATTAATTTAAACAACGTCACATTGCTAGGAATTAATATGCCGATAACTGCTGTCGAAAAAAAACTAATTCAAGATAGCTTTGCCAAAGTAGCCCCAATCGCCGACAAAGCTGCAGAGATATTCTATGCCAAGTTATTTGAGTACGACCCGTCACTAAAAGTTCTATTCAAAGGGGATATGAAAACTCAGGGTAAAAAACTGATGACTACGCTTGGTCTCGCAGTGAAAGGGTTAGATAACCTTGATACGCTCGTTCCCGTACTGCAAGGCTTAGCAACGAAACACGTAAGTTATGGTGTGAAGGTTGATGATTATACACCAGTGGGGAATGCGCTGCTTTATACATTGAAGACGGGATTAGGTGATCAGTTTGATGATCAAACTCGAAATGCGTGGGTCAAAATTTACAATACGATCGCTACCGTAATGAGAAGTGCGGCTTACCCTAATTTCGACCCAAACACTTATAAAAATACCCATTCATATAATAGACATGGCCAGCGTAACACTGCTTAGAGTGTAGTCGCATGAATTCATATTAAGCTCAATAGAGTGCGAGATGGAAGCGGCACTCTATTAAGCTTTCTTTCGTAGGTATTTCTTTGTAGATTATTATTTTGTAGATATAAACAAACGTGTGAATTATTTAGCGTTCTTTTTCACAGCTTCGTTATAACGCTCTAAACCTAGCTCCAAATCAGCAATTAAGTCATTAACGTCCTCCAAACCCACATGGATTCGAATTAGTGTGCCTGTAAAGTTAGGATTGGCTACCGTTCTTAAACTGTTAAAGCTTCTTGGCTCATTAGCTAATATCAAACTTTCAAACCCACCCCAAGAGTACCCCATGCTGAAATGCTTCATCCCATCAAGTAGCTCTGTGGTAGCTTTTGGGTGAGATTCGTTTAGAACGAAAGAAAACAACCCATTTCCGCCAGTGAAGTCACGCTCAAAGAATTCATGGCCAGGACATGTCTCTAACGCAGGATGGCGAACATGATCGACTTCAGGACGTTCTTGTAGCCATTTCGCAATAGCCAAGCTGTTCTCGGCATGCTGACGTAGACGTACATCTAACGTACGAATACCACGTAACCCTAGATATGCATCATCAGGAGAAACACATTGGCCCATCAAATAGCTTTGTTCTCTCAGTTGAGGCCAGTATTTTTCAATTGCTACAGCGGTACCAAGCATGACATCTGAGTGACCAACAATGTATTTGGTCGCTGCTTGAATTGAAATATCAACGCCAAAATCAAACGGGGAAAAGTTCACACCTGCAGCCCAAGTATTATCGAGCATAACGATGATATCTTGTTCGTGAGCGATACGAGATAGAGTCGGAATGTCTTGAACTTCCATCGTTACAGAGCCGGGAGACTCGGTGAACAAAATTTTAGTATTAGGCTTAATAAGATCGCGAATACCTTCTCCGATCATCGGCTCATAATAGGTCGTCTCAACGCCCATCTTCTTCATGATGGAATCACAGAAATCACGAGTAGGTTCGTAACACGTATCCACCATCAAAATGTGATCGCCAGTTTCAACGAAAGAGAGAATGGCGTTTGATATAGCGGCAGTACCACAAGGATAAAGAGCACACCCAGCACCACCTTCAAGTTCCACCATGGCGTCTTGGAAAGCAAAGTGTGTATTGGTGCCTCGGCGTCCATAGAACAATGTCTTATCTGCGCGTTTTAACATAGCTGCATTTTTCTCAGCAACGGTATCAAAAACGATTGTTGATGCTCTTTGAACTGGAGGGTTTACAACACCATTAGTCCATTTTTTATCGCGCCCAGCGGTGATGAGCCGAGTTTTTTTGCCTTCCGACATTCCATTTCCTTGTCTGCTAATTTGATCTATGTCTATTTAAAGCATGGAGTTGGGCTTTGTTTCAACCCCTCATAGCCGTTTATTTTGAGTTTCTAAATGATTTATCGTTACAAAAGTGGATTGAATAAGAAAAAGGCTCGTTCTAAAAATCGATGGCGAAGAGGGCGTACCTTCCATTGTTTAGCATCGACAGGATAAGATTGTTCTATGTATTGTTGCTGAAGCCATAGCATTTCTTTTGTAAATTCTTGATCTTCAATTGCTAAGGTCACTTCAAAGTTAAGCCATAAACTGCGCATATCCATATTAACCGTACCAACAAGACAGAAGTGGTCGTCAATAACGACTGACTTTGTATGCAGTAACCCACCGTGAAATTCGTGGATATTGACGCCTGCTTCAAGAAGGTCACCATAAAATGCTCTTGAGGCCCATTTGACCATCAGTGAGTCATTCTTGTGAGGAATGATGATATCAACGTTAACACCTCGTTGGGCGGTCAGTTTAATCGTTTCTAGTAAGTCGGTACTCGGAACGAAGTAGGGTGTGGTTATTTTTACGGATTCATTGGCTTGGTGCATAGCCAATGCAAGCACTTGTAGAATCAGGTTCTCTGGCATACCTGGGCCAGATGGCACAACCTGAATAGGGTGCTGTTGTTGCGATGGTTCGATGTGACATTCTGGCAGCTTTGGTAGCTCCCGCTTTCCTGTTTCTACTTCCCAATCCCAACTATGAATGGCTGATAGTACATTAACCGTAGGACCAGTAATTCTCACCATGATATCGATCCATTGGCCTACGTCTGCTCTTTGTTTGAAGTATGCGGGATCAACCATGTTCATTGAACCTGTGTACGCGACCATGTCATCAATGACGATTATTTTTCTATGCTGGCGTAAATCAAGGCGACGCAAGAAAATACGCCAAGGACTCACTTCTAACGCTTGAATAACGTGAATGCCAGACTGCTTCATCATTCGATACCAAGGGCTTCGAAAGAATCTTGGGCTGCCAGCTGAATCGAGTAATAGCTTAATTTTAACGCCTCTTTTTGACGCTTTGATCAGTGCACTAGCTACCGAATCAGCTAATCCACCAGGGTGCCAAATATAGAACACCATACTAATACTATGTTGCGCTTTTTCGATGTCTTGAATAATAGAGTGAAGAATTTCATCAGGAGAGTTTTGTAGCGAAAGTGTATTTCCACTGAGTGCAGGGATGCTCATTCGATTGTTACAAAGATCATCTATTTTAGATATGTGCCCACCAAGTGATTCAGGAAGGTGCGCTTGGCAATGGTTAAGTTGACTAAACCATTGCTGAAATGGGCTAAACGCCTCTTTCGCTCGTTCACCACGTTTTCGGCCTAAATTGAGTTCACCAAATAAAAAGTAACAGCCGACGCCAACAACGGGAACGATGTAGATGATCATAAGCCAAGCCAAAGACACACTGACAGCTCGTCTCTTTAATACGATTCGTAAAGTAACACCGGCAACCAAGAACCAATAGAGGCCGATACTTGCTAACGTAAGGAAATGATAGAACTGATCCATACACACTTAAGTTGTTGAATGACTGATAAGGATAGTAATGGGAATCAGTAAAGATAGGAATGGCTATTTGAACTTATATGAAATCATCGACAGTACAAAATTGTTAAGAAATCGTAATCGACAGATGTGAATGTAACGAATTGTATATATTTGCAACAGATAAGACGTAAAATTAAGCGGTAGGCCATAATTTATACTATGTGGGGTTCCAATTTTACGCGCAAACTGGTTTACTTACCATATACGAGCGTCACTAAACCTTTATAGGGTGTAAATAAATCTGTACAGGATGTGTTTACACTTTAACTTTTTAAGGCGCCAGTAAGACAAATATAATTCAGACAAACACAACTAAAGATTTGGAGATACCGTGGCGACTAGCAGTACAACCACACAACCCCGTGATACCTGGGGTTCGAAATTAGGATTCGTAATGGCCGCAGCTGGCTCAGCTGTAGGTCTAGGTAACATTTGGAAATTCCCGTATACAGCAGGTGAAAGTGGCGGCGGTGCGTTTGTCCTTATTTACCTATTGTTCGTTATTTTTATCGGTTTCAGTGTAATGCTGACTGAATTTGCCGTTGGTCGTAAGACAGGTGTTTCAGCAGTAGGTGCGTTTAAGAAAACTGACCGCCGTTGGTCGTTCGTCGGCGTTATTGGTGTATTCAGTGGTCTATTGATCATGGGTTTCTACCCAGTTGTAGGTGGTTGGGCAATTGCTTATATCTACAAGCTGGCTACAGGCCTATTGAGTGCACCAGAAGCTATTGGTGATAGCTTTGGCAGCTTTATCTCTAACCCAATTGAACCACTAATGTGGATGGGTCTTTACCTACTATTGAATATCGCAATCGTTGCTCGTGGTATTTCTGGTGGTATCGAGAAAGCAGGTAAAGTTCTAATGCCTATGCTGTTCATTATCCTTATCATTGTATCTATCAAAGGTATGATGCTTCCGGGTGCAAGTGCAGGTCTAGAATTCCTATTTAAACCTGACTTCTCTCAAGTAGATAGTGGCGTTGTTCTAGCAGCACTAGGTCAAGCGTTCTTCTCACTAAGCTTAGGTATGGGTTGTATGATCACATACGGTAGTTACCTGAAGAAGAAAGAGAACCTTGTTCAAACAACTGCAATGGTAACAGCAATGGATACCAGCGTTGCTATCCTTGCTGGTCTAGCAATGTTCCCTGCAATGTTCGCATTTGGCATGGCTCCTGCTGCTGGCCCTGGTCTAGTCTTCGTTGTTGTTCCTCAGCTATTCGCTGAAATGGGCGCAATTGGCTTAATGTTCGCTCTTATGTTCTTCGTTGGTCTAAGTGTTGCGGCTCTAACGTCTTCAGTATCTCTACTTGAAGTTGTTGTATCGTACCTAATCGATGAGAAAGGCTTGAAGCGTTCTACTGCTGTAGGTCTTGCCGCAACAGTGATGGGTGTGCTGTGTGTATTCTCTTCTATCTCTCTAGGTGGCCTAGGTCCACAACTGTTTGGTACGGGCGCATTTGATGTATTCGACCTACTAACAGATAAAATCTTCCTTGCGGTTGGCGGTATGCTTGTGTGTATCTTCGCTGGTTGGAGACTAAACCGTGAAGAGCTTGAGAAAGAGATCACGAACGATGGCGACATCAAGTTCCCACTGTTTGGTCTTTGGTACAACCTAGTTAAATACGTGATTCCATTCGCTGTAGCAATCGTTGCGATTGCAGGTGTTTACTCTGGATTTGAATCTGGAAAAGGCGAAATCATGTTGGTTGGTCTAGGTGTGATAGCTGTTGCAGGTATCATCTCTAAGAAGCTCTAATAGAATCAGTTGGTTAGTTACATTTAACTAAAGCAGCTACTTAAAAAGGCGAGAAACGGAATTGTTTCTCGCCTTTTTTATTTTCTCACTTTCTTAAATATCTCCCATACTTACCTAGCTATGAGCCAATAAAGCAGCATCAGGAAGCAATGACAGCTCCTTTTGCTGCTATTTACTGTGTCGATTTGCACATAGGAAAGGGGAGTCGTATGTCGGTAAGAAACAAGTTATATGGTGGATTCGCAAGTATTCTCGCCGTTGTTATGATCGCGATGGCGGTTATTTGGTGGGAAGTTGAACAGTCACACGACGTCGCGACAGAAATACGTGTAGACGACGTTCCAGGTGTTGAGCTTTATTTAGTGTTGATCGACGAAGCGGGTGATGTGTATCGTGATTCACTTAAGATTGTTGCTAATACTCCCGGAGCTAGAAGTGATTATGAATCTAATAAAGCCCAATTTAGAGACGCATATACGAAGATCGTCGCGTTGGAGAAAAGCAGTGCAGTCGACTACGAGCGTCTAAAAAAAATAGAGGCACTGTTTAACCTTTATACCAGTGAGTTTGAGAGAAACGTACTACCTCAAGTTAATCCTTCGCAAGACTCTGATGCATTGTTTAGAGAGCTTGATCAACTCTACGACAAGCACCTTGTTATGCTAGAAAGTTTACTTGATGACGCGTCCCTATCAGAGAGTGCAGAAGCACAGCGGGCGTTATTGGCACTCAATGACTCTTTTAATACTATTAACAGTACGATTTTAATCCTCACCATTATTGCAATCTTGTCCTCATCTGCGGTTGCCTACTTTTTGTCACACTCTATTACGACACGTTTAACCCGTTTAGATGAAGTTGCCGTTCGAGTGGCTAATGGGGATTTAACTGCCGTGGAAATTGAAGACCCATCCAGTGATGAACTGGGTAACTTAGCGAAATCTGTTAATAAGATGCAAAGCTCCTTAGTGAGCTTATTAGGTTCAATCTCCAACGTGAGTTCTGAGGTAAAAGGCGTAACATCTGAACTCTTTCAGATAAGTAACGATATTGTTTCAGGCGCTTCATCTCAAGCTGATAAAGCTTCGCTAATTGCAACCGCCGCTGAGGAGTTAAGCTTAACCATCTCAGAAGTTGCTCAGCAAGGGAATTCTACTTTTGAAGAAGCACAGCGTTCTGAGAAGTCGGCAGAAGAGGGGCGTAACGTTATTATTGAGATGGTAGAAAGCATCCAACAAGTGTCTAACCAAATGAGCGACATGTCGACGCAGATGAACACTCTAGGCTCGCATGGTGAGCAGATAGGCAGTGTTATTAAGGTTATCGAAGATATCGCCGAGCAAACGAATCTACTGGCCTTAAATGCGGCGATAGAGGCTGCACGCGCCGGAGAGTTTGGCCGAGGCTTTGCCGTTGTTGCGGATGAAGTGAGAGCACTAGCTGAAAGAACCACAAATGCGACTCAAGAGGTCTCAGGAATTATTCAGTCAATTCAATCGGGAACCAAGGAAGCGGTCACCTTCACCGAGGATAACTGCCAACTTGTCGAAATAGGTGTGAAGCAGAGTGTAGGGGCTGTGACTGCATTAGAGGAAATTGTATCAGGAGCTGCGAATGTTCAGAACATGGTTAACACAATAGCGACAGCAGCCGAGGAGCAGACTGCGGTGACAAGAGAGATTGCTGCTGATATCACGGCGATTAGTGATATTTCAGAACAATCACTAACACTGGCAAATCAAAGCTCACAAAGCACCACTGGTCTAAACGTGCGAGTTTCAGAGCTTGAGCAATTAATAAGCAAATTTAAATTATCATAAGATAGATTCTCCTACCTAAGCTACGTCGATATTAGTTTGATGGTGCGAAAGGGGTAGGGGAGTGGAATATCTATTAAGAATCGGTATACTCCTTCGCTCTATACCGGAGCCCAATAATGTTCGATATTCTTCATACCGACAGTGACTTTCTCGTCATTAACAAACACCCTAATGTATCTGTTCATAAAGATGATGGAGATACTATGCTGCTTCAAGAAGTGGCAAAAGTTAGTGGTGATCAACAGCTCTATCTTGTGCACCGTTTGGACAAAATGACATCAGGTATACTCTTACTTGCTCGTAATCGAGAAGCCGCAAGCGCATTATCGCAGGCATTCGCCAATCGTAATGTTGAAAAACATTACCTAGCCATTGGTTGTAAAAAACCAAAGAAGAAGCAAGGCTTGGTAAAGGGAGACATGGAACGCTCTCGTCGTTCAAGCTGGAAGTTGGTGAAAACTCTAGATAACCCCGCTATTACACAGTTTATATCGTTACCAGCCATGCCTGGTGAACGTCTGTTTCTATGCAAGCCATACACTGGTAAAACGCATCAAATAAGAGTGGCACTAAAATCTGTTGGTTCAAGCATTGTCGGTGATCCAATATACTCACCAAGTAGTGTATCTGATCGTGGCTACCTTCATGCGTTTGCATTGAGTTTTAACTATAACGGTATTGTTCATCAATTTATTTGTGACCCTCGCCAATCGACGCTGTTAGGTACTAAATGGCAGGAGCAGCAAGTCAGTGACGGTATTCAGGCTTGGCTTCAACCTAGCTCACTCTCGTGGCCAAAACTAAATAAATACCAAGATTAAACCGATCCCAAAATTAATCAGATCAAAGAGAATTAGAAGCAATGCAATCATCTCAGTTACCGAAGTTTTTTGACCATGTTGAGTCGGAATTGTCCCAAGTACCTAATGAGTTACGCCGACTTTTTCATGGACGGGGGCACTACTGGCCGGGTCTTGAGCAGTTAACCTGTGATTGGTTGCAAGGGCAGTTGATCGTTAACCTATTCAAAGAGGTTGATGAAACGTTTCTTGCGACGTTAAAAGATGGCCTAATTAAACTGACAGAGCTTAACTGTTGGCTAGAAAAGCAGGGCAGCTGCATTGTGCTCCAGCATCGCTACGCGGATGGGGCACCGTCTGAGGTGCTAGTCGGAGAGTTAGATTCGCGACCTGTGGTTTCAGAGAACGGGTTGAAGTACCAACTTGATATTGGACGGAACCAAAACTTTGGTCTGTTTTTAGATATGCGTCTGGGTAGAGAGTGGGTGAAAGCGCGCTCAGAAAACAAAAACGTACTTAATTTATTTGCTTATACGTGCGGATTTTCCGTTGCTGCTGTTGAAGGCGGTGCGGTCAAAGTAGCAAATGTCGATATGGCCAAGTCTTCACTAAGCAAAGGCAGAGAAAACCATAAATTAAATGACCATGACTCGCGTAAAGTGAATTACTTAGGACACGACATCTTTAAGTCGTGGGGCAAGATTAAAAAGATGGGGCAATATGACCTAATCATTATTGATCCGCCATCATTTCAAAAAGGCAGTTTTGCACTAACGAAAGACTACAAAAAGGTTCTACGTCGACTACCAGACCTTCTAGCGGAAGGCGGTGAAGTATTGGCATGCGTCAACTCACCTGTTGTTCATAGTGAGTTTTTAATTGAAAGCATGAAAGAAGAAGCACCTTCACTTAACTTCAAATATCGCTTGGATAACCCTCCAGAGTTTATCGATACCGATACTGAAGCCAGTTTAAAGGCACTTGTATTTAGCTAACGGCTGCCGCTATTCACTATTTCAAAAGAGAAAGTAGAGCATTAATGCTCTACTTTTTTATTTATGTTTTGTAGCGTGATAAACCCCGAATAAATACGAGTAATGGTCGTAAACCAGCATGCCGCAGCAAAAATATAGGCAATGACTGGAAAGTACGTAGGGAGTAAGCAGAACAACACAAAGCAGCCAATAGTTTCAGTGCCCTCGGTTAAACCACTCATGTAATACAAAGATTTGTGCTTATAAACAGGGTTCTCTATGCCTTGCTTTCCCGCCATAACAGCAAAAGCTAAGAAGCTTGTTCCCGTACCTATAAAAGTAAAGATTAGAAAGGCCCCCGCAATGGCGTTTTGGTCCGGGTTAGCGAGAACAAAACCAAACGGAATTAGAGAATAGAAAATAAAGTCGAGGCTAATATCAAGAAACCCACCTGCATCAGTTATACCCTGTATTCTAGCAAGAGCGCCGTCTAATCCATCACAGGTTCGGTTGACTAATATTAGAAATAGAGCCAATAGATACTGTTCAAATACGAGTGCTGGTAAGGCTACACATCCTACAGCGAAACCAAACAGAGTCACTTGATTCGCTGTAATACCAAGCTTATTGAGTACCTCTGCGGTTTTAGCTAGCGGCCATCGAACTATTTTAATGCTAAAGCTATCAAGCATGATTTGTACTCCAGGGCCAATTTAGAATTTTGCTGTTTGCTGGTACATCTTCTTTGTCATGCGTCACCATCAAAGTTGGAATATTGGCCGCTTTTAACTCAGAAACCACCCAATCGCGAAATTGGCTTCGTAGTTCTTTATCAAGCTTGCTAAAAGGCTCATCTAACAGTGCGAGCTTGGGTTTTGCAAGTAGCATACGAATTAGACTGATCCGAGCGCGTTGACCGCCCGAAATCTGCTGTGGAAAAGAGTCTGCGAGGTGTACCAGTGATATAGCTTTAAGTGCGGTAATAGCTTCTGATTTTCGATTTTCACCTTTAATGTTATTAGGTAGTGCAAAAGCCAAATTCTCCCAAATACAAAGGTGAGGAAAAAGTAAGTCATCTTGAAATAGAATACCAACTTGGCGCTTGTGAGCCTCTAATGTAGATATATCGATATTATTTAGAGAAAATGTACCGTTATAGTGAAACTCATCGCTAAGGTGACCGGCAAGGAGATCAAGCAGTGTGGATTTACCACAGCCGCTTGGCCCCATAAGAGTTAGAATTTCACCGTTTTCAATTGTTGTTGTAAGTGATGAAAAGAGTGGCCCGCCATTTTTTTTAGAGACGGAAAGGTTTTTGAGACAGAGGCTCATAAGGTAATAGACCTTTAATTGAAAGTGGACGAGAACGAAGGCTCAACTTGCTTAATCCTATAGCAAAAGAGAAAAATAGAAGCGGTAATATCGCCTGCCATAGTGCGTAAATTGCCGTAACGCGCCTATCAAAGCCACTTGATAGCGCGACTGCTTCAGTCGTTATTGTTGAAATACGCCCACCACCGAGCATGAGTGTTGGCAAGTATTGAGCAAGACTAACGCTGGCTCCAATCGCCCAAGCAAAAATGATACTTAAAAATAGTATTGGAAATTTGATTTTCCACCAAACCAAAACGGGATGCTTACCTAAACTGAGTGCTGATTTCGTCAAGTTAGTATTATAGCTTCTCCAAGGGCCATCAAGAGAGAGATAAACAAATGGGAATGCAAAAAAGACGTGAGCCCAGAGCGTCCAAAGGTAGTAACTGCTTTGATTGATATATAGCGTCGCTATTTGAATACCAAACAGAATAGAAAGTTGAGGTACTAGCATTGGTATGGCGATTAAGTAGTCAGACAGTGCCCAACGATGTTTCACTCGGTATTCGTGCGCAATGATGGCTAAAATAAGTGCGATTGTAGCACTTGCCAGTGCTAGCAACAGGCTCTGCTGTATATTGTTAAAAAGCGCAGCCCACTCATAGTTCCAATATCGAGTAGTCAACTGGCTTGGAAATAGGTCAGGAAATCGCCAGCGCTGAGCATAGCTCCAAATCAGCATTAGTGGAAAAATTAAGATTGATGTAGTGAACACAACAATTAGGATTGCCTTCCCACCAATCGCTTTTCCATAGCGTCCGGAGAACTGCCAAGCTCTGAATCCCTGAGTCACTAACCACTCGATACCGCGAGCCGTTATCATTAGTAGTGTAGCGAGTAGAAATAGAATCATCGCACCAGCGGCAGCCCGTGGTAACAGAGAAAGGTCAGGGTCACTAAACCACTGCCAAACTAAAACAGCGAATGTGGGTGGATTCGTGGGGCCAATTATAAGGGCTATGTCAACAACTGACAGGCTATATGCAATGACGGCAAGAAGAGGGAAGCGCATCTTTTGTATCCATATCGGAAAAATGCATTTCCACCACATTTGGTATCGGCTGTAGCCTAATGATGAAGCGACCTTTTTAAGCTGGGAAATATTGAGTTGGTTTAATATCGACATGCTCATCAAAAGAAGAAACGGCACCTCTTTTAAAGCAAGCATTACGATTAGGCCAACGGCATATGGATCGTTAATCAATAGAGGTAAGCTGCTGACTCCTTGTTCATTAACATCGTAGCCAGTTGTATTGTAAAAAAACCTAGATATTAGTCCTGTTGGAGCAAAAAGAAATGCGAACCCGATTGCAAACGCAACGTGAGGAAGAGCAAGCAGGGGAGACAATGCCGTTTCAATTTTACCCCACACTCTACCGCCCCAGCACGATAGTAAAATAGCAAAGGTAAGCAACGCGGCTAGATAACTGCTGACCAACGCCGAAAAGACCGATAAGCCTATTGAATGCCATACGCCTGTCCAATTAAATACCATTTTAAACCCTTCAAAAGAGGGGGTGTTTAAATTGATAGGCGGAATATAGCTAAGCGATGAAGCCGCAAGTCCGACTATTCCAGGAATAGTCGGAATAAAGCAAATGAGGATGATAAAAGGGTACAACGCTCTTAACATTACTGTTTAACTATCCTATTTAATGGGCTCTGATATTTAACGACGACTGATATTTAACGGACATAGCGGTCTAATTTCCGTATCGCTCAAGCCAAGACTTTTCAATTGCAGCCTGCCAACTAGGGTGAGGCTCAGAGACAGATTTGAACTGCTGAGTATTTTTAGCACTACCCGTTAAATGTTGGCTATTGAGCACTGAAGGATCCCCCCAGACCGATAAGTCACCTTTACGAGACTGCGCTTCAGGGCTGAGTAAAAAATTAATCGCTACCTGTGCGCCTTCGTTTGAAGTCGCGTTCCATGGAATGGCCAAGAAATGAATGTTAGACAAAGCGCCGTTGTCCATCGCGTAAGCCTTAGTTGTCATTGCGAGCTTGCCAGTCGCTTGAGAAGAAAATACAGCATTTGGATTAAAGCTAATGGCTAAATCTAGCTGGCCATCATCAAGAAGCTGAATTGTTTCTGTTGTGCCTGAAGGAAACTGTTTCCCTCCACGCCATGCTACTTTGTGAAATTCGTTTAAATAAGACCACAGAGGCTCGGTGACGGCATCGAAATCTCCTTGTGAAACAGGTTGTGCTAAAGCAGGGTCGTTGTCTGTTAATTCGATTAAAAGTGATTTAAGAAAACTTGTCCCGTGGAACTCTGGTGGCCTTGGGTAGCTTATTTTATTTGGAAACGCTTTAGCGTAGCTGAGCATTTCAGTAAAGGAACGAGGAGGATTGCTTAATGTCTCTTCATCATGAATAAAGACAAGTTGTCCAACTCCCCACGGGGCTTCTAGTCCAAGTGTTGGTTCTGAAAAATCGACATCAACCGGAAGTGATTTATCGACGTATTGCCAGTTTGGTAATGATTGAGTAAAAGGGCCAAATAGTAGCTGGTTATCCTTCATTGATTTGAAGTTTTCGCCATTGATCCAGACGATATCAACACTACCACCACTGTTTCTATTCGCTGACTTTTCTGCAATTAATTTTGTTGTTGTCTCTGCAATATCAGTAACTTTGACGTGTTTCAGCGTTACGCCATATTGCTCGCTTAGCTCCATGCCTGCCCACTGAATGTAGCGATTAATCTCTTGGCTTCCACCCCATGCATGAAAATAGACAGTTTGTCCTTTCGCTTGAGATTCGACTTCTGCCCAATCCATAGCAATAGCTTGGCTAGTCATTGTTGTGGCGATAAGCCCGATGGTACTGAATAACGTCTTCATAACTTAATCCATGTGAAATGATAATTATTGCTTAATCCATTAACTAGAAATACTAATCTATCTTATTCATTTATCAATACTATTCATAAATGATTTCGATAAATAATCGTTAAGATAATAACGCTGGTTAATGGATGTTTTTGATAGCAAGTAGAGACCTGAGAAGTGGGGAAAATATTGCAGATGAATTGAAATATATTAGGTCAACAGACCCAAGTCATGTAGCGAAGTAACTAGGGAGAAGAGTGGTTACTGTTCATATTTAATCGTATAGAAAGCTAATTGGCAAAAAAAAGAGCGGATATCCGCTCTTTTTTTAATCTTGATTGCTTTAGCAAAGACAGAGCTTAGTTCACCCAGTCACGTAGTGTGAAGGTTAGTGTATGAACGTCATTTTTAAGTTCTAGGCTGTCTTTAGTTAGAGTGATGTCACTCCAGTCAGTTAGAACTTGAGACATAGCCATCTCGGTATTCATCGACTCTTCGTCACACATCTTCATTGTTGTTCCCATTCTTTCGATACGGAACTGATTCTCGTTAAGTTCAGCTTGACCGAAAAAGTTGTTACAACCTGCGTGACCGTTCGCAGACATGTTCTCGCCGATTTCTAGACGTACAGGCTTGTTGTCTTCACCCTTAGCAATGTCTTTGCCATCAATTTGAACAAGTTCCCAGTTATGGTGCTGAAGATCTTGAGATGTGATCACTTGTCCTTCCTCGCCATTGCTTACACAAGCAGTTAATAATACAGGAACAGAAATAGCAGCAGCCAGTGTTTTTAAACTAAGCTTCATAATAGGTAACTCCACAATTGGACATGGGGACCAAGCGACACGCTTGAGGTCGTAAGATTGTCAAAAAGTATAGCCAATGAAACACTGTTTTTGTCAGCGGTAAGTCATACTTTAGCGTAGTTCACA
The DNA here is from genome assembly GCF_050337265.1 of Vibrio lamellibrachiae. NCBI lineage: Bacteria > Pseudomonadati > Pseudomonadota > Gammaproteobacteria > Vibrionales > Vibrionaceae > Vibrio > Vibrio lamellibrachiae. The sequence goes on from NZ_JAKJSU010000006.1 coordinate 405,784, forward strand.
GTTTAAAAGTGATAATTACGCTATTAGATATACACTTCTAACATATTGAAAGACTGAGCAATATCAATAACGGTACTTGAGAAAGGAGGCATTGATGGAACAGTTGGAATTCTTTACAGTGCCAAGCCCATGCGTGGGCGTTTGTAACTTAGATATCAAAGGTTACTGTCAAGGTTGCATGCGAAAACGTGAAGAGCGGTTCAACTGGTTGACGATGACGCCGACTGAGCAGTTGCATGTCATTAAGCTGTGTAAACTGCGATACCGACGAAAAATGCAAAAAAATAAAAAGCTAGAGGCGGAGAAAATTGAGGCTAGTAATCCTCAACAGGATCTTTTCTAATAGTTACTGTTATATAAACTCAATTTTAGGATCATTCAGTGATCAAGTCTCTTTATCGTTCAATTCTTCTCAGCACTGCCAGCTTGTCGACGACGGCCTTTTCCGTGTCATTTACTGATCCTATTGACGGCATGCTCGATATGGGAGAGTACCTTGCCGAAAACGCTTATGGTTTTCTCCCTGTCCCCATTCTAATCACAGAACCCGCACTTGGCGTTGGTGGCGGTTTTCTTGGCGTGTTCTTACATGAATCAGAGCAAGAAAAAGAAGCACGTAGAAAGCTTGCACTAGAGTCTATCGATGGTGGTGCGAATTTGATACCCCCAGCAGTGACAGTTGCTGGTGGTGGCGCTACCCAAAATGGTACATGGTTTGGAGTTTTGGGCCATAGAAGAACGTGGGATCAAGACTCGATCCGCTATATGGGCGGATTGGGCTACGGTAATGCTTTTATTGATATCTACGCAAATAGCCAATTAATACCAGACAAGAGTATTAGCTTCGAAAGTGACAATAAAGGTTACGGAGGGATGCAAAAACTCCAATTTAGGGTAGGGGATACTCCGCTATTTCTTGGCGTCTCTCAATTTTGGGCAAGATCAAAGGTTAGGTCTTCTAACGATGTTGTTAATGCTGCCATAGAAAAATTAATTGGTTTAGAGACAACGGCTTCTGCTTTGGGCATCAATGCTGAATATGACACCAAAAACAGCTTCTTTTTTCCAACTGACGGGTATTCAATTAACGCAGAATACATGCTTTATCGAGACTCATTTGGTAGCGATCACAGTTACGATACGTTTGAGCTTGGGGCGCAACTTTTTCATCCAATCTCAGACAGTTGGACGCTTGCCTTCGCCGGTGGTTATGAGTCGTTAACTAAAACCGAACGAGGCATCTTGCCTCCGTTAGCTAAACCGTATGTAAAGCTTCGCGGTATATCAGCATTTCGATATCAAGATAATTATGTGTCATCTATTCAATCTCAACTGATGTGGCACATTGATAATCGTTGGACTGTTTCAGGGTTTGTCGGTGTGGGTTCTGCAAGTAAAGAGGTAGATGGGCTCTTTGATGATACTCATGTCGCATACGGTACGGGTTTTCGATATTTGATAGCGCGTCGTTATGGTATTCATATGGGAATGGATTTCGCCTTTAGTGAAGATGACAATGCTTTCTATTTCAATGTCGGTTCTGGTTTTTAATTTGTGACTTTTGTCGTTTATCTAATAGGCCTTTCAGGATCAATAACGCCGCTGATTAAAGCGGCGCAACAGCATTTACTTTGTTAGTGCCAGTGATTACTTCAGACCCCAAGTGTCGCTGACCCATCCTCCTGCGCCTTCATCGAAGTGACTGCCACTAAAGCGATGGTTTCTTTCGACATTCTCTTCACCGTGAGGTTTGTCATCTAGCATATGTTGTATATGGATAGCCATTGCGTCGTTGGATAGCTCACGTTGCTTTTTAATCGCAACCTCTTTTATCAGTTGTAGTCGATATGCAGTGCTTGCTCGTTTCATCCTCAATGACCTCCTAGTTAATATACTTAATAACAAAAGTTAGAAGTTAATCACATTAGCGTCAAATCGATTTTGGACAAATTTTGAGACTTTCTTAGTATTGATTTTTGATGAAAAAAAAACGGCTATAGAATCAGAAAGTAACAGGAAAGGGAGGTACAAAGTTAAGCGAGAAAATTTTATTGAGTGTCAAGTGGCACATAAGTAAATTGTCGTGTTGTAGTTGACCAGTACAAGGCTAAAGGGAGCTCACTTTGGTTGTATGATTAAGTTACTTTGAACTTGCTAAGATACCGTCAATCACCTTAACCAGATAGAGCTTTCTATTTTGTTCTTCACACCAAGCTTTGCTTAAACCACGTCGATTGAACTCAGATCCAATTGCAGCCTTTGTTTGCGTCGTGGAGCGAGAAAAATAAAGAGTGTCACACAGTTCCGTATTCGTCATATTTTGCGCATAGGTATTTACGCTGCTTTTTCGCATACCGACCGCACTGGCTTGCTGGTTTGAACAACCTTGAATGGCCAAAGCAATTAACAATATAGAAGCAAAACGAAGCATTGAATCCCTTAAAGAAATATTGAACATGAAGCATCGACAAAGAAAGAACAGATAGTTTACCAAATTGAAATGAGAGATATACAAGAATGAACTAGGTATCACCCATAGTTTGGAGCAGCTTTGGATAATAGAGGCTTAGTCTGCTAAAGTTTATAAGTTAGAGGCCGAAATGATAGTATCAAGGAATGATAGTGATTTGTAATGTATGGGGGTGTATCATTCATTCAGCCACTAAAAACAGGTTGGAGTTATAACCTTATGAGTGAAGATTCAATACAGAAGCGTCAATATTACCGATTAAAATATCCTAAGCGTGCCATGCCAGTGATGCGCATTCAGGATGAGCTTTATCGTGTCAGTGAAGTTTCTGAAAAAGGGATTCGTTTTGTTATTGATAAGCCCGATAGTATTCATCATGGCTTAGACATGTCTGGTGTCCTAAACCTGCATGATGATAGTCAAATCAGCATCCAAGGAGCAGTACTTCGTTTGGATAAAAACGAAGTGATTATTTTGCTATCAAAAGGACCAAGCTTTAAAGATATGGTGCAAGAGCAGCGCCATATTCGTCAAAAATACCCTACATATTTTGCCAAAATGCGCGAATGTACCGCTTAACATTCTACTATTCACGTTAATCCTATTGTTCTGTCTATCTTCTACTTTCTGTGAGTACGATATTGCTTTGCCCAAGATTCATTATCTCTTAGAATAGCCACGCTTTTTGTAGTGGTTATAGAGTTTCTCAGAAATCAGGCAGTCGATAGTTTATGGGCAGTCGATAATTTATGGATAGTTGAAGAGTATGGCGATTGAAAGTCTGTGGTTATTCGTTGGAATCGTGTTTTTTGTTGCAGTGGTTCCAGGCCCTAATGCACTTTTAGTATTGAGTACTGCTCTGTCAAATAAGAAAGGGGACGCTATTGCCAATATTCTCGGGGTATCACTTGGCTTTTTAGTGCACGCGTTTATTTCTGCTACTGGGATCAGCTTATTACTGTCGCAGTCAGATCTTGCTTTTAACGCATTGAAGTGGCTAGGCGCGGCTTATCTGCTTTGGTTGGGCTTCGTTAATGTCCGTAACGGGTACTCTATGCGTCAAGGTGACGCTGCAATTCCGGCACCTAAGACGGGTACGATCAAGGATCACTTTACGAGAGGCTTGTTGACGAACCTTCTTAATCCTAAAATCGTCTTATTTTATTTATCTATCTTCCCTCAATTTGTCCGTTCAGATACTGTTATCGCAGATAGCTTATTACTAGGGCTAGTTCAAGCGATGGTTGTAGCCAGCTGGTTTTGTGTCGTTATATTGCTTGCTCAAAAACTGAAAAATGTACTAACCCAACAGAAAACTGCGAGAAGGCTGAATTATTCCGTCGGACTGATTTTTGTGGTTTTTGGTGCGCAGCTAGCACTGTTCCAACTTTAGAGAAATCGCTGAGCCTTGACTGATATTTGAATACTGAGCAACGCTGTCTCATATCGGCTTGTTCAATCGCACATTCCATCTGATTTTCCCCTTAATCTGGTCATATTTCCTCTGCTCTCTCACTTGTTAAGCTTTACTTTCACCTTACTATTCTTCTGCTAATCCTCTTTTAACCTTGCTTTTGATAGTTGATATTTACATTCAAGTTACGGTTACATAGCACCTTTCTCATAAATTCAACCAATTAATGCTTGTATTAATAATTGCTAACAATATAATGCAAATAATTCTACGAATGATAATTAATATCATTACCAATTGAGAAAGGAAAAGCAGTGAAAAAATCATCTCTTAGTCTTGCTATCTCAGCAGTCGTATTTGCTTCTGCCGCATCAGCAGCCCCTCAAGTTAAAGTGTTAGACAAAACTCATCAGCCAGCAGGTAGCTTCCTTGCCTATACAGAGTTTGAACTCTCTGGTGAGCCGTTAGCTGAAGCGCTAGGTCTTGATCTTGATGTTCTTGATCCAAATGCTGCGGATATTCCAACGCCATTTGACTTCGCTGCTGGTATTGAAAGCTACGAATACTCTGAAGAGGCGATGTACGCACTGAACTACCAATCGACTATGGGACCTCACCTAGTCAATGGCCCGGTAAACAAGGCTCGTGGTGGACAACTGGCTGATTTAGGTAAGCGTGTTATTGAAATGGCTGACGCGGTAGGTTTCCCTGCAAGTGAAGTTCCGCAAAACATGTATCCAATTTCAATACCGTATGTGTCTGGATCTCCTGAGTTTGCTCAAAAGCCAGATACGACGACAGTGAATGGTGATGAAGTTGAAATCACAACGGCTAAAGGCGTAACCAAAACAGTTGAAACGGTTGTTCCTGCCTATTTCCGTGATTACAAATCTTTAGCGTGGGATGAAAACAGCTTTGATAAGTCGTTCAACCCAGCAGCAACAGGCGGTATCTTGCTAAAAGAAGTTATGTGGTCACAAGATTTCTTAGGTGGTATGCACGTAACAGAATCTGATGAAGAAGTGGAAGCTGAATCATCGAAGATGGACCAAGATGGTGTACACAGCCTAGGTGTATCGGCAGCCGATGGCTTTAACGGCATGCTACTAACAGAAATGTCGATCGACAAGATGCTTATCATGCAAGAGCAGATGGGCTTTGATGGTAAAAAACTCGGCGTTAAGTTTGGTCCAGATTACAACCCACAAAATGGTCCTATTTGGTTTGCTCACAAAGTTGCGGTTACAGAAGGTACTGCAAATGGTGTGAACTCAATTAAGTCTCTGAAAGTTTCAGACAGCGCATCAACTCTACGTGATACGTGGTCAATGCTATGGCCTGTTTCCGAGTACTTTGCATACACTGATCAGCGTGTGGCAAACAGTGCGCAAAACCCAGCATTTCTAGCGGTTTTTGATGGTGCTCCTTTTGCGGCGGCTCCAGCTAAAAACACAGACAGCAAAGATAGTAACGACGTGATTGGTCAAGATGCGTTCTCTCTATCGAACAACATTTCAAACTTACTTTTCCAAAACATCTCAGCGCTTCACTTCAACGAAGAGGCTGGTACGTTTGTGACTGAATATAAGAAAGGTAAGCAGGGCAATGTTGTAGACACATACGATGCGGCTTATTCAATTGTTGCATTGTCTATCTACCAACGTGCAAAAGACGCACTTCCAGTAGGCTATGCCTCTGCTGAAGCGAGTGATGTGAACCTTAAATCACCAGCAGGTAAGCAAGCACTTAGCATGATCACCGCACAAGCTGATTTCATTATTAACAGCCTAGTCTCAAAGAACGGTCTAGTGGTTGATGGTGCTCAGCTTGGTAAAGGCGTGAAAATCCAAAAAGGACAATCACTGGACGCACAGTTCGCAGCTATTCGTGGATTGGTTGCCGCTTTCTTAGCAACAGAAGACGTGAAGTATAAGCAAGCAGCTCGCTCAATTTACCTAGCGGTAGAGAAGAACATGTTTGATGCGAACATCAATACATGGGCAGCGAAACCAGGTAAAGCGACCGTTCATACTCCTTACACAGCAGCGGCTATCTCTGGTGGTCTGCGTGAAGCAATTCTTCACCTTAAAAATGAAGAAGGCGAAAACGAGCCTGCACTTGAGCTTGAAGCGCTAACTGACCGCTACGTAAGCTGGTTCAAAGGTGTTATCAACGGTGGCATGCAACTAGCAGAATGGATGGGCGACTCAGGTGAGAACCAACTTAAAGGTAGTGACTCAACTGATACCGACGAAGATGGCGTACAACAAATCATCGCATCTGGCGGTAAGTTCGGCACGGCTATGACAATGGCTAATAAAGTCACGGTTAAATAATAAGTAGCTCAATAAGCGAAACCAAATAGTTAAACAACGAAGTAGTTAACTTAACGGCTAATTAAGCAGCGATATTGAATCGCTGCTTTTGTCGTATCAATGAAGCAGTAATCATGATGATAAGTGAAACAGAACAATTGCAAAAGAGTAGCTCATTAGCACAATGGTGGAAAGGCTTAGCCTACCGCCATAAGTGGGCTGAGAGTTTGCTGTATATTATGTTTGTCTCTGGTGTCCTACTTTGGCAACGAATTGAGTTAGCTTGGGCGCTAGAGAGATGGATGCTGCTTATTCATATGATGGTAGGCGTTTCGATCTTTTCAATTGTCATTGGTGCATTTTGGTCCTCTCACCGAAGCCTTATCCAGAATAGTAATAAACCATTTTTGCGCAAAACTGGAACCATTATCGAGTGGTTATTAGTGCTGTGTTGCTTAAGCGGCTTTTTCCTATTTTTCTTTGGTAAGACTGGGAATACGCTGAGTGTCATTATTCAGGATATTCATTTTTACTCTTCTTGGTTTTTAGCTCCATTGGTCTTTCGTCATGCCATGCGTTGGAGCGTGCTTAAAGTCTTCTCAACTAGACGTGTATCGAAATAGTTATACAACGATTTAGTCATACAATAATTAGCAATCGTATTGAGGATTTATGTTTGCAAGTTTTTTAATAACACTGCGTGAAGGGCTAGAAGCCTTTCTTCTCGTTGGCATTGCCCTCTCATATTTGGCAAAGCTTAACGCTCAGCGATACAACAAATACATCTACATGGGTGTATTTGTTGGATTGATCTGCTCACTGGCAATCGCTGTGATTTTCCAAGTCGTTGTCGATCAATTTAGCAATGAGTTGTATCGAAACTTATTAATGGCAGGGATACTCATTTTTGCCACGATTGTGCTCACCTATATGGCTGTGTGGATGCAGAAACAGGCAAAGCATCAAGTCACCCAGATGCAGCAAGAGATCAGTGATATTGTCTCAAAAGGCAACGTGTTTGGTTTGGTGTTTCTTTCATTTCTAGCGGTTCTAAGGGAAGGATTTGAGACGATTTTGTTCTTCTCTGCTTTGATGTACTCAAGCTTTGGTGAGTTCTCAACCGAAGATGCGCTTATTGGCGCAACCGCTGGGCTTGTGCTGGCTTACATTTTGGTTTGGGTGATGTTCAAAACCACTAAAACAGTGCCTCTTAATTCTTTCTTTCGTTGGACGAGTCTACTGATCATTATCATCGCTGCAGGCTTACTGTCTTCGGCTATCAATATGTTGCAAGCCGCTCACGTGCTGCCAATTGTCTATGAGAGCTTGTTTGATATTTCACACATTTTGGATGATCAAGGCGTATTTGGCACCTTCTTGCGAGCACTGTTTGGTTACAACTCCTCCCCAGGCTTGTTGCAGCTCCTTGTTTGGGTTGGCTACATGTCAATATTTTCGCTGTTTTGGCATAAAGGATATAAGCACGCATGAAAACAGAAAAACCGATTTCACAAAAACATATCGCTATTTTGGGCGCAGGGCCTGCTGGGCTAATGGCTGCTTGGGAGTTAGTCGAAGCGGGTCACAAAGTGACACTTATTGAAAAGGCGGATCACGTTGGTGGAATGTGCGCGACTCAAACGTTTCAAGGTAAGCACGGAGAGTATCGCTTTGATTTTGGTGGGCACCGTTTTATTACCAAAAACCCAAAGCTACTTAACTTTGTCGATACCTTGATGGGCGATGATCTGCTTTATGCCCAACGTAAAAGTGTCATCCGTTATAAAGGGCGTATCTATCAATACCCACTAGCATTAATGGATCTGATAAAAAATGCGCCTATGCCTTTGCTTATTGGTGGTGGCGTTGACCTGCTAAAACAACTGTTTAAGGCAAAGCCAAAAGATCAGTCGAGTGTTAGCTTTGCCGAGTGGATTGAGAGTCGTTTTGGTAAGACTCTATATAAACACTTTTTTGAGGGCTATACCGCCAAGCTTTGGGGTATTGATCCTAAGTTTCTTTCTGGAGACTGGGCTTCCCAACGCATTAGCTTGATGGATCTTAAAGATGTGGCGCGCCGATTATTGCCCGGTCGTCAATCTTCAGTTCGAACTTATGCTCGTCAATATCGATACCCTAAAATGGGCTTTGGTCAGCTCTATACAAGGCTTGGTGAAGAGTTGGTTAAAAAGGGCGTTGAGATAAAATTAAATAGTGAAGTAAGCGGTGTTTCAATCGCTGCGGATAACCGTATTGAGTCGGTGCAATACACTGTCCCTGATACCCCTGATAACGTCGGTACTGTTGCGTGTGATGAAGTGATCTCGACGCTGCCATTATCGATTATGTGTGATCTAACAGGCTTTGATAGCAAGCTAGAGTTTCGCTCTCTGCGCTTTATGAACATGCCAATGGAAACAGACAATATCTCTGATAACACGTGGCAATACCTTTCTGACCCAGAAATGCTAGGCACCCGCTTGCAAGAGCCAAAACGCCGTTCTTCGTTTATGGCACCAGAAGGGCGATCTTCAGTGATGGTAGAGATCCCTTGTGACAAGAATGATGAAACGTGGACGATGGCAGGCGATAAACTGCAAACTCGCATACTCGAAGATCTTGACGCACTGGGTGTAGATAAAAAGCTGGCGACGGGCGAGTACTTTACTTCTTATACCGAGCACGCCTATCCACTCATGGATATGACGTATCAATCCAAGCGCGAAAAAGCGATTACTCATTTATGCCAGTTCGACAATCTCATCATGACGGGAAGACAGGGTACATTCCGCTACATCTTTACTGACACAGCAATGGAGATGGGCATGATGGCGGCTCAAAGTGTGCTTGATGGTAAAGACCGTCGACGTGAAATCTTCGATTTTAGAAATGAAAAAGTGGTATTGGAAGTACAAAGCGTTGCCTAAACGAAAGGAACAGTGACAGTGGATATTACGAGACAATTTATTCGATGGATTCATGCAATATCGCTATTGGCTTGTTTACTAGCGAGCGGAGTAGCGCACGCTTATTCATATGCAGCAGCGGGTAAAGAGCCAGTGATTGATGGCCGAGAGGCGATATTAGTTGCGCTTAGCAATGAAGATTATGTCGCGGTTAAAGCAGCGATTGATGGACTAAGCGAAGAGTTTGCTTACCTGAAAGCTGATCATGATGTTGATCTGTTAACGCCAATGTTATCGGCAATTGGTCAGCAGCAAGCAAGTGAGGTTGAACATCTGATGGATAAAATGATGTACGAAGAGATCGTACGTCGCTTGGAGGGGGCGCAAAACAATTTGGCTGACTATCAGGTAGCTAAGGTTCTTGTAGTTAAAAGTAAGCTCTTTTTGGACTTGCTAGCCCCAAAACTTGAGCAAGAGTCGCGACAAATCGCTTCTCAGTCCATTCAAGGTGTATTGGCTGCAATTGGTAATCCGGGAGTCTTCGGAGTAGGGCAAGCACCAGCTGATCCACAGACGTTTAAAGAACAACGAAGCGCGTTGATGTCTGCGCTTCGTTCGTTTAAATAACTGTTCGTTTTAGGCAGAAGATACTTGCAGGTCAATGAATAGTAAAAATGCCCCTTGGATTATTATCATTGTCACCGGCTACATAGGCTGGTGGCTTTGGGCATCTCGCTTTCCGTTAGAGTTAACCAGTGATGACGCTTACAACTTTTGGTTGGCGATTGAGCGTTTTTCAGTGATTGAATTTCGTCCACATTTTCCTGGATATCCTGCATTTGTGGCGATGAGTAAAATGGTTGCCTTTGGGGTTGCCCCAAACATCCCAGCCAATGTTGTGGTGTCACTTTTGTTTGGCAGCCTTATTCCTATTCTAGTGGCTGGGATAGTTTACATGGTTTGCAAAAGTTGGATTTTAGCGGCTCTCGGGTTTGTAATGATCACTGTGCAGCCATTGTTACTGTCAATTTCACTAAGCGGATTGTCTGATTCAATGGCATTAGCACTGTTGCTATTTTCCGTTGCTGCGCTTATTAGGCAGAACTACCTATTTGCAGGACTTTTTGTTGCATTGATGCTAGCCACTAGACCGGCTTACCTACCACTGGCTATTGGGCTAGCGATACATCCTCTTATTTCATCTGTCTCTGTTGAATACTCAACGAGTCGCGTTAAAGCTTACTTTCAAGTGCTTAGCATGATTATGTTAGTGGGTGTTATCTCTGTTTGGTTTGTACTTCGTCAAGATGGTCTAGCTTACTTTGAAGAGGGGATGAGATTTACTCAAGGCCACTTTTCAATTTGGGGGAATACAGTTCATGGTGAACAAAACCAATGGATTCAATGGTGGAATAGTCTGACAAAGGGGGTTGGTTTATACCCTGTCTTGATAGTTTTACTTCTCCAATGTTATACGCTGACTTATTTTATTCGTCCTCGGTCTCATCTTGCCTCTCGCTCAATTTTCAATTTGGAAGTATCGAGAGTTCAGTTGAGGGAAGAGGCGATTAAGACAATGAGTTTTACTTCTCTTATTTATTGGATCTGGATAACGTTTGCCCAAAATCCAGATAATCTTCGCCATTGGACTCCGATACTGACTCTGTTTTGCATCTTGCTACCACTAGCCATTGAGTCATTTATTAATAAGTCATCGGAAGACAATATGGGAATAACAGGCAAGAGCATAATTTCGTTGAAAACGTTTTCCTCGTTGCTTGTAGTTTTCTTGTTTTTCAATTCGCCCTCTATTCATGCCATTGTGAGCAAGTCAAAGCCAATTCACGCCCCAATACAGCAGGCGATTGAGTGGGTTGATGTAAACCCTTTCATTGACTTATTAGGCACGAACTACAGCGTGAACCTAGCAAGAGCGTCACTACCCAATCAGCGTATTTATGACATGTATTATCCAAGCAGCAATAACGCCTTGCTATCGGCGGCTTCGACTAACCCTAAAAGTGCTTGGCGTCTTTCTGGAACACCGATTGAGCAGACGTTAGTAGAGATTTTCCCAGCTCGCTTTATCGGAGAGAGAACACTCTACCTTTACCAAATTAATGAACAAAAAATTAGCAAACAAGAAAACAATAATTATGAGCAATGATGTAATGAGTTATTCAAGTATTAAAAGGCTACTCAAGACTATCCATGAGATGCGGCTATATAAACGCGTAAAGCAATTATTGAATGTTGTCGGCGTTTTGATGACGCTAACTTTTAGCCATTCGTCATTAGCGATAGAAAAGAGCAGTTCGTTACTTATGACGGCAGACAAAAGCCAGTTCATTAGCGCAAACTTTGATGCCGGCAGTGTCAGCATTATTGAGAGAAGCAGTGGAAAAATCCTAGCTGAACAGACGATTGGTCGTGATATAAGACGAGTAGCGCTAACGGGTGATGAGCAGCAGTTACTTGCGACAGACTACTTAAGTGACAACGTCACCATGCTGAATGCAGACGATCTATCCGTGGAGTGGACACTTTCCGTTCCTTCCCGACCGTTTGGGGTAGTGTTTGATAAAAATCATCAACAATTTTATGTGACCAGTTTCGAGCGAGATAAGTTGCTGGTGATAAGCCGCGACGGTGAGATCACTAAAACAATTGATACCGCATCGACACCAAGAGGGCTAGCCCTTACCGATGATGGTCGTTTGTTGGTTACTCATATGATGTCAGGTCAGCTCTCTATCTATGATACTAAAGCTCAAACGCCAATTCTAAATCAGATAATCCAGCTCGAAGATACTAAAGCAAATGCAACGTTAACCACCCCTCAAGGTAAGCCACGTGGGCTTGATAATATTGTAGTTTCACCAGATGGAAAAACGGCTTGGCTTCCTCACATGCTTTGGTCATTTGGTCACAACTTTCAGTTTCAATCGACAGTGTTTCCTACTATTTCCATCATTAATCTAGAGCTTGGCAATGAACACGAGGTGATAGAAGAGAGAAAGCAGCTATTTGAACAGATCAATATTATTGAAAGCGGTAATCGCATTCGCATTATCTCAAACCCTCATGATGGCGCATTCACGGAAGATGGTAAGAAGGTGATATTTACGCTCGCCGCTTCTGAAGACTTACTAGTATTTGACCTTTCACGACAAGGTAAAAAGAACAGCAAACGACATCGTCGTAAGAAGTTTCAAGGTGGAGTGAAAGCGACTCAAATATACCGCAATGTACCGGGTGATAATCCGCGCGGTATTACTATTTCAGGGCGTGATCTGTTTGTGCAAAATGCGATGACTCTGGATATAGTCAAGTTTGATATTGGCAAATCAGGACCATTTTCAAAGGTGAAATTGGCAGAAGAACAGTTCGCGAAGCTAGTTCAACATGATCCAGTAGCGCCGCAAATGCGACTGGGTAAGACACTCTTTAATAGCGCGAATATGGCCGATAGTTCCGAGTACCCAATGTCTGGCGACTTCTGGATGAGTTGTAACTCTTGCCATATTGATGGCTTTAATTTTACTAACCGACAGCTGATGGAAGATGGAAAGAAAGATCGTTTTAAAAACGCGTTAACCGGACACGTCGATGTAAGAAAGATGATCATTGGTGACCCTGTTGGCGCGTACGTCGATATCATTCAAAAAACTCAAGGCGGAATGGGGGGCGATCCAAGAGAAGAGGAGATGCCTCCTGTTGATGTTGAAAACCCGCCGCTTGAAGTCGCGAAAATGATGTCAGCCTTAAATGAATACGTTAAGGCGAGAGAGAACCTGCCATATTTAGCGACTTGGCTGCGCCTGGATGATGAAAAGCGTTACACGCACCCTGATGAGTGGGTTAATTCAGCGGAGTGTGCCGATTGTCATACCACCATCTACGATCAGTGGGCGGACTCAAATCATGGCATGAACATGGACCACCCGTATTACCGCTTTCAGGAAGATTTCGCGGCAAAGACAGAGGGTGAAGAGTTTCGTGTGTTGTGTCGAGGCTGTCATGCGCCACAAAGTATTATCAATGAAGATAACAAGCCGTTTGAAGAGTACGGTGATATGTGGCTAAAAGGTGGTGAGGATCTGAAAGAAGCATTTGCCCATGGTCAATCGGTTAATGAGCGAGGGACGGGCTGCGTTTTCTGTCACCGTATTACTAAGGCGGAAAATGCAGGCGGTAATACTGACTTAACCGTAAACATCAAAGATCGCGAGCTGTACGTTTTTGAAGATGCCAAAAGTAGCATGCTGAAATGGCTCTCTGAAAAACAAATTAATGCGTCACCAGAGGTCCATAAGGATTCATATTCTGATCCTGAGCTGTACCAAAGTTCACTCTATTGCGCGACTTGTCACAATGAATTTACTACAGGGCAGGGCGCGAACATCAATGATAACTTTGGTGAGTGGTTAGCTTCGCCATTTAACGCGCCAAACGATCCTAGTATGCACAAAGAGTGTATCGATTGTCATATGACGCAAGATGTCACTGACTTTGATAACAAGGTGTCAGGGCAATCGACTAATGATGGTCCAATTAAGAACAACATGCGTTCACATCACTTCGTTGGAGGTAATTATTACTTCACTGGGATGCGTAATCCAGAACACAAAAAGCTCAGCATCGATATTTTGAAAACAGCGTTAACTCTAGAAGTAGAGAAACAGGGCAATCTATTCTCGGCAAATATCACCAACGTTAACTCTGGGCACGATATGCCGGGTGGCGCTCGCCGTCAGGTTTGGGTTGAGCTCATTGTTACTGACGCTAACGACAACGTTGTTTTTGAAAGCGGTGTTATGCAAGACGGAGTTATTCCAAAAGATTCGCGTCGATTTATCAAAATTGGTGTCGATGAAAATGGAAAGCCTGTTGGTCTTCGTTTCTGGCGCTATGTAAAAATAGGTCAAGATACCCGTATCAAATCAGGTGAAACGCGCGTTGAGCAGTTCGAGTTACCAAGTGATCTGGACTACCCAATTACCGTTTCTACTCGTGTTCTTTACCAAGTCTTCGCCAAAGGGCTGACCGAGAAGGTACGCAGTGCCTTTCCTGATGAGGATATTCCAGAGCCTGAAGTCATTGAACTTGAGAAGGTGGTAGAGGTATATAAGAAGTAGCTTGATATAGATAAGGTATAAGAGAGGCAACGCCTAGAGAGCCAAGGACATTTAAGGCAAGTACAGAACGCATTTTTAATTATCAAAAAAGCGAACTGTTACTTGTCTTAACCTGCCCTCTAAATAGAGTGAACAAGCCTAGGGTCCGATTAGAAGTTAATTTCGTAGTTAATGCTAGATATCAGCTCTTTATGGTCGGTAAAATTGGCATCAATAAAAATACTTTGCCGATCATCTAATCGATATCCTAGAGTGCCATCGATACTGACCTCGCTAACACTTTCATGTTCAAAGTTACTTTTTAGTTGGTTGAGCCCTAATATTGCTGTCGGCGAAACAGTTACCCAGCTATTCATTGGTAGTTTTCTAAAATAGCGAAATTGAATTTTACTAAAGTATGCATAGTTATCGGCCCACTCTTCACTGGTCGCGCCAAAGCCTAAAGAAGGGACAAGTAACGTCTGATTGTCGATGGAGTAAACATCGAAAAGACTGACCGAACCATTTAGAGAACTATCGGCGCTGTCATCTTGTACGTAATCAACAATAATCCCTTTGCTTAAGCGCTTGTGCCTCGCTGCACTACGAATGTTATGGACATTAAAGTCTCGTTGTAGCTCGTACTGCAACAAAATCTGCATGTCCATAGTGGTATTAAGGTCGAGCGTTGCTCTCGCACCATTCCCTTCATTTCCATAACCAAATGAGACACTTGGCCTCATCTGTAATGCTTCGCTAATTCGAACCTCTTTTAGCTGATCTGCTATGGCGCTATTGCTAATAAGCAAAGAAAGTAGATTAATGAAAATGAAGCGTAACGTCATGAGGCCCCCAAGGTTAATTAGTGGAGGCATGATAGGCGGTGCTCGTTTTTTAGGAATGGTTTTCAGAAATTCAAATTTGCTTCGGTCTTTAAGTCGAAAATGAATTTCTCTAATTCATTACTTGTTGTGCTAGTGATCTAGATACTGATGGTATCTAACAATTATTGAGATTAAGTCAGTGACTAGAACGGTATGCAGCAGAGTAAGTGAAGATATTTTTTTAAATCAACGTTGTTACAAGATCTTTGATGAAGGCGAGGGGATCGCCGTTCTGTATTTGCATCATAATCACGCACAACAAAACTACATTGTAGATGCGATTATAGCCGTTGCTTCCGAGCACACACGAGTAATCTGTTTAGATGTTTCTGATGTTTGGTCAACTAACATCAATGAGCTTAGCTCAATGCAATTGAGGCAACTTACGGATGATATTCACCTATTGGTGGATATCTACTGGCTTGAAGACGTAATTATTGAAGGTAACTACATGAATACTAGACTTAAGCATCAATTGTTAAAGGTACTAAAATCGCGTTGCAATGACAGAACAGCACTAGTGAATGACTAGCCGTTAGAGCCGACACTTCTTAACTTGGCTGAATAACCGTATCAAAATGACTTTGAAAAACTTGATGCAAGAATTGATTGAGTGGATACCCTCGTCGTGTTTGTAAGTACCCACCACAAATATCCAATTGTCGGTACTCTTGGGAGAGTGGAGGTAGTGGGTAGCAGGTCAGTTTATCGGACATATTACTAATGTAGCTGCTTGAGTAGAGTAACGAGTCACTAGTCGCTATGTACTCTAATACGGTTGCTAAGCTATGGCTGGTCAGTTCAACATCAGCAACATACCCTTTTTGCAAGTACAGCTCTTCAATGACACTTCGTTTGCTGTTTATACCATCCAAAAACAGACGGGCGATAGGAAGGTGATGAATCTCATCCCATGCACTGGTTTTACTTAAAATAGGATGATCGACTCTAGCGACAATGGAGTTTTGTACTTGGCATAATGTGTGAGTGTAAACCTCTTGTGGTATTGGATAGCCAGCAAGCTGGATCATATAGTCGATCTCGCCACTGAGCATTTCACCTAATGAATGGCTTTGCCAATAAATGATTTTAAACTTCGCGTTTGGCAAGCTGCTTTTTAGAACGTTAATTAAACCTGACCCAAAGATTTCTTGAAGAAAGGTATTCACAGCAATGGTAATGGAGCCGTTAAATACCAAAGGATCGAAATCTTGATAAGACTCAACAACTTTGATTATTGGGGTCATCATCTCATCAGCTGCTTGAGCTAATTTTTCTGCAAGTTCTGATGGTTCAACACCGTGAGCTTTACGGATAAATAATTGATCACCGAATACTTCTCGCAATTTGGCCAGTCCGCGACTGACGCTGGTTTGGGATATTCCTAAGCGTTCGGCTGCTAAGTGAGTGTTCTGTGTTTCTACTACAGCTTTTAATAATTTCATTAGATTGAGATCTAATGTATCGATTTTATTCTTCATCTTTTAGCCATTAGTAAATCGCCATTGATATCAATATTATACTGAATCAGAGTTGATTGCCTTCGGATATTGAAACGACCAGTTTCAAAAGAGAACACTTATCAATAGAAGTCAATAGATAGCCTGCATAAATGAATTTCTCTAATTCATAGTATGCAAACAAGCTTTGAATGAAAATGCTTGTCGTTGGCCAATGCACGTATATTGAAAGGAATCTACATTGGCATGAATATTCCTATGATAGAGGCAAAATATGAAGCAAACCATCCTCACGATTACTTTGGCGGCACTTATCCCTGTGTCAGCAATTGCCGCAGGTCAGAATCCATTAAAAGTAAACGCTACAGAATTGCCGATTCCTATTCATGCTTCTGAGGCGATAAAGTCATTTCTAACCGTAGCCCCTGCACCGTTAAATTCTGAGGTTGTGCAAAATATTCAATTGCCCCAAACGAAGAGCGAGTGGAAACAATATATAGAACAATTTGATGCTCCGGGAGCAGAGCAAGGGCGAAAGCAAGCTGAGCAATTCAGTGTTAAATTCGAAGTCAGCACATTTGAAGGTGTGGAAATCTATACGGTAACGCCAGAAACAGTCGCACCTAAATACAAGAATAATGTCTTTGTCCATATTCACGGTGGAGCTTGGATCTACGGTGGTAATGACTCATTACTTCGAGAAGCGACGATAACAGCTCATAAGCTGCAGATTCCTGTTATTTCAATTAATTATCGTAAAGCGCCAGAGCATCCAGCCCCTTCAGCTGTAAACGATATTGTGACAGTATGGTCTGCGCTATTAAAGGAACGTCCGGCAAATTCTATGATGTTAGGTGGAACCTCTGCGGGAGGAAATTTGACAGCAGCGTCGGTACACCGAATGAAAGACGTAGGCCTTCCAACACCAGCGGCGCTGTTTATCGGTACGCCGGCAGCAGATATTCAGAAAAAAACGGACAGCCGTTTTGTTAATGATGGTGTTGATGGTGGACTAGGTACATGGGATGTTGGTATTGAAGCTGCTGTTGATCTTTACATCGGTAACTTGGATCCAACTAGTCCATATTTATCGCCAATTTATGGTGACTTTAGCGAGTTTCCGCCGACAATATTGGTATCTGGTACTCGTGATTTAATGCTAAGTGATACGGTGCTTATGCATAGAGCGATCAGGGATGCTGGAGCTATGGCTGACCTACATATTTACGAAGCACACTCTCATGGCTTCTACATGTTACCCGGTGATGATAGAGCTAATTTCTATGCCGAAATGGATGCGTTTGCTAACACTCACTTAGTAAAATACGAGGATGTCGTTAAGGGCGAACCCCCGCACTTACTCCTTAGTGATTTTCTGATTCCAGAGACAAAATAATCGACATATCGCTAATGTTTGATTTTGGATCTCTGAGACTTTAGCTCAAACAATCATTTATTAGCGATTTAACGACACTGTATCGCTTAGGTAAGTTACGGTGTCGTTTCTGTACCAAAAACAGTATTTCTTTTACTGGTTTTTTTGTTGGGGCAATGTATAGCTGTTCTTTTCCTGAGAAGCTATCAATTGCACTTTTAGGTAATACTGTAAAACCAAGTCCTTTAGAAACGGGCTGTAATATTTGATTAAGTTGGTTTATATAGCCGGACGTTTTTAAACTATCGATATTGATGTTTGCCAACGCACTATCTCCACATAAGTCGAAGTAAAGCGAGAGATAATGATTGGCATCTGGGTGGCGTATCAGCCCACAATCAGAAAGAAGTTGAACTGTGATGTTCATACCCTGATAAGCTTTAGGCAATGCCAAACAGAGCTCTTCATTCCCAATCTCTTCACTGTGAAACAAACCCGTATTAGGAACGTGAGTCACAATACCTAAATCAATGGCTCCTTGTTGTAAGTCATCCAATATTTTTTGATTTGGTGCAGCTTCCAACTGAATCGACAGTTCAGAGTGCTCTTGCTGTAGAGTTAAAAGTGCCGGATAAAGAGCCAACGCCAAAGAGCCTGAAGTAGCAATTTTACAATCACCTGCATAGGGATTATCAAAGTTGAGGCTTTCTAGTAGCTCTGCATCACCTATTGCCAACTTTAGTGCGTATTGATAAACCAACCTGCCTTGCTCTGTTATTTCAAATCCTTTGCCTTCACGTTTAATAAGTTCGTGGCCACATGCAGCCTCCAACTTCTTGATGTGTTGACTTACTCCTGGCTGAGTCATATAAAGCTTCTCGGCCGTTTGGGTAAAATGTCCGATGTCGATTAAAGTTCTAAAGGTGTTTAACCAAAGTGGGTTTAGCATGATGGGTGACTCTTCAATAGCAAAACGTTATCAAATTAAGTCTAAATGATAATTTATCTGGATTCATGTGCAAGAGGAATGTTGAGTAATGAGGGTTTAATAGAGCTAAATCTAGCGATGATTAGTTCGGCTTATCGGTCTGGTTGTTTAGTTAACCTTGATGTATGAAATCAACGAGAATGAAAATAATTGAATAATAAGTTTCATCACTCCTGTTATTTATTTGAGATATAACGACATTGTGAAATCAAAGTGAAAATTACAGTATTAAGAAAGATAAATATAAGATTCAAGGTAGTATAATTGATACAATAATAATGACAAATATTTTCACCCTCTCTACTAAGGTAAATGAAATAATGGCCAAAGTTACTTCTAGAATGATTGCCGCAAAAGCAGATGTTTCTCCTAGTACTGTTTCAAGGTATATCAATCGAAGTTCATTTATTGAAAAAGAAAAAGTATTAGCGATTGAGAAAGCAATGAGTGACTTAGGATATCGACAAAAAGATAACCGAGTACAACCTGCCGCACGTACAATGGTCATTGGTGTATTATCGCCAAGTTACGACAGTGTGCATGTATCGAGTATCTTTTCTGGGATGAATAAAGCAGTTTCCAAACATGTATATAAAATTAATGTTGAAGTGAGTAATTACGAATCAGACCGTGAGCGTCGAATTCTTAAAGACATGGTTGATAAAAATGTCGATGGTGTAATTATTATAGGCACACACCTAACGGAAGAAGAGATAGGTGTAATATTAAAAGGAGTACCTAAGCTAATATTTGGTACGCCAGCACTGTCAGTAAATAATATTGGTTCTAAACGGCTACATCAATTACAAATGGACAACGAATTAGGTGCCTATTTGGCGGTTAATCACCTTATTCAAAAGGGTCATAGTGACATTGTTCACTTGCGAGGCCCAGTCGATAACAGCGATTCAGACGCTCGATACGCTGGGTACGTAAGAGCGATGGAAAGTGCCGGAATTGAAATTAATCATGAACTGGTTTTACAGGGTGATTTCAATTCAGAGCAGAGTAGCGACTCGATCCGTAAAGCGGTGTCGGCGAATAAAAGCTTTACCGCTATTTTTGCATCAAATGATGAAAGTGCTGTTGGCGCGATGAATGGGTTGTATCGAGAAGGGTTGACGATACCAAATGATATCGCTGTAGTGGGGTATGATGATATGCCTTTATCTAGCTATATTATCCCACCATTAACGACTGTGAGACTGCCTTTTGAAAAAATGGGTGAGCTATCAATTTCTTACATACTGGATCTGATTTCAGGTAATGAGCCAAAGTATAAAATGCCAACGATGCAATTGATTATTCGCGAATCGACCTAGTGACCTAGCAATGATGATTATCTTGATGGCATAGTTAAGATGTTTCAGCCGTAGATTCATTCGAGAAATCTTATTCTTAACTAGAAATGGATTCATAAAGAAAAGGCTGTAACCTCATATTGGTTACAGCCTTTATTATTAACGGGTTATCATCGTGGACAAGGCAATGATATCGTTATTTATTACCACCAAACTTCAAACTGCGCGCCGAAGCTGACAGAGTCAAACTTGTCGTTTGTTACTGAAGAGTGCTCGCCAAATGCTACTTCACTCCAGTGAGTATCTTGCTCAGCGTACGTTACGTAAAGACGGATATGCGGTACATCACCAAAATGGAATTTTTGAGAAAGTGTTGCCTTAGCGGATGTATTTGTACCGTCGTAGGTTTTTGATTTCGCCTGTTGGTAACCAAGCTCTAGCTCAGTTTGAGTGAAGGTATTCCAGTTATAGCGTGGGCGAATACCAGCGTTAAACCACTCTTTTCCGTCTTTGTTATCAAACTCCATATCAATGTCTTCGAAAGCAATAGAGTAACCAGCACTCCACTTATCATTGAATGTGTAGTTACCGTGGTTAAATAGGCGGACACTGCTACCTGGTGCCTCTACATTGACAATCTGCGTTCCCGACCAGCCAGCAACACCAATACCGTCTGTATATTGAATTGTTAGAATATTATCAAAACCAGCAAAATTGCCGCTATGAGAAGCGGTTAGCATGTAGCCGTTAGTTGTAGCACTGTTGCCTTGTTTTGTGATCTCTTCTTTAAGCACTTCATCGTCGACAACACTCGCAAGGTTAATACCAAGTGCTAGGTTACCGCCTGGAACTTCGATGCCATGAACACGTAGCTCAGGAAGGTGTACTGCAGTGATGAAACGTTCATCTTCGTCGGGTGTCTCACCAGGGTTTGTCATCTCGCCATTGTTGTAGTTATAAGTCACATCCATCAACATACCTGGCAGTTCGATGTCACGTAGACCGAAACCACGACCGTAGTTATCCCAATACTCGTAATCAAGCATGTCATCAGCGATTGAACGAGGGTATAGCTTACCGGCCCACATGCTGGTTACATCACTGCCGAATACACCATGCAATTGCCCCCAAACTTGCATCACATCAAATGAATCAGAAATGCCGCCACCAAACTCCTGAACGTCATGCCATGATCCGATCATGATGCCAATTTCACCACGTTGACCATTTTCAGAGACAAGATCTGATTTTAAGCCGAACTCCATCCAGTCGTCTTCGTTACCCAGACGATATTTACCAGCCGCACCTTCCGCAGAGATGTAGTCTGGGTGACCGTTACCGTTACTGCTGTTTGGCGAAATATGAGCACCAGCACGCATGTAACCAAAGAAGTCAATATCAGAGGTTGCCATTGCACTTGAAGTGAAAAGCATTGCACCACAAGCTAAGGCAATTTTAGTTGGTTTAAAATTCATTTTATACCTATGTTTATTTAAGGACTAAGAAAGCTTAATTATTATTTGTTTATTATTGTCAGTGTTTGAATGTATTTTTTATTCTCCACACTGTTTGGGTAGCGGTATTTTAAAGGGAACTTAAGGGTCGTTAATGTGAGGGTGATAGGGTTTTTACTATCGATGAATATTTATCAAAATAAAACGGTTCATGCCTAAGTTGCTGTTTGTTATTGCAATTTATCTCACCTTTAGAATGCGTTTCATGGTTGTTATTATATATGGGATAATAAGCCAAATAATATATTGTTATAGATTTGTTACTTGTATGTTTTTAGGGAATAAAAAAGGCTTACTTAATAAGTAAGCCTTTAAGGTTTAATGTCTAGATTTTAGTTTCTATATAATTTCAGGTCTTATGCATTCCACGCGATATTGGCTATGACAGCACCAAGCTTCCCTTTTGTATACATCATAAATGGTGTATCTAAATAACGTAGGTCTACATCTTGGTCAATAAATTCCTGACAAGGTACTGACACTTTAATAAATTCATCACCAATGATTAATTGATCCGTTATATCTACAGACGCGACACCGACAGGCTCTTCGTTTTTAGTCCATTTTTGAAGTGACATTTTAACGGGTTCCGTTGGCGCTTCTTGAACTTTAATTTCAAAAGTAATCGAACCATTACGATATTGTGAGAAATCTTCTACAGAGCCATCTCCAACTTGAATATACGTGGCACCAAATTGCTCATTAAAGTTAATTTTAATGGCATCTTGTTGTTGCTCATAGTTGTACGGTTCAGTTTCAATAGCTTGGATTGCCATTGAGTTGTTTCGTGAAACTTCTGAGCCAATCCAGTGACCGAGATCAGAGATTTTAAGGTTGTAGTCACCGATGTTTGAGCGCACACCATATAAATGTTTGGCTTCAGTTGCTGCATCGGTTTGGTTTACAACATCAATGTCTAATTCAATATTATCTAGATCTCGAGTTTGTTTACGATCTGTGTAGTTCAAGCCGTACCCATATTCAAACAACGGCGCATGTTCTCCATTTGGATCTTGCTCGTTATCAGGGCAAACATAGTCTGGGATGTGCTGTGGAATACGGTTAACAGTAACGCTACGCTTTTTGTTCGGCCAAGAGTACGACAGTTGACCAACAAAATCGTAACGGATGTTATTTTGCTCATCACGTACAAGCACATCAGTGATACCCATCCCTTCACTACCAGGAAGGAAAGCAGCAACAAACGCTTCCGACTGTGCAATCTCCTCATTGATGTAAAGAGGGCGGCCACTAAAGAAAATACTAATAACTTTAACGCCTAGTTTATTTAGCTGAGTGACTTTCTCGCAGTCAGCTTTGTAGCTGCGTTTTAGCTTTGAGAACTCAAGTGATTGCCACGCTTTGATATCGCCCATCATCTCAGCGTAAGGGTCTTCACCGAATACAACAACGGCTACATCACCGGCTTGGAAATCTGAGCTTAGGTCAAGGTCTAGATTGACATTATCAGCACCAAGTTCAGCCTCAAGTGCCATTTTAACTGTGGTTGCCCCTGGGAAATCATCAAGCGTGTTTTCATCACCTTGCCACGTTAGGTTCCAACCACCAGATTGCTTTTGTAAATCGTTGGCTGCGCTACCTGTTAACGTGATTTTTTGGTCACGAGATAGAGGGAGAATATCGTTGTTGTTTTTAAGCAATACAAGAGACTTACGTACAGATTCTCTAGCAATCTCACGATGAGATTCAGCCCCTAGTTGAGCTTGTTTCCCTGCGAATTGACGTAGACTAGGGCGTGGTTTATCCCATAATCCCGCGCGCATTTTAACGCGAAGAATTCGAGTAACTGCATCGTCAATACGATCCATTGAGATAACACCGCTGTTTACAGCATTCAATGTCGACTCAATAACACCTTTCCAGTGCTCTCGTACTGGAACCATAAGAACATCGTTACCTGCGTTAATCGCATAAACGGCGTCAGTGTCCGTACACTTACTGACTTCGGCGTGGCCGTTCCAATCAGTAACAATTAAACCATCAAAACCCATCTTATCTTTTAGTACGTCAGTAAGCAGGTACTTACTACCATGAATTTTTTGATTGTACTCTTCACCCTCTTTAGGCGAGTGATCGTAGTTAGCATTGTCTTCCCAGCTGTTGAATGAAGACATAACAACCTGTGCGCCCGCTTCTAAACCGCTGAAGTAGCCCATAGCGTGTATATTAATCAGGTGCTCTTCACTGTATCCATTTACACCACGGTCAATACCAGTACGTGTTCCGCCATCACCGACAAAGTGTTTAACGTTAGACAATACTCGCCCTTCGCCCTTTAGCTGTTCAGCGTTGCCTTGTAGACCTTGCACCATTTTTGCTGCGTAGTCGTAGGTAATTTCTGGATCTTCAGAATAGCCTTCATAAACGCGACCCCAACGGTAATCGCGTGGTGTTGCAACAGTAGGGGCAAATGTCCAATCAAGACCCGTCGCAACAACTTCACGAGCGGTGACTTCACCAATGCTGTGAATCAGTTCAGGATCACGAGCACAGCCTAAACCAATATTGTGTGGGAATACGGTCGAACCGAATACATTATTATGACCATGAACCGCATCTGTCGCCCAAACAAAAGGAATACGGAAACCTCTGCCTTCAAACATTCTTTCTGTTGCTTCCCAGAATGTGTCAGCGCAATCAGCCCAATCTTGAGCTGAAGCGTGTTTGTTTTCGTTTGGCCATGCGCCGCCACCATTTAGAATTGAGCCCAGTTTATATTCATAAACTTCTTCAGGTGTGACTTCCCGAAGGTTAGGTTGAATCATCTGACCAATTTTTTCTTCCAGTGTCATTTGTTGAAGAATTTCAATTACTTTATCTTCAATAATAGGATCTTTTTTAATTGCGGAATCAATAGTTGGCCAATCCTTAAAATAAGGAAGACTATTTTTAATTGTCATTCTAAACACCTAAGTAATATAAATTGCCGGATTTCTAATACGGCGGATACTACCTTTGAATTTAGCCATTCGTTTGTGATCTGAGTCTCACTGCCATGACTCAAGGATTTATATTGCTCAAAACTAAATTGGGCACACATTTCTGGGGTATTTCATGAATTGTTTGTGTTGTTTTTAGTGTTTATTCTTATTATTCATATTGTTAGTGTGAATTGTTTTATCTTTCTAGCACGGTGTTATAGAAAGTGTTGAAACTCAATTGTAGTGCAACATGAAATTGTATGATTTCCGTACGAATATAGGTCTAATTAGTGTGATGAAAATCACTCAAGGTAAATAATGCGTGAATTTATTTGTGTGATTGATAATTTATTACCTTTAATATCAATATCTTGCTGTGAATTTATTTTCGTGATTGGAAAGTAGGCA
Source organism: Vibrio lamellibrachiae (assembly GCF_050337265.1). NCBI lineage: Bacteria > Pseudomonadati > Pseudomonadota > Gammaproteobacteria > Vibrionales > Vibrionaceae > Vibrio > Vibrio lamellibrachiae. The sequence continues at coordinate 430,878 of NZ_JAKJSU010000006.1, forward strand.
AGAATCACTTTCAGTGCTTTGATCACAATTTGTAGGGGGGGAACTCTGTATCATCCGGATCAGATGAGAAGTCATACAGTACTTCGTGAATTATAAAGTAATATTATTGTTAATAGTGTTGGAGATAAGATGTATAGCGAAGATTTATACCGTAAAATATATTCTGGAATACTAGGTAAAATTGTCGGTGTATATGTTGGGCGACCTTTCGAAGGTTGGGATTATAATCAAATTAATAAAACCTTTGGTGATATTAACTGCTATGTAAACGAACAAGTAAATCACCCATTAATCTGTAGCGATGATGATATCACGGGTACTTTCATGTTTACCCATGCGCTAGAAGATCACTTGTTCCGTAAAGACTTCTCTTCCGTCCATGTCGGCCAATCTTGGCTAGATATCTTAATCAAAGGAAAAACCGTCCTTTGGTGGGGTGGGTATGGTCAGTCGACAGAGCATACTGCTTGGCAGAACCTTAAGAATGGCATTCCAGCGCCGAAAAGCGGTTCTATAGAAACGAACGGACAGACCGTTGCAGAGCAGATAGGTGCTCAAATATTCATTGATGGTTGGGGAATGTTAAACCCAAATATGCCGGATAAAGCAGCCAATATGGCTCGTGAAGCGGGTTTAGTGAGTCATGATGGTGCTTCTGTCGATGCTGCCATTGTTATTGCAGTCATCGAATCCTTAGCATTTAACGAAACTAACTTAAATACTCTGATTGATTCAGCTTTAAGCCACATAAGTAAAGACAGCATTATCCCAAAAGTGATTGCTGATGTACGTCAGTGGCACAGTGAAAACCCACAAGATTGGCGTTACGCTTTCACCCAACTTCGCGAAAAGTACGGCTACGATAAGTTTGATGGTACCTGTCACGTTGTCCCTAATCATGGGCTAATCATCCTTTCACTACTTTACGGACAAGACAATTTCCATAAAGCGATGATGATTGTTAACACAGCGGGTTGGGACACAGATTGTAACGCGGCCAATGTGGGTTGTATCAATGGTATTCGTTTAGACCTAGACAGTATTAATGATGGCTATGACTGGCGTGGCCCTGTTGCTGACCGTATCTTACTTCCTACTGCACATATTCATGAACACATCTCAGACGCACTTCGTGAAGCGGATAAGATGATGGAGTTGATTGTTCGTTGGCATACTGGCGATACACTACCTCGCAAGCCACGATTCCATTTCTCGCTACCAGGTGCCGTGCAAGGGTTTCAGTTAGATAATAAACATAACCATGTTCGAACAGCTTTGTTATCTAACTCTGAAAACGCACTGACAATTGACTATCAAAACCTGATCTCTGGTGTTCCGCTAAAAGTGAAAACAGCGACCCACACTGATAAAGAGTGCAAGGTTAACGAATCTTCTTACCACGTTGTTGGCAGCCCAACGCTTTACCCCGGTCAAGACGTAGTCGCGGAGCTTGAACTTACCAAAGAAGCGAATGCTGACGTTGATGCTTGTCTGTTTATCGAAATGTATGACACAGCGCTAAACATCACGACAGTTTCAAGTAAGCCAGTGCGGTTAAACGCTGGTGAGCGCAATACGATTCAATGGACTATTCCTACCGCTGATTTCCAAATGATCGCTAATGTTGGAATTAACATCACAAGCACGACAGAAAGTTCCCAACACGGTCAGGTTAAACTTCACCAGCTTGATTGGACGGGGACACCAACTCAAGCGATTGGCTTTGATAAAACACCGCACCATGAGATTTGGGAAAGCAGTTTCATCAATACGATGGACACTAAAATCAAGTTCGATAACCAAGATATCTACCGCCTCGTCAACGATGACATAACAGACCCTGGTGTGTTCGCATTTGGTAGCAAAGATTTTGAAGACTATGAACTGAACATTCGCTTAGTTCCACAAACGAAAAACGCCTTTGGCCCAATCATTCGTTACCTTGGTCTGACTCGTTATTACCGCATAGAACTGACAAAAGATGACACCGCTATTTTGATGCATGAATCGTTCGGAGAATCCCGTATCATCGCCGTCGCTCCTTTTGCATGGCAACCGCACAATGCTTACGAGTTTGAAGTGAAAGCAATAGGCGACCATTTTGAATGTTCAATAAATGGTGTCGATACCTTTAGTGTTAAAGACGCTGCTATGCCAGAAACATTCAAATGTGGTGGGGTGGGTTTCTATAACTCATTAGGGCCTGTCCACTTTACTGACATGACGATTACTTCTGTTGATTCTCTTAATAACAAGTAACTAATAACTAATACGGCGTTAAAGCCGAATACTCTACAAAAATAAGGATAGGCATGAAAAAACTACAATTAAGCACTGTGTCTGGCGCCATCGTTGCAGCTCTGCTCTCTACGGCTGCTTTGGCTGAAGAACAAGTGACACTTAATGTCGCCGCGTTTGCTAATTACGATCAAGTTGTTCGCTTGATTACGCCTGATTTTGAAAAACAATATCCGCATATCAAAATAAATCTAAGATCGCTGTCGTTCCAAGATCACCATACAGCGCTTACTACCTCACTTTCTACAGGCGCTAATGTCCCTGATGTTGCGGCTCTTGAGGTTGGTTACATTGGTCGATTGGCTAACGGCGGTGGCTTAGAAGACTTGAATCAAGCGCCGTATAACGCGGCTAATTTTGCTGAGAAATTCTCACCGTTTACTGTGCCTCTAGGTAAGAACAACCGAGGTGAGCAAGCGGCGATTCCTGTTGATATCGGCCCAGGTACTATCTTTTACCGCTCTGACGTATTGGAATCAGCAGGTGTCTCTGCTGAAGAGATGCTAAAAGATTGGGATAGCTTCATTGAAATGGGCAAAAAGCTCAAAGAGAACAACGGTAGCTACATCGTTGATAACGCCTCGACAGCAATGAAAATTGTACTTCGAAGCGGTTTAAGTGAAGGTGAGTCGGTTTACTTTGGTGAAGATAATAAAATCTTAGTTGAAAGTGACCGTTTTAAAGAGGCTTTCCGTGTTGGTAAAGAGCTGTTTGATAATGATCTGTCTGCAGAAGTAAACCAATGGAGTACAGAGTGGAACGAAGGCTTACGTCGTGGTGATATTGCGACGCAAATGTTCGGTTCTTGGTTTGTAGGTCATATTCGTGACTTCATTTCTCCAGATACCGATTACTGGCGTACTGCGCAACTTCCTGGTGGTACATATGCAAGCTGGGGCGGTACGTTCTTATCTATTCCCGCTAGAGCTGAGCATAAAGAAGAAGCGTGGACATTCATCAAATACATGTCTGATCGCGTAGAAACACAAATTGCTGCACTTGAGTTCGGTACATTCCCTTCTTCTGTTGAAGCGCAACAAGCGCCTGAAATGAACGAAGAGATGGCTATTTTGGGTAATCAAAAAGCTCGCTTGATCTGGCGTGAATCTGCAGAACGTATCCCTGCAATTTCAGCTCACCGTCATGATCCAATTGCTGAGCGTATCATTGATGACGCCTTTGAAAAGGTCATCAACCACGATGTCGACATCGATAAAGCGTTGTCTGATGCCGCTAAACTGATCAAACGTCGTGCTCGTCGTTAATTAATAATTGAATAAACTTTGCGGCTACGACTCTTGTAGCCGCCTTTATCGCTAGCAAGTTCCACTTTTCTAAAGGTACAAATAATGAGTTCCGTTACTTTCGAAAACGTTAAAAAAGCGTACGGTCAAACGCAAGTAGTTAAGCAATTCGATCTTCATATTGATGATGGTGAGTTTGTGGTTTTCCTTGGTCCATCTGGCTGTGGAAAATCAACGACACTTCGCATGCTTGCTGGTTTAGAAGAGATTACTTCGGGAGATATTCGAATTGGTGACCGTTTAGTGAATGATCTTCACCCGAAAGATCGCGACACCGCGATGGTATTCCAAAGCTACGCACTATACCCGCACATGACGGTAGAGAAAAACATTGGATTTCCAATGAAAATGGCGGGCGTTAAAAAAGAAGTCATTGCGCAGCACGTTAAAGAAGTCGCGGAATCTTTAGAATTAACACCATTGTTAAAACGTTACCCGAAAGCATTGTCTGGTGGTCAAAGACAACGTGTTGCCATGGGACGTGCGATGGTTCGAGTGCCATCTGTCTTCTTATTCGATGAGCCTTTATCAAACCTTGATACAAAACTTCGTGGAACCATGCGCGCTGAAATTAAAGCGATGCATAAGAAAATCAAGACCACCACATTATATGTAACCCACGATCAGGTTGAAGCGATGAGCCTAGCTGACCGAGTTGTCATTTTAAAAGACGGTTATGTTTCACAAGTGGGTACACCAAAAGAAATCTTTGAGTCTCCTTGCTCTAAATTCGTCGCTACATTTATTGGTGCACCAGAGATGAACATCCTATCTGCAAGAGCAACGTCAACTGACGACACGGTTGTTACCGTCGGTGAGCAATCTGTTACGTTAAATAAAGCGCACAGTTTGCCAACACTCGATATTGAATATGGCATTCGCCCGAGTGACTTCTACCTTAACCCTCAAACGGTTCAGTCTGACAATATTGGCACCTTAACCGCGACCGTTAATATGGTTGAACTGCTAGGTTCTAATTACCATCTTCATTGTTCTGTTGCAGGGCAAAAAGTACTTGCCGAAGTTGAGTCGCCAACGGAATTAGAAAGCCTAGAAAATCAACAGGTTGAACTTCACTTTGACTTGAACCGTACACACCTGTTTGACCTGGAAGGTTTGACAATCACTGGCAATGTGCAGGGGTAATCATGTCCGAGACTATGATGACGAAAAGTGAGCCAGTAGAACCTGTCTCTCGGATAGAGAAGCTAAAGGCCAATAGCCACAAGTGGATACCGTATGTATTCATTAGCCCGTTCTTTATCGTATTTGCAATTTTTGGTTTATTTCCAATGTTGTTCTCTCTGTTTCTATCGTTCCATTACTGGGAGCCTGCAGCAGGGTTTGGTGCAATGGAGTGGGTAGGGTTAGAGAACTATATCTTTACCCTTGGAGATGACTGGTTCCATACCTCTCTATACAACACGTTCTGGATGGCATTGGCTTCAGGGATTCCACAACACTTAGTGGCTATTCCTTTGGCGTTCTTTATTCATACCGCCTTTAAACGTGGTCGTAATACGATCATGGGTTTGTATTTCCTGCCGTACATCACGTCAACCGTAGCGGTAGCGATGATCTTTACCACGCTATTCTCGCGAGATTATGGCTTGATCAATATGATGCTGACCTCAATCGGTACCATCAGCATTGGTGATTTCCAACCGTTTGCGATTCTATTCCCAACGGAAAATATCGATTGGAATCAGCCTGAATACACCAAAACGATGGTTTCATTCGTCGTGTTCTGGCGTTATGTCGGTTGGAATACAATCTTGTACTTATCAGCGATGCAGACAATTCCGAAAGACCTCTACGAAGCAGCAACGATTGATGGCGCAACCAAGCTTAAGCAGTTCTTCTACATAACACTGCCAATGCTGAAGCCAATGATGTTCTTTGCTGTAACACTTTCAATTATTGGTAGCCTACAGATCTTTGAAGAACCGTTCATCATTACTGATGGTACGGGCGGGATTGACCAAGCGGCGAAATCCGCAGCAATGCACATGTACATCACCGCATTCCAAGACGGTGACTTTGGTACGGCATCAGCAATATCTTGGTTCTTATTCTTAATCATTGCGGCCCTTACATGGGGTAACAACAAAATCTTTGCTGACAAAGAGAGCGAGAGCTAATCATGAAAATCAAATTTACACTTAGTGAGCTTGTCGCGTATGGCTTTGTCATCATGGGTGCGCTGATGATGTTGATTCCATTTTACTTCATCTTCATCTTCGCCACTCATGACAACCAAGCGATCCTTTCTGTTCCACCACCAATGTGGTTTGGCGATCAATTGGGCGTGAATATGAACGCTCTTATTGGTTATCTTCCGCACTTTTGGAAGAACTTAGGTTGGTCATTCTACATAGCCCTTATTACCACCATCTTGAACTTACTGTTTTGTTCATTGGCAGGGTACGCTTTTGCGATGTTTGAGTTTAAGCATAAGAACCGTTTGTTCGTGTTCGTGATGGCGACCATGATGCTACCTGCGTTCTTAAGCATGATTCCAACGGCGCTCATCATGTCTTGGTTAGGTTGGATGAATACACCGAAAGCGCTTTACATTCCAATGGCGGTCGGTGCGATGGGTATCTTCCTAATGCGTCAATACATCAGTTCTGCAATACCAAGAGAGTTGATTGAAGCGGCGCGTATGGATGGCTGTGGTGAGTTCTCTATCTTCTTTAGAATCATCATTCCTCTAATTACACCAGCGTTGGGAACACTAGGTCTAGTGACGTTCATCGGTCAATGGAACAACTTCATGGGCCCCCTTGTTATTATGAACGACATGGAGATGTTTACACTGCCATTGGCTCTACGTTCACTGCAAGGTAGTACAGCACTTATTCCTTATGGAGCCATGTTCACAGGCATTGCCGTAGCGGTACTTCCACTGATGATTTTGTTTGCTATCAGTTCTCGCCAGTTAATTGCAGGGCTGACGTCTGGCGCGGTGAAGGGCTAACAGTAAGCTTTCAATCGACATGAATAGCATGAGTTGAGAATAAAAGGCTCACTTGTTTATTACGACAACGTAGTAAATGAGTGGGCTTTTTTGTTTGCTGCCGATTACTTATTACTTATTACTTATTACTTATTACTTGTTAATGGGGCTAAACCCATTTTCTAGGGTGGTTTACGGTAACCTCTATTGAGCTCTTCGTTATTGATTGGTCCTCTTTAGTTATACTTCAAATGAAATCGCGCAATTTTGTTCAAGTTTTCTTATCGGTAGTTTCCTATAGTGTGCCAAGATAATGTCACACAGTGTAAATACTCAATAGGGAATCAGAGTGGAAACAGGGAATCACTTTCAATTTACAAGCAATGTGCAGGTCGACAAGGTCGGAATGCTCAGTGCAACGATGAGTGATTTTACTTACTCCAAGCATGCTCATGAGGAATACTCCATTGGGTTGACGCTTCAAGGGCGACAAGACTTCTTCTGTCGGAACGCTTTTCATAAGAGCCCACCCGGAGGCGTGATGCTGTTTAACCCTGAAGATGTCCATGACGGTCATTCTGGCGTTGAACAGAACCTTGAATACGTCATGCTATATATCCATCCTGATGAAATAACGCCGGTCTTTCAGACGCTTGGCTATACTTCAAAAAGTACACTTAGATTAGAACATACTTTGTTTGATGACCCGATCCTTCGCCACCAAGTTTGGTCTATGTCGACACTGCTTAGATCGCCGAAATACACTCAGATTGAATACGAATCTCGCCTGTATTTATTGGCTCAAACGATGGTTCGGCATCATGGTAGCTTAGATTTATCAGCGCCACGGTCTCGTACCGATACCCTGTTAATAAGGGCGAAAGATTACATCATGGCTAACCTTGGAAATGATATCTCCATTGATCGCATTGCCGCTGCCGCCAATATGTCTAAGTACCACTTTATTCGAATGTTTCGCGCTCAATTTGGCATTACTCCACACCAATACGTTTTGAGCTGTCGTATTAATCATGCTCGTAAAGGGTTACTCACCGGACTAAGCGCTACTCAAGCGGCAATAGGTTCGGGTTTTGCAGATGCCAGCCATCTCAATCGTAACTTTAAGCAAGTATTTGGTATGACACCAAAGCAATTTCAATTGCAGTGGAATCGCTAGCTATCCGCTAGAACTTGCTGCATTTCTATTTACGGAGTTACTCATGTCAGAGATATTTGCCTACGCGATTGGCGTAATGTACACGCCCGGACCAATTAATTTATTGGGATTACACACAGGTTTAAACAATCGAACTCGGACCCACATCGGCTTTTTCATTGGCGTAGGGTGCGCGATGTTCACTCTATTTGTTTTTCTTGGTTATGTTGGGCTTAACGTCATTAACCCGCAGGTGCTGCCTTTTATAAGCTTGGCCGGATGCAGTTACATCCTTTATATCGCTTGGAAGGTAGTAAGAGCTAACGTCTCTTTAAGCGGCCAGTCAAAAGAACAGAAATCCCTCAGCTTTAAAGATGGGTTGTTTATGCAGTTACTCAACCCTAAAGCTCTAGTGGCAACACTTCCTGTGGCGACTATTCAATTTCCAAGTGCGGGCATCTCAGGTGGTGCAATCCTTTTTTGGTCGCTGATACTGGCTTTCTTGGCGTTTGGTGCGCCAACCAGTTATTCGCTCGCAGGGCGTGTTCTTGGTAAGCGCTTGGAAAACCCAACCTACTTTCGAGTTTTCAACTACCTCATGGCGGCGCTATTGGTTTATGTATCGTTGGCTATTGCATATGAACATGTTTATTCAAGGCTTATCGGGGCATAGTGCGTTTCTGTATTTACTTCAAATCAAAATAGACACGAATGTATGATAGCTCTGTCGTGCGAGTAGTGTTATAAAATTGTAATGAATAATGGCGTAATACAGGGATTGGTGAATGAGTAAAAGTACTGTCGAATACTGGAATGTATTGACCACAGCGAATAAAGATAAGTGGGAAACGCTAGAAGGTACCAATGGCGAGATCGAACAATTAACTCTCGCTATGGATGAATTGAATGGAGATTACACTCGACTCACTCGATTTAAGTCAGGAGCTGATACCAGCGAGTTTGGTGGAAAGTCGCATGATTATCCGGAAGAGATTTATATCATATCGGGCCGTTTATATGACAAGGCATTTGGCATTTGGCTTGAAGCTGGCGACTATGCCAGTCGGCCTCCTGGTGAAGTTCATGGTCCATTTCTATGCGACCAAGAGTGCCTTGTTTTAGAAATTTCGTTTCCAAGCCAGTCTTGCTGAAGCTTTTCACGGATTGAATTCGGTTTGGTGTTAATAGTGAGGTGAATAAAGGAGAGTGACGATGGATTATATTCAAATAGTGGGCTTTTCGTTTGTCGCTTTACTATTGGTTGTATCACCAGGGCCAAATGGGTTACTGATTGCGAAAACAGTTCCAACTTCTGGTAAACAAGCGGGTTTTTCTAATGTGGTGGGTTTTCTGACCGCTTTTTATCTGCATGGTGCTTTGTCTATCTTGGGCATCTCTGCACTATTAACAAAGTCGTCGGAAGCTTTTTTCATCGTTAAAGTGCTCGGAGCATGCTATTTGTCTTGGATTGGCATTAAGTCTTTGATGGGGGCACTTTCACGATCGAATATTTCTTCAGAATTGGAGCAAAAGGGCAGGGAGGTTAGTAACAGAGATAGTGGGCAACGTGAAAACAAGCATACAGGGAAGGGGTTGAAGAAGTCATTTTTTGAAGGCTTCTTAACCAACGCACTTAACCCAAAAGTGTCGATGTTTTACCTTGCGGCATTTCCCCAATTCATTCCTACTGGTGAATACGCCATTGCCTATGCATTTCTACTTGTCACCATCCATTCCGCAATCAATCTTCTTTGGTTCTCTTCAGTGATTATGCTTCTATCACGTATTACCGTGGTTTCGAAAAGTGAGTCGATTCAACGAATTCTAAAAGGTATTACAGGCACCGTCTTTATCGCGTTTGGTGTGAAACTTTTAGCGCTCGAACAGAAGTAGCATCACCCAATAATGATATTTTATTGGGGTGAGAGTGAAGTATTGAAAGAAAGGAATACGCGATAGACATTGTTAATCTGGTTCTGACTGAAAAATAATCAGAACCAGATAATAGGGCTACTTGAACTTTGATTTAGTCTTATGTTTGTAAAAGTCGAACTGAATTGCTTGCCACAAAATTCCCCGTAGCGCCTGTTCTCCCATTTCAGCTCAAATACTATTAAAGCGCGACACCGTTAACAGAAAGTTTCACATCGATGTTACCGCGAACTGCGTTTGAGTAGGGGCATACTTGATGAGCCGTTTTAACGAGTTGCACGGCTTGTTCTTGGTCTAACTCAAGCTCTATAGATAGGCTTACTGTTAAAGCAAAGCCGCCATTTTCATTTGGGCCAATACCGACTGTTGCTGTTGTTGGTGCAGACTTAACCGTGACCTTTGTTTCACGAGCTACGTGTAAAATCGCATTTGAAAAACACGCTGAGTAACCCGCAGCAAATAACTGCTCTGGGTTAGTAGCTTCACCAGTTCCGCCCATCTCTTTTGGATAGCTCAACGCTAGTGATAGTTTGTTGTCGTTAGTGCTTACTTGACCGTTACGACCTGACAATGCTGTCGCTGAAGTTGTGTAAAGAGTAGTCATAATTTGTTTCCTTCAATTCTATGTGTTCGGTGTAGAGTAATTAAATTGCGTAAAATTAAATTGCGCACAATTTTGTTTGAGGTGATACTAATTGAAAAACTGGGAGAGCGCAAGTATATTGTGCACAATTGAGTTTTATTGTTTGGGCGAGCGTGATGGATAAATCAAACACAGATGGCAATCTTCATTTAGACAATCAGGTCTGCTTTGCACTGTATAGTGCGTCTAATGCGATGGGGCGCGCGTATCAGCCACTACTGAAAGCGCTTGATCTTACTTACTTACAATACATAGCGATGATGGTGTTGTGGGAAGAAGAGACAATCAATATTAAACAACTGGGAAACAAGATGCGCTTGGACTCAGGTACGTTGACGCCTTTAGTCAAACGTTTGGAAGGGAAAGGATACGTCACTCGAACTCGTAGTTTGGAAGATGAGCGTATTCGGATTGTTTCCGTTACCGAACAAGGGATACAGTTGCGGGAGCAAGCCAAGGACATCCCCGACAAAATGATGTGTACGTCTAAAATGGATATCGAGACCTTGAAGCAGTTGAAAAAAGATTGTGAAGAGTTACTGACTAATCTTACTAAATAACCAGAAATCGAGATTGTTGGGCGAAGAAATTAATTGAGCTCGATAGTTGAGGTCATCAATGAGAGGGAATTCAATATGAGTGATTTTTATCTGCAATCGATCAATACACTTCAAGGCAAAGAACTGAACCTTAGCGAGTTCAAAGGTAAGGTGGTGTTGATCGTAAATACAGCTAGCCAATGTGGATTAACACCGCAATATGAAGGGCTACAAAAGCTACATGAACAATACTCTGATCAGGGCTTAGTCATTCTAGGTTGTCCGTGTAATCAATTTGGTCAGCAAGAGCCGGGAGATGCTGCGGAAATCAGCGGTGGATGCCTGATTAATTATGGGGTCGATTTTACCATCAGTGAAAAAATTGAGGTCAATGGCGACAATACACATCCACTGTTTGTCTATCTTAAGCAGCAACTACCGGGTGTATTAGGTCAACGCATCAAGTGGAATTTTACTAAGTTCTTAGTGGGTAAAGATGGTCAGCCGATTAAACGTTTTGCACCTACCACTAAACCAGATGCGATCGAGTCTTTTATTCAGAAAGCACTCGCTAAGTAAGATTGATGAGACTATAAGACTGAACGAATCAAACGCTCGCGGCTCAGCATCGGCTATTGGGCTGAGCTTGCATTGAAGTTGTTGTATGTTCTCTTCGTCGATATCGAGCAAAGTAACCAAATTGTTTGTTGCTAGTAATACCGCATTCGATAGACCGGCTTACCCAGCTCCAACAAAAGTGACTCTCATATTGTCTTAGCTAGCTTTCTACAAGTACATCTTAGAATTAATGTAAAAAGCACTGGATAGTGCTCTAGATAGTTATGCTAGTAGGCGTCTACTGCCGTTAGTCTTAATTAAATGGAACATAGAAACCAGCAATAATGGCATTGTCCCCTTTGCCTAACGGATCATTATCAGTGGTAATAGTGGTGCCAATATAAGGGTGAATTTTCTCAAAACCACTGTATTTAAACTCGAATTCATATTCTTGCCATGAACCGTTATTTCCCTCTACTGGATTCATGTTGGTGGAGGTTGTTGAAAGGTATATATCTTGGCTGATAGGAAAACTAACGAGTAGGTCAGAGCGAACTAAGTCAAAGCTGCTATGACCAAGTTGGTGGTCATAACGCACCTGGCCGCCCAATTGAACGCTATCAAAACCCATATAAGCGAATGCAACCCCAGCCTTAATGGCATCTTTTTTTCCCGCAATGTAGTTGTATTTTGCAGCCGGTCCAATGAATAGGTCCTCTGATATTGGCATTAGATAGCTAAATCCGGGGTGTATATTTGTGACGGTTCCAAGTTGGGTGGTGGTGCCATTTAGCTCTAGTGTCGTGTTAAATATGCCAATCCCTTGTTGACCCCAAGCACTATGCAGCTCAGCGAAATGGCGTTGAAAATCACTTCCTCTTCTTTCCGATTTAAACTCAATGAGGTGATCTCCGGCTAAGGAGGTAGCGGGTGTTACAAAGGAGAGTAGTAATGTGAAAGGTAAGGTGCTTTTTTGCATTGTGTATCACTCTAATGATTGGAATATCTAGACGGGAAGAGTGACAAAGAATAGTCTCATATATAAATCAGGTTTGTAGGGTTAGATCCTCATATGAATATCAGTTATGAACAGATTAGAGCGTTTGTTACCGTTGCAGAAGCGGGTTCTTTTAGCGCAGCTGCTCGTAGGCTAGGAAAGCATAGAACAACGCTAGGACAGGTTATTAATAACCTTGAAATTGAAATTAATATGACGTTGTTTGACCGAGAAGGAAAGTTTCCAAGCTTGACAGAGCAAGGGGAGGCACTTTTTACTCATGCCAAAACACTCCATGACAATTCCACTGCATTTGAAAGTTTATGTCAGACGATGGAAGCAGGGGTCGAGAGTGATATCCGTATCTACCATACCGGATTGATGCCAGTAAGCTTAATTTCCTCCACAGTTCAGGATGTTCGAAAGCAGTACCCGCACGCGAATATACATTGGCTACACAGAAGTAAAGACGAAGTGAAGAGTGCATTGAAATCTGGGGAAGCGGACATGGGTATTGTGCTTATCGACGCCACTAGCAGAGGTGCATCGGCGAGAGATTATATACATTTATTGAGCATGCCCTTTACCGTTGTTGCTTCTCCTACGTTTTTTAACTTTGGAAGCAAAAAAATCAGTGTGCGAGACGTGAAAACGAGTCGTCAGTTACTGTTGGAAGACTACTACTATTCGGATATTGAGCGCACGATGCAGGTCTCGTCGATCATTGAGCGAATTGAAACAATGAGCGTGTTGATTGAGTTACTAAAAATTGGAGAAGGGTGGGCAATCGCCCCTGTTCATGCTGTCCAATCTGAAATCGAATCTGGCGAGCTTGTACAAATATCTGTTGAAGAGCTAAATACTCAACTTAGATATCCGCTGGCAATTTGGTTTATGAACCATTCAGAAAGTGGGCCTGTGAGAAAAGCGATTACAGAGAGCCTTTGTCAACATTCCAAACGTTATGAGGGTTTAATCATCGGTAAGTGAGTGTTATGTGAGGTTGTGTTCGATTAATCTGATGCTGAACTTATAGGAGCAGCATATGAAGATTAAATTAGCAACAATCGCATTACTTGCCTCGTTAGGCAGCGCATCAATTGTTCACGCTTGTACATCTGTAGCTTGGAATACGGAGTTAGGTACGTTTACCTCGCGAACAAATGATTGGGTAGAAGCCACGCAACCTGCACTATCGAGTATATTAAAAGGCGCTGAGCGCTCTACCCAAGGTTATGGGAACGGTGATTCTTACATTGTGAAATATGACATTGTGGCAATACTTGCGTATGGCGATCTCATGCATGATGGTATGAACAGCGAAGGGCTACAGGTTAACAGTCTTTTTTATAACCCGATGACAATGAAACCAGCTAGTAAGCCATCAAGTATCAGCCAATTCGTTTTTGGTGAATACATAGTGGCAAATTATGCCTCCGTGGAAGAGGCTGTCACTACAATCCCTTTACTTAACCTTGGTCACGTCTCCCTTGACGGAATGCCAATGGATATCAAGCTACATTGGTCAATCACAGATAAAAGCGGTGACCGCGCCGTTATCGAATTGGATCAAGAGGGTATCAACATTTATCGGGGTGAAGAGGCCATGATCATGACCAACGACCCATCAATGAAAGAGCATCTCAATAACCGAGAAGAGGTGGTGGACTCGTGGCAAGATGCGGATAGAGATACAAAGTTTGGCTCTTATGGAAACCCAAACGCCGAAAGTCGATTCATTCATGCTGGCTACTTTCAGAGCAAACTATCAGCACCGACGAGTATTCAAAATGGAATGATGAAAGTCTCGACTGTTCCTTATCGAGTCCCGACGGATGCACCATACAAAGACTTTGGCAATGGTATGTCTGGCTATGCAACAGAGTGGACGTTGACTCAGAGTCTAGCCACAGGAGACAGTGTGTTTGAATATAATTTCGACGAAAACTGGAATACAGTGCGATTCAATGTTTATGAATTGATGGGTAAGGAGTTTCGATATGAGTTGGCCACAAATAACATAAGTGAACTATCAATAGATTAACGTTCTATTGGCTTTGAATTATGACCACCTACTCACTGAAACCAATCAGTAGAAAATAAAAAGTTCAGTTGTATCAAATAGTTTGAAGAAAGATAAGTTTTTCATAATAGACCTTCCAGTGACGGTTGAGGAATGTGCGAGGCGTCTTAGCGCCTCGCTTTTTTGTTGTTCTTACAAGCCTAGTAGAGTTTCTAACCCTTTGCCATACGCCTCATCAGCTTGATAAGCATGATCAACGTGACGCTGTTGAATAAACTCAGGCACTCCATCGAGTGAACGAGCCGTGTTTTCCAATAATACTTGGCGCTGATCTGCCGTCATTAGGCGGAATAGGTCACCCGCTTGAGTGAAGTAATCGTCTTCAACCTGATGATCGTAGTGGTCAGCATCGCCAGAGATCTTCATTGGTGGCTCAGAGTAATCAGGTTGCTCCTGCCACTCTTGCTTGTGGTTTGGCTCATAACCGATCGTTGAGCCAAAGTTACCGTCTACACGCATTGCGCCATCACGGTGGTAGCTGTTTACTGGGCAACGTGGCGCGTTAACAGGGATTTGATGGTGGTTAACACCCAAGCGGTAACGCTGTGCATCACCGTAAGCAAACAGACGACCTTGCAACATTTTGTCCGGAGAGAAACCAATACCAGGAACGACTGCACCTGGGTTAAAGGCTGATTGCTCGACTTCTGCGTAGAAGTTCTCAGGGTTACGGTTTAGTTCAAACTCACCGACTTCAATTAACGGGTAGTCTTTTTGAGACCAAACACGCGTTAAATCAAACGGGTTGAAATTCACTTTCTCCGCTTCCAGCTCAGGCATGATCTGAACGTACATTTTCCATTTCGGGAAGTCTTTGTTTTCAATGCTGTCATACAGATCACGGTGGTGGCTTTCACGATCTTTACCGCAGATTTCTTGAGCTTCTTGGTCAGTCAGGTTCTTAATACCTTGCTGAGATTTGAAGTGGAATTTCACCCAGTAACGCTCATTATCAGAATTGATAAAGCTGAACGTGTGGCTACCAAAGCCGTGCATGTGACGATAAGTAGCAGGAATACCACGGTCACTCATTACAATCGTAACTTGGTGGAATGCTTCAGGCAGTGATGTCCAGAAATCCCAGTTGTTGGTAGCGCTACGCATGTTAGTGCGAGGGTCACGTTTAACCGCGTGGTTAAGGTCTGGGAATTTTAGTGGGTCACGTAGGAAGAATACCGGAGTGTTGTTACCAACAAGGTCCCAGTTACCTTCTTCCGTGTAGAATTTTAATGCAAAGCCACGAATATCACGCTCGGCATCGGCTGCACCGCGTTCGCCAGCGACTGTTGTGAAACGAGCAAACAGCTCTGTTTCTTTGCCGACTTCAGAGAAAATTTTTGCTCGGCTGTACTTAGAAATATCGTTAGTGACGGTAAATTTACCGTAAGCACCAGAGCCTTTAGCGTGCATACGGCGTTCTGGAATCACTTCACGATCAAAATGAGCGAGCTTCTCTAAAAACCAAACATCTTGTAAAAGTTGAGGGCCACGTGGTCCTGCTGTCATAACGTTCTGGTTGTGTGCAACAGGGCAGCCTGCTGCTGTAGTTAACTTCTTACTCATGAATTAATTCCTTCATAGTTACAGTGTGATTTCAAAAGTGACTGAGTGTGTATTGTTATATGAACCACTATTAATTTAGTGCTTAAACTTTAAATTAGCTCAGAATCAAACTCGTATTTGTTAGGCGAGATCGATATTCGATTAATCGGTTTAACTATTCGCCAAATTGTTGATTTAACGCACTTAACTGTTCATCTTTGAGCTTAGATTAATGTCAAATGGAGATAAGTAAAAGACGGCTTTGCCTATAACAGAGATTGGTATTTTCGATTATAGAAGCAGTGATGATGAGTAGCTGTGTTTTATGTGTATTTATTATGGGAAAGTACACCTTGTATAAGACAAATATCATACAAGGTGTATAGCGTGGTTATTAAGATATGATATTGATGAAATAAGGGATCATAAACGCGTTAGCAAGGTCGATAAAGAAGGCACAAACGAGTGGAACAATGATAAATGCTTGATGGGAATTACCGTATTTTTGTGTCACTGCAGACATGTTTGCCATAGCTGTTGGCGTAGAACCTAATGAGATTCCCCCAAATCCTGAACAAATAACTGCTGCGTCATAAGTCTTTCCCATTAATGGGAATATGACGAATATCGCGATAGAGATGGCGATAACAAATTGGGCAAAAAGAATCACAAAAATAGGCCCTGCCAAGTCGATCAATACCCAAAGTTGCATACTCATCAAAGACATCGCTAAAAATGAACCCAACGCAATATCAGCTATGAGTGCAACAGCGGGTTGGCGAGAAGGCCAGCGAGTTCCGGTGAGTCTAGGGTAAGATTTAGGGATAAGGTTTGAAATTAAGATACCTGCGAACAAACAGCTAACAAATAAAGGTAGTTGAAGCCCAAATGAATCGATAACTTCGTTAAGTACTGCACCTAAAATGATACAAACATGAATCGCTAATACTGCATCTAGGAAGTCATAGGCATTGATTTGTGGCTGAGGCTTAGCTTGGTCGGTGCCGACATCAGGCGCTTCATCTGGGTTGGCTTTTAGGTTATGTCGTTTGATGAGAAACTTAGCAATAGGTCCACCCATCAAGCTCGCTAGAATGAGACCGAAGGTTGCACTGGCTATACCGATTTCCATCGCGGTGTCTAAATCGAACAGTTCTCCGACTCTTGGCGACCAAGCGATTGCGGTGCCATGCCCACCAATAAGTGAAATACTGCCACTCAGTAAACCAAATGCTTCAGGCTGGCCCAGTAGCGTCGCGATACCAATACCCGTAAGGTTTTGAATCATCATGTAACCGATGGTAATGACGAGCAAAATAATCAATGGCTTACCGCCCTTGAATAAGTCAGATAGGCTCGCATTGATACCAATAGTGGTAAAAAAGTAGACGAGTAATAAGTCACGAGCCGCAAGATCAAAGCTAATATCCACTTGGGTTACATAATGTAAAACCGCAAAGAGTACAGAAACTAAAATACCACCAGAGACAGGCTCAGGAATACTGAACTCTCTGAGATAGTAACTAGATTGGGTAAGTCTTCGACCGATAAAGAGAACGATGATCCCAAGTGTCACGGCCAAAAATGATTCGATGTGTAAGACACCTTCTAAATAATTCATATTTCCTCTAATGGTTGTACTTGATTACCCTGTATCGGGAATTCAAGGTTATTGAGTGAATAGATTGCCGAGCGTTTTATTGCTCATTACTGCTTGGTATCCGTGCTGAATAAGAGCATCGACTTGCTGCTTTTCTAATGAAAAATCAGTCGGGATTGCAAACATGGACTCCCTATCATGTGCATCAAGTAGATTAATATCAACAAAATGTGTCGTTCGATTGCTCGATTTTTGCTCCCACTGCTGTAGCCGTTCATCGATTAGGCGCTTGCTCAGGTCATTATATCGATGGAGTTGGATATCCGTGATGGCCCCAAAAGTATTGGCTGTAGTGGGCTTGTTGGGTGATTGATCAATCGTCCAATTTGGTTTTGTAGAGGCATCAACGGAAATGATGACAATATTGTTTATTGCAGACTCCAAGTGTTCAAAGGAGGTTAATTGTGTCTCAACTACATCATAGAGTGCTAAGACCCCAAGATTATCAGTAATACCACCGTCTACTAAATGGATATAGGGTCTCGCTTCTTTATCTGAATAGCTGGCTAATCCTGATTTAGTTGAATGCAAGTAGGTAGAGTTATCAGATTCGTATGTCGTGTCGTTGTAGCTAAGGTTGAATTGAGAATCGCATCCAGAGTGGTTTTCTAAGACGACAGGTTGGAAAATGAAGGGAACAGCGGAGGACGCTGTGACCGCTTTAGATACTGAGTACTCATTGATGTCACTGCATATTAAATCAAAATACTCCTGAACAAAGGAGAAGCGGACTCCGCCACCCAGATCAGTCGCGTTAATGATGATCATAGGGCCGTCTTGAGATATATCCGAAAATGTTGCCTTTTCAAACAGTTCATTGTGGTAGTAATTGGCTGCAGCAGTGCTTCTATCTAATCTTGAGAACCAATAACTTGGACTCAATAGAATATCAATTAATCCCTTAGAGACATCTTTATATAAGAAGTCCTGTTCATAGCGTTGAAAAATCTCATCGCCATGAACACCATAATAGGCTGCGGTAAAACTGCCTCCTGATACTGAACTTATAACAGAGACATGCTCAAGCAGTGTTGAATCATGAGTATGCAGGTCATTAAGCCCTTTTAATACACCATATGAGAGAGCTGCTGCGCGGGTTCCTCCTCCAGAAAAGCTAACTAAAATTAAGGTGTCAGATTTAATAGGACGTTGAGCTTTGTTAGCCAGAGAGTAGGGCGGGCGTTTCTCGCCTATTCCTTCTGAAACCGCTGAATTACTGATGTTGGATCTTGATGAACACCCTGCTGCGAGAAGCACTAGAATAACAAATAGATACCGGCTCATTACTGCCTCCACATGATCGTGTGTCTAGAGGCAGACAGTGTATAGAGGCTTATTGTAACGAGTCAGTGCCTTGCGCCAGTAATACTGTCTTGAAAGTCATGACAATCTTTGGGCGTTTTAATCAGAGTTAGCGATCTTATAGGTCCAATATTATGGTTTACTTTGAAGCATCTCTTGATAACCGCCAGCATTATGAACTTGGCTAAAACCTAATGACTGTAAGTGATCGAAAGCGACACCAGAGCGACGCCCACTTCGACAATAAAGCACTATATCGGTGTCTTTTGGCAACTTAGAGTACCAAGAATCAATTTCTTGTAAGGGGCGTAACAATGCCCCCTCTAGGTGACCTTGTTGGAATTCATCCGGGGTTCTCACGTCGATGAGAACAGCCCCTTGTGATACTTTTTCCCAACCGATATCCGCTCTTTCTGACGCAACAGCAAAAAAGGAAAAACCGCAAAATAAAGAAAGCAATAACAGCAGTGAACTCAGCTTATTTGACATTGAGTATCCAAATTTAAAGAGGTTAGATTTTCATTATAAAGGTAATTGATACCCAGATTGTGGTAAGTATTTGATTTTCTCATTGTTGAAATAGCTAGCGTCTACTTTGCATTGGCTACTCAGCACCTTTCTTAATGAACTCTTGTGAAATTTCTATGATAAGTCCACGAATGAACTGGTGATCGGCCTCGTGATGTACTCGTTGATGCCAGAAACAGTGCAGAGGAATAGCAGGTATCTCATCAATTTTTTTATAGAAAAAATCTCGCTTACCCAACTGTTGAGCAGCACCATGAGAGAATACACCAACGATATCAGAGCCCTTAACAACAGAAGATAATACCGAGAAGGTCGATGCAGACAAGACAATATTTCTGCGCTTACCTAACTTTTCCGCTAGCTGATCAACACGGCCCTCTCCTAATGCGGTAGGGGCGACACGAACTTGTGGGTAATCGAAAATTTCGCTGATATCATAGTTGCCACTCGCAAGCGGGTGATTCTTTCTAGTCACAAGGCTCAATGGTACGTTACATAATTGATAGCCATGTATCTGAGTGTTTAGGTTCACGATCGCGTTAATGGCTATATCAATAGAGCCATCGTGCATTTGCTGGTCCACATCACTGGGCCAGTTAATTACTTCAATTGTTATATGCGGTGCTTGTACGCTTAATTTATTGAGTAATATAGGAAGTAAAACTTCTGCACCGATATCTTGTATCGCAATTCGAAAGTTGCGATGAATCTTATACGGCTCAAACAGTTCAACATTGACTATATTCTCTACTTCCGCAAATAACACCGCTAGTTTAGGCTCAAGCGACAATGCACGTTGTGTTGGCGTTAATTGCCTTCCGACTTGAACAAAGAGTGGGTCAGAAAGGCTATCTCTAAGCTTATTTAAATGGTAAGTGACGCTTGAAGGCTGCATCGCCATTACTGATGCTACCGCAGTAACATTATGATTTTTTAGTAACTCAGACAGAACTCTAAGTGATTTAAGTTCTATTGATGCTAAGGGATCTTTATTCACTGTCTCGTCCAAAAATACGTTAATCGTTTCAAATATTCGAATGCACCTTTAGTTTAATTCGAATTTAAGAAACGATCATTAACCCATATCATGGTTTTAAACTATTAATCCTACACAACTATGGGTCCAATAATGACAACACAACCTTTCTTAAAGCCAGGTTTAGAAGTAAGCCAAGAAGCTGTTTTATATACTGGTAACTTCGTAACTGTAAATAAAGCGCAACCAAAAGCGTCCGCTATTGTTGTACAAGGTGGAAAAATCACTTTCGTTGGTACCGTTGAACAAGCTGAAACATTCCTTTCCAATGAGTCTATCGAGTACACTTTGAATGAAGAGTTCAAAGATAAAACCGTCGTGCCTGGCTTCGTTGAAGCTCACATGCACCCACTCACTGCTGCCTTATTTACTGCTCTTTTCGGTTATGGCGGCCAAATTGAAAGAACGGCAGGTGGTGGGAAAATCCTAGCTGCGAGCTTAACTAAAGAAGAGCTTACAGCGACAATCAATAAGTTTGTTAACAAACACAATAGCTCAGGGAAAAAAGGCCAGTGGCTAAATCTGTGGGGGTTAGATCCACTTCTTCTTACCGATGGTACGGTTGTAGATCGTGATTTCCTAGATTCTATCTGTATGGATTCCCCAATTATGTTTATGCATGCCTCGTGTCATGTAGCGGTATTCAACACCGCAGCAATTGAAAAGTCGGGATTTAGTTTAGAGCTTAATCCTGCTTTCGTATTCCGTAAAGGTGATCGCTTAACAGGAGAAATAGCAGAGTTGCCGGATATCATGCGAGCAGTAAAAGTTGGAGCTTTTGATCTAGGCACACCGGAAGATGCGATTTCTGCAATGATAGATTATGCTGACAGCACAAGTCGTCTTGGCGTAACGACAATGTCTGATTGCGGGATGGGATTGCCGATAAACCCTTTCCCGTTATATCAAGCGCTATCTAAGATGCCTATATTTAAGACACGAATGGCAGCTTACCCTTTGGTTCCTAATTTCAAAGATCAAGAATTAGAAGAATTTAAATCATTGAGTAATGATCGCTTATTTGCAACTAAAACTAAGCACATTCCTACTGATGGTTCAATACAAGGCTTTACTGCGGTTCTGAAAGAAGGAGATAAGTACTACAATGGCAAAGAAAACGGCCATTTCCAATATGATAAGGAAACAACATATGAGAGTGTATTCTATGCCCATAAGCTAGGTTACAGCATATCTTTCCACTGTAATGGTGAAGGTTGTACGGAAGCTTTGCTTGACCTGATTGAGCGTATGCAAAATGAGTGCCCTCAACCAAATGTTCGCCACTGTTTAGAGCACAACCAAATGGTGACGCCAGAGCAAATGGATCGCATGAACAAGCTAGGTGTTGTTCATAACCTATTTGGTACTCATATTCCGTTTTGGGGTGATGTACATGCAACTCAAACAGTAGGCCCAGAACGTGTTAAAACACTGAACCCATTTCAAACATCAGTGAAGAAAGGTATTCCTTTCTCGATCCACTGTGATGACGTCGTAACACAAGTTAATCCGTTGTTCATGATGTGGGGCGCGATGAACCGCCAATGTGTTTTTTCCGGTAACGTATACGGTGAAGATGAATGCCTAACTGCAGAGCAAGCATTGCACGCAGTAACGCTTGGTGCAGCATACTTAATGGAGCAAGAGCACATGATCGGATCTATTGAAGTTGGTAAGCTTGCTGACATGGCTATCTTAAATGAAGATGTATTATCAGCGGATAAGACGCTTGTAAAAAATATCAAAGTTCACGCAACGATGCTTGGAGGTGATGTGACGGTTCATAAAGCACAAGTAAACGCTGAAACAGTGGAACTTGCGCAAGCTTAATTAAAATTCCGTTTATAACGAAACTAAGACCTAGTTGTTGCTAGGTCTTTTTTCAATGAGTTAACGTTCAGCTCGGTATTAATTTTTATTTTGATATTTTTTTACTGATAATTATTTAGCCCTCATTATTTTTAAGCATTTAATTTCATTTGTTAATTCTCGACGGTAGCCGTGGCTATGGCAATGTGTATGCAATCAAGTTTTTGATTGAATCCTACAAATACGTGGAGCATAAAAATGACAACACAAACCTTCCTAAAGCCGGGCCTTGCATACAACGAAGATGCAGTTCTTTACACGGGTAATTTCATTACGGTTAACGAACAGCAGCCAGTAGCAAAAGCGGTTGTAGTTCAAGGTGGAAAAATCTCTTTCGTTGGTACAGTTGAACAAGCAGAAACGTTCCTTGCTAACGAGTCCATCACATACACTTTGAATGAAGAGTTTAAAGACAAAACCATCGTCCCTGGTTTCATTGAAGCTCACATGCACCCACTAGGCGCTGCGCTATTTACGTCTCTTTTCGGCTACGGTGGCCAAATTGAACGAAGTGCAGGTGGTGGTAAAATTCTTCCTGCTAGCCTTACTAAAAATGAATTAGTGACGACTGTAGAAAAGTTTGTAGCTGAGCATAATGAAGCTGGCAAAAAAGGTGAATGGTTAAATTTATGGGGTTTAGATCCTCTATTAATGACAGATGGCACGACCGTTGACCGTGATTTCCTAGATGCATTGTGCAGTGATTCACCAGTGATGTTTATGCACGCTTCGTGTCACGTAGCGGTATATAATACGGTAGCAATAGAAAAAGCAGGTTTTAGTATTGAAGATAACCCTGCATTTGTATTTCAAAAAGATGCCCGCCTAACGGGTGAAGTAGCGGAAATGCCAGACATTTTACGTGCTGTTAAAATTGGTGCGTTTAACTTAGGTACAGCAGAAGATGCAGTAGCTGCAATGGTTGGATACGCTGACAGCACAAGCCGCCTTGGTGTAACAACGATGTCTGATTGTGGCATGGGTGTTCCACATAATCCTTACCCGCTTTATCAAGCTCTTTCTCAAATGCCGATGTTTAAATCTCGCCTGGCAGCTTACCCATTAGTACCTAACTTTAACGAAGAAGAACTAGCGGGCTTTAAAGCAGGAAGTAACGATCGTCTATTTGCGACTAAGACTAAATATTTAAATACGGATGGTTCGATTCAAGGCTTCACAGCAGCGCTGAAAGAAGGCGAAAAGTACTACAACGGTAAAGAGAATGGTCACTTCCAATACGATGATGAGAAGATGTATAGCGATGTGTTCTACGCACACAAATTAGGTTATAGCATCTCTTTCCACTGTAATGGCGAAGGTTGTACGACTAAGTTACTTGACCTAATTGAGCGCATGCAAAATGAGTGTCCGCAACCAAACGTACGCCACTGTTTAGAGCACAACCAAATGGTAACGCCAGAGCAGATGGACCGTATGAACAAGCTGGGTGTTGTTCATAACCTATTTGGTACACACATCCCGTTCTGGGGTGATGTTCACGCAACACAAACTGTCGGTCCAGAGCGCGTTAAAACACTGAACCCATTCCAAACATCAGCTAAGAAAGGCGTTCCTTTCTCTATTCACTGTGACGATGTAGTAACACAAGTTAACCCACTGTTCATGATGTGGGGTGCTATGAATCGTCAGTGTGTATTCTCTGGTACTGTTTACGGTGAAGATGAGTGTCTAACAGCAGAGCAAGCACTACATGCTGTTACAATGGGTGCCGCATACCTGATGGAGCAAGAGCATATGATCGGCTCTATTGAAGTCGGTAAGCTTGCTGACATGGCTATCTTAAATGAAGACGTATTAGCAGTAGACAAAACACTCGTGAAAGACATCAAAGTTCACGCAACGATGCTTGGTGGCGAAGTGAGCATTCACAACGTACAAGTAAAGGCAGAAACGGCAGAGCTTACTCAAGCGTAAATCTTTCTTTTACTGAACATACTGTTAAGACCTAGCTTTCGAGCTAGGTCTTTTTTTGTCGGGTTAAGCTTATATCGTATGAAACTTATGTAGTATGAAGCTTATATAGTATTAAACCTACGGAGCCATTAAACAAGAACGTTACTGTGTGAAGATCGCATAAAGTCCTTGATCTAATACAGCAACTGCTACACTCAACTAATAAAGAAATCTCTTATATACAAAAAAGAGATACCCAGAACGTAGTTGGCATAGGAAAAGTCATGGTTGATTTACATAAGTTATTGATCATCGAGTCAGATATTGAATTTTGCAATAAAATGGTTGAGCAATTAAAAGGAAGTTACGAGGTCGATGTTGCCTCAAACTTCAATTGCGCACAGGACCTCATTGAAACGCACCAACCCCATATCGTCTTGCTAGATACCCATCTAAACAAAGAGCCAACCATTGATTTTTATAAAGGTCTAAAGTCACTAGAAGCTTACCAAGACTTTGCTGTGGTTTTTATTACAGAAAACACCTCAATGGATGAGCGATTAAAAGCCTATGAAGTGGGTGCTACGGATGTATTAGTCCGTCCTTTTGAATATCAAGAGTTGACGGCTAAGTTGCGGGTTATAGATAACTACTTAATTGAAAAAAACAAACTTCGCTCAGATTACGAAGAGGCAAGATCGGCATCTACAGAATTTATGAAGGAAGCCAGCCAACATGGGCTTGTTGTGCAGTTTTTCCGCAATCTTTCCTATTGTCAGTATGTAGAACAACTTAGCTTTACTGTGTTTCAGACAGCGAACTCAATGGATTTACATACCTCAATGGTCGTTCGCGATGGAGAAGAGCATTACTTTGACAATAAGACAGGGGTAGTTAACCCCATTGAGCGTAACATTTTTGATTTATTGCGTACGAAAGGTCGCATTTTCCAGTTTGGAAATAGGCTGATTTTTAATGATAAAAACTGTGCGGTTCTTATCAAGAATCTTCCCGACGATGAACGATTAATTGGCCAAATTAGAGATATATATGCCTTTGTTATTGAAGGGTTAGAGGCTAAATATCAAGATATTAGACGACAAAACATGATGTTAGACATCGTTAAAGATATAGCGAACACGGCTCAGCAGGTATCAACTCGTATTGATCAGTTTGATGCTATCTCTGAGGAAAACCTAAATGAATCAAATGAAGAGTTGAATGCCAGTTATCACTTTCTAGGGCTTTCGTATGAACAAGAGGAAGCATTGTCTGCACTGTTTAAATCGGGTTTAAAACGGATGGAGTTTGCAAAAGATGATTTAACCCAGATGAAAGGAACGTTAGAGGAGTTAGTCTATAAAATTGAAAATGCCGATATGTTAACGGTACCAAGTGAAGAAGCACCTAAAGACGATGACTGTAGTGATGTTGAGCTGTTTTAATTATTCGGGTTTGGGTGATAGGTTGAAGCGCACAAAAAAAAGCCCTGCTATGCGTCACATTCATAACAGGGAATTAGGGGGAGGTGCTTTATTATTTTAGTCTGTGATAGGGTCTAATTTGTGTTTATTAATAGCTTTTCCTAGTAGAGATTCGATAATAAGTATTGACATGATAGTTAGATAAAACGCTACTACACCGCTTGCAGGGCCAGAAAACTGTACTTGCTCACCGAACAATATAACAATTGCGCCCATTGCTGCGACTTTAGACCCAACTAAGATAAGCCAAGATGTAAACACACGTTTTGCTTTAGCAAGAGACTTTTGTTTTAAACAAAAGGCAGAAGTGATTTTTTCGAAAGCCACCGAGAGTTTAACAATAACTGCCATGATCAATGCAGATATTGCACCCATGCCGACATTTTCTACAGTAACCCAGTTCCAAGCAATACCGTATCCGACCATTACCACTGTTCCGATAACGCTGCACGCTGCAACTTCTTTTACCATTTTCATAAATACGTTCTCAATAATAATCTGTGGGTTTAAAGTTTTTAGCACCACGTATTAACGTCGTTGTGCTTAATATTGAAGTGATGATTATATAAATACATTTGTTAATTAAATATCGATGAGGGCGAGGCTTTATCAAATCTTCCTTAAACCTACTTTTTATAATTATTTACATGTTAATTTAATTCGGTTTAATATTATTTGTTGTAGTTAGTGTGGTTTGGACTGATATTTGACTTGTTATTTATCATTGCGCTGTTCTATGTGAATAGGATTCTTGCTCGATGTCTTTTAAGCGGTAAGCACATAGACTTAACTGGATTGGTGGATTGGTGGATTGGTGGATTGGTGGATTGGTGGATTGGTGAGATGTGAGAGTGAGGTGTAATAAGTGCTGAAAGTATCGATAGTATAGAAGTAATGCAGATTAAGATGAGTATGAATAATAAGCGAGAGTTGTTATTAAATAAATTATAAGCGGAGTAATAGGTTCTGTTATTAATCCGCTTATGGGTAACTATTTCTCATAGAAGTAGCCTTATACTTCTTTCGTTAATCGCGTGCTAGTGATTACCCCTAAACTGGCTAGAAATATCATCATCATTAATGCTCTTTGGAAGCTTGTCAGCCTTGAGTCCGCATTTAAAATAAGCAAGGTGTCTATTTGCTGGTGGTCCATGCCGTACGAGTCTGCAATATTCGAAATTCTAATATCATCTAGGTAAGGAAGTGTTGGGCTTTCCTTAATCTGGGTGACAAAGTGCTGTGGGAATATCTCTTTCGACTGTTCACTGTGTTGTCGAACGGAATGCTCTAATGCCCATTGTTGAGTACCACCGATTAAACAGATACCTAGGACGAGCCCAATGTTACGAATCGTTGCTTGTAACCCACTCGATTGAGCGGCGTCCGCCTCACCTAGAGCGTTGGTAATGATCGCAGGGCATTGCGAAGCCAATACTCCCATTGAAGCACCAGTAAGCAGCATACCGAAGTAGAAAGGTACATGTATGTAAGTGGCGCCGCTAGAAAGCATCAGGATAGTCGCAGAGCATGCTAAACCAATGAAAGCGGTCGAGCATAAGAATCTAGGTGATTTGGATTTGAAGAGAATTGGGCTGATGACTGAGAAGGCAATCATACAAATGGAAAAGAGGAGAATGATAAAGCCAGAGTGAGAAGAACTTAATGCAATGGCAACTTGTAAATACGTAATAATGGTAAAACTAACTCCACCTAAAATCATATACATAAAGGCGAGCAGTAAAAATCCGCATCCACACTGAGTATTCTTCAACCAATGTGTAGGCAGTAAGGCCGTTCTTTGATTTTTTTCTCGGTGTCGTTGCTGAAAGTAAAAAGTAAATAGTGATACTAGACCAAGCAGAACCAAAATCAACGATGGGCTTATTTGGGTAATATCGGTATACCATGTTGGAATTTCAGCCTTAAGGTTTGCTTTCGTTAACCCCCAACTTGGTGCTTTTATCAGGCCAAGAACTACGAGTACTATTCCCGAAGAACTTAGTGCGACCCCTTTAAAATCGAAAGACTCAGGGCTCTCTGTGCAAATAGGAGGGATACCACGAATAGCAAAAATCGTCGTGAGTAAGTAGAAGCCGCTAATGAAAATAAAGGGAAGGGACCAAGAAGCATTATCCATCATAAAGCCACTGGTCATTGGTACCACAGCGGCAGCTAAACCAGCCGAGGCAGCGAGAACCCCAAAGGCTAGGGCGCGACTTTTACCTGGGAACCGCGCGGAAACAAGCGCGAGAATGGCGGGTAATAGTAAAGCGGAGGATATGCCGGTTAGTGGCCTTGCTAAGAAAGTAACAAATCCAACATTGGGTGCAGTAACAAATAGAAGTGTCGCTACGAATCCGATAACAGCCCCTGCGATCAGCATGACTCGCCAGCCAATGAATAAGCCTATTAGACCTGCGGGCAACATTAACGCTGCGCCAACTAAAGGCTGAATAGTACCCAGTGTTTTTATGGCTGAAATATCAGTTTGGAATGTAGAGACAAGTGTAGAGGTTGCAATGGACAAGTTAGCTATATCGGCTGAGATAGTAAACTGTGCAAGACAGAGAATGATTAGAAGTCGTTTTTGGATATCAGTTAAGGGAGTAGTCATAATTATTGTTCTTTCGTTTAGTGACTTTCTCGTTAAGAGTATTTCTTATTAAAAATATAAGCTCTCTAGGAGTTTCACGGCTTCCGATGCATAAACTAAAAGATGGTTTTTCGCTCCAATTATTAAAAATAACTATAACACAGTAAGTTCAATTTACAGGTGTCTCATAAGTTAAGGTTTAGGTTAAATGAAAAAGCCCCAACCGTAGTTGGGGCTTTAGATATTAGTCTGAACTACCCATCAATGAACGTTGAGGTAATTTAGAACATAGAGCCAAACCACCCATCATCAAGGCAATCAGTGTATATAACGCATACTTTACTGAAGCTAGACGAGAGTCTGCCATTACTGCAACAACCGTTTGTTGTTCTTGCACTGGGATTTCAGCTTTAACCATTAGGTCAAGCGCCATATCGTTTGATACAAACGGTAGTGATGGTGCTTCAACAATGATTTGCTTCGTTTCCGCTGAAAGTGAATCGTGGTCCATAACGCCTTTCTTGATTTCGCCCGTTAGAGAGAACAGCATCACTGAGCCAAGGATTGCAACACCAAACGCTTGGCCGATGTTACGTGAAGTTGCTTGAATACCGCCTGACTGCATTGCCTCTTGCTCACTAAGAGCTGAAGTAACAACAATTGATGCTTGCGATGCTAGAAGGCCAGCACCAGTACCAAATACTAGTAGAGAAACATATTGCCAAATAGTGATGCCGTCTTTAGTGAAGCCAAAGAACATCAGAGCGGTACCCGCAGCTGCAACGATGAAGCCAAGTTGACAAATACGTTGGCAAGTTAGGTGACCAAGCTTAGCTGGTGCGCCTAAAGAACCGATCATCATACCCAGTGCAAATGCACATAGTGCGATACCTGAAGCAAGAGCGCTCATTCCAGCCACTAGTTGCATGTAAGAAATATTGATGAAGCCAGTAGCGCCGAATAGCAAGAAGATAGTTGCACAAAGTACTAGACCAACAACAACTTGAGGGTTAGTTACATAAGATTGTGGAAGAAGTGGTGTATTACCTGCTTCCTCAAATTTACGCTCCCATACCATTAGAAGCTTCATCATAGCACCACCAAGAGCAACCATAGGAAGTGCAGGTGAAATACCGATGATAGAGAAATCAGTTAGTGGCGCAATGAAGCCCCAATCTGCAATTTTTAGAAGACCAGTTACAAAACACAGTAGACCTGCACCCGCTAAAAGTACGCCAACGATGTCGAATTTACCTTTGAATGCAGCTTTTGGTAGTTCTGGAAGTTTCATACTGCCTAGCATAACTAGTGCACAGTAAACACCTAGCCCGGCGAATGCTACGCTGAAGCTTGCTACATCGAGAATGAAACCAAAGATTAGTGGAGTTAGTGCACTTGCCAAACCAACTAATGCGGCAATAGCAGAGAACGCAATTGCTTGGTCTTTACCTTTGTAAATACCAGCGACATTAGCCAATACCGCAGGGATAAGTAGACACGCACCTAGACCAGAGCCAACACGAGCACCGTAGTTCAAAACTTCCATGTTTGGAGCAAAAGCTGCAGCAAATGATGCAACAGAAAGGATACCTGCACCGATAATCATTTGGCGTTTCCAACCAATGATTAGACCAATAAGACCACCGGCAATCATACCTGCACCCGCAATAAGAGGGTACATTGCGTTAGCCATTTGAATTTGAGGCATTGTTGCACCGTGAAGTGCGATTAATGCTTCGGTTGAAATAGCAAGACCAGAGTTGTCTGCCATTGTAGAAAATTGCGCTGCAAGCAGAACAATAAGAGGAAACCATTTGGCTAGTCCTGTTTTGTCTGCTGTAGGGTTGGTTGACACTGATACCGTCATTGTGGATACCTTAATTGTTGTAGAGCCGTTGCTCGGAAGTTGTTATTTCAAATTGGTTTTGAACACAACTATTAGACCGTGCTACGGCACCTATCATCCAACAATAAAAAGTATTCTTGAAAGCAAAAAAATAATATACAGAGTGAAAAAAAATATAAAACTCGTACTTTCAGTTACTTACCTTGTCTTAGTCAATGTGTATGAAGCATGCTTACCATTATTGAGTCTCACGTCCAAAAAGATTCGATTTTCTTCTAGTCTCCATAGATAGAACTCAACGAGATTCCCCGTAGTAGGCATACGAATCCCCGTTTCCTTCTGAAAAGCGTCCAGCCCTGTGAGCTGTCGATCTGTAAGTTCAAGGCGAGCATATTCGGCATCTACCTCAGTCAAAGCCAGTGAGGCGTCAAATGTGTAATTGCTAACACCCAGTTGATTATCTAGTGATAATCGAATGTTATTATTGACAACAATAGTAGCGTGACTAATGACTTCTCCATATTCTTTAGATATTACTGACTTACCTTCCCATACTCCTTGATATTGGCTGACGGTTTTTCCTAAGGGATCGTGCAATGAGTGCCCAACAGCAAATGCAAGTAAAGGGAGCATCAGGGCGATTGTAAGCTTTAGTATCATTGATTTTTGCATTGCGTCAGCCCCTCACTTTCTTGGCAGATACGATAGTAACTTTTATTTTTCAGAATAATAGAAGGGATACTTTCTTGAAGATTAAGCTTCTCTAACTCTCCGGGTTCAGGTTTAAATAGCATCCAATGCGGACCAACCTTATGGCTTGTGCGATCGTGATCAGTGGACAGACCCCCCTGATAACCTATAGAAAACAATAACAAACTAATGATACTGATAGAGCCAATTTGAAGTGGAGAAAAGAGAGATGTGAGCTGAAAGCGTGGCTTATCGATCCCTGATGATTCAACATGTTCAACTTTAGGCTCATGTTGTATCACTGTTAGATCGAGTTCTTCACTAATCAAATGAGGCTTGCTTGATAACACGTACCCTTGCTTAGGGATGGTGCGTATTAGCGCTCTTTGATCATCTTCTAATGAAAATCGTAACGCTTTAATTGTTTGATTTATTGTGGCGTTGGTTGCGTATGAGCCTTTCCATAACTGCTCTTCGATTGATTGGCGAGATAAAATATCAGGGAAAGAATCTATTAAAGCAGTAAGAAGGTTCGCTTCTCTTGCTCTCAATCGAATGATCTTATCTTCTTCGTTTTTTATAGCGCCAGAGGTGGGAGAGTATTGAAATCCAGCCACTTGATAGATGGGAGGCTCAAGAAAAGGTTGTGTCATTAAGAGAGACCCTTATACAGCATGAATGGCAGAGTGAATACTACGGGAGTACTTGAGTACATTATTTTGATCCACAACAAGTAAATTATCGGTTGTTACATTATTCGACAAATAAATTATAAATTAATATATATATTGAGCCACCGTATGATTGACGGGCTGTGACCTAGGTATTCATTATAATTGTTATTTTTATTAGTTATTTCCGCAAGTTACGCTTAGTAACTATTTTTTTTTATTTTATCTTGTTTTATTTAGCTATATGCCAGTAAACCGATTCCTTAAAGTGCGTAGGAAATAATTACACTTTAATTACAATAATAGGTTTGAATCATGGCTGTAGCTAAGAAACTTTCATTACTAGCACTACTTCTTCCACTAACTACCTACGCAAA
This sequence comes from Vibrio lamellibrachiae, assembly GCF_050337265.1. Taxonomy (NCBI): domain Bacteria; kingdom Pseudomonadati; phylum Pseudomonadota; class Gammaproteobacteria; order Vibrionales; family Vibrionaceae; genus Vibrio; species Vibrio lamellibrachiae. The sequence goes on from NZ_JAKJSU010000006.1 coordinate 462,859, forward strand.
TGCAGATGACTCTGCTGAAGAAAACGCACCTGATCCAGGTGACCACACTAAAGTCTCTTCTGTTGTTAGCGCGACTTACGGCGTTCAAAGTTTAGGTGAAGCTGACAACAATTGGTTCCAACTCACTGGGCAAATGTCTGGTGGCAAAGAGAACGGCAATCTATTTCTAGGTTCTCTTGCACTAACAGGGCAAGAGTTTAACTCAGATATTCCTGGTTCAGATGAAAGCTTTGATGTGACTCAGCTGCGAGCTCGTTACTTCGAAGTAAAACGTACAGAGTGGGAAAGCGCTCCGATGCTTGGTGTGTCACTTGATTACATCGAAAACAGCTTTGTTGATGGCGCTCCAATTGATCGCTTATTCGCCGTCGGCGGTCTAGTTCGTATGAACACACCGTTCAAAAACTGGCTGTCATTCCCGATTGTTGCAGCGGCTGTTGGTCAAAACAATTCAGACTATAAAAACCTAGGTCTAATGGATAGCACGACTTACGGTGTGCAGTTTAACTTCCTCAACTCAATCTACCTGCATGAAAATGGAACGCATATCCAGCTTAACCCACAGTTCGCAAGCTTAGATATGGGTGGTGATATGGGTACAGTTAACAGTCTACAAATGGATACTGTGTTTCAGTTCCCAATGAACAGCAATCGTCGTCACTGGGGCAAGATTACCTACACTGAGCATTTTTCAGATTTAGGGGAAAGCAGCCTTAAACACAACGATGCAGGTACTGAATTGAAGTTCACTTATAGCTACTATCTGTAAGTTGGTTCAAAGTCTAAGTAGGTAGAGGGTAATCGGTCTCTAATTTGTGCTTAGATAAGAACGTTGTGATGACTTTAAGCGACCCCAATAGTTGGATAACTGACTATTGGGGTTTTTTATTAAATACTCCACCAAATCAATATGATGAGCCTTTGTTAAGGCGCGATTGAATTTAAAAGGCACGATCAACTAGACGACTGGTCTATTTTTGTATACCATACTGAAAAATCAGAGATGAGATTATCTATGTCGAGCAAGAAACAACTCAGTCAGGCTGTGATCTGTGAAGCAGGAGAAAAACTCTTCGCGCGTCATGGCTATAGTGCAGTTGGCATCAAAATGATTTTAGATGAAGTAGGGATCCCTAAAGGTTCTTTTTATCATTACTTTAAAAGTAAAGAAGCGTTTGCCGTAGCGGTTTTAGAACAGTATTTTTCTGTTCGTTTCGAGCGCTTTGAACAAGCTTTGAAAAATAAAACAGAATCAATATCTTCAACGATCATAGAGAGTTATGATCAAGAAATTGAGGCGATGTTTGACAGAGATGACGCTTCAGGTTGTGTCATTGGTAATCTATTTATCGAAGCGAACGAAGGGTTACCAGATTTACAACTAAAGCTACATGATATTTATCAGCGTTGGTTTTCCCTTTTTGTCTCGTTAATTGAACAAGGACAAAGCAACGGTGAATTTAGGTTGGATGTCGAGGCGTCATCGATGGCATCAATGTTTTGGGCAAACTGGGAAGGCACAGTACTACGTTTTCATCTGGTTCGTGATAAACAGCAGTTTAAAAAGAATATCCAAGATTTCGTCACGTTAATGAACGTACCCGCTGAACGTGGTCTTTAACGTAAGCGAAATTGAATAATCTATAATTGTTATTGGGCGTAGTGTCCAATATTTTTTTAACCACAGAATAGACGACCGGTCTAATTTAGGTGTGTATGTTAAACGCAACAACAAAAATCAATCAGTTATCTATTTCAAATCGTATCTTTAAGCCTGCAATGTCTGAGCAAATGGCAGACAAGCATGGCAACCCAAAACATGAGTTACTTGGTAATCTATATCGCTCTTGGGCAAATGGTGGTGTAGGTCTAATGGTTTCAGGAAATATCATGATTGATCGAAATGCCTTAGGTGAGCCACTAAACATCGTTTTGGATGAACAGTCTGATATCGAACCGTTTAAGCATTGGGTTAAAGCTGCAAAGGTCAATGGCTCAAGGTTTTTTGCGCAAATTAATCACCCAGGAAAACAAGTCCCTAAGTTTCTAGATTCACAACCAATGGGACCTTCAGCTATTGGCATAGAAGGACCTTTAGCGAGCGGTTTTAACATGCCACGCGAAATGACGGAGGAAGACATTCAACGCGTGATAGGCCAATTTGCAACAACGGCTCTACTTTGTAAAAACGCAGGCTTTGATGGTGTCGAAATTCATGGTGCTCATGGCTATTTGATTAATCAGTTTTTATCACCACGTCACAATCAACGCAACGACAAGTGGAAAAATGGTCAGCTATTTTTGATGGAAGTGTATCACGCGATACGTTCAGAAGTGGGTGACGATTATCCACTTATTATTAAACTTAATTCATCAGATTTTGAGAAAGGTGGTTACAGTGAAAGTGACGCTATAGAAGTGATGAAGGCGTTGGAATCTGTCGGTATCGATGCGATTGAAATCTCGGGCGGTACTTATGAATCTCAGTCAATGACGGGTGATGGCCAAAAAGCTGGCGGGTACTTTTTGGAGTTTGCGCGTGGCGCAAAAAAACAGCTAACGATCCCTTTGATTGTTACCGGTGGCTTTCAACAAAAGTCGGCAATGGAAACTGCGATAGAAGATGGTATCGATATGGTCGGTGTAGGTCGACCGCTAATATTGAATCCGAATCTGGCAAATGAAGTGATAAGGGGTGTTGATGACGTGTATCCCAATGATATGCGTCGCTGTGGTTGGAGATATCTTAATATTGTGTCAATGCTCTCTTGGTGGGAAGCGCAAATGCTAAAAGTGGCAAAAGGTGAACAACCGGATCCAAACATGCACGTTATACATGCGGTTAAACACGCATTAACCAGTGTTGGCGTGAAGGCGTTTGCTCCTCGTCGCGGCTAGCAGATGATCTAAGTAAACAAGCGCATAATAAAAAACCGTTCACAATGAACGGTTTTTTTGATCTAGTAAAAGATAAGCTCGATTACCACATCAAATCATCTGGGACGACGAAATCTGCGTATGGGTCATCTTCTGCTGGAATCTCTTCATCAGATGTATTGTTCTCAATAATCGTTTCTTCATCGCGCATGGCAATTTTATCGGCAACACCACCAGGGATAACGGCATAGCTCTCACCAAAGCGAGCAATAGCAAGAATACCTTTAATTAACTGTTCACGTTCTAAAGACTCTACATAAAGAGACTTAACGGTTGTGCCATCAGTAAAGTTGTATTTTATGTCGCCTTTCAGTTCAAGCTTATTCATCTCAATCAACTGTTTCACCTGAGCTTTCATCTCTTTGCTCAACTGCTGATTTTTACGTTGCTGGTTTAGCTCTTTATCGCGTTCTTGTTGAGCTGTTTTGTTTTCTTCAGCAGCGGCTTTAGCTTCTCGCGCTTGAACTCGTGACTTTTTTGCGCCTTTCTTAGCTTTTTTCAACTTCTTTTCGTTTACTAAGCCTGCTTTTAGCATCTGTTCTTGTAGGGTTAACTTTGCCATGGTCTTTCCATATAATTCATCTTGGCGCTAGTTTAACTTTTCGCTCAATGCAAAGAAAGAGTTGCTAGAAGGAATCAAGCTAACAAATGGTAATTGCTAGCTTGATAGATGATAGCTAGAGATTTAATTTGAAGCTTAAGTCTCAGGCTCGGTAGAAGGGGCAACCAGTGGTAGCTCTAACGTAAAGCTGGTGCCTGTTCCTAACGCACTCTCTACTTTGAGCTCACCGCCAAGTAAGCCAGTCACGACATTGTAAGCAATGTTTAGCCCTAAACCTGATCCTCCTTCACCTAATCGAGTCGTGAAGAATGGGTCAAATACTTTAGACAGATTTGCCTCTTCGATACCGTGCCCGTTGTCTTTGACTTCAATGATTGCAGTTTGGTCATCAAGCATTGAGCAGGTAATCACCACCAGTTTGTTTGGCTGATCTGAAAATGCATGTGCAATGGTGTTGCTGAGTAAATTCATTAACACCTGAGTAAGCGGTCCGGGGTAGCTGTCCATAGAAATAGTACCGGATAGCTTCTCTTCTAGAACTATCTGATGTCGAGATAAATTCGGCATCATAGTGACACGCAGTTCATGCAATATTTCAGGTAGATTGAACTGGCGGCGTTGGTAACTGGTTTGATCGACTGCAACCTGTTTGAAACTGGTTATGAGCTCGGCAGCGCGGTGTAAGTTTCGTTCTATGCTGTCAGCCGATTCACTACTTTGGGTGATGTAACTATCCAGAACAGATTGACGTAAGCCTTCTTGCGTTGCTGTTATAAATTCTTGATTAAACTGTCTGAGGGAGCTGGCCACAAGTAACGCGTTACCAATTGGCGTGTTTAACTCGTGGGCAACACCTGCAACAAGTGATCCTAAACCTGCAAGTTTTTCAGAACGTATAAGTTCATCCTGAGTTGTTTTTAGTGTTTTTAGTGTTTCTTGCAGCTCTTGAGTACGTTCATCAACACGTAGCTCAAGCTCTTCTGTTTGTTTTTTTATGGTAGAAAGGTGCAGTCTTCGGTCATTTTCGGTGGTGGCTGCACTGTCAAACCAGTATTGCCATCTGCTCGGGATTTTTGGAATAACGATAACGTCTTGGTTAGGTAGTTCCTCGACAAATTGAGCCAGTTGTAGGGCTGGTTGGCTAAAGTTCCAATGCTGATAAAGCACAATAAACAGTAGTAGTATGGCAAATAGACCACCCATAATGAGGAAAGGAATGATAGTTTCAAAGATATACTGATGAATTTTGGTGCTTTTGATTTCAAGAACTAGGCTCCAAGGCGTATCGGCAAGAGGGTAGCTAATCCAGTACCCATTTTGAACGGCTTGAATCTCCCCACTTGCTACCTCATGGGCTTCGCCAGCAGAAACTAAAGATAATACATCGCTTTGATTTACGGACTCGATTTTTCCACTTAGATTCCCTTCACTATCGCCAATAACGGTTCCATCTTGATCAACAATGGCGAAATGACCTAGCGCTGAGTGCATCTCTATCAAAATATTATCGAGGACTTTGAGAGTGATATCGGTGCCTACTGCGCCAACAAATTTTTGCTCATCGTATACAGGTGCGAGCAAAGAGACCATCATCCCTTTACCCCCTGCGTCCATATATGGTGGAGTCCAAACTTTTTGCCCGTTACTGTTATTTTCTGGCCCAACAAGATCTAATGGAAATGTTCCGCCCGCTTCATAGATAACGGCCAGAGCATCATCCATGTTGTCTGTTTCTGTTGCTGCAACAATATCATCGTGACTGACCCATGGATAAAGTTGAGTGAGTGCTTTATCAGCATCATAGTAATAGCTCCATTGGAACTCACTATGTTGCCGGTGAGTTGCAACAACGGCTGGCATCATTGGAAGCAACGAGGCGAGATCAAAAGTGATGTCTCTTATGTCACTAAGAACAAATACTTGGCCAACGGAATCTTTTAGCGGTTGAGGAATTGAATCCCATAACCCTTGATTTGATGTCTTGTTACCTTGCTCGGCAAGGTACTCGATCGCATCATTTTGTGGTGTTATTTCAGGAAGAGATCGTGCCGAGACAATTGAAGAGCGCATTCTGTCGATATGATTTAAAGAGACAGAGATCGTTTGAGTCAATGCCTGTAATGTCTCTTCACCATGGTGCTCTTCTTCATTAAGTACTTGGTTTTTGATTTGATTGCTTAGGTAGGCTGCATTACCAAGTGTCAGTAAGATGATAAGAAGCAGGCCGCCGTAGATTATGTAACGGTAACGCCTGATCAACTCTTGAGAGCTTATTTCAGAGCGTGCGTTATCACTGGATTCGTCAGGAACAAAGTAAGTGGCGGTTGTTTTTTGTCGATTCACAAGAAAAATCCTACTGCTTTTTGTTAAGAATAATGAAGCCTGTTAAAGGTAGATCGGCATTAAGAGCCTAGTAGCTCAATGAGATCTTCGAGTGGCATTGCTTTTGCGAACAACCAGCCTTGCCCTTCTTCACAACCGAAGCCTTTAAGCTTTTCCAATTGAGCGCTAGTTTCTATCCCTTCAGCTGTGACTTCTAAGCCTAGGGTTTGACCCAAATTAACAATCATTTTTGCGATGCTGTCGTCTTCTTCCATCGCCTCCACGAAGGCTCTATCAATTTTTAGCCGTGTCGCGGGAAGCTTGTGTAGAACGCTTAAAGAAGAGAAGCCAGTACCAAAGTCATCAATGGCGATTTTGCAACCGAGTTGCCTAACTTGAGTGAGAACTTTACAAACGTAATCAAGGTTATTAGCGGCCATGGTTTCGGTGATCTCAAGTTCCAGTTGGCTTGGTAAGATCCCTGTGCTGTTTAATGAGTATTGAAGTAGCGAGATAAAACCAGAGTCTTCCAATTGAGCCGGTGAGATATTGATTGCCATGCAAATATTATTGTATCCAGCTTGATTAAGCTGTTGTAGTTGCTCGCAAGAACGCTGAATGACAAAAGCGCCTATGGTGACCATCATCCCGCACTGTTCGGCAAGAGGAATAAAGCGATCAGGAGGAACAAGGTCACCATTATCGTCTTTCCATCGAAGCAGTGCTTCCATGCCTGTGATCTTACCCGTAAGCAGGTGGTATTTAGGTTGGAACATCATAAACAGAGCATTTTTAGTGACAGCTAAGCGAAGCTGAGTTAGCAGTTGCATTCTGTCTCTGGCACATTGCCCCATATTTTCAGAGAACGTTATTGCACCACCTCTTTTGTGTAGCTTCGCCTGTTTTAATGCGACTTGAGCATCTTTAAACAACCCAGTTAGTTCAGAGGTACGTTCAACTAACTGCACCAAACCGATACTTGCACTCAGTTTAAAGGGCTGCCTGTTGACGATAAAATCGCTGTTGAATGTTTTGATTACTTGAGTAGCGCTGACTTCAGATTCAAGGCCAATCAGAGCGAAAACATCACTACTAACACGTGCTAAAAAGCAGCGAGGAAACTCACTGGTGAGCCTATCAATGACTTCTTTTAGTACGCTATCGCCAAATTGATGGCCGAAACTATCGTTGATTGATGAAAAATCGTCTAGGTCAATGAGTGCAAGGGTTGATGGCTCTTCGTCCTCTCTTGGAGCGCAAAGATACTTTAAAAGGTAGTTAAGATTAGGCACTTTAAGCAGTGGGTCAATGTAGGCTTGCTCTTCGAGCTTGTTATACAAAAGAACATTGTCAAAACCGACGGATATATTCGCACAAAAAACTTCAAGCAAGTGACGGTCAGTAGGCTCTAATGGGTGTTCTATATCGACATATGCAGCTAATCCGCGGCCTTGCTCCGTCGAAAAATAGAGGGTTAAACCATCATCCATTGAGCTTCTCTTTAATAGCAAACAAGTAGTAATCGCTCGTTTAATTCTATTTGATTGGATGCTATCTAGTGGGGCTTGAACTAAATTGCTATAACGCCCAGAGGCGGCAATAACTTGAGCTGTGTTGCTATCATCAAGCATGCCTTCTTGAGCGCAGATCAATCCATCGGGCTCAATTTGTATTAACGCACTTATTTGTTTCACAGCCCCTTCTGCAAACAATCTCATCCCGTGAATGTTTGCGAGTTCAGTGCTGGCTTTAACTACATTCTCCAAACCTTGACGCATTGTTTGCTGTTGTTGAATCTGCTTATATGCACGGATAGTGCTGGTTAGAATGGTGAAAAGACGAATTCTAGTTAACTCAGACTTGGTTCGATAATCGTTAATGTCATAGCGCTGAATGGTTTCCATTTCTGGCGCGTAACCGGGCTGTCCTGTACGAAGAATAATTCGAATTGAACTCAGCTTTAACGTGTTACGTATAGTATCAACGAGCTTTAGTCCCGCATCTTCAGTCTCCATCACGACATCGAGTAATATCACGCTTACGTCGTGTTCTCGTTGAAGTACTTCCTTTGCTTCATCAGCCGAATATGCATGAAGCACTTCGAGAGGTCGCTCCTCGATAGTGAGATCGTTTAAGGTGAGCTCAGTAGCAATGTGAACATCTTTATCATCATCAACAATGAGTATTCTCCAGCAGGGAGGTCGACTACTCAATGGTGTTTCATCTGCACTGTCGTCAATAATCGTCAATAGTTCGTCTTGCGAGCTTTTCTCAGTGGTCATTCAATACCCATTGTCAGTGGCAAATTTGTGATTTACGCCGGTGCGTGTAGTCATAAAAATCATGTGACTAACAAAATCATTAATAAGAGATATCACTGAGTATAGGTGTGTTTTTTGAGCGCTGCTAAAAAGGGAAGGGGAGATTTGTGATGCTAACTATACGAAAACTCAGCGGAATAAAGAATGTATCCCGCGATGAGCTTTAATTACTTCTTTAGACGATTAACGATTAGGTCGTTTGGCCTTTTTTTGAAACTGCTTAGCACTTGTTTTGTTGTTGGTTCTACGGTTCGCTTTTTTGTCTCTTGGGGCACGTTTACTTTCACCACTTGACGGCTTATCAGTAACGGGAAAATCGCTTAGGGTTTGTGTCGCCAATGAGCGTTGAGCTGTCGTACGTATTGCTTCTAAATAGTCTTTTTCCCCATGGCACACTAACGAAAGAGCAAGCCCTTGCTGTCCGGCTCTTGCAGTTCGCCCAACTCGATGAACATAGACAGTTGGATCAGAAGGAAGATCAAAATTAATAACCACAGGAAGATCATCAATATGAATGCCACGGGCGAGTAGGTCAGTTGCGATGAGGACTTGAATTGACTTTTGTTTGAACTTCGCAAGTGTTTGTTCACGTTCAGACTGAGATTTATCACCGTGTAGAGCTGCGCAAGCAATACCCGCTTTAGTTAGCTTCTTCGCGAGTGCATTGGCGTTATCTTTGGCACTAATAAACACTAATACTTGAGACCAATTGCTAGTTTCAATCTGCTGGATTAACGCTTTTGTTTTGCTGCCTTTATTGACGAGAAATAGCCTCTCTTCGATATTGTCGACAACTTGGTTAATCTGATTAACTTGAACATAACTAGGTTGCTTTAGCTGACCGTTGAGTCGTTCCTCAAGTTCACTCGGTAACGTTGCGGAGAACATCATGGTCTGTCGTGATTGAGGTAACGCGGCCAATATTGTTTGTATATCAGGCCAAAAGCCCATATCTAAAAGTCGGTCAGCTTCATCCAATACGATTCGTTTAACGTTATTAACGGTAAGGTGATTGGTTTGGATTAAATCCAATAAACGGCCCGGGGTAGCGACAACAAGATGAGGTTGATTTTGCAATTGTTCAACCTGACTATCTTTGTCTACACCGCCGCATAGAAGAAGGGAATTAATCTCTAGTTTGCTTGCTTGAGCGAGTGTTTCAATGACCTTACTCAGTTCAGTATGAACTTGGGCTGCAAGCTCTCGTGTAGGGACGATAATGATATTCAGTTCATTAGCATTTGATTCAAGAGTCTGTTGTAGTGCTTTTGCATCAGTCAACATAGTCTCAATAATAGGCAGACCGTAAGCCAATGTTTTACCACTTCCCGTTTGTGCTATTGCAAGTAGATCATTGCCTTTGAGAATAAGCGGGACAGATTGAGACTGAATTTCTGTCGGTTTCTTAAAAGCTTTAGGTAGAGCGTCAATCAGCTCTAGGCTTAAATTTAAGTTGGAAAATGACATTAGATAACTAATTTATAGAAGCGAAAACACAGGGCGCACCATACCATAAGCGATGAACGCGACCTATTGCTTTTCAAGGCAGAATTTAACCCTCATCTAGGCAGCATTCGTCTTGTAGAAACCCAATGACAGATTGAAGCTTATCAAATTCAGCAACACAGTAGAGTGTTCGGCCTTCACGGCGCTGAGTAATAAGCCCAGCAGAAGCGAGGTTTGAAATATGGTGAGACAAGGTTGAACCGGGCACATTCAGTTTTTGTTGCAATCCACCAACAGCGACACCTTGATAGCCAGCACGAATAACGCTTCTAAAAATCATCAGGCGAGTAGGGTGTCCTAATTCTTTCAACGCTTTGGCGACCGTATCAATATCTAGGCTTTCGTTGTCTAAGGTAGCAGTAGATAAACCTTCATTATTCAAATTATCGATATCCATGTTTGACCTCTATGATGTTTATATTTCGATATTACTAGAAATATATTGATCAATCCAATGGTGAAGAGTATATTTCGATTATTCTAGAAATGTAGATTCAATTGTGGAGTGATAGTTATGATGGGCATCGAGATGAGCATGGTGAAAGAGACGTTGAATATGTTCGCTTTTCTGGCGGTAGAATTAACCGTATTGTTTCTTTTGATTAGCTACTTTGTGGGCGTTCTTCAGGTGTATATCCCACCGACGAAAATACAAAGTATTTTGAGTGGCAAAAATGGTAAAGGTTATATAGTGGCAGGCTTTTTGGGGGCAATTACCCCATTTTGTTCGTGTTCAACCATTCCATTTTTAAAAGGCTTATTAAGAGCCAAAGCAGGTTTTGGCACTATGATGGTGTTTCTATTTGCTAGCCCTTTACTTAATCCAATCATCATCGGGTTATTTGCCGTAACGTTTGGGGTGAAGGTAACGGTTTTCTACTTTGTTATAGCGATGGGTGTATCGGTGATCGCGGGCTATACACTGGAAAAGCTAGGGTTTGAAAAGTACGTAAAACCGGAAGCTTATTTGAGCCCAGAAAAGAAAGGCTGTGGCTCGTCTTGCTCATCGAAAAATGCGCCAGTTAGCCAATGGAAGCGTATTTGGGATACAACGTGGACTGATTTTAAAAAGGTATTGCCTTATCTATTTGGTGGTATTGCACTGGGTTCGATGATTTATGGGTTTATGCCAACGGAATTTGTGGCGAGTGTGGCCAGTGAAAACAATCCGTTTGCGATTCCGGTTGCAGCAGTGATTGGTATTCCACTCTACATTCGTGCAGAAGCGGTGATCCCATTGAGTGCAGCATTAGCAGCGAAAGGAATGGGGCTTGGTGCTGTGATGGCGCTGATTATTGGAAGTGCAGGTGCGAGCTTAACAGAAGTGATCCTGCTTAAATCGATCTTTAAGAATCAGATGATCTATGCATTCTTAACTGTGATCGTATCGATGGCCATCAGTGCCGGCTATCTATATATGTTGATGTTCTAGCATGTGGTAAGACGATGGAGGTTAGGCTTTGAATGAATTTGTAGATAAAAGGTAGTTGTATAATTTATTGGGTGAATATTTTTGGCTTGATGTATAGAATTGGCGAGATATAAAACGACAAGGATGTTTATCTCAATGAAACGATACACAACTGCATGCGTAGTGCTGCTTTTATCTACTCTATTACCAGTGGAGGCTCTAGCAAAAAAAGGTAAATCTGCTGGATTTGCTGCGGGTAGCGCATTAAGCGCTTTAGGTGGTTTAAAGATCTACGATGAAGATACGTTAACAGTTGATGCACTTCGCTCTTGTCTGGAGCTGGAAGTCGTTATCGATGAAGCAGAAAAGCAGTTAGATATTGACGTCCAACCAATCAATAGAGTTGAAGAGAGCATGGCGAGAGCCGAAGAGAGATTGGAAAAATTAGATCATTATTTCGCTAAGAATGAGGACGTTGAATTCTATATTGATGCTGAACTAGCTGAATATAATCGCGAGGTGGACCGCTATAATCGAATTATTGCTGCTTTTAACGAAGATCTTGAAAGGTATCAACGACTGGAAGGTCCCTATAATTATAAAGTTGATAGCTATAATGCCAAAATTGACAGCTTTGATTTGGAGTGTGAAGGTAAAAGCTATTACGATGAAGATTATGCGAAAGTCGCGGATAGCATAAACTAAATGGTTTTATAACTGGTTGAGTATCTGTTGCTTAACCAGCGCCTTCCTCATACCTTATCGATTATGGTGATAAGGTGCCGTAAATACAGGCGTATCCGCTTATTTCACTGCGGAGTTGACGAAAATAGTGCCGTTTCAATTCGTATTGCTCTATAATCTGCGACCGTATTTTTGGTTATGCTGTACGTGGTTGTAGCCGTTTAGTTTAGGAACATAACAATGTCATTTTCATCTCAGAATTTTGCGCCAGAAATTGTGAAAGCACTTTCCGAGTGCGGCTACGAAAAACTCACGCCAGTTCAACAAAAAGCGATCCCGTTTGCTCGTAAGGGGCACGATATTTTAGCGAACGCTCAGACAGGTACGGGAAAAACAGCGGCTTTCTCTCTACCGATTATTCAGCAGATATTAGATAAATCTAAAACTAAAAATAATCACCAAGCTCGTGCTCTGATATTGGCTCCAACGCGCGAACTAGCGGCTCAAATCGCGCAAAACATTGAAGACTACATTAAGTACACGTCATTGACGGTAACCGCTATTTACGGTGGCGTTAAGATGTCTTCGCAAGTGACGAAGCTGCAAAAAGGGTCTGATATTCTTGTTGCTACGCCCGGTCGCTTGATTGAGCACCTTGAAGAGAAGAATGTCTCTGTCGCTAACTTAGAATTTCTTGTCTTTGATGAAGCAGACAGAATGCTTGATATGGGGTTCATCTCCTCTATCGAAACGATCATGGCAGGTGTTGAGACAAAACCTCAAACGATGTTATTTTCCGCGACGTTCTCACCACAAATGAACAAGCTAGCTGGCGAAATCTTAAAGCAGCCGAAACGAATTTCGGTCGCGAGAGAAAATGTGACTGCAGATACCATTGCTCACGTTGTTTACCCAGTAGATCAAGAAAGAAAACACGAGATGTTATCTGAGCTTATTGGTCGTAAAAACTGGCAGCAGGTGTTGGTGTTTGTGAACTATAAAGAAACAGCCAACATGTTACTCAAAGAGCTTAAGCTTGACGGTATCAAAGCGGTACTTTGCCATGGTGATAAAGCGCAAAGCGCACGTCGAAGAGCGCTAGATGAGTTCAAAGAAGGTAAAGTACGCGTTATGATCGCAACCGATGTTGCTGCTCGTGGCTTGGACATTAAGGATCTTCCTCATGTAGTCAACTTTGATATGCCGTTCTTGGCTGAAGATTACGTTCACCGAATCGGACGTACAGGCCGTGCTGGCCAAAAAGGTCATGCCGTATCATTTGTAAGCCGCGAGGAAGAACTTACACTTCAGCAAGTCGAATCATTAATCGGGCACACCATCCGCCGTGTTGAACAAGCGGGTTATGAACCGAAAAATCGTGATGCTCTATTGCAAAAAATGCATTCTAAGCCGGCGTTTAAAAATCGCAAAACTCGTACAAATAACCCGTCTGATTCAGACCAAGGATCAGCAGAAAAAAGAGTACGATTGCATAATATGTTAAAAAAACGCTCTGCAGGATCTAACAAGTAGCCCCTACTCTTTTCGACAAGTTACTCTTTATGAAAGCGCCAATGATGTGAATCATTTGGCGTTTTTTGTTTTTATACCTATAAATTTCATTGTGAACATTTCCAATCTACGGATTAACTGCTTTATTTATAAATGAAAAAGGATAACCAATCGGTAAATTACAAGGAGATTCATGTTGAAGACAATGACTTGCAAGCAGTTGGGTGGTGCATGTGATTTACAATTTCATGCTGAAACATTTGAACAGATGGTAGAGATTAGCAAGCAACATGGAATGGAAATGTTTCAAGTCCATGATAACCAGCATTTGGAAGCCATGGAAAAAATCAAACAGATGATGGCAGACCCTGAAGCGATGAAAGCATGGTATGAAACTAAAAAAGACGAATTTGAACAACTTAGTGAGGATTGATCGAAGTCGTTAAGTTTGTATCTAGGGCTTAGTGTGCCCTAAAGACGTCAAGAACTCAGGCTATTAAGGTTTCGTTGATACTGTTCCATAAGGCTTATTCGCGAGTTCTTCGTTTTGAAACAGCTCCTTAGAGATTTCAATGATCAAGTTGCGCAAAAATTGATGAGCAGGTTCGTGATGAACCCGTTGATGCCAAAAACAGTGCAAGGGAATCAGTGGAATCTCTTCAACATCCTTAGTAAAGAATCCCTCTTTTGCTAAACGTTTTGCTGCTTCTGAAGCAAATACCCCAACAATATCGGAATGCTGGATGGTCGAAGACAATACAGCAAAAGTCGATGCAGCCATGACAACCTTTCGTTTTTTCCCCAATTTATGCGCCAGTTCATCTACATGTTGCTGCCCACGCGCCAGAGGCTCAACTCTCACATGAGGATAATCAAAAACCTCACTCATTTTAAACTCTTTGTTGGCTAGTGGATGAGAGCGACGAGTGACAATGCTCATTTTCATATTTCCGAGTTGATAACCGTAGAGTTGGTTGTTCGGCTTGTCGATTGCGTTGATTGCAATATCAACACTTCCTTCGAGTAGTTGCTGCTCTATATTCGCAGGCCAATTAACCACTTTAATGACTGCGTTTGGTGCAAGTGTTGCTAATCGGCTTAGTAGAACGGGGATGAGAACAACGGCTGCGATGTCTTGTAGTGCGATAGTGAAAGATTGCGTAATAGTTTTTGGTTCGAACTCTTCACATTGCATTAGTTCGTCAAATTGACTGAGAAGGGTGTCGAGTTTATCTGTTAAAGATAGCGCTTTTTTAGTGGGGACCATTTCTCGCCCAACTTGAACCAGTAAAGGGTCACCCATCGCATTTCGCAGCTTATTTAGGTGGTAAGTAACCCCCGCAGGTTGCATCGCCAGTTTGTTGGCAACTGAGGTAATGTTCGGCTCTTGTAGAAGCTGGGCTAACACTCTGAGAGATTTTAGCTCAACGTTCGTTAGGTTACGTAAAGACATTAGATACCTTTAAAAATATTTAAATGAAGCGTTAATAACATTTAAATTAAATTAATTGCAACTAGGTTATACCATCTCGTTGAACTGTTAAACCCTACAATTAAGGTGACTTATGTCTGTCGATACTATTACAAAAAATATTGCTCCATCACCGAGCTGGTTAGATTTAGAAATCATGCAAGGCTTTCCATGTGCACCAGAAAAACAAGTGAAGAATACTAACTGGGTTTGGTACCCGTTTAATCGTTGGGGCTTTCAAAATGTCAGCAAATTCTTGCCTACAACACCGGTTGTTACAGGGTCGTGTATTCCTTGGGAAATAGCACCTTCAACAGATGTTATGCCACTGACTTCACCTAGAGCGGACGGAGAGCCATCAACCGTTGAGAATATACTTAACAGTCATAACACTGATGCGTTTGTTGTTGTTCATAAAGGCAAGATTGTACAAGAGAAGTACTTTAATGAGATGACACCAAACACTCAGCATTGGCTAGCTTCAATGACGAAATCGTTCACGGGCTTGGTTTCTGAAATATTGATATCTAAGGGTTTACTTGAGCGTGAAGTATTAGCTGAAACTTATGTTTCTGAATTAAAAGGTACCGCTATTGGTTCATCGACAATACAACAGTTACTTGATATGACTGCGGGTACGGCTTGGGATGAGTCGATGGATGCATTAATGAACGAACAATCGTTTGCACGCCAGTACGGAAATGCTGTTGGCACGTGGCCTATTGATAATAGTGCGAATGGTGTGTTTGGAATCCTCCCTCAAATAGGGTCAGAGCGTGAGCATGGTGAAAGCTTTGTTTATAACTCACCTTTGGTCGATGCAATGGGCTGGGTGATAAGTGCAGTTACGGATAAACGTTATGAAGAAGTATTGTCAGAGTTATTCTTGAAAGATCTTGGTACAGAAGATGATGTTTACATGATGGCTGATACTAATACACACGCCTGGGCAACGGGTGGTTTAAACATGACAGCTCGTGATGCGGCACGTTTTGGTCAGCTTTTAGTAAATAAAGGCGAGTTTGGCGGTAAAGAAATCTTCCCAGAGTCTGTGATCAAGTCGATTGAAAGCAGTGATGTAAGTTTAGGTGAAGCTTTTAAAGAGCGTATACCGGGTGGGGCGTATAGTAGCTTTTTCTGGCTAACGAATGATGAAGATGGCAGCTATATGGCTAAGGGTATGTTTAGCCAGTACATCTACATCAACCCAACGAAAGAGGTTGTCATTGTGCGTTTAGCGTCGCCAGAGGTTTCTGCTAAACCAGAATTTGATGTGGAAATGTTACCGCTGTTCAATGTGGTCGCTAAAGCGTTAAGCAAGTAAGAATTTGGATATCCTTAATATTTAATTAGTGTTGAGATTTACCGAAGAGCGAGGCGATTGAGCCTCGTTTTTTTGGGCGAGAGTTAATTTGTTGGTTAATTGTGCTTCTAAATATTAATAAAAAAAATAACACCACTTGTTACTAATTATTTTATTTCAATGGGTTACGTTTGTTGTTATTCGTTGTTATTGGTTTCTGGAGGAGTGAGTTCTTCTGATTCAAGATAGAAAGTAATTGTTGCGATTCGTTGCGCCCTACAGGGTCATTTTAAACTGTGGGAGTGGATTGCAGCCTATGATTTCCTATCCAATGAAACAAAAGGTAACTCGTATGACAACTGAAAAAGATAATGGGATGGCGTTAGCAACGTCACCCGCTCAAGTCATTGATCGTATTGTTAAGCCTGGCTTCCTACCGGGAAGTATTGTCCGTGAAAAAACCAATAAAACACTTATCGATAGCAGCTGGGATTTGGGGATTGACCCTCTAAAGTCTCGTTTTGAACTAGGCACAGATGTTCGTGAAGCTATAGAAGAATCATATATCTATGATTGGTCGATGAAGATGAAAGATGTATCGGTTCAGTCAAAGGAAGCAGGCGATATTCTATGGGGGCGTGTTCAAGGCACCATATACGAGCACATGGCTTTTGAATTAATCGAACAAGAACTTAAATCACTAGAGCTTGATGAAGTTCATTATGAAAAGTACCCATGCCAATACCCGCAATGGCGTCCAACGACGTGTGATATTGAGGTAATGTCAGCGCCAAATCTAGAAGATGGTGACACTTACAAGTTTTCTAGCGGATTAACGACAACGATTTCCAAATTGACGCCTAAAGGTGGGGCAGTTGGAGAACTAATTTATGTAGGTGAAGGTTCAGCGTCTGAGCTACGTGGGCGTGATCTCGAAGGCAAGATTGTACTGTTACGCGGTAAAACGATGCCATCAGCGGTACTCAATAGCGCTCGTGTTGCGTTCTCCCGCATTGCTACTGGCAAATACGGTGAACCACAAGCAGTGATCGTATGGTGGGATACGCCAGTTGCAGACCAAGTTGGTGGACGCGTTGGTGCTCCGGGTGGTGGTGATATCATCGGTGCTCTATTACCGTGGATCACGATTGGTGATGATGACGGTTTGTACCTGCGTAAGATGCTCGATAACGCTGAAGATGGCATCGTCAAAATTCGAGTCGATATTCAGGGGCAGGAAGAACGCGACCGCATGTCAGGTAACGTTTGGGCGAAGCTTGAAGGTAAGCAAGACAAGTACATCATCATCCCTGCTCATGTTGACTGCTTCATGTATGGTGTCCACGATAACGGCACGTCAATCGCGATGAACCTAGCGTTAGCCAAATACTATGCCGCGTTAGATAAGAGTGAGCGTGAATACGGCATCATCTTCATGTTCCAAGGTGATCACGAAGTTCCGGGACTAGGAAACACGAAGAACTGGGCAATCGAAAATCAAGAGTGGTTAGAAGACCGTATGCTTATGATTCTGCGCCCTGAGCACGTAGGCATGATTATGGAAGCGGATGAAGGCGCTCTTCGTTTTAAGTCTAACGTCACCGTTCCAGCAATGCTTCACATCTCGAATCAAAGCCCAGTTTTGTCGGAAATTTTCCGCGATACGATTAACCAGTATCAACTGCCTACATCTACTCGCGCTTTCCGCGATCCATCAGCAGATGAGATGGCATTTTATCCTCCCCATACAAACTTTAAAAAACAGCCGATATCGGCAGGTTGGATTACGGGTGGTAAGTATTACCACTCAACGGCCGATGTACAACTCGATTTGATCTGCTTTGAATCAGTGACACGTTTTGCTCGAGCACACGCTTACATCATCGATAGAGTCGGCATGTTCTCTGAGGATCAACTTCGTGATCAGAGTAACTACGTTGTCCCTGGTGAAAGCATATACAGCAGCGATGCAATGCTTCTAGCTCTAGGTGGCTGGTAGTACTTCGCCACACTATCTATGTAAAAAGCATTTTCAATTGAGAAAGTGCTTTTCTCTAACTGACTTACGAGAACTTAAATGAATAAAATCTATTTTAATGGTCCTATTATTACAATGGACGACGCGCAACCTAATGTTGAAGCATTGGTTGAATCTGAAGGTATAATTGTAGCAACGGGCGCTTTAACAACATTAAAGCAAGAGTATAGCGATGCTGAATTGGTTGATCTGAAAGGTCAAACTCTTTTACCTGGCTTCATTGAGAACCATACACATATTCTATTTTGTGCCAACATGGTATCAATGTATGACTTAAGCTTTTTTAAGTATCAAAATCATGAAGAGATGATGAGTGCATTCCGTTCTATGGAAGTAAATTCTGATGACGGTTGGATTAAAGCCATTGGTTGGGATTTGAAGAAACAGAACGTTCCAACTATTGAGTTAATGGATGAAGTATTCCCAAACACTCCGCTATTTGTGTCGATGCAGGGGCATGGTGGGTGGCTAAATAGTGCAGGTTTTAAAAAGCTTGGGATAGATGAAACAACAGAAGCACCAGAAAACTCTGAATTCGTTAAAGACGCGAATGGTGAACTAACGGGTCTTATCATTGGGGTAGGAGCAATGATAACGGCACTTGGTGGGACATTCCCAACACCAAGTAAAGAAGAAATCATCCAAGTAGCCAATGACTTATCTAGCCACGGATTCACAACAGCTTGTGATGCCTTTATATCAACACCAATGGTATTAAATGAGTTTGTTGAAGCGTCTAAATCTCACGACTACGGATTAAGAACCTTAGGCTCTATTCCAAATGTATTCCCTAACTATGAACAAGTTATCATTGATAAAGAAAACTATAAGACCGACAAGTTCCAAATTGGTTTTATGAAAGGCTTTATTGACGGATCTGTTCAAGGTGGTAACGCGGCTACAGATATAGAATATCTGAATGAAGAGTTTAAAGGTAAACCTCGCCCAGTGTTTGGTACCATTGAGATGTTCAGTGATGCAATGTACCGAGCTTTTGAGCTTAACTCTGATGTAATGTTTCATGTGAATGGAAATCTTGCATTAGATGCATCTATTGAAGCGGCGAAACTTGCTCGTGCAAAAGCCACTGATAATAACCTTGATCATGAATCACTGAACATCTTAGTACACCACTTGTCACTTTCTAGCGATGAACAGTATCAGAGCATGAATGAATTAGGTATTAAACCGAGCTTCATCATGGGGCACCATTACTGGACGGGCGGGCAAATGATCAACGATTACTTCGCAGAAGACGATCTAAAGTATACGTTCCGTATGAAATCGGCCATTCAACACGGCTTGAAACCAACACTTCATAATGATGCGCCCGTTTCTCCAACGGCACCTTGGCAGAATATTAAGTCAGCGGTGACTCGCGAAACGTTTACTGGTGAAATTCTAAATGCACCTGAGGCAATTTCAGTCGCTCAAGCACTGAAAGCCTATACTTCTTGGGCTGCAGAACAGCTTAAAATGGAAGATAGAGTAGGGACTATTGAAGCCGGTAAGTTGGCAGATTTTGTTATTGTTGACAAAAATCCACTGGAAATTCCCGTTGAACAATTAAACCAAATTAAGGTAATGACAACGATTATGAATGGTAATGTTACGTACCAAGCGTAATTGTAATATATGAGATTTAATCTAAGAATAAGGACCTAATTGGTCCTTATTTTTTATCAGTCTGGCTACAATTCATCTTCTATTCGTGTCTATTCAGGTATAACCCAAACTCTTCACCGAATCCAAGGGTCGCTTGTAAGAACAATTTTGACTCACTAATTGGCCATACAAAACTATTCATTAAATACCCTTCAACTGGTAGATCCCGACCCAAGAATTTTTCCAAGGCATCCCTATCGCTATACTTTAAATCAGTCACTGACAATTTAAGTGATTGACCTTCAATGTTTAAAATATTCACACGAACCGATATTTGATGATTCTCGCCACTATATTTAGGACTTTGAGGTTGGTAATTTAATATTACTCGACCACCGTCATCTTGAACAATGAGTTGAATATGGGCATCAACAGGATCGTTTTGATAGAAAATAGTCGTAGTACCTGACCATAAACCAATAAATCGACTTGTTTGCTCATGATTAAACAGTTGAATACCAACGCCAATAGAGAAACAAAGCAGTAGTAGAGCAAACACGCTTACTTTATTGGTTGGCATAGGGTCACCTCATCTTGCTCAATACAACGTATCTTTTGGTTATTAATTAGGAATGTAGCAGAAATTTGGTTGTCTTCGTTTACTGTTAAAGCTATATCACCTTCTTGTAACGCGTCACTTGACGTCATGCTCCCCATTTCAGAACTTAACTGTGGAAAGCTTGCAGGGCGAAAAAAATGGGAAGTGGCGTAACCTAAGGTAACCATGCTCAAGCACGCAATGGTCAAAAGGGATCCAAATAAGTAACTTTTAGGAACCAGATTACTTTGATGCTGTGACTGATTTTGTAGATTCGGAAGGTCTTGGCCCAGTTTATTTTCTGATACTTCACACACAGGGGGAATCGGTAGTTTCTCTGTACTTGTTTGTGCAGTATTAAAAGATTGCTTGTTAGCAAAAGGCTGTTGCTCTATTGCAGGGGTAACACCAAGAACATATCCATACTTCGGGACTGTGCGAATGAGTTTCTTGTGATCATCTTGTAGTTCATCACGTAGACGTTTAACAACTTGATTAATCGTGGCATTGGTTGCATAAGTATTCTTGTAGAGAAGCTCTTCGATTTTTTGTCGTGTAAGGGTTTCAGGGAAAGAGTCGATTAATGCACTTAGCATTGCTGCTTCTTTTGCACGTAAGCGAACAGTTTCAGATTCCAACTGAACCACCCCAGAAATAGGAGAATATAGAAAGTGCCCTATTCGATAAATAGGGGGCTCTAACGGTAAGTCTTTCATAAGTCTCAACAGATTGGAAGTGAGTACCAATATTACCTTTTTGTTGATTTTATTTATAGAGGGACAAATGAATTATGGGGGGTGAATCTATTTGAAGGTTCTTTATAGAACGTCATTTATTATACGTTTGTTTTAAATGTTTAATGATATTAAAGAAATGTTTTATATAATCTAACTAATGGAAACGTATATTGAACAAAGTGGTTACAGTTCTTGTTAGAGCACAACAATGATTTTAAGCTGTATGTTCAAAAATAGGAGTAAATCAATGAATAAGGAAGTTCAACTAAAGTTCGAATCTTACCCACCTGAAGTCAGGTCAAAAATGCTAGAGTTACGCACTTTAATCATAGAGGTTATTAAAGAGTGCGGGTTCCAACAGTTTGAAGAAACACTAAAATGGGGCGAACCGAGTTACCTAGTAAACGGGGGAAGCACAGTTCGAATTGACTGGAAAGCTAAGTCACCTGAGCAGTGTTATGTGTTCTTTAACTGTAAGACAAAGTTAGTCGATACTTTTCGTGAACTGTATTCAGGTACGTTAACGTTTAATGGAAACAGAGCGATTTCTTTTAACCTCGATCAAGCGTTCCCTGTGGGGAGTTTGAAGCATTGCATTGAACTATCGCTACGTTATAAAAGTATTAAGCACTTGCCGTTACTTGGGGTTTAACACCGTTAATATGCAACGGTATAGTTAACCCCTTCGCATATTGCTTTATTGAGTAAGATTCGATGGTATCTCTAAGGTAGAGTAAACAATCATTTACTTTTTCATCGGTATTTATATGGGCTCAGAAACGGTAATGGCTATCTCTCATTACTTAGGCATGCTTATCTTGTGGTTGATTCTTTATCCACTCGTCATTGTGGGCATCTGTATGGTTGTTTTTGAAAAGAAAAATCAAAATAAATTGATTGGTCGATTTACCATAATATGGGGACTGATTGCCCTAGGCTTACTAACAATGCATCTGCAAACCGAAGTTATTTATGGTTCCGAAATTTTGGAGTCACTAAGTAAAAACGAAATAAATTCAACCACAAGGCCTTAATAACAGGGCATTTAGTTTCTATTCAATTCATCTCACAACGAATTCAGCAGCTGGCGAACATACAATCGTGACTTATAATTAATGGATTGATCCCCATGGAGTATGTCGCTATGCATAAGGCTATATTATATTTTTTTGTTGTCTTTTCTTTACACGCATCCGTATATGCAGCGACTTTACCTAACCCATCTGGGGAAGTCATACTGTCGGTGTCAGGGAATATAGAGCATTCCAATAGTGAGATTGGAGTGGAGTTTGACGAAGGTATGATAGAGCAACTGGACACCTCAATTATAAAAACGAAGAACCATGTCGTTAAAGAGGTAGCAATATATAAAGGGCCAACCTTATACGATGTACTAGAGCTAGCAGGTTCAAAAGGGGATGAAGTAAAAGTAATCGCATGGGATGACTACGTTGTCACTATCCCTATCTCGACTATTAAAAAATATGGGGTACTTCTTGCAACGCATGAGGATGGCAAGCGCATGACACTTGATGACAAAGGCCCATTTTTTGTTGTATTTCCTTTCACCGAGTATTCGGAGATTAGAAATGACCTCTATTATAACCTATCCGTTTGGCAGGTTAAGGCATTGGTTGTGGAATAGAGCCTCACAATGCGAGTTGATCCGCTTCTATCTAGGACTGCTTTCACAACAATAATTGGCGTTCTTTGTTGTTGCATGATTTTTTCCATTAGTATTGTTTTTTACTCCTCAAACAAAATAGAAAATATACAGGCTGAACCTTATGTTGCAATTATTAATAATAATTTAGGGACCAAGTCTAAATTGTTGTCAATTAAAGTTAATTTTTTAGAATACTTAAGTGAACCTACGAAGAGTAATCTAAAAAAGCTAAAGATTAGGGTTAGAGTTATTCGATCAAGCATTAATCAGGACTTATCTAGCGAAATTACTACTGACATTCATAGTCGGTATGGAGATAGTGAGAAGCTGACTGATATTATTAATAAAATCAATAGAATATCGGAAAAAACAAAGCGTATAAATGAAAATAACAATCCAGAAGTGCTAGTTAAACTCATCCTAGTTGAATTGAATGCAGTTTATTCATTGGTTAATGATTACATTTCAAAGTTGGTGTCTGAAGTTCAAAGGAACCAGAACGAATTTCTACAGATTAGAGACTCGCATTATAAGCGTTTGTATACTTACTATACGATCATTCTCATTGCTTCAATTCTCATTATTTCGTCCATTTCTTTTTTATATCTAAATCAAATTAAATTAATGAACGATCTTCGCCGACAAAGTATTGAAACTGAAAAGGCTCGAAGAAAAGCGGAGGCTAGCGCTAGGGCTAAAGCGACATTTCTGGCCAATATGTCTCATGAGATTCGAACGCCACTCAATGCCATCATTGGTTTAAGTGATGCTGTCTTTTATGAGCGAAGCGATAGTGCAACACGAGAAAACCTTTTCTTAATCCACTCATCAAGTAATCACCTCCTAAGTGTGATCAATAATATATTGGACGTTAGCAAGATTGATGCAGGAAAAGTTACTGTTGAATGCATCGATTTTAAATTGAGTTACATTGTTGACCAAGTACGTACGATCTTCATTAATTCGGATTCCAAACCTGACGTTGAAGTTATCTTACTGACACCGATGAACGTCGACTACGTAATGAACTCAGACCCTACTAAGTTAATTCAAGTAATAACCAACCTTTGCACCAATGCTTGGAAGTTTACTGAACATGGATTGGTCGTTGTTGATTTTGATGTTGTTCATCAAGAAAATACCTCTGCGTACTTTACTGTCACAATCAAAGACACAGGCGTAGGAATGACAAATGAGCAATTGAGTCTCATATTCGCTGAGTTTACACAGGCTGATTCTTCAATAACGAGAAAGTATGGTGGGACGGGATTAGGGCTGTCCATCAGTAAGCGGTTAAGTAATATTTTAGGCGGGGATATTACTGTCGAGAGTGAAGTGAATCTAGGTTCTACGTTCACGGTCAATATCCCGGTTAAATTGGTCAGTCACGATACGTTGTTTCAATCGACACAGTTGAAAAATAACGTGTCGATTTATGCAGATAATATGGAAGTGCATAACTTGATAAAAACTGACTTAGAAAAAGTGGGTTTATTTAATGAACGTGGAACTGTTCTCCTATACTACAACACAAATTTATTTGAGTTAGATGCTGTTATTGAAGAGGTTTCGAACAGTGGCGATAGAAAACTTGTTGTGATATCTGGGTTGAATCAAGATGGTAATTCTAGTCAATTACATGCATTTATCACCAAACCTTACTCATCTAAAGAGGTGTTCTTTACTCTCAATACAATGATGAATGCTAAGGAGATAAGCGAGGCACAAACACCAAATTATCCGAGTTACCCGGAAATATCGGCGCTTATTGTCGAAGATGTAATGGTGAATCAAATCGTGGCACAAAGGACTTTGGATAGACTACATGTTAATCATGAAACGGTAACCAATGGTAAAGAATGCATTGAGCGAATCAGCGACAAGTACTATGACGTTATTTTATTGGATATTCAGATGCCCGTGATGGGTGGGATTGAAACAATCAAATACATTAAACAAGAGTCACTGTGCCAAGAGACTATGATTGTTGCGTTAACGGCCAATACATTTGAAGAAGACATCCGACATTACTATCAGATCGGATTTGATGACGTTTTATCAAAGCCTTTTAAGTTGGAGCAAATGAACGAGCTGATAAAAAAGATCAAAAGATAAGTTTTTTAATGGAAAGGCTCTCTATTTAGCCGTGATTACTATTTTAAATCTCTACCCCTTAAACCGTTCTTAGATAAAAATAATATCACTATCTATGATCGTTATATGTTAATACAATTTGTTCAACATTTGAGCCCTGTCCTAGGTTAGAGTAGGGAAAGTCAAATTCAAGCAAAGGATCTGCCATGATTGTTGTGTACGGAATAAAAGAGCAATTAAACCCAATTAAATCAAAACTATCAGATGTGATTCATTTAAGCATGACCCAGGCAATAGGAATGCCTGAAGATAAGCGAGCTCATCGATTTGTACCAATGGAAAAAGAGGATTTCTATTACCCCGGAGGCCGTACAGATGCTTATACCGTTATTGAAATAAACATGATGGAAGGGCGTCAAAAAAAGACTAAGAAGTTGCTGATAAAAACGCTGTTTAATAATATTGAATCCCAGCTTGGAATATCTTCGGTCGATATTGAAATCACGATTAAGGAGCAACCTGCTCACTGCTGGGGCTTTAGAGGAATTACCGGTGATGAAGCGCAAGACCTAAAATATCAAGTTAAAGTCTGAGGAGCAGGGAATGTTTAAAGCATACTTATTTGATTGGGGCGATACGCTAATGGTTGATTTTCCTGATGCTCAAGGAAAAATGTGTGATTGGAAACATGTTGAAGCCATAGATGGAGCTGAATTAGTGCTAAGTACTATTTCAATACAGAGTAAGATTTTCATTGCTACTAGTGCTAACGAGTCGACAGAATCAGACATTCGAAGTGCTTTTAACCGAGTAGGACTAGATAAATACATTACCGGTTACTTTTGTAAGGCTAATCTTGGTTTAGCTAAAGGAACACCAGAGTTCTATTTGAAAATTGTAGACGAAATAGGTCTACAACCTAATCAAGTCGTAATGATTGGCGACACTTTTAGTAAAGACATTCAACCCGCAATTCAAGCAGGTTTGTCAGCGAGATGGTTTAACCCTAAACGAGCCGAAAGCCCCCTTGCACAAGATTTTGATCAGTTTACTCACTTAAGTGAATTGATAAGCTAACTGAAATGGTTTAATGCGCCCACTCGGAAGCAGTATGAATCAAAGTTCAAAGTCCCTTCATTGCGAATGCACTATACTTTCTGACTGACGTAGAAGAGTTCGACACGTTTGAATTGAATGTGTTTTCTTTTCTTTCTTTGGTGACTAAACGCTTTTTCCAAATAGCTTATCGCGTAAGTATCCATGTCGAATTGTTGAAGGTGGTGAGATGACTGACAAAATATGCTCATTGAAAGCAGAAATTGAAGCACTTAAATCTCAGGTTCATATTCTAAAAAAACATGAGAAGCAGCTTGAGCTTGTGATCAAAAGTACTGGGGTTGGGATATGGGACTGGTATGTGCAAGAGGGTAGAACTGAATTCAACGAGCGCTGGGCCAACATTATTGGGTACACCCTTGAAGAGTTATTGCCAGTCAGTATTGATACGTGGTTAACCTATGCTCACCCAGACGACCTCATCGAATCAGAGCGTTTATTGAAAGAGCATTGGGCAGGGCGTAGCGAGTACTATATCTTCGAATCTCGAATGAAGCATAAAAGTGGTAGATGGATCTGGGTTTATGACACTGGGCAAGTGATCGAGTGGGAAAGTGAAGGCGTACCTAAAAGAATGATTGGGACTCATCTAGATATTACGAAAGAACGGGAGTCGATGGCTAAGTTGGATGCGGCAAATAAAGCCTTAAAAGAGCTTAGTTACATGGACTCTTTAACCGATATACCCAACCGAAGGGCCTACCTTGAGAGGCTATCAGAAGAAATCTCGATTGCACGTCGATCAAATACTCCTCTTTCTATGCTTATGATCGATATTGATCACTTCAAACAGTACAACGATACATTTGGTCATGAGAAAGGCGACATAGCCCTGTTTCAAATTGCTCAGTGTATAAAGCATGAACTGCCTAGAAAAACCGACTTTGTTGCTCGTTTTGGAGGAGAAGAAATTATCGCAATTTTACCTCACACAGACCCGGATGGGGCGGTGTTTGCAGCACGGAAAATACTAGAGGCCGTGATGGCTGAAAACATAGAGCACACCTATTCGCAACATGAAAATAAGTTGACGGTAAGCATCGGTGTCGCGACATGCATCGATCATTACGAAACCTTACTCGATAAAGCCGATGCAGCAATGTACTGTGCAAAAGAGCTCGGTAGGAACCAGCTTCAAACGTACAACAAAAAGTAGAAACCGATTTTTGCGCAAAATTACCTTAGTTTCTGTTTGTATTTATGTCGGGCTTGACGGGTTTAGCTGGGTTTAAGCTGTATTAATATTTTTAAGTCTCTGGTACTTTGAAAGAAGGAATAACTGTATTTAAAGAGGCTACAGTGAGCTCGCCAAAAAATTTACTTGTTCGAATGCGTTCAAATATAGAACCGTTGAGTAAAAAACTACGAATCGTTACCGATTATGTTTTGGAAAATGCCCAAGAGGTGCAGTTTCAAACAATCACTGATTTAGCTCGTAATACAAATACGAGTGAAGCGACTGTCATCCGTTTATGTCGTGATTTGGGTTATAAAGGGTACTCTGATTTTCGAATGGCTCTGGCCATTGAATTGAGCCAAGCGGCTAACCAAGAAGCGTCTGAGGAAGAAGGTGACATTTGTGATGTTTCCGCTCGAAGTGCTGTAGACAGCCTTCAAGATACCGCTAAATTAATCGACCGTGACTCTTTAACACGCGTTTGCGAGTTGGTCCATCAGGCCAACTTTATTGGTTGTGTTGGTGTAGGTGCCTCGAGCATTGTTGGTCGTTACCTAGCATATAGGTTGATACGAATTGGCAAGAAGGCGATCATGTTTGAAGATACACATATCGCGGCAATGAATGCCAGTCGATGCAGTAAGGGTGATTTGTGGGTTTCTGTATCTAGCTCTGGCTCTACAAAAGAAGTTATCCATGCAGCAAGCCTTGCATATAAACGCAGTATACCCGTTGTAACATTAACCAATATTAATCACAGCCCGCTTTCTGAAATATCAACAGAATTACTCGTTGCAGCAAGGCCTGAAGGACCACTAACTGGTGGTGCATTTTCCTCAAAAGTGGGGGCTTTACTATTAGTAGATGTACTCGTGAATACCTTGTTAGATAAGTACCCACAATATTCAGACTCTGTACAAGAAACTGCGGAAGTCGTATTACCTTTAATGAGTAATTAACGAGTTATAACACTTATTTATACGATGAAGACCTGCCTCACCAGTAGGTCTTTTTTATACCTATTTCATGAAGATATTTTTTATTGTTAAGTTGATCAAAGAAATTATTCTTCATTAAGTGATAATTAGATGGATTTTTGAACAATAAAAGATGGCAATTCTGACCATTGATATAAGGAAATAACAATAATGAATTTGAAAACCAATCTAATAACTACGCCTTTGCTTGCTGCAGCGTTGCTATTCAGTGTTAATGCTATGGCTAATACTCATTGGCCTGATCTACCCGTAGGCATTAAAAGCGGGGTCAGTGCACAGGTAGGAGGCAAAGTGTTTGTGGGGCTTGGCTCAGCAGGCTCCGATTTTTATATGTTGGATATTGAGTCTTTGGATAAAGGTTGGCAGAAACAAGCCAGTTTCATCGGTCCGGCAAGAAGTGGCGCGACAGCATCTGTTGTTGATGGCGATATCTACATTTTTGGTGGCTCGGGAAAAGAGAGCTCGAGTGATCCTGCACCGATACTTTTCGATACTATCTATCGTTATAATGTCTCTGCCAATAGCTGGTCTCAGGCTAACTCAACGACACCTGTTGGCTTATTAGGTGCTGCATCTTATTCTCCAGACACCAAACAAGTCATTTTCTTTGGAGGTTATAACAAAGGATATTTTGATACTTACCTTTCTGACATTATGGCAACGGATAAAAAGACACAGCCAGACGCTTGGCAGAAGATCGTTGATGACTATATGGGCATGAAACCGCTCGATTATAAATGGAACCAACAAGTGTTGAGCTTTAAGCCAGAGACTGGAGAATGGAGTGAACTAGGTTTGTCACCCTATATCCCTAACTGTGGTTCCGCTTTGGTTGCCGATGGTGCTAACGCTATGCTAATCAGTGGTGAAATCAAGCCGGGGCTGAGAACAGCAGAAGTGAAACAGTATCAATTTGGTCAACCTCAACCATGGACAAGCCTACATTCGTTGCCTGCTCTCGAACCATCAAATATTCAGGAAGGCGTTGCTGGTGCGTATGCAGGTAAAAGCAATGGTGCGATCATTGTTGCAGGTGGAGCAAACTTCCACGGCGCAAAAACGGCGTTTGAAAAAGGGAGTATGTTTGCACATAACGGCTTCGGTAAAGCGTATAACCCCGAGATGTACGTCAAGGTTGATGGATTATGGAGTCAAGTAAACGATTTGCCAGAAGGGCTTGCTTATGGCGCTTCCTTTGCAACAGATAAAGGTGTTCTAATTGCAGGTGGTGAAACGGCTGACAGAAGCGCAAGTAAAAAAGTGTATTTGCTTGCGTGGAACGGTACCTCTGTCGATATAACAGACTAAAAAAACATCAGACTAAGTCTGAGTGAAAAAGTAGTGGTAGTAATAAAAACCCGCTGCGGTAGAAGGTGAGAGTGTGTTCTCGACTTTTCCGCTAGTGGGTTTTCCCCTTCCTTCGTTACATTCTTATTGTCAAAGTAAAGCACTCACAATTAACAAAACGTATGAGTAAATATCAACCAAAAAATTCTGTTTTTAATGTTTGGTAATTATTTATATTATTATTTGTGCGCTGATAAACAGTCTTAAGTAGAAATGGTTCATATTATTTGTCATGTATTAAATACCAAATGTGATTCGTGCCTTTTATAGTAATTAAACTTAAATGAGATCTAACCTTGAAAATAATTTGTTTCATCATTTGTTGTGGTTTTTATGAAATAAGTGAATTGTTTAACTTGTTGTTTTTAGGTATTTTGTTTCTGTTTCTTCGTGTGTATGAAAACCTAGTTCATTACGTGGAAATTGACTTTGTTTCATCGTTAGTGCGTGAGATTAGACTAGCTTTGATATTTTAAAACATACTCATATCACTATTTAATTAATGTGACCAAATAAGCAAAACTACTCTGACCAAACTTCTATGATTCGCCAAGTAAAGCGTCGTTGTTAAGTGTCGCGGCGTTCCATGATTATAATTACAGGAGTTTCATATGAATCGTGCTTTTTTTGCTGCGTCTACATTAGCTTTGGCGGTAGCGATGCCTGCACAGGCCAACGAGGTTACAACAGAATCGATACCTAATTTGAGAATACTCAATGATAGTACGACAGGTTGGGTTCGTAATTTTAACCCGTGGGTTGGAGGTCGCACCAACTTTGCTTATGAGTCACTAGTGATATTTAGCCAGCTTGATTCATCTGATGTGCACCCTTGGTTAGCTACTGGATATGAGCTAAGCGAAGACATGAAAATGATCACTGTTAATTTACGCGAAGGCGTTAAGTGGTCAGATGGGGTTGATTTTACCGCAGATGATGTTGTGTTTTCTTATACATATCCAACCAAACACCCTGAAATTGATGGTGCAGGTATGGCCAACCGCATCGAAAAAATAGTAAAAATAAACGATCATAAAGTAGAGATTCACCTACCTGAAGCGAATGCGTTCGCTGCCGAAGATATTATCGGTGAGGGTGTTCGTATGATTCCAAAACATATCTGGTCAGAAATCGACAGTCCTGCTGCTTTTGTTAATGACAACCCAGTCGGTACTGGTCCGTTTACCGAAATTCAGCGCTTTACCCCTCAAGTCTATATTCAGTGTCGTAATCCACATTACTGGAATAAAGACCTAGAAATTAACTGTTTAGAGTTTCCTCAGTACTCAAGTAATGATGCGGCATTAGAGATGCTGTCAAAAGGTGAAATCGATTGGGCAGGTATTTTCATTCCTGATATTGAACGCACTTTTGTGGCTAAACACCCTAATAATAAATACTGGTTCCCATCGAATGATGGTGTCCGTATTGCGATGAACTACAACACCAAAAATGAAGCCGCAAGTGAAGCATTCAGTGATCTAAATTTCCGTCGTGCAATGAACCTCTCTATGGATCGTGAAGCAATGATCATGATTGGTGCTTACGGCTATGTTGAAGGGGGTAACCCAGCCACTAACTTACCTAAAACGCATTGGTCTTGGCGTGATGAACAAGCTGATGAATCTTGGAATCAGCTA
Organism: Vibrio lamellibrachiae; assembly: GCF_050337265.1. Taxonomy (NCBI): domain Bacteria; kingdom Pseudomonadati; phylum Pseudomonadota; class Gammaproteobacteria; order Vibrionales; family Vibrionaceae; genus Vibrio; species Vibrio lamellibrachiae. The sequence continues at coordinate 493,904 of NZ_JAKJSU010000006.1, forward strand.
TATCGTTATGATGTAAAGGCGGCAAAAGCGGAACTTGAAAAAGGCGGCTTTAAAGACACCAATGGTGATGGTTTTGTCGAAACACCATCAGGTAAAAAGCTATCGTTCCGTATCCAAGTACCCAGTGGTTGGAGCGATTGGGTAAACAACGTGGGTATTGCTGTTGAAGGTCTGCGAATGGCAGGTATCAATGCCAATATCATCACACCAGAAGTGAACGCTTACGCTCAAAACTGGGCAAATAACGACTTCGAAGCAACGATGGCGGCGGGCACAATTCAAAGCTCCGCTTGGCGATTCTACGATCAAACCATGCACTCACGTTATGCAGATACCGGCATTTGGTGGTCAACGAGCATGCATAACTACACCAGCGATGACCTAGATAACTTAATTGAGAGTCTAGGAAAAACGCGTGATGTTGAAAAACAGAAAGAGTTAGGCGCTCAAATTGAACGAATCTATGCAGAGCAAGCTGTTCAAGTACCGCTTTACTACAACGGTGTTTGGTACGTCTACAACGATTCACGCTTCGAAGGTTGGGCATCGGCTGACAATCCGTTTGTTCTACCTGCACCATTTGAAGGGATGGATCGTTTGATTCACATAATGAATCTAAAGCCACGAGTGCAATAGTACGTTAACTATTGTTTAGCTAACGCCTTATTAAGCTGTAATCGTAATAGGCGTTGGCTAATTCAATATTGCCTGTTGATACAGGCATATTTTAAATTTTCGTTGTAAGCGGTTTCATAGATATGGAGTTTTTCCTATGAAGTTTATTTTAAGCCGGCTTGGTTTCTATTTTCTGGCTTTTCTTGGTGCTATCACCATCAATTTTTTCTTGCCTCGCTTAATGCCGGGTGATCCTATCCAGTCGTTTTTAGGGCGATTAGCCCAATCTGGCGGGCAAATCACACCAGAGATGGTTGCTGCTCTTGAGATGCTGTACGGCTACTCAACTCAAATCCCTTTAATCGAGCAATTCTTCCACTATTTACAGAATATTTTAACGGGTGAATGGGGGACTTCGACACGCTTCTACCAACCGGTATTTGATGTGTTAGGTCGCGGCATGCTGTGGACCTTACTTTTAGTGGGTTGTTACATTTTGGTCTCGTATACCATCACTACATTGCTAGGTATCTATGTTGCGTGGAAACGTGGAACATGGGTAGATAGCGTTATAACGATCTCATCAGTGGTGATATCGTCGATTCCTGCTGTTGTTATGGCGCTCTTTATCTACTTTGTCTTCGCGTCAGATTTAGGTTGGTTCCCAACGGGTTACGCCTACGACCCAAAACTCGATCCTGAATTTAGCTGGCAGTTTATTTCTAGTGTTTTATATCACTTAGCACTTCCACTATTGAGCATGGTACTGCTTGGTATGGGTGGCGTCATGGGCATGCGCTCAAATATGATTAACCAGCTAGGTGAAGACTTCATCGTGATGGGTTGGGCTAAGGGTGTAAAAGATCGCAAGGTGATGCTGCAGTACGGCGCACGTAATGCGATTTTGCCAATGATCACGTCATTCGCTATGTCGATAGGTTCAATTTTTGCTGGTTCACTCATCATTGAAATCATCTTTAACTATCCCGGGCTCGGGCAAGTGATGTTCCAAGCGATGCTTTCAAGAGACTACCCACTGATTCAAGGCTACCTACTCATCATGACTTTCATGGTATTAAGTGCCAATTTCATTGCTGATTTATTGATGTTTATTCTTGATCCGCGTCTACGTACTGAGCTAGAGGCATAGGAATATAGTTATGAAAAAAACGCTCTCTATTTGCAAACAATTTTTGTTAGGTAACCCAAAAGCAGCTGTAGGTATATTCATGGTATTTACCGTGATATTCCTCTGTTTTGCCGCGCCTTTGTTTACCGAATATCAAGCAACGGCACGAATTGCTAGACCACACCAAGCGCCATCATTGGACCATATTCTAGGTACCACTCGTATGGGCAGAGATGTATGGGCGCAAGTGCTATACGGTGGACGAACGTCGTTAATGGTCGGCTTTGTCGCTGGAACTTTCGTTATGCTTATGGCAATGATTATCGGTGTTTCGTCAGGCTACTTTGGTGGCCGAGTCGATAACGCACTGTCATTTATTACCAATCTAGTGATGGTTATTCCAAGCTTACCGCTTATGTTGGTACTGGCTGCATTTCTTGGTCAAGTTTCTCCGTTTGCTATTGCTGTCATCATTGGCGCAACCTCTTGGCCTTGGGGGGCAAGGGTTATACGTTCACAAACATTAGCCATACGTAACCGTGATTTCGTTCATGCCGCTCAAGTTATGGGGGAGACAAAACCACGCATGCTTTTTGCTGAAGTGATGCCCAATATGATGTCGATTCTTGCGTCGCTTTTCATCGGTACGGTTATCTTCGCCATCATGACTCAGGCAACGTTAGAGTTCATCGGTCTAGGTGATCCTCTTAGCGTGACGTGGGGAGGAATGCTCTATAACGCTGACCAAACGTCAGCCATTCGAATTGGTGCGTGGTGGGAAATTGTCGCACCAAGTGTGGCATTAGCTTCAGTTGCCATTGGCCTTGCTCTTATTAATTTCTCGATTGATGAAATTTCCAATCCGAAACTGAAAGCGCAACGCATCATGGCGAAGTACCGTCGTGAAGAGAAGAAAGCGGAAAAGTTATTGGTTCAAAAGAAAAAGATGGAGCAGGTGGTGTTTGATAAAAAGGCTACAGACACAGGAGCCACAGAATGAAAAAGTTAATTGATGTTAAAGGCTTATGTGTTGACTACGTCACTTTTGATGGCCGAGTAAGAGCGGTTGATGATGTCAGTTTTCATATTAATGAAGGCGAAATATTAGGTCTTGCTGGTGAATCTGGGTGTGGGAAATCAACCGTTGCTTTCTCGTTAATGCGATTGCACCGCCCACCCGCTCTAATCTCTGAAGGGCAAATCTTGTTTGATGGACAAGACGTGCTAACCATGGAAGAAGAAGAGCTTCGTTCGTATCGCTGGAAAGGCGCGTCGATGGTATTTCAAAGTGCCATGAACTGTCTTAATCCTCTGAAAACCATTGAATACCAATTCTGGGATATTTTTGATGCCCACGACATTGTAAAAAACCGTGAAGAGTCGATAGAAAAAGCAAAAGAGCTGCTCAACATTGTTGATATTCCATCAGAACGATTGTTTGATTATCCGCACCAATTTTCTGGCGGCATGCGTCAGCGTGTAGTGATAGCGATGGCGTTGGCACTCAACCCTAAACTGCTTGTTATGGATGAACCAACAACGGCGCTTGATGTAGTGGTTCAGCGTGAAATTCTACAGAAAATCTATGAATTAAAAGAGCGGTTTGGGTTCTCAATTTTGTTCATTACTCACGACCTTAGCTTGATGGTCGAGTTCTGCGATCGTATTGGCATCATGTACTCGGGAAAATTAATTGAGCTTGCGCCTTCAAAAGAGATTCTTCAAAAGCCGAATCATCCTTATACCCAAGGGCTTGGTAACTCATTTCCCACATTGATTGGTGAACTGCAAGAGATGAAAGGGATCCCGGGAACCCCTCTCGATCTTACCAAAATACCGCCGGGTTGCCGTTTTGCACCCCGTTGCTCTTATGCACAAGAGACGTGTCGAAAGGTTGAGCCGATGACTGAGAAAGTTGCGGCTAATCGTTGGTCTGCTTGTCACTTTCATTTGAATGCTTCACTAAACAGTGATTGCTTAAATGAAAGCCGTGTTGAGAGTGAGACAAAAATGCACAGTCAATTAACTGAAGTGGAGTGCTAGATGATGCAGGTATTAGAACAATCACCAACTGCTAAAAACCGCGAGCACCCTGTGGTTCTAGAAGCGCAAAACCTGACGATTGATTTCCATAAGAAAAAGAAATCTCTGTTTGGGCCGAAAGAGTATTTAAGAGCCGTTAATGGTCTGAACTTTAAACTTCGTGAAGGGCACTGTGTTGCCATTGTTGGAGAGTCGGGCTGTGGTAAAAGTACCAGTGCAAAAATAGCGACGAAAATTCATAAAGCGACTGAAGGCGGGATCTATTTCCACGGAACAAATATTGATGATTTCAAGTCTGGAAAAGTGTTGGATGCGTATCGTCGTGAAGTTCAAATGGTGTTCCAAGACCCATTCAGTTCGTTAAATCCACTGCATACCATACGTTATCATTTGCAGCGTCCATTGAAAATTTACCACGGTATTAAACCGGGCAAAGAGATGGAATATCGAATGATTAAACTACTGACTGAGGTGGGTTTAACGCCAGCGAAAGATGTGTTGGGTAAGTTCCCTCATCAACTTTCTGGCGGTCAACGTCAGCGTGTTTTCTTAGCGAAAACATTGGCCATTGGCGCTAAAGTCATTTTGGCTGATGAACCTACATCAATGTTAGACGTTTCAATTCGTATCGGCGTTTTGAATCTAATGAATAAGATGAAAAAAGAGATGGGTAAAGCGTTCATGTATATAACGCATGATATTGCGACAGCTCGTTATTTTGCTGAAGAGACGATTGTTCTCTACTGCGGACATATGGTGGAGTGGGGTGATACTGAAGCAATAACGCAAAACCCTCAGCACCCATATACCCAACTGTTGCTTGCTGCGGTTCCCGATCCTAGTCGAAGTATTCACGACAAATTGCCAACTCATCGTTCACTTGAAACACCCATGTGGTCACCGGATAAACGAGGTTGCCCGTACGCTTCTCGATGTCCTCAGGCTAAAAAAGTATGTGGTGAATATTTACCCGAGCCTACTCAAATAGCGGAGAACCATTTCTCGCGTTGCCACCTCTTTGTGTAAGACGAACCAGAGGTTAGTGCCTTAACGAAAACTGCTTTGTCGCAAAAGCTTAGGCAAAGACCAGTACATAACAAAAAATTCACTTAATAATAATTATGTGCTCTCACCATTCGGTCGACTGAATGGGAAGAGAGCACAGACATAAATGGATAGTTTTATATGCACCAAGAAAACACAAAAATTGATTCAACAATTTTAGCTAAGGTAAGCCGACAGGCCGCCAGCGAGGGTATTGTACTGCTTGAAAACAAGGAGTCGATATTACCGATTAAAGCAGGAGAAACTATTTCGCTATTCGGTCGATGCCAGATCGATACTTATCGAAGCGGAACAGGGTCCGGTGGCGCTGTTAACGTCAAATACGCGATTAATGCGTTAGAGGGATTAAGAGCGAACCGAACGATTAAGCTTAATGAATCTCTCGTTGGTATTTATGAACAGTGGGTTAAGTCGCACCCGTTTGACAATGGTGGTGGCGGTTGGGCTGCGGAGCCTTGGTTCCAACATGAGATGCCTTTGACTGATGAATTGGTTAATCAGGCCGCAAAAGTCTCTAACAAAGCGGTGGTCTTCATTGGTCGTACGGCTGGCGAAGAACAAGATAACCGAGAAGAGGCTGGAAGTTACTACTTAACCGAGCTGGAATTGGAGATGCTTGGTAAAGTGGCGACCCATTTTAAGGATGTGATTGTTGTTCTCAATGTGAGCAATATCATCGACATGTCATGGCTTAGTAGCCTCGATAATAATCAATCAATTAAAGCTGTTTTGTATAATTGGGCCGCAGGAATGGAAGGGGGACACGCTTTAGCCGATGTTCTTTCTGGAGACGTGTCTCCAAGTGGCAGACTAACGGATACCATTGCTCATAATCTTGCTGATTACCCATCCTCTGAGAATTTCGGGCGTACTGATTACAATTTATATGCAGAAGATATTTATCTCGGTTATCGCTATTTCGAAACCTTTAAACCTCAGGCTGTACAGTACGAATTTGGTGCAGGGTTATCCTATACCGCATTTAGCCAAAAACTGGTTTCCTACACGGTTGACGGGAAAGGCGCAGATAGCGTTCTTCACTTTGATATTGAAGTTGAAAATGTAGGAACTCACTTCGCAGGCAAAGAAGTAGTACAGATCTATCTTGAAGCACCTCAAGGAGAGCTTGGCAAGCCTGCTCGTGTGCTTGTTGGCTTTTCGAAATCGAAGGCTCTTGATTGCGGTGAGAGCCAAGCTATCCGTATTTCGATTCCTGTTCACTCATTTGCCTCATACGATGATAGCGGCGTGACTGGAGAGCAAAGTTGTTATGTCTTAGAGCAAGGCTGCTATCAATTTTACTTTGGTGGTAGTGTGCGCAAAGCACAGCGAATGAGTGTTACTTTTGAACTGGATGAAATGCTAGTTACCGAAAGGCTTAAAGAGGCACTAGCGCCTGTAACAGCGTTTGACCGAATGAAACCCGGCACTCGTAATAGTGATGGTGCTTATGAGTTAGCCTATGAGCCTGTTCCACAGCGCACTGTTTCAATGCTTGACCGTATTGAGACGGAATTGCCGGCTTGTTTAGAGTTAACTGGCGACAAAGGCATTAAGCTTATTGATGTGAAACAAGGGCGCGCAGGGTTAGAAGAATTTATTGCTCAACTAACTCCTGAGCAGCTAGCGACGATGACACGTGGCGAAGGAATGTGTAGCCCTAAGGTCACCCCCGGTGTTGCCGCAGCATTCGGTGGTGTCTCTCAAGACCTGTATGAGTTAGGAATTCCTGTTGCAGCTGCCGCAGACGGACCTTCTGGTATTCGTATGGACAGCGGTCACACCGCGACTCAAGTCCCAATTGGTACATTGCTGGCTAGCACGTGGAACAGAGAGTTGAATGAGCAACTTTTTTATCTAGTTGGCCAAGAGTTGGTGGAGCATAAGATTGATACTCTATTAGGCCCGGGGATGAACATTCATCGCCACCCTCTTAATGGTCGAAACTTTGAATATTTCTCTGAAGACTCTCTAATAACCGGTGTTATTGCGTCGGCCCAAACACGTGGTTTGAGCCGAGCTGGTGTTAGTGGAACGATTAAACATTTTGTAGCCAACGACCAAGAAACAGCGCGTAAAGATGTAGATTCAATTGTGTCTGAACGTGCCTTACGTGAAATTCACCTTAAGCCGTTTGAAATGGCGGTGAAAGAAGGTCGAGCTTCTACCATCATGACAGCCTACAACCCAGTCAACGGTCACTGGACCGCTTCAAATTATGATCTCAACACCACGATACTGCGTGGAGAGTGGGGTTACACAGGCATAGTCATGAGTGATTGGTGGGCGAAGATGAATGATCCTGTCACGGCGGGCCATGAAGATGTGAGCTTTACCTCGTTTATGATTCGTTCTCAAAATGATCTCTATATGGTGGTAGAAAATGATGGAGCTGAATGCAATGCTTCCGAAGATGACACATTAGCTGCGCTACAAGCGGGCACATTGACGTTAGGTGAATTACAGCGTTCTGCGATGAATATCTGTCGCTTTATCATGAATGCGCCAGTGATGAATCGTCCGTTAGAGTTTTACCATAATGTGAAACACTTTGAACCGTTACAAGATGTAGATGAAAGCTTGGCTACACCCGTTGAAAAAGGTGTGTCGTTTAAACCCAAGTCTATGAAGTCGGCAATAATTGAAGTTACTCATGATGGACTTTACCAATGTGACGCCTTAATGCGTTATGAGCTTAATTCAATGGCACAGTCATCGTGTAACTTAAATATTAATGGGGTTATTGCGATGACCCTGCCAGTTAATGGCACCGATGGGAAGCTAGTGACGGTGAAAGGTCAGCAGGTGAAATTGACTAAAGGCTGTTATGAGCTGAGTGTCGAAACGGTTAAACCAGGACTAGAGCTTGAACAACTGACGTTCGCTAAGGTGTAGTTATTTTACGGGTGAGCGGCTGATTAAAGTGGGGGAAACCTTTTCCCCCACGGATCTCATAACGGAATGCTAATTCATAATGAAAAGCTAAGGAGTGGTTTTGCGTAAGAAAAAAGCAACGGTTTACGATGTAGCCGAACGAGCAAATGTCTCTGTTAGTACTGTTTCACGCTATCTCAATCGAACATCTTATATCGTTAAAGAAAAAGTGGATGCAATCGAAAAAGCGATAGTCGATGTGAATTTCACACCCAAGACGACCCAAAGCAGTGCTAAAACCAAACGTAATATGACATTGGGTGTGATATCCCCTGCATTTGATAGCCCGTTCATCTCTGAAATTCTAGGCGGAGTCTATTCTGAGGCAGTGAAAACATCTTATAAATTAGAGCTAGAGGCTTCAAACTGGGATCAAAATCGCGAGCGAAAAATCATTAAGCAGTTAATTACCCAGAAGGTGGATGGGTTGATTTTACTGGTTCCAACATTAGATATTAAAGAGATAAAACAATTGGTTGGAAATACACCTGTGCTCTTCATTGCTCGTGATGGCGGCAGTTCGTATCCTTCATTATTGATAGATAATCAAATGGGCGGTTACATTGCTACCAACCACCTTATTCAACTAGGTCATAAAGAGATTGTTTTTGTGACTGGAACTGAAGGCAGTTTAGATGGTGCAGAGCGATTTATCGGTTATAAACAGAGCCTAGAAAACGCAGGCATTGAGTTCAATTCGAATTTGGTGATTGACGGTGCGTATGAATCGCAAAAAGCGTTTGATTCTATGAGTGAGCTGATTGAACAAGGGGCGTCATTTAGTGCCGTATTCTGTGCCAATGACACCAGTGCTTATGGTGTCATTCAAGCACTTCACCAGAAGGATATTCAAGTTCCAGCGCAAGTCTCTGTGGTAGGCTTTGATGATCTTTCGACCTCTCAGTTTTTCATTCCACGTTTAACGACGATTAAGCAGCCATTACATTGCTTAGGACAAATATCCATTAAGCACATGTTGGATCTTATAAGCTCGAACACACCAGAGTATGTGATTCCACCCGTTACACTGGTGGAGCGAGACAGCTGTATAGCTGCAATGGAACTATGCGAATAATCTACGCTGCCTGATCATCAACCTAATTGGCGACGTAAACAGCCTTACCAAAGTAGTTATCTGATTTAACTTGCTCCACTAAAAATGTCGCTAGGCTGTGAATAGATACGTTTCCTCCCTGAAAGGTCGAGTGACTTGTTTTTAGAGGGGTCTTTGCCTGTGCATCATATAATCTTGCAGCGCGAGCAATAGTAAAGTCCACGTTACTACTGGTGAGTAGTTCAAGCTCTTGTTCACGATCTAGCCAAATATCTCCGAGAATTTTTGGCGCTAGTTTTGTTAATAGCAAACGTACGAGTAGGCTGTTCTTGTCATCAGGGTGTTGCAAGCTAGCGCCAGTGCATAACACGAAACGGCTAATGCCATGTTTTTCCATTAAAGGTAAAATAGAGCGGGTACTATTGGTCGAAATAAAATCACTCGCTGAAGACTTAGCCAGTTTAACGCTGGTATTCATGCCTGCAGGCCCTAAAGTGGAAATCACCGCACTAGCCCCATGCAGTAGAGCATCCAAAGCTCTCAAATCTTTAGCATCCCCTTTTATTACGTTGACACGTTTATGTATCGAAACCTTGTTCGGGTCACGAGCTAATACGTTTAACTTATAGCCAAGCGCTAAGGCTTGTTGTATCACTTGCTGACCCACTCGACCGGTACCGCCAATAATTGCTAATGTTTCCATTATTTTGTTCCCACTGTTTGATGTTGGAATCATTATGGCAATCTTTATTGGTCTTGATTAGTGGGTTAAATCTTACTTTACTGATACTATTTTAGTATCAATTATGTTGTCCAATATGTGATTAAGTGAAGCGTATTCAGTGTTAATAAATTACTTAAAAGCGATCGCCATATTCAGCACGGTTGCTGAAACCGAAAGCTTTACCGAAGCCGGGCGAAAACTTCAAATGCCACGAGGGAAAGTTAGCGAGCAAGTAGCAAAGTTAGAAGCCTATTTGGGCGTCAAGCTATTGCAGCGCAGCACACGTAGAGTATCGATAACAGCTGAAGGTCAGGCTCTTTATCAACAGGTGCAAGGGTTGCTTCCTAGTGCTATTCAGGGTGTGGATGAAGTAAAAAGTTTTAACTCGGAAATTAAAGGGGTTATTCGTTTAACAACGACACAGGATCATTACGAAACCTTGCTACTCCCTCTATTAAAGCAATTTAGTGAGCTCTACCCAAAAGTTCAGTTTGATTTAGTGATTAGCGAAGAGCCGTTATCAATCATTGATGAATCCATTGACTTGGCGATTCGCTCAGGAGACTTACCCGATTCAAATTTAGTGTCACTGCCCTTAACCTCAACTCAGCTAAAATTGTACGCTAGCCCGTTATTAAAAGAGCTTCCTGTGCGACCAGAACAGCTACCAATGTTTCCGTGGGTTAGCCTATCGACCCCTAATATTGGAAATAACCTTACCTTACAGAACTCAAGTGACGACGTTGTGCAAGTGATACCAGTTAGTCACCATAAAGCCAATAACATTGCCAGTTACATACCGTTATTGCAGCAAGGGTTTGGTATTGGGGTACTCGCCGAGGTATCCGCAAGAGAACTTGTAAAGAAAAAGCTGTTGATCCCCGTATTATCTAAGTGGCATGTTCAGCAATTACAGCTGTCGTTAATTTACCCTGCTAGATTACATATGGCTAAACGCACAAGGTTACTGCTTGATTTTATTCGCAATAACCTGGGTGACTAGATATAACAAGTAGTGGAGCACTTTGTTAGCTCTTAAATCGATAGGCCGTGCTCTTACAATATGGCGCTGCGGCAACGCTCTACTTCTTGTAACACCAAGGTTTTAAGCGTTTGGCTCATTTCAATTAATGCAGGGTCCATATTCTTCCCAAGTGGGAAAATCAGATTCGCGTGGTACTTCAACTCTTCCGAGAGAGGTTTAACGATTACGCCCGATGTTTTGGCGTGCGATGCGGATACACAATCGACGACACTCAAACCAACCGACTCTTGAACCAGCTTTACGGCCATTTCTGCTAGCGATACTGTCCACACTTTTTTAGGCGTAGCATTATGTTGCTCTAGTAGTGTGTCAAGCTGTCGACGAGTGCGTTCTTGCGCTTCGCCATAGATAAGCGTTTCGCCACCAAAGTCGCTCACCTCTATAATCTCTTTATGCTCTAGTCGGTGCCCTTTAGGCAGAATACAAACTTGCGGTAGAGTAATGGGATAACTTTGATAGCGGCTATCAGGCGTCATTATCGTCGTTATCCCCATATCAAAACGTTGGGCGATCATATCTTCAACAATCTGCTCTGAGCGGTAACTGAGAAGGTTAACTTCAATATCGGGGTAGTACTCGGTCAACTGCTTGGCGATTTTGGGCAGTACATTAATGGCAAACACAGAAACGCAGCCCACTCGTAAAGTACCTTCAGCTCTATCACGAATCTTGTCAGCAAACTTTTGCAATTGACGAATCGCAATATAAGAACGCTCAACCTCTTGATAAAACAGTAGCCCACGTCTTGTTGGCGACAATCGGTTATTAATACGTTCAAACAGCGCGAACCCTAAACGCTCTTCTAGTCCTTTGAGTAAGCGGCTGATCGCAGGCTGTGAAATAAGCATCTTCTCTGCAGCCGCCGTTGCACTTTCGGTTTTCATGACCCAAGCAAAAGCTTCAATTTGACTGTCAGTAAATCCGCGGCTAGCCATAACATTTCCTTATGGAGTGGTAACAAAGAGTCATTATCTCAGAATAACTGGCCGTTTTATAATGAAATAAAGTGAAATTTGGAGTTTGTGATAAGGATTGGTTATGAGCTCTAGTTGCAGTATATATCTAAAAGTGGAGAGTTTATGAACCTTGAAATTGCAGAGAACCATACAATGTTTACCCAGTTAAGACACGATATTCATCGCCATCCAGAGCTTGGTTTTAAAGAGCTAAAAACCAGTCAAATGATCGTTGAAAAGCTCACCGAGTGGGGCTTTGACGAAGTGCACAGCGGTATTGCGCAAACCGGAGTCGTTGGGGTGCTGAAAGGCATGCAGGCTTCCAATAAAAGCATTGGGCTAAGGGCTGATATGGACGCGCTGGCTATGGATGAAGCGAATACGTTTGCCCATAAGTCCTGTCACTCTGGGGTTATGCACGGCTGTGGTCACGATGGGCACACGGCAATGTTACTGGCTAGCGCCTGGTATTTATCAAAATATCGCGACTTCTCTGGCACGGTCAATTTCATTTTTCAACCAGCAGAAGAGGGGCTAGGTGGTGCTAAAGTAATGATTGACGAAGGGCTGTTCGAGCGCTTTCCTTGTGACCGAATATATGGAATGCACAACATGCCGGGTATCCCTGAAGGGGAGTTTCATCTTCGTGAAGGCGCGCTTTTAGCCAGTAGCGATCGTTTTAACATCATCATCGAAGGGGTTGGTGGCCATGCTGCGATGCCAGAAAGAGTGGTCGATCCTGCCATTATCATGAGCAACATCGTTCTAGCGGCTCAAAGCATAGTAAGTCGAAATGTATCGCCTTTAGAGTCTGCGGTGATTTCGATAACGGATCTGCACTGTGGGTCGGGTACGTATAATGTCATTGCATCGACAGCGAGCATGATGGGCTGCGTTCGAGCCTTTGATGAGAAGGTTCGAAAGCGAGTTATCGAACGATTAACCACGGTGGTGGAACAGACTGCTATTGCTCATGGTGCGACCGCAACACTGCGGATTCAAAAAGGCGGATACCCCGCAACGGTGAATCACAAAGAAGCGACACGCATAGCGGCTGAAGTCGCTGAGAAAGTCGTTGGTGAGGATAAAGTCAATAAGAGCTGTACGCCACTCGGCGGCAGTGAAGATTTTTCCTTTATGCTGCAGCAGGTGCCTGGCTGTTATCTTCTACTTGGTAATGGATCTACTGGTGAAAAAGGAGGCGTATCTGTCCACAACCCAAGTTACGACTTTAACGATGAAATCATTCCGCAAGGAGCGTCATTTTTTATTGAACTAGTGAAGAGTGAGTTGCCTTTAGTCACAAGCTAACCTCATCAATAAAAACAACAGCAGTCAAAGTTTGTAAAGGCTAGGGCTGCTTAAATTTTATGTAAGTATCAAAGCCGATTAGAAATAACAGCATCCGTGAACTAAATTAAATAATAAAGGAATTGTTTGGATGCGTATGAGCGTTTCTAGTTGGGCGGAAAATTATTGCTCTCAAAGTTCTGCGTTGATGTTGTTATATCAACCAGAGCAGGGTTATATATGTGAAAGTAAAGGCTTAGCAGGAGAGCTTTCTCGTGGCTCTTTAAGTATGTCGCAATTTTTGAAAGGACTAACTTCAGAACAACAAAAACACCCCGATTTTAGTGCCTTCTCTCTCCACCTAGACAGCATCAACTGTATTGATGGCTTATATTGCTATCACCTTTCCCGTGTCACTTCCGATGACGATCAAAGTTGGCAAATGTTTGCCAATACGATGTCAAAGCTTCATGGGGTCATGCTTCGTTTGAGCCAATGTGAAACACTTGACCAGCTTTATCAGCAATCAATCCTAGAAGCTCAACAGCACCTGTTTATCGATCGGTTAGCGATTTTGCTGCTCGACCACGAGACCAATGAAATGATTGGTACTTGGGGCACAGATGAAGACGGTAACATTAAGAATGAAACCGAGTTTCGTGGTCCAATTCCTGATGCACCTTGGGTAGAGCTAACTCTTGCATCTAAAGAGCACGTTGAAGTGTGGAATAACGTCGATCTCTTGTACTACAACAAAGTTGTCGGCAAAGGTTGGAATGCCATGGCGGCAATATGGGATGGTGACACTCCCATAGGTTGGATCGCTTGTGATAACTTAATCAAAAAGAGACCAATGCAACCGTGGCTGAAAGAGATCCTAGGTCAATATGGTCAAGCGCTTGGTCATACAATAGTGAGGTTTAACAACCTTAAAAAACTAAAAGACATTAATGATAACTTAGAGCATCTCGTTGCTGAGCGCTCTTCTCAACTGAGTGAAAAAATCCAATTACTAGAGAAAACTCAAGACGAACTAGTTGAGTCTGAAAAGTTAGCGTCGTTAGGCGGGCTTGTTGCTGGGGTTTCTCATGAAGTAAATACGCCTGTCGGTATAGGTGTTACAGCGGCGTCTCATTTGGTTGAAGAAGCGAAAGAGATCAGTAATCAGTATCAAAATAAAACGATGAAAAAATCAGATTTAGAAGGGTATTTTGAATACACATTAGAGAGTGGGCAAATTATTCAAGATAACCTGATGAGAGCCAGTGACTTAATCAAAAGTTTTAAACAATTGGCTGTAGAGCAATCTATTGATTCTACCTTTGATATTAATTTGAATGAGCTTGTGACCAATATTCAAAACAGTTTTCACCATAAAATGAAGCATCGCCCGATTACGTTTATTAATCATATAGATACAACCCTTATTTTTCATACCTGTTCGGGTAAGTTAAATCAAATCATCACTAACCTTGTAAATAACTCTTTAGTTCATGCTTTTGAGTCTGATAACGAAGGCAGCATTGAGATAAGTGCGCACATTGAGAGTGGAGCGTTACATATTTGCTATTTCGACACCGGCAGTGGTGTTGAAGATAGTGCGCTGGAAAAACTATTTGAGCCATTTTTTACGACCAAAAGAGGACAAGGTGGAACGGGGCTTGGGCTTAACATTGTTTACAACATTATAAAAAAATTGGATGGTCAAATCGAGTCCAGTCATGTGAAACCGTGTGGACTACAATTTGATATATTCTTACCGGCTAAGGTGAACTAATGAGTGATGATGATCTATTTAATGATGACTTTTTTGCCGAAGAGGAAACGGTAGAAGAAAAAGAAGTTCAAAGACCGTGGAATGTTCTAATCGTTGACGATGAAGAGGAAATTCATCGTGTAACGAAAATGGCGTTGAACAAGTTTGAGTTTGAAAATCGACCACTCAACTTTATCAGCGCCTTGTCTGCAGGCGAAGGTAAGCAAGCATTTTTAGATAATGAAAACATCGCTATGGTACTGCTTGATGTAGTGATGGAGACGGAGCATGCCGGATTGGATCTAGCTAAATGGATTAGAGATGAGCACGGTGACTTAAATGTTCGAATTGTTCTTAGAACTGGGCAGCCGGGTCAATCACCCGAGCAGTCTGTAATCAAAGATTATGATATTAATGACTACAAGGCTAAGACCGAATTAACCGCACAAAAGCTATATACTGCCACGCTTACGGCGCTACGAGCCTATCAACATATTATGATATTGGAACATAGTAAGCTTGGTATGGAACAAGTCGTTAAAGCAACTAAAAATGTCATGGATAAACTGGGTTTCGTCGCTTTTTCAAAAGCAGCCCTTGAGCAAATTATCACTCTGATCAATGTCAGCGATACGATGTTGCTCGATTTAAGTACGCATCTTTCCCATGATCATGAAATCGTTGAAATAGACAGCGCAACGGTACAAATGATTTGTGGAACAGGTATTTTTGAGAACATTCAACAAGATAGCACACGCTTAAATGAACTACCTTTTAAAACGCTGTTGAAGAGGGCGCTAGATAGCGATTCATCGATCTTTGATGACAAAGAGCTACTAATCTATTGCAAAAGTGCCCATCACTCGGTTGCATTTTATATCGTGACTGAGCATTGTTTAGGTCAAGTCGATCAACACTTATTAGAAGTATTTACTGAAAATTTAGTGGTTGGATTGAAGAATATCGATCTGAATGAACAGATGAAAAAATCTCAACGCGAGGTTATCTATCGATTGACGGAAGTTGTCGAAAATCGATCCAATGAAACGGGTTACCACGTGAAGCGTGTGGCGCGATATTGTGAGTTGCTCGGGAAACTATATGGGTTAGATGAAGAGGAGTGCGAGATAATACTGTTTGCTTCGCCTTTACATGATATTGGTAAGGTCGGTACACCAGACCGAATTTTAAACAAGCCAGCGAAGCTTGATGCCGAAGAGTGGGCAATAATGCAGGCTCATGCTCAAATTGGGCAGACGATGTTAGAAGGCTCGGATCTAGAGTTGCTGGATGCAGGGGCAATTATAGCGGGTACCCATCATGAACGCTGGGATGGTAACGGTTACCCAAATGGTACATCAGGCGAAAGTATCCCAATCTATGGACGAATTTGTGCATTAGCGGACATCTTTGATGCACTTTGCTCTAAACGTGTTTATAAAGACCCATGGTCAGTTGATGATGTATTTGATTATATTGAGTCTGAGTCCGGTAAGTTTTTTGATCCTAAATTAGTCGAGCTATTTCTTGAAAACAAAAAACAGTTTCTACAAATTAAAGAAGAGTTAAAAGACCCAACTTAACAGCAATTGAATAGGCATGGGTTTACTCGATAATGATTAAATGTGATTTAAGTATTGTGTACCTACACTTACTAAGGTCATTAAATTATTGGGAAACGTCATGATTCGTAGTGTTTGTCAAAAGGTGCTCGTTGTCCTTATGATTTTCCTAACTGCATTTATCGTAAATGCACAGGTTTATACTCAAGATAATCCTTTTGTTCTACAGGCGAATCAGCCAACAAATAATCCAGCAACAAAATGGTTAACCCTTGTCTACAAAGACCTGTTCGCTAGGTTAGAAGTACCCCTTGAGATAATATATTTCCCTGAATTGCGTGCAAGTGTTGACGACAATGTTGATGGGCAATTTTCACGTGCTTTGAAATATGGAGATATTTACCCTCACCAACTCAGAGTTGAGTTTCCCTTGCTCAGAATAAAAATTATCGCCGTGACGAAATATGACTCTGAAAAGTATTTGCATCACGGGTGGGAGAGTTTTAAAGAAAAGGAATTTAGGGTCGATTACATGCGAGGTGTCGAAGTGGTAGAGAAAAACCTACAAAAGTGGGCGGACCCTAAATATGTAGAGGCGGTGAGTAGTGTGGAACAAGGCTTACTCAAACTGAAGCATGGTAGAACAGATTTTTTCATTCACCCAAACTTGGCATTATTCAGCTTCCTTAAATCAAAAGAGTTCAGAAATGATATTGCTGGCGCGGGAGTCCTGGTTACGATCTATGCCTACCCCTATGTGAATATTAAACACAAAGAAATGGTGCCTGCCATACTGAAAACATTGAACGAAATGAAAGCTGAAGGGAAAATTCGGCAATATTGCTACGAGACTTTTGGCGAGCACGCCATTGAACTATGTGAGGAAGTGCTGCCAGCAGGGTAAATTAATACTTTCTGGTGATTAGGTATAAAAAATCGAAGTAAGTGTTATTCGTTTCTTATTGAGTTTACCGCTGATGAACGTATCGACTATATATAAAAAAATGCTAAGCTCGATTAACTAACCCAACTATCAATAAGTAAATACTCAATGAACACCGCTCTGCTAGGAATGTTTATTCCGACGTTTTTCTTTGTCTCTATCACTCCGGGAATGTGTATGACCCTAGCGTTAACGCTGGGTATGAGCATTGGCTATCGCCGTACGTTATGGATGATGGTGGGTGAACTCGTCGGTGTTGGACTCGTTGCTATTGCCGCTGTACTAGGTATTGCTGCGGTGATGTTGAATTATCCGTGGTTATTCGTGGCACTTAAAATAGTTGGCGGAAGCTATCTGTTTTACTTGGGTGTTCAGATGTGGCGTTCACAAGGAAAACTCGCCATTAATTTGGATGAACAACAGCAGACCAAGCAAGGTGATTGGGATCTTGTTGTGCAAGGTTTTGTCACCGCTATCGCCAAGCCAAGTGTCCACCAGTTACAAAAGATTTACCTTCTAACCAAGGAACAATTATGAACCCTTCAATAATTTCTTATGCGCGTGTATCTAGTGCCAAGCAAATTCAAGGTACAGGTCTTTCCCAACAAAAAGACCAAACAATTCTGAACCAGTTATCAGTAAAGTATTCACTACCAGTAGATGATCGTTCATTCAGTGATGCAGGGCTTTCTGGCTTCCACTCTAAGAACCTTCAAGGTGAGTTTGGTCTTATACGTGAACTAATAAGTACTGGTTCAATAGCAAAGGGTTCTATCTGTAGTGGCATAGTTAATTTGGCCACCTAGTTAGAGGTGATATCATCACCTCATAAGTTAACAGGTGACACTATGACGAAACGAACAAGACGACTTTTTAGCGCTGAATTTAAGTTAGAGGCTGCACAGCTAGTCCTCGATCAAAATCACTCAGTTACTGAAGCTGCTCAAGCCATGAATGTGGGTAAGTCCACCATGGATAAATGGGTTCGACAGCTAAAAGAAGAACGCCAAGGTAAAGC
>NZ_JAKJSU010000022.1:0-23633 GCF_050337265.1 Vibrio lamellibrachiae
TAATCCCCACCTAGGCGTATCCAATAGCGCAAGGCCCGAAGGTCCCCTGCTTTGCTCCAAAGAGAATATGCGGTATTAGCCATCGTTTCCAATGGTTATCCCCCTCTACTGGGCAACTTCCTAGGCATTACTCACCCGTCCGCCGCTCGACGCCGAAGTAGCAAGCTACTTCTCGTTTCCGCTCGACTTGCATGTGTTAGGCCTGCCGCCAGCGTTCAATCTGAGCCATGATCAAACTCTTCAATTTAAGATTTTATCGGCTCAATGAATACTGACTTCAAAACTAATCTTCATGTAAACATGAAGATGTAACTTTAAAGCTATTACCATTCCAACAGAATGGTAATGAATTGACTGTGCCAAATAACCGAAGTTATTCGTATTGGTCACTCAGTTCATTGAAGCCCAAGTGTTTCCGAAGAAACTGTTTTACCGCTCTTTATAAAAAGAGAAGAAAACATTTTGGATTTTCATCAACGAGTGCCCACACAGATTGATAGGTTTAAATTGTTAAAGAGCAACCTTCTTTTGTGATTTGCATCACTTGGAAGAGGCGGCCATTCTAGCGAGATAATCTTAAGTGTCAAACACTTTTTTAAATTTTCTCATTTTGCTTTCGCTGCCTTGTTGACCCTGCTTGGTAACCCGTAGGCCCTTGCTGTGTCAACGAGGAGGCATTATAGAGATCGAACTCACATTGGCAAGAGTTATTTGTGAAAAAATGCAATAAACGGCATCACACGATGATTTTTCATTCAAACGCTTATTTATCTACATTTACACAGATCCAATCTACACCTTATCCCCAGACTTATGCACAATTCTATTTTCTGCCTATCTTACTGGCATAAAAAAAGCTGCTTTCGCAGCTTTAATTACACATTCAAAACTAAATTCCGGAGCCATACTGTTCGCTATCATCTTCATGAAGGCCACATTCTCTTTTTAGGCCGAAGAATCGGGTTTCTTCTTCATTCATCCCTGGTTCCCACTTCTTGGTTGTATGTGTATCTCCAACCGACAAGTAGCCCTCTTCTCTTAATGGGTGATACGCTAAACCGTGCTCTTCTATATAGTAGTGCACATCTTTGTTGGTCCAATCGATTACCGGAAGAAATTTGAAGACACCATTTTGCAAAGAGAGAATTGGTAGATTAGCTCGGCTACTTGATTGCTCCCTTCTTAAACCAGAGAACCAAGTTCCAACATCAAGCTCATCTAAAGCTCTACGCATTGGTTCTACTTTATTTAACTTATTGTACTTTTCAATTCCCTCTATACCTTGTTCCCACAATTTACCATAACGAGCTTCTTGCCAGTTTGGGCTTTCAATCGAGCGGTATACCTTTAAGTTCAGCGTCAGTTGCTTGCTTAACTGATCGATAAAGCGATACGTTTCATTAAATAGATAGCCTGTATCTGTCAGTATTACCGGAACATCTGGTTCGGCTTGAGTCACTAAGTGAAGCATCACAGCTGCTTGAATACCAAAACTCGATGAAACAGCATGTGCACCTTCTAAGTTTTCTAGTGCCCATCTTACTCGTTGCTGCGCAGTTAGCTGTTCTAGCTCTGCATTAATTTCAGCAAGACGGAGGATTTGCTCCGTCTTAGTTAATGAGAGTAGTTCTGCTAACTTCAATTTTGAAGCGACAGAATTAAGCATAAAGATCCCTCTTTGATACGACGACTTCGTCGATAATTCCTGCACGTATAGTGAAGTCACCAAATCCTTCATTAAGTTCGCGCTCTTTAGCCCACCTTCCAACAAGTTGGTCGATCTCTTCTAAGATCTGCTTATCGGTTATGTTCTCTTTATACATCTTAGGAACACGAGTACCCGCTTTATTGCCACCAAGATGAAGGTTATATCGATTAGGTGCTTTACCTACTAACCCTATTTCCGCCAACATCGCTCTACCACAACCATTCGGACAACCTGTTACTCTAAGTATGATGCTGTCTTCTTTGCCTAGTTGATGTTTTTCTAAAATAGTTTCAACGTCAGTAACAAATTGCGGTAAGAAACGTTCGGCTTCAGCCATTGCCAATGGACACGTTGGAAAGGCTACGCACGCCATTGAATTTTTACGTTGCTCACTAACCGAATCATCCATTAGGCCGTGTTCACGTGCTATTTTTTCTATCTTAGCTTTTTCTTTAGCCGGGACACCTGCAACAATTAGGTTTTGGTTAGCTGTCATGCGGAAATCACCTTTATGGATTTTCGCTATTTCAGCTACACCTGTTTTGAGTGGTTTATCCGGAAAATCAAGTAGACGGCCATTTTCAATAAACAGCGCTAAGTGATGCTTGCCATCAATACCTTCAACCCAACCAATACGATCACCACGCTCGGTAAATTCAAAAGGTCGACTATCTCCAAAGGTAACACCTGCGCGTTTTTCTACTTCGCCTTTGAATACATCAATTCCTACACGGTCAAGGGTGTACTTGGTCTTCGCGTTTTTACGATTAGAACGGTTACCCCAGTCACGTTGTGTCGTCACTACCGCAGCAGCCACTTCTAATGTTTTCTCTAATGGTACGAAACCAAAATCATCCGCTTTACGTGCATAAGTAGAAGTATCGCCGTGAGTCATCGCTAAACCGCCACCCACCAACACATTAAAGCCAACAAGCTTTCCATTATCAGCAATCGCAATGAAGTTAAGGTCATTAGCATGAACATCGACATCATTTTGTGGAGGAATCACAACCGTTGTTTTAAATTTACGTGGTAAATAGTTACTGCCTAGAATTGGCTCTTCTGTTGTCTCTACCTTTTCACCGTCTAACCAAATCTCAGCGTAGGCTCGAGTTTTAGGTAACAGGTGTTCACTTATTTTTTTTGCCCACTCATACGCTTCTTGATGAAGTTCTGATTCAACAGGGTTTGTTGTACAAAGTACGTTTCTGTTCACGTCACCAGCGGTAGCAATCGAGTCGATGCCAATGCTATTTAACGTTTGGTGCATCAGTTTTATATTCGGCTTTAATACACCATGAAACTGGAAGGTTTGACGAGTTGTTAATCGCAAACTTCCGTAACTGGTATTCTCAGTAGCAAATTTATCAATCGCTAGCCACTGTTTAGGCGTAATTATCCCACCTGGCATACGCGCACGTAACATCACGTTATGCAGCGGCTCTAATTTTTGCTTTGCACGCTCTGCACGGATATCACGATCATCTTGTTGATACATGCCGTGAAAACGGATCAGCTGGAAGTTATCAGCGGTAAAGCCACCAGTAATGCGATCTTGTAAGTCTTGCTCAATAGAACCACGTAAAAAGTTACTTTCTCGTTTCAAACGTTCATTGTCAGCTAATGGACCAAGCACTTGACCCAATACTTCTTGTTCTTGCTTGCTCATTAGTACACATCCCTTTGGTAACGTTTCTCTTTACGTAGTTTATTAATGAATTCCTCGGCGTCATCACGTGACATTTGACCTTGCTGCTCAGCAACCTCAATCAACGCTTCATGAACATCCTTTGCCATTCGGGTCGCATCACCACAAACATAAAGATAGGCGCCATCCTGTATCCATTGCCAAATCTGTTCTGCTTGCTCTAGAACTCGGTGTTGAACATACACTTTCTCATGTTGATCTCGACTAAACGCGACATCCAGTTGAGAGAGAACTCCGGATTTTAGATACTTCTGCCATTCGACTTGATATAAGAAGTCTTGAGTAAAGGTTCGGTCGCCAAAGAAGAGCCAGTTTTTACCTTCTGCTTCTCGGTTGTCTCGCTCTTGAATAAAGCTGCGGAAAGGCGCGATACCTGTTCCAGGGCCAATCATAATAACAGGAACACTATCATCTTGAGGTAGCTTGAAGTTGTTATTGTTCTCAATGAAGACTTTAACCTCACCACCTTCTTCTAAGCGTTGTGCTAAGAAGCTTGATGCCCCACCAAGTCGTGACTCTTCACCTTTTTGATATTCGACTAGACCTACTGTTAGATGAACTTCTTCATCTACTTCACTTTGACTAGATGCAATTGAGTACAGACGAGGAGTCAAACGACGTAAAAGGCCCGTTAAGTCGTCTGCAGTCAGCTTGGTTTTCTTCTCGGCCAATACATCAACAATTTGAGTATTCGCCGCATAGTGACGAAGCTTATCTTTATCTTCCACCAGCTTCTGCAGTTTTTTGCTGCCCGATAGCTCAGCAAACTTAGTGACAAACTGAGGGTTAGAAGTGGTAATTTCAAACTTGCTTACTAATGCGCTATGAATAGAGAGGCTTTCACTATCCACTTCAATGCTTTCAACACCTGACAAGCTCACTTTTGAAAGGATCTCATTCGCTAAGTCAGAGCTATTTTCATACCAGACACCTAATGCATCACCCGCTTGGTAAGTAATACCCGAATCTTCAAGGTCGATTTCAATATGACAAACATCTTTACCTGAATCACGACCCGTAATTTTTTGGCTCGTTAATAAGCTGGCCGTGTATGGGTTCTGTTTGGTGTACTGAGAGTGAGAAGAAGCTTGTCCTACAGGTAACTGAACCACTTCAGCTTCAGTGCCAGAAGAAAGATCTTCTTGAATGATGTCTAACGCTTTAACACGCCAATCTTTCGCTTCACTCTCGTAATCAACATCCAGATCAATACGATCAATAAATGCAGTCGCACCTTGTTTAGATAGGTAAGCATCAAAATCTTTACCGGTTTGGCAAAAGAACTCGTAACTAGAATCGCCAAGGCCAATCACTGCGTATTTTAGGTTTGGTAATTTAGGTGCTTTCTTCGATTGCAAAAGCTCGTGTAATTCAATCGCATTATCAGGAGCTTCGCCTTCACCATTGGTTGAAGCAACAATAATGACATGCGTCTCTTTCGCTAGGTTCTTACCTTTATAATCACTAGCATCAAATAGCTGAGACTCAACACCTAGTTGCTTTGCTTCATGCTCTAAGGCTTCGGCAACACCTTTTGCGTTACCCGTTTGAGAAGCGTATATAATAGCGAGCTTTCCGGCAGGCTTTGCTGCAACGACAGCGGCTGCTTGTTCAATTGGTGCTGAAGCAGCATTACTCTGGGTTTGGCTTAGGCCCCAAAAATAACCACTCACCCAAGCAAGTTGATTGGCTGATAATTCTGAAACTGTTTGTTGAAGTTGTCCAATTTGCTGCTGATTAATCGGAGCTGTAAATGCAGCCTGATCATTTGCCGAAGTGTTTCCAGTTAACACTTCCTTTTGAGAGGACTCTTTCTTATTTAAAGACATGGTCACGACATCCCTATTCATTGCGTGTCGATAGATTAACCACTCTTGCTAATAACAAGAAAGAATAGATAAGTATGTTTTATAACTTTTTGGAAGATAAGAATGGAAAACGTTTTATTTGGGTTCAATCCTGACTTGAGAAAAACCGACAGCCATTGCTGACTTTGAAGCAAGATCTAAATCCATATAATGACACTCGCCACCATGAGAGTCGGTAAGTAAGACAAAGCCACCACGAGCATGGCGAAACTCCACAACCCAACTGCCCTCTTGAACAGAAGGCTCTATAATCGCCTCAACTAACTTATCTTCACGGTACAAACTTCTTAGTTCAGTAATCGTCATATCATCACGCACCAGTAGTTAACGAATGGCTATGGCCACTTAATAATAATGGTAGGTTTTGCTAAAACTGCTAAAAAATTGCTTTGTTATATAACTATTAGATATAAAAAACGCCACTTAATGAAGTGGCGTTATTATAAATGAGTTCGAGACTTAACTAGTACTGAAACTCAGCACCTAAGAACCAACCATTAACGAAGATAAATGAATGAACTCCAGACACATCAACTGCAAAGTCTTCAGATTCAATATCAATCACTCGGTAGCCACCTTTAAATGCAAATTCCCCTGCTGAAATCGCTACGCGGTACTGCATCCCGGCAATAAAGTCCGTTGTTTTTAATCCTTTGCTATCACCAAAGTCCACTTGACCAATAATGTCGAAGTTAGTGTTTTCAATATTGATAAGTGCTTTACCAAACCAATTGAAAGTTAACTCATCAAATGTAGCCGTGTTTTCGCTGCCAATAGGAGCGATGTATTTCGAGTTTGAAAACTGACTTAGTGCTATACCAAAATCAAAGTCCATTAGGTCATGGTCAAAAATGGTGTAATAGAAGGTGTAATCGTACTTATCAAACGCCATGTAGTCAGCATCGATCGTTGTATAACGAAAACCTACATTCGGTAAATATGGTAATTCATGCTCAAAAGCGACACTGAAAGAAGGAAGCTTTGCATCATCAGTATTTACTTCATTTACTTTGGTGCTTCCCCACCACATATCAGCGCCCAGGGTAAAGCGGTAAGGTGACTGCGCATAAGCTGCTGATGAGCTAACCAACATTAATAATGCTAACCCAAATCCCCGAATATTCATCCTATAAGATCCCTAATTAAATAACTGTATTGATTTTGATCGATAATAATCGGGATGATAACACATTACATTTTTGATTTTTTGTTAAATGAAAGGATTAACGGGGGCTATAAACGTAGTTTTTGAAAAACCATACACCGACAGCTATAACAATAAGCCAAGGGATCAACTTAAATACAACCCCAACCATACCAAGCACAGTTAGAACTAGAAATGAAAGTACTGTAGCTGCGAATACAGTCATCATAGTAATGCCAGTGACTAGCAATGTTGCAATAAAGACCAGCACAAAAATCAGTTCAAACATAATCAATCTCCCATTGAGTTTTAATCTTAACCTCATGGAACACTGCAGATATCAAGCCAACTTTAAAATAAACATAAAATCAAAGAGTTAAAATCCAAAAAGGTGAGAATCAATAATGACAGATCACCTTGCGTACAAATATTGGTAAATTTCACCATGTTACGTGGTGATAATTACACGCTTCATTATCTCGGCACTTTATCCAACGCAGCTTCTAACACTTCAATTCCTGAACCGACTTTATGTGCGTTCTCACTAATGTATCTTCTCCACTGACGTCCACCCGGCATTCCTTGAAATAACCCCAGCATATGGCGTGATATATGGCCTAATTTAGCGCCACTTGCTAGCTGTTTTTCGATGTATGGGTACATCATTTCGACAATGTCATGACGTTCAATTATAGGCTTATCGTGGCCAAAAATTCGTTGATCAACTTCTGCTAACAAATAAGGGTTTTGATACGCTTCACGACCAACCATCACACCATCAAGGTGTTGAAGATGCAGTAGTGTCTCTTCCAGCGTTTTTACACCGCCATTAACAGCAATGATCAAATGGGAGAAGTCTTTCTTAAGTTGGTACGCTCTATCGTAATCTAGCGGTGGGATCTCTCGGTTTTCTTTCGGACTTAAACCACTAAGCCATGCTTTACGAGCATGAATCGTAAATTGTTCACACTCCGCTTTCTCAGAAACGGTGGTGATAAAGTCAGTTAAGAACTCATATGAGTCGTGATCATCAATGCCAATTCGAGTTTTTACCGTAATAGGCATATCGGCCACGTCTTTCATTGCCGAAACACAATCTGCCACCAACTGAGGCTCTGCCATTAAACACGCACCAAAGCGCCCATTCTGAACACGGTCAGAAGGGCAACCTACGTTCAGGTTAATTTCATCATACCCTCGTTCTTGAGCAAGCTTGGCGCAAGTTGCAAGGTCTATAGGGTTTGAGCCACCTAGCTGTAGTGCTAATGGGTGCTCTTCTTCGTTATACGTAAGAAAGTCTCCCTTTCCATGAATGATTGCACCGGTTGTAATCATCTCAGTGTAAAGAAGTGTCTCTTTCGTCATCAGTCTATGGAAATAACGACAGTGGCGATCTGTCCAATCGAGCATGGGAGCAATAGAAAATCGGGAATGGTATAAATGTGGGTTTCCCCCTTTCATTTCAACAGCATTAGTTATTTTTTGAGTCGCATTTTTTTGCATCTTTTTGCCCTATTTAGCCCGAAATTCGACCTTTTTTGCGCTTGGTGACCCGTGATTGAGCCACCAAACCCATCGAAATAAACATTAAGCAGCTAAAATAGCCTCCTTAACGCCGGTACCCCGATTTAAATCATGTTTTGTTTAAAGAGCGGCGATTCTACATCAAGTTTCTCGCTCACCCAAGCATGAGGAGTTTCGTATGGCCAGTTACCATATTGAAAAATAGACAACAGCATCAAAACAAGGCAATGGCTGTAGCATTCGTGAACATCGTAACGATGTGAGTGTTATTGATAAAAGTAAGTTCATTAATACTGAAAAATTATCAGAGACTTGGGGAAAAGAGAAGTATCTATAGTAGAAGGGCTTGTAGTCGGCGGATATTCCCCAACAGTTGAAACTATTGGCGATTTACTAAAGATGGCACCTACCGATTCTACTCTCAGTACAAAGCGAACTAAGCACTCTAACCTAAAGCAATTACTTAAGTACCCGATCAGTTTAGTTTCTCTCAAAGAATTTAATGAGAACTACGTAATTGCTCATTGTAACCACCGAATAGAAGCAGGTGAGGTTCAAGCTCAAACCGTCTCGGTTGATATATCCAACTTAAGTTCGATATTTAAGAAACTAAAGCAGAGTGAAGAATGGCTATCAATGACCACGTATTTAAACAAGCCCATCCGACATTGGTCTACATGGGCTTAGTAAAAAAGAGCATTCGACGCAGCCGTCGACCAACTCAAGGAGAAATCAAGCAGCTTCACCACGCTCTTTCTGAATTAGAGYAATCACCGAAGGTTCTATTCCCTACTCCACCATATTTGAGTTCTCTATTTTAACCTGTATGCGTATTGGTTAAATTTGTTCTATTCGCTGGGAAGATGTGAATTAAATACAGAAAGCGGCACGAGAGCGAGATAGAAAAGACCCTCATAAAAAGGAAGGGAATAACCAATGGGTTCCTTTATTTGAGGATGTCTGGGAGATTTTACAGAGACAACCCAGAGGTGGCGAACTTATCTTTCCTTATAACTCTCGCAGTATCACAGCTGGATTTCGTAGTACCCGAAAAGAGCTAGATATAAAGGATTTACGCTATCATGAGTGAAGGCTCGAGGTGTTTATTTAAAGCAGGATTTACCATTAAAGAAGTTGCGCAAGTTACTAGGAACCGTTCACTGAATATCTTATGACTGGTCCATACCAAGCTATACCCCAACTTCTTAAAGGGTAAAAAGTACGCTCAGTGCTTTGATCGTTCATTTCAAACCAGAATTATTTGTTGCATATAAAGGGCGAAGTACTCATAGAACAAAATCAATACATTGAGTAGTCATTGCTAATCTACTAAATATATTCTGTACGGGTTGTGTTCACTAGGCTCAAGGAGCGAGTATGAAATTAGCAAAAACTACTAGCCTTGTACTGTTAGCGACCTTTGCTAGCGTCTGTTCTACTGCAGGCGATCTCGCTAAGTGGGATAAAGAGACTGAAGTGTAGCGCTCAAAACTACTAAAAGTGCGGGAAGTTGGAATCACTTTAAGGATAGAAGCGTTCCAAAAGAAGCCCTTAATTGTGGTGTCTGAAAGGGCTACTCAATTAAAGAAATAGCCCAAGTAATAGGTCATATAAATTTAAATACTTTAAGGCAAGTTTACAATCTATTATTCCCACATAAATCACATAAGCGATAAACTTAAAACGAACTTTTCAAACCATAGGGCTATTGCTTATTGATTATTGCTTTTATCTTTTTATCTAAACCTAACTCGACAATCTGATAACATAACCACCCTGAAATACAACTACCTATCAACATAGCAGACATATAGATAAATGGCATATCAGAGAGACCAAGAGCTTTTATTACAACTGTGACAAAAGATAAAACAAATGGATGAAGAAGGTACAAAGAATACGAAGCCATCCCTAACTCATAAATAATTTTATTCTTTGGTATTACTGATTCAAGTGATACAAAGCCCAAAAACAACATCATCATTGGAAGTCCAGCATGCAAGGAACTACCCAGAGGTGAATCTACCGGTCCATGATTGTTAAAAAAGATCAATAACAGCAACGCGAATAAAATCAACAAAACAGCAACTTTTTTATTTATTATTTTTCTTTTTATTACCTCGTAACACAAGATACCCATAACAAACTCAAGCAACAATGAAGATGTTACAAACTCAAAATAAGGATTAGTTGTAACAACCAATAATCCTACTACACTCAAAAACACAATAGAAAAAGAGGTTAATATCTTTTGTAACTTTCCAAGAAATAGAAAAGAAGAAAAGATAAGGTAAAAAAAGAACTCATAACTTAGAGTCCAACCATTACTTATTAAAAATCTATCACCATTAGGAATTAAAGAATAAGAACCCCAAACAGATGTTACACCACCAGATGAATTAACTAGTGATGGTTTAACTAAAAATATAACGAGCGCAACAGTAGTCAACAACCAATACAGAGGTAATATTCTTACAAATCTAGCCTTCATGAAAGTTGAAAAGTTTAACGTTTTCCTTTCAACAGTTAAACACATAATAAAGCCAGAAATGATAAAAAACAGATCTACACCATATGTTCCAATATTAAACCAATCAATTATATTGTCGCTATGAGTTTCTAACTTAAACGCTGTATGCGTTAATAAAACTAATATTGCGGCAAAAGCTCGCAAATACTGAACCGAAATATACACAAAACCACTCCGACATGAACAAAGCCACAATCATACCATATGCATTATCGTCCTTACTATAGTGGTAGTATGAGAGCGGTGTCATTCAAAACACATACGATCTTTCGACTGGCTACTATAATAATGAACTCAATAAGTAAAATGGAAAACAAACCTGTGCTTTCATGTTACTTGTCAAAACAATAAACAGTAAAAACCAAGCACCTTCAACAGAATTTGATGAAAAGTCTCTAAATAAGGATTTTTCCAATTCTGTGAGATGTTTCTCGAGGGTTTCCTGCCCTCCTAGCAATATTGGCGCAGCAATACCAATAGAAGTCAGAATTGCAGTTAATAGCTCAGGGTTGTTCGCTGCCATGACTCCCCCTTACTCATTCACTGATTGTCATTCAATTCTAACTAGCTCATATCGCTGGTCGATATAGGCCGCTAGATCTTCGATTTTGATGAAGGAGGAACTGCGCTCTAAATCTCGTAACTTGAAGGTCGGAAGAGGAAAATTACATACCTTGCCTTTTGGCCCGGCGGTTTTAGGTGTGATACTTAAAAACTCTTGGCAAACCTCTTAAGGCTCAACCTTAGGGCTTTAAAACGTCTAGTAATGCAAAATTTGTGTTCATACTTTACCTATTCCACTATCATCTCTAGGCAACAAAATGAGACTCAAAATCACCTCAATCGTCTCAATCGTCTCAAAAGCGATTCGACGACATTTATTTGAGAAGGTATTGCAACACTTTCATTAACTAAAGGTGACCCATGAAAAATATTGACAAACAAACTTCAGGACTAAATCCGCCATAACATACAGAAAAATCACCTCACATCAAACAATATAGGCGTTTTTCCATATATAATAATAGCTTGGCATACACAGGGAGACCCAGATAATTTTCCTGAAGGCAGAAAAAATCGCAAAAGAAAGAAACGATTTTAGGACACCTAAGGGTTGCGTCACTTAACGTTTCTATGATGTTGAAGTTAGCTGCCAAGCGTGGAGGAGAAGGGAGGATCATGGCCCCAACACTAAAATTATGAACTTGTCATAGTACACAAGATAAATGATTTTTCTGAGGATAGCGTTTACCTCTTTCAGTTTGGTAGGCAATTAATGGTAAAGAGGCTGAAATTCATACCAAAAATCATAAAAATAATTAGTGACAATCCAACCTATGAGAACAAGAAGTTACTCAAGGCCTATTTTAAGAATGAAGACTTTGAAATTCTTAGTGAAGTGGTTTTGTCAGGGCAGCGAATATAGTCCACCTTAGAATTTAAGGTGGTACTCCTATAGTACAAGCTTTCTTATATAGCTTAAAAGTCCGTCCAATCGAGCATGGGAGCAATCGAAAACCGGGAATGGTAGAAATGTGGGTTTTTCCCTTTCATTTCAACAGTATCAGTTGTTTTTGGAGTCGCATCTTTTTGCCCTATTTAACCCGAAATTCAATCTTGTTACGTTCATTGGCCTATAAATGGCCCACTTAATGACTTTCCTAAATCCTAGATAATTAAATAACTAGGCTCTAAAAACGTCATCAAATAAAGAGCGACGGATTCTACATCAAGTCCAAGCTTCTCCCAAGTACCTATCACAGCGTTATCTTTTTCCATCAGTATGATTTTTTATAACCACACCTCATGACATGTAAAGTTCAAGCTATCGTTCATTTCGTATTTACGGTAACTTATAGCCTATAATTAAAGAGTTATGGTTTTAGTCTAATCTGAGTCGAGATAAATAGTCTGATGGTAAAACGATATTTGAGTGGAATTGGTATATTATTAATTATGTCCAATGGTTATGGTGAATAAGTTGGACCAAAATCTCGTACAGCAAATTGAAGATATATGTGGAACCCGTGGAGTGAGGCTAACCCCTCAACGTAAAAAAGTCTTTGAGCTGATTTGCGCTAGTAAAAAAGCATCTTCCGCTTATGATCTGTTAGAGGATCTTAAGGCAACGGAACCTCAAGCTAAACCTCCTACGGTATATCGAGCGTTAGACTTCCTTATTGCACAAGGTTTCATACATAAGGTTGAATCGACAAACAGTTTCATTTCGTGTTGCTCATGTAATGCAGATAAACATCATTCGCATTTATTGATTTGTGACAGTTGCAGTAACGTTATTGAGTTACAAGATGATAACCTTGTAGACTTGTTAGCCAAGAACGCAGAGAAACATGGCTTTGAGATTACGAATCACGTTATTGAATCTCATGGTATTTGCCAGTCATGCTCCTCAAATGTAGAAAATACAATATAGAAGAAGGTTATGCGCGCTGAATTTGTAAACCCGTTTTTAGCATCACTAATGAATGTTCTAAAAACGATGGCTTCACTAGAGTTGAAGCCACAAAAACCTCGAGTTAAGAAAGATGAGATCGCCCGAGGTGATGTCTCTGGTTTAATCGGGATGGTAGGAGATAAAAGCCGCGGCTCTATGTCTATCACTTTTGATGAAGACCTCGCTCTTGAGATCATGCAAAATATGTTGGGCGAGCGACCTAACGGTGTCAATGAAGAAGTTACTGATATGGTTGGTGAAATTACCAACATGGTAACGGGCGGCGCTAAACGCATCCTAGCTGAAAGTGGCTTTGACTTTGATATGGCGACCCCGATTGTTGTCGCAGGGAAAGGACATACTATTCGTCATAAGTGTGAAGGAGCGATCATTATCATGCCTTTCACTTCTCAATGGGGTAACGCATTCATTGAGATTTGCTTCGAATAGGTCATGTTTTCTACGAAGGTTGTGAATAACAATCACTCGAAGAATCAAAAAAGGTTGGCTCAATGCCAACCTTTTTATTATACGCTCTTCAAGTTACGCACTACTGCTGGTGCGCATAGCTTATTCAACTACGCTTTGAATGCTTTAAACGCATTAATCAAACCGTTAGTTGAGCTATCATGAGAACTTACTTCTGAGCCATCTGCTAGCTCAGGTAGGATTTGGTTAGCAAGTTGCTTACCTAATTCCACACCCCATTGATCAAAGCTAAAGATATTCAAAATTACGCCTTGAGCGAAGATCTTATGCTCATACATCGCGATCATGTTACCAAGAGTGCGCGGTGTAATTTGCTTAACCAAGATCGAGTTTGTCGGGCGGTTACCTTCAAATACTTTGAAAGGAGCCAACTCCGCTGCTTCTTGCTCTGATTTACCCGCTGCCGCAAATTCAGCTTTTACTGTCTCTTCAGATTTACCAAATGCCAACGCTTCTGTTTGAGCAAAGAAGTTCGACATTAACTTCTGATGATGATCACTTGCTGGGTTATGACTGATTGCTGGTGCAATAAAGTCACAAGGAATCAATTTCGTACCTTGGTGAATCAATTGATAGAAAGCGTGTTGACCATTTGTTCCAGGTTCACCCCAGATAATAGGACCTGTTTGGTATGTAACAGGTTCGCCATTACGGTCAACTGACTTACCGTTTGATTCCATGTTGCCTTGCTGGAAGTAAGCAGCAAAGCGGTGCATGTATTGATCGTATGGTAAAATAGATTCAGATTCAGCGCCGTGGAAGTTGTTGTACCATAGGCCGATAAGCGCAAGAATTACTGGAATGTTGCTCTCTAGTTCTGTCGTTGCAAAATGGTTATCCATCTCATGAGCACCATCTAGAAGCTCAATGAAGTTGTCAAAGCCAACCGCTAATGAAATAGATAGACCGATTGCTGACCAAAGTGAGTAACGACCACCAACCCAATCCCAGAACTCAAACATGTTGTCTGTATCAATACCAAAATCCGCCACTGAAGCTGCGTTGGTAGATAATGCAGCAAAGTGCTTCGCTACATGCTCTTGATCGCCAGCACTTTCAAGGAACCAATCACGGGCACTGTGTGCATTCGTCATTGTTTCTTGAGTCGTGAACGTTTTAGAAGCGATTAGGAATAGCGTTGTTTCTGGATCGACTTTCTTCAACGTTTCAACGATGTGCGTGCCATCAACGTTAGAAACAAAGTGCATATTCAAGTGCGTTTTGTATGGCGCTAACGCTTCACTAACCATGTATGGACCAAGGTCTGAACCGCCAATACCGATATTAACAACATCAGTGATCGCTTTACCTGTGTAACCTTTCCATTCACCAGAAACGATACGGTGAGTGAACAGCTCCATTTTAGCTAATACAGCATTGACTGCAGGCATTACATCTTTGCCATCAACCATAACTGGCTTATCACTGCGATTACGCAGGGCGGTATGTAGAACCGCGCGATCTTCCGTTTTATTGATCACTTCGCCACTAAACATTGCGTCGATTGCAGACTGAAGCTCAGTCTCTTTAGCAAGAGAAAATAGGTGTGATAGCGTCTCTTCATTGATTAAGTTCTTTGAATAATCAATCAGAATGTCTGAGCCGAATTGCGTTGAGAAGTTATCAAAACGCTGTGAGTCTTGAGCAAATAGAGATTTAAGATCCATATCTTGCGCAGTTTCAAAGTGCTCAGTAAGAGCCTTCCACGCTTGAGTTTGTGTTGGGTTGATATTTTTCAACATGGTGTCAATTCCGATGATACAGTAGGCTTCATTCTCGCAGCTCTATCCCTAATTGGTCGTAGAACAGCAGAATCCCCGGTTAGCAATATAGTAAAAAATTGTTCAGTAAATAGCTTGAAAACGTTGTAATTAATTTTCATATGACAATTATGACTCAGCTCGCTGTCACCAACGTTGAACTGTGTCACGTTAACAACTTTCGTAACAAGAAACCTTGTTTACATAAGGGTTCAAGCTGATAACAATCGTTCAACAATCATTTTTCAAGATTAGGGATAGACTATGTGGTTTCAGAAAAACATTCAACTATCAGCCAGAAAACGAGGCTTTCATCTCATTACTGATGAAATTGAACAACAAATTCCTGAATTAACGTCATTATCTGTTGGCATTGTGCATCTATTTCTTCAACACACCTCCGCTAGTCTAACCATCAATGAAAATGCAGACTCTACGGTTCGAGCTGATATGGAAGCGCACTTCAATCGTTATATACCCGAAGGGGCGAGTTACTACATACATACTTACGAAGGTGACGATGATATGCCTGCCCATATAAAGTCATCAACAATCGGTCATAGCCTTTCGATACCAATTAGCCAAGGTTCTTTGGCGTTAGGGATGTGGCAAGGTATCTATCTAGGTGAGCATCGTGACCATGCCAGTGGGCGACAGATCATCGCCACTATTCAAGGGGAGCAAGGTAACTAGGAGAGACAGATCCGCTCTACCTAAAGTAGTGAGTGAAACTAGTGACTAAAATGGCTGATTGATCATCACACGAAACAGGCTCTCTTCAGCCCCTTTTGCCACTTCTGCACGTACAACAATGCCTTCAACTTGTAAGCGAATAGCGCCTCCGACACTCCACTGCATATCAGTATGCAGTGTTTTTAGGTCATACTCCTCAGCCACTCGCCCTGCATCAATGAACGCAACCCATTGCCACCAAGGTAAATCGTAGTAGTTGATGACCGGAATACTGCCCAACGGTTGCCACTCTGGCAACATTCTATATTCAGCAGAATAGTGGATAGCGGAGCGACCATGGTAGCGCCCTCCCGTGTAACTACGAAGACGATATAGCCCACCCAAGCTAATCTGCTCATGTTCTGGTGGTCTTACGCAAGTTTGCGAATCATTACAACGATTCCAGCTTGGTGTATCTGCCGTATAAAAATCAAAAGCGATCACCTGTTGTTCAAATATACTTCCTAGAGAGCCCAAAGAAAAATACTGGCTGTTTTGAAATTCAATCTGGTTCCAAATTTGCTCATCTGTCCAATTTTCTGAGCCCATAGTGAATGTCAAATCTGTATGAGAGCCCTTTGTGGGGTTTCTTGTACTGTCGCGGTTATCCCAATCTAAGGTTAAGCGAATTGCTTTAGCTACTTCATTTTCACTAATGCTGTCACTGAACTCTCGAGTGGTATAGAAAGGTGTGAGAGAGATTGACGTAACACCTGACTCCATAGGGCTCGCAAATGAAACATCACGTTGAGGTTTGAACATCCCCATGTAGCCCTCATCTTTTACCACTCCCCAAGGTAAAAGAAATTTAAATTCAAACTCGTAGTTCTCTTCAAAACCATCGACTATGGTTTTGTCATGAAGTGAAGACCCATTATTACCTTGATCACCGAGATAGTAAGGCGCTTGATTGAGCTTTGCTTGATATAGCTGGGTGCTAAATAACAGGCTATCGTTCAATGCATAGTTATAGGCGGATAAAAAGCCTATATAGCTGTCTTTATCGGAATAGAGCCCCATGCCAAACAGAGCAGCCTGAGGTTGCCACACACCTTTCGCAACGCCAGCAACGCCAACACTAAGGCCAAGGGTTTCTGTACTAAATAAGAATGGAACGAATGCAGAGTCTTTCTCTTTTGCTACGACGTTACTTGCTATTAATATGTAAAAAAGAACAAAGAATTGAACAATCAAGCGCAACATAGAGCCTACTTTTTATATTCCATAGCAACACGAGAAGTGAGCTTGGTGACCAATTCATACGCGATAGTACCGATATGAGTCGCCACCTCTTCAGACGCTAATTCATTGCCCCATAATATGGCAACGTCACCAACGCTGTCGGTTGCATCTGATCCAAGATCCACGGTTAACATATCCATGGATACTCGCCCAGCGATTGGAACTTTACGGCCGTTAACCCAAACAGGGGTCCCGTTAGGTGCCATGCGCGGGTAACCATCGCCATAACCAATCGCGATTACCCCTATTTTAGTATCTTTCTCACAAAGCCATGCACTTCCGTAACCGACACTTTCTCCGGCTTTAACTTCGCGTACTGCAATAAGTGGTGACTTTAACGTCATGACTGGCTTAAAGCCCAATTGTTCAGCGGTTTGATCTGCAAATGGAGAAACACCATACATAATAATACCGGGTCTCACCCATTCTAATTGGCTCGGCTTCCATGCAAGTATCCCCGCAGAGGCTGCTAACGAGCGTTCACCATCACAGTCTTGAGTTAACGAAAGAAAAAGATCAATCTGCTGTTGTGTATCAGGAAGAGAGAGTTCGTCTGCACAGCCAAAATGACTCATATAACGTAGCGGCTTAGCGACATTAGGGCATGCCTTCAAACGAGCTTCGAATTCGGTGTAATGCTCTGGACGAATACCAAGGCGATGCATACCACTGTCGATTTTTAACCAAACGACAACGGGAGTATCAAGGCTTGCCTGCTCTAGCGCTTGAAGCTGCTCTTCACAATGAACAGCAGTTTGAATATTGTTGGTAACTAATATTGGAAGATCACCGGATGAGTAAAAACCTTCAAGCAGTAAAATCGGCTTTACGACTCCGCAAGCTCTTAGCTGCAGAGCTTCTTCAATTCTAGCGACACCAAATGCATCAGCATCACTCGCTGCATTGGCAACATGGCGAAGACCATGACCATAGCCATTGGCCTTAACGACTGCCATTACCTTACTGCTTGGCGCTTTAGCCTTAACCAAGCTTAGGTTATGCTCTAACGCGGCCAAATCAATACTGGCTGTGGCAGCCTTCATGTAGCTCACACGATTACTCATCGTCAAAGGCTGGTCCCGCATAATTATCAAAACGAGAGAATTGCCCTTGGAACGTCAAACGCACAGAGCCGATAGGGCCATTACGCTGCTTACCAAGAATAATTTCAGCAATACCCTTTAATGAACTCTCAGGGTTATAAACCTCATCACGGTAAATGAACATGATTAAATCCGCATCTTGCTCAATTGCTCCCGATTCACGAAGATCCGAG
The DNA here is from genome assembly GCF_050337265.1 of Vibrio lamellibrachiae. Lineage (NCBI taxonomy): Bacteria > Pseudomonadati > Pseudomonadota > Gammaproteobacteria > Vibrionales > Vibrionaceae > Vibrio > Vibrio lamellibrachiae. The sequence goes on from NZ_JAKJSU010000022.1 coordinate 18,437, forward strand.
TTAATCGGTCTCTTATCAGCACGTTGCTCTAGGGAACGGTTTAGCTGAGAGAGGGCCACAACAGGCACGTTTAACTCTTTTGCCAATGCTTTTAGTGAGCGCGAAATTTCTGAAATTTCTAAGGTACGGTTGTCTTGCATACCCGGAACACGCATTAACTGTAGATAATCGACCATGATCATGCTTAACCCGCCGGAATCTCGCGCAATTCGACGTGCACGAGAACGCAATTCTGTTGGTGTTAAACCGGAGCTATCATCGATGTACATGTTCTTCTTCTGCATCAGAATCCCCATGGTAGAGGAAATTCGAGCCCAATCTTCGTCGTCTAATTGGCCAGTACGAATCTTCGTTTGATCGACGCGAGACAGTGACGCGAGCATACGCATCATCAGCTGTTCAGCCGGCATCTCTAGAGAGAAGATTAACACTGGTTTATCTTGGTCCATTGCTGCGTTTTCACACAGGTTCATCGCGAAGGTTGTTTTACCCATCGATGGACGCGCTGCAACAATGATCAAATCCGAACCTTGTAGTCCTGCGGTCTTTTTATTTAAATCATTAAAGCCGGTGCTAACACCCGTTACACCGTCTTGTGGCGTCTTATAAAGTGTCTCAATTCTCTCTAGCGTTTTCTCTAGGATGTTATCAACACTTTGCGGGCCTTCATTTTCTGTGGTTCGCTCTTCTGCGATAGCGAAAACTTTACTCTCGGCAAGGTCGAGTAGATCTTCTGAGCTTCGGCCTTGTGGATCATAACCCGCATCAGCGATTTCGTTGGCAACACCAATTAAGTTACGTACTAGCGCTCGCTCTGCAACAATATCGGCATACGCATTAATATTTGCCGCACTAGGAGTGTTCTTGGCCAAATCAGCTAAGTAAGCAAAACCACCGACGTCTTCAAGCTGCTCTCGTAACTCTAAAAACTCAGAGAGAGTGATCAAGTCCAACGGCTTACTGTCATCCAAGATGGATTTAGCAGCTTCAAAAATCAATCGATGTGGGCGGCTGTAGAAATCGTTAGCAAGAACTTTTTCGGCAACAGAATCCCAACGTTCATTGTCGAGAAGCAGACCACCAATAACGGATTGTTCTGCTTCTAATGAATGTGGAGGAACTTTGATCGCATCAACTTGTTTGTCTGAGTTGAATTTTTTTCTGTAATCCGTTTTTTGGTCTGCCATTTGATTGCTCAATTTCTCTTTTATTGCCGTCATTATAACGAGAATATCTCATTTGTAATTAAGTTAGAGGATGTTTGTATTTTACTTAGGTAGAATTGACCCTTCGTTGACGAAAGTGGGTACTCGTCAACATACTATTTGCCCCCCATTATATTCTCTAGAGGTTCTGAGTGCGTAATCTTTTGTTAGCGGGTTTTAGCCTGCTTACGACATCGTTGGCTTATGCAGAAGAAGCGTTACCAAGCCCTACAGAGATCGAAATCCCTTCCCCATGGAACACAGAAGTTGAATTTGGTTACCAAGCTCATAACGGGAACTCTGACTCTCAATCATTGAACTCTCGCATGAATGCAGAGTATGTCTCTGGCCGTCACCGTAGCAGTGGCGAATGGAAGTTCTACATGCTGTATAAAGATGGGGAAGAAGATAAGCGTCAATCCACCTATACCGCGCAAAGCGATTATAAGTTGAGCCCCAAAACTTACTTATATGGAAACTTTAAAGGTGTTGAATCGAGATACAGTGCTTATTTCAAGGATCACACACTATCAGGTGGTTTAGGTTATCAATTTACCAATACTGACGCGTTACTTATCGAACTCGAATTAGGTCCAGGTTTTCGTTATCAAGAGCCAAATTTAGATGAACTCAAAGACGATGACATCATTTTTCCCGAAACAGTTCAAGAAGGGATTTTTCGTGGGAATATCAATGTTGTATGGAGTGTCGTCAACGACTTAAAGCTATCAGCAGATATTACCGCAGTATCAGGTCCAAGTAATACTCGTTTAGACACCGACTTCAGTGCAACCAACAATATTACTGACGATATCGCACTCAAAGTCGCTTACGCTCGTCAGTACCACGATCAAGTACCTACTGGGCTCAGTAATGCCGACAGTATCTTCTCTGTGAACCTGCTTTTTATATTCTAACTAAAGCCAGATTAGCCTCGCCCCTTAATTATAAATCTTTAACTCATTCTCAGTTTATTCATCTCATATTTCAGACATAAAAAAACACCGGCCTGAGCCGGTGTTTCAAATCTTCTTAACGAAGAATTCGTCTAGATACTGAAATTACTCAGCAGCAACAACTTGTAGTTTCGCAGTAGCAAAAACTTCAGAGTGAAGTTGGATGCTAATGTCGAACTCACCAGTGTTACGTAGAGCGCCTTCAGGTAGGCGTACTTCGCTCTTAGCTACTGCAACACCTGCCGCTGTAATAGCGTCAGCGATGTCACGAGTACCGATAGAACCGAATAGTTTACCTTCATCACCAGCTTTAGAAGCGATTACAACAGCTTCTAGTGCAGTAACTTTATCAGCACGTGCTTGAGCAGCAGTTAGCTGTTCAGCAACTTTAGCTTCTAGTTCAGCGCGGCGAGTTTCAAACATTTCAACGTTAGCTTTAGTTGCCATAACTGCTTTACCCTGTGGGATAAGGAAGTTACGAGCGTAGCCAGATTTAACGTTTGCAGTATCGCCAAGTGCACCTAGGTTACCGATTTTATCAAGTAGAATAACTTGCATTATTTAATCCTCTTTCTTAATAAATCGACCGTTTACTGATGCTTATCAGTGTACGGTAGAAGAGCTAGGTAGCGTGAACGCTTGATAGCACGAGCTAGTTGACGCTGATACTTAGCACTTGTACCAGTGATACGGCTAGGTACGATTTTACCAGCTTCAGTAATGTAGTTTTTAAGAGTTGCTACGTCTTTGTAGTCAATCTCTTGTACGCCTTCTGCAGTAAAACGGCAGAATTTACGACGACGGAAGAAACGAGCCATGGGCTATCTCCTGATCTTAAATTTGAGTTATGTTGTCGGCATGCAATACTAATTTTCCCACACCATTTCGGCCGGTCTGATAAGCGACAAAGCCACTTACCTTAATATTACTACCTTGAACTAAGTTCTGAATTATTGCTTGTGACCTTTGCCCACTGACAACTACCGGCATACGACAATAAACTTGTCTCGGTAAATCAGCTTCTACCACCGTGGAACGATGCTCTAACCAAAAACGGCAATGAGCGATACCAGCAGGGCTTTGGCTTCGAATAGGTTCTTTGACGACAGAGCCGCTAAGTTCCATTCGATTGGTCATAAGTTAATTACTCAGCAGCTGCTTCTGGCTTAGCTTCTGGACGCTCTGTACGCTCTTCACGACGAGGAGCACGTTCAGCACGCTCTTCTTTTTGCTTAAGCATAATAGATTGTTCAGTCACAGCGCCTTTAGTGCGCATGATCATGTTACGTAGAACTGCATCGTTAAAACGGAAAGCAGTTTCTAGCTCGTCAATCACTTCTTGACCAGCTTCAACGTTCATAAGAACGTAGTGAGCTTTGTGAAGCTTGTTGATTGGGTAAGCCATCTGACGACGACCCCAGTCTTCTAGACGGTGGATAGTACCGCCAGCTTCAGTGATAGAACCAGTGTAACGCTCGATCATGCCAGCAACTTGCTCGCTTTGATCAGGGTGAACCATGAATACGATTTCATAATGACGCATTTGGTTGCTCCTTACGGATTATTAGCTTCCACGAGTGGCTCGGTCGTCCAGAGGAAGCAAGGAACTAAAGATAAATGACCGAGAATTAAGGACGGCAAATAGTACAGAAAGGAAGCAGAATAGGCAAGAGAAATGTGAAATTGATAACGGTTGAATAGTCGCGGAGAATTATAAAATCAGGAAATAATAGTATTTATAAAGTTAAGTCGTTCAAATTTCATATATTTGAACGACTTAACATCTCAGAAAAGTACGTTTAGTCATCTTCATCGACAAACTGTGCTTGAAGGTAATTTTCGATACCAGTCAATTCAATCAAACCGAGTTGTGTTTCTAGCCAATCAACGTGTTCTTCTTCGTCTTCTAAGATATCTTGGAAAAGATCACGTGACACATAGTCCCGAGTTTTCTCTGCGTAGGCTATCGCATCTTTCAAATCTGGAATTGCCGTCATTTCGACGTTTAAGTCACTTTCGAGCATTTCTTTGGCATCTTCACCGATATTAAGTTTTCCCAGATCCTGAAGGTTAGGAAGACCCTCTAAAAAAAGGATTCTTTCAACCAGATGATCCGCGTGTTTCATTTCATCGATCGATTCATCGTATTCTTTATCGGCGAGGTGTTTTAAGCCCCAGTCTTTGTACATACGTGCGTGAAGAAAATATTGATTAATGGCAACGAGTTCATTGCCCAGAACTTTGTTGAGATGTTGAATGATGATTGGATCGCCTTTCATGGCAGAGCCCTCCTCTGTGGTTCTATTAACTGTAGAACCGATCTGAAGAGAGTCAAAGTTTCAAAGCATATAAAGCGGCTTAGAAACGTTTTTAAACAGCTTGCTTAAATTGAACCGATAACGTTTCGTCGATAATTTCTTTAGTTGGACGAACACATTTACCACATTGACTACCAAGTGCTGTGCATTTTTTAATACCTCGAATATCAGAAACCCCTTCTTCGATCACTAACTTCTTAATTTTCTTATCAGAGATTCCATGACATAAGCAAACGTACATACAACAACCTAAAACAGTCAATACAAACTCAAATATAAATGAGAACAGTTTTTATTACCACTTTCAATAACAATTTATTTAGACAATTTTGTTATAAGGAAATTCGTTTTGGTAACAGGCATAAAAAAGGGAAGCCTAAGCTTCCCTTTTGATGCGATTATTGAAAATCTAACTAATTAATTAGTCAAAGATTTTAGCAACAACACCAGCACCTACTGTACGGCCACCTTCGCGGATTGCGAAACGTAGACCTTCATCCATTGCGATTGGAGCGATTAGCTCTACAGTCATTTGGATGTTGTCACCAGGCATTACCATTTCTACGCCTTCTGGAAGCGTGATATCGCCAGTTACGTCAGTTGTACGGAAGTAGAACTGTGGACGGTAACCTTTGAAGAATGGAGTGTGACGACCACCTTCGTCTTTAGACAGAACGTATACTTCTGACTCAAAACGAGTGTGTGGGTTGATTGAACC
>NZ_JAKJSU010000023.1:0-19882 GCF_050337265.1 Vibrio lamellibrachiae
ATCCATTTGTGCAGCACCAGTGATCATGTTTTTAACGTAATCCGCGTGTCCTGGGCAATCTACGTGTGCGTAGTGACGCTCTGGAGTATCGTACTCAACGTGTGAAGTTGCGATTGTGATACCGCGCTCACGCTCTTCTGGAGCATTATCGATTGATGCGAAGTCTTTCGCTTCACCGCCGTATACTTTTGACAAAGTAGTACAGATAGCAGCAGTTAGAGTTGTTTTACCGTGGTCAACGTGGCCGATAGTACCAACGTTTACGTGCGGTTTCGTACGTTCAAATTTTTCTTTAGACACGATCGTGTTCCTTCCTAGTTATGATTCGACCTGATCCTTATTGATCAGGAAGATCCAGAATTTGCTATTTTATGCGTCAACGTGCGTCAGCGCAATATTTGGGCGCATTGTTCTTCCAAAAAAGAAGAAAAACTTACCCTATTTTTTAAACACGCTCTGCAATGATTGCTTTTGCAACATTGTTTGGCACTTCAGCGTACTCACTAAACTCCATAGAGTAAGAAGCACGACCTTGTGTCGCAGAACGTAAATCAGTTGCGTAACCGAACATGACAGACAACGGAACTTGTGCACGAATTATCTTCAGGCCAGCAGTCCCCTCGTCCATTCCTTCGATGATGCCGCGGCGGCGGTTAATATCGCCAACAACGTCACCCATCCAATCCTCTGGAGTAGTTACTTCAACTTTCATCATAGGCTCAAGCAAAACTGGTTGCGCTTCAAGCGCTGCCGTTTTGAAAGCCATAGAGGCAGCGATTAAAAACGCTGTCTCACTTGAATCTGATTCATGGTAAGAGCCATCATATAGTGTAGCTTTGATATCCAGAATTGGATAACCCGCAACAACACCACTATTCATCTGCTCTGCAGCGCCTTTGGCGACTGAATCGATAAACTCTTTTGGTACCGTACCATTTTCAATTTCATCCACGAAGACAAAACCTTCGCCAACTTCTGATGGTTCGAGCTTCAGCCAAACATGACCATATTGCCCTTTACCACCCGATTCACGGATAAACTTACCTTCAGCTTTCGCTGTGCCACGAATGGTTTCGCGGTAAGCAACTTGTGGATTACCAACGTTACAGTTAACGCTAAATTCACGTTGCATGCGGTCAACAATAATATCTAAATGCAGTTCACCCATACCAGAAATCAATGTCTGGCCTGTCTCGTTATCCGTTTCAACACGGAACGATGGATCTTCTGCAGCTAGTTTACCTAACGCAATAGTCATTTTATCTTGATCAGCTTGAGAGCGAGGCTCTACAACAATCTGAATCACTGGATCTGGGAATTCCATGCACTCAAGAATGATCTTATGATTCTGATCACACAGGGTTTCACCTGTTGTCACATCTTTAAGGCCAATAATAGCTGCGATATCACCCGCTCGCACTTCTTTCACTTCTTCACGCTTGTTTGAGTGCATTTGAACAATGCGTCCCAAACGTTCACGTTGCTGCTTAACTGAATTGTAAGCCGTTTTGCCACTTTCAACCACACCGGAATATACACGGATAAACGTTAAAGTGCCGACAAAAGGGTCTGTCGCAATTTTGAAAGCTAATGCAGAAAACGGTTCGTTGTCATCAGCATGACGCTCCACTTCATTCTCTTTCTCATCAATGCCCTGAATTGCAGGAACATCCGCTGGAGAAGGAAGGAAATCAACGACTGCATCAAGAACAGCTTGTACGCCTTTATTTTTAAACGCACTACCACACGTCGCCAGTACAATTTCATTGCTAAGAGTACGCGAGCGAAGACCTTGTTTGATCTCAGCTTCAGTAAGCTCACCTTCTTCAAGGTATTTATCCATTAGCTCTTCAGATGCTTCAGCAGCAGCTTCAACAAGTTCTGTACGGTACTCTTCAGCCATTTCTTGCATGTCAGCTGGAATGTCTTCGTATTTAAACGTCATGCCTTGATCGGCTTCATTCCAGTTGATTGCTTTCATCTTAATCAGGTCAACAACACCTTTAAACTCTTCCTCAGCACCGATATTCAGCTGAATTGGAATTGGCGTAGCACCTAGACGATCTTTGATTTGATCAACAACACGTAAGAAATCAGCGCCTGTACGGTCCATTTTGTTAACGAAAACCATACGAGGAACACTGTATTTATCAGCTTGACGCCATACAGTTTCAGATTGAGGTTCTACACCAGATGAGCCACAGAAAACAACAACAGCACCATCAAGTACGCGCAGAGAGCGTTCTACTTCGATAGTGAAATCTACGTGTCCTGGAGTATCGATGATGTTGATGCGATGATCTTGATACTGTGCTTCCATACCACGCCAGAAGGTTGTAGTAGCAGCAGATGTGATAGTAATACCACGTTCTTGCTCCTGTTCCATCCAGTCCATGGTTGCAGCACCATCGTGAACTTCACCGATTTTATGAGAGAGGCCAGTATAGAACAGAATACGTTCACTTGTGGTTGTTTTACCTGCATCTACGTGAGCTACGATACCGATGTTACGGTAGCGCTCAATAGGAGTTTTACGAGCCACGGTGTATCCTCTTTGTAGGAATTATTGATGTTTCAAAAAGAGATTTTGAAATATAAATAAGCCCTAAAGTCTTATAGGTAGGAAGTAGAAAGTGCTGCGAGAGAAACTCGCAGCACTAAAAAGGTATTACCAGCGGTAATGAGCGAATGCTTTGTTAGCATCAGCCATACGGTGAACGTCTTCACGTTTCTTAACCGAAGTACCTTTGTTCTCAGACGCGTCTAGCATTTCAGCAGCTAGGCGTTGAGCCATAGATTTTTCACCACGCTTACGCGCAGCTTCAACTACCCAACGCATAGCAAGAGCGTTACGGCGAACCGGACGAACTTCTACAGGTACTTGGTAAGTTGAACCACCCACACGGCGAGATTTAACTTCTACCGATGGACGAACATTTTCAAGAGCTTCTTCAAATACAGCTAAGTGATCTTTACCAGATTTCTCAGCCATAACTTCTAGTGCAGTGTAAACAATTTTCTCTGCAGTAGATTTTTTTCCGTCAACCATAAGGATGTTAACGAATTTTGCCAGCAGTTCAGATTTGAACTTAGGATCTGGAAGGATCTTACGCTGGCCTATAACGCGACGACGTGGCATGGATATATCTCCGTTGTCTTCTTCAGGTTATCCAAAACTTTTCAGTTTCTTCAAAAATTAAGAATTAAAATTAATTTAGTGTTTGGCCTTACTTAACGGAATCCATTAAGACTTAGGACGCTTCACACCGTACTTAGAACGACCTTTCTTACGGTCATTTACGCCAGCACAGTCTAATGCGCCGCGAACAGTGTGGTAACGTACACCCGGAAGGTCTTTAACACGACCACCACGGATTAGAACAACACTGTGCTCTTGAAGGTTGTGGCCTTCACCGCCGATGTACGAAGTCACTTCAAAGCCGTTCGTTAGACGAACACGGCAAACCTTACGAAGTGCTGAGTTAGGTTTTTTTGGTGTAGTAGTGTAAACACGAGTACATACACCACGTTTTTGTGGGCACGCTTCTAGTGCAGGCACGTTGCTTTTAACAACTTGCTTTACACGAGGTTTACGTACCAACTGGTTAATAGTTGCCATTAACTAGCTCCTGATTTACTTGAAAGTAAGCTTTGTGAAAAATCTAGCCCTAATGTAGTTCATACAATTAGGGACGCAAAATTCTATTCAGACGGGGGGGATGTGTCAAGAAATATACAGATCTTTTTTCACCAAATTGGTTAAAAAATGACTTTACAGATAACAATATACAAGTAACGGCTCTACCAAGAGATTGATTTAGTGTGCTTTACCGTTAAATCAACAAATTGATCCATGTCGATTACCTGAATACCGTGCGCAACCGATGCTTCTACACCTCTAGCCTGAAGGTCTTCCACCAAGGCTGATATCGAACACGGTAGGCTTTTCAGTAAGATATATTGATAGTGCTTCGGATTCGAAAGATATACCGCAGACTGCATCAATAAAAGCTCATCGGCATCAGTGGTAAACTGCGCTGCTAGCATAACGTTTTCTGGTTTGGAGATAATATAAAGCATCAGTACGCCTAGAAACTAAGAATGTGATGGCAGCTCGCCATTAACGATGCAATATCACGACTTGAAACGATCTCAACATCAAAAGCCAATGGCGTATCCAGTAAGCCTCGATCTTCTAACCCCTTCTGACACGCATACACTTGTTCAATATCGTACAGATCCATCAATTTGAAGCTACTAATGTAGTCTCGGCTTAATACGAGTTCAGGCCTCTGCTCACCAACGAGTTGAGTGACGCCTTCACCAACAAAGAACACATGGATATCTTCACTATACGCCGAGGCCGCTAATAGAGCATCAAGTCCTTCTCTGCCCGAAGCAGTAGCGTGTGGAGAAGAGTGAAATACAAAACCGAGCTTTTTCAAAACTGCACTACCCTATCTTGCGTCAACATGGCTTCAGCTAAGCTGCCTAAACCAGCCTGATTAAATCCCTCAGCTAGATTTGCACTTGGCAATTGATGTTGCATTGCTTCACTTTCGCTAACAACACCTCGCCGAAGTGCTGCCGCGACACAGGTTTCTAAAGCAACATTATGCTCTAAAGCTAGTTTCTGCCACGCTTCAACCAAATTAAATTCATCGTTCGCTGGAACGGTCAAACAAGAGCCGTTAGTGACGCCATCTTGATAAAAAAAGACACTCGTTAAGATGTGTCCTTTTTTTATCAGTGCCTCTGCAAATAGAAAGGCACTGCGCGCGGCTTGAGAGCCATACACAGAGCCGTTAACGACTAAGGTATAGCTAAGAGAAGAGATCAAGACTCTTCATCCTCTGTTTTGCGTTGACGAATATATAGGTAAACAGTGTGCTTTGAGATATTAAGACGATCGGCGACTCGGTTTATTGCGTCTTTAATATCAAAAATACCTTTGTCGTACAGTTCCATCACTATTTGACGGTTCTTGGTATTATTCGAGACCGACTTATCTGCATTGATCTCTTCAATCGTACGTTCAACCGTTTGGTCCACCAACTCTTCAACATCACTTGCGAAGTTTACTGAAGACTCCGCTTCATTTGCTTCTTGAGTAGGCATAAACGATTTTAGAACTTGTGAGAATGGTGCATCTAAATTCACATTAATACAAAGAAGCCCTATCACTCGATTTTCACCATTGCGAATAGCAACAGTGATCGACTTCATCAATACCCCGCCTTTAGCACGGGTAAAATACGAACGAGAGAAGTTACGCTCAGAGCCTTCAATGTCTTTTAGCATTTTTAGTGCTAAATCAGTGATTGGGGAACCCACTTGTCTTCCGGTGTTTTCACCGTTAGCAATTTTTATCGCCGATGTATTAAGATCTTCAAGCGAGTGTAAAACGATTTCACAAAACGGACCGATAAGACTGGCAATACCATCAACTACCGCTTCATAAGATCTTAGAATTATTTTGTCATGGTCACTGAACGGCTTTACATGGACTGATTCCATTTCAAGCAGTTCTGTCTCTAGTGGCATGTCTGTAAGTGTTTCGGTAGTAGTCACGATATTCTAGCCTTAGCGCAAAAAATCAACAAATCTAACTAAGTTTATCAGAAAATTTGAATAGAGCACCTAGCTAAGTAGCAATCTGCTGACTTAACGCAAAGAATATGGCCAAGATCGCTAAATAAAGCGAAGAACGTCTAAATATAGTCAATGATCTTTCAACCAAACTATTGCTCATTTAGACATCGCTCATAAAAAAGGGCCTGAACAAGTCAGACCCTAATCAATATTCAGCTCAATCGTTATTATTGAACTTCAACATTCGCATCGCTTTCGATTTTTAGTAGTTCAACTTCAAATACTAATGTCGAGTTAGCTGGGATTGTTGGTGTGTCTTGTGGGCCATAAGCAAGTTGTGGTGGGATAACAAACTTGAACTTAGAACCAACAGGCATTAGTTGAACGCCTTCAGTCCAGCCAGGGATAACACGGTTAAGTGGGAACACAGCTGGCTCACCACGATCGTATGAGCTATCAAACTGAGTACCGTCAATCAAAGTACCTTTATAGTGTACTTGAACCGTATCAGTATCTTTCGGTTGGTCGCCCTTAGCTTCTGTGATTACTTGGTATAGAAGGCCAGAATCTGTTTTTGTTACGCCATCTTGCTGTGCAAAATCAGCTTGGAAATCTTGACCTGCTTTTTCCGCAGCCGCTGATTTTTCTTCCGCTTGAGCTTGCATCGCTGTTGAAACACGTACATCTAATTGCTCAAGAACTTCACGAGTCTCTTCTTCGTTTAATTCAGCATTACCCGCAAATACGTGCTCAATACCTTTTAGCACAAGGTCTTTATTTAGATTGATACCAATTTCACTTGGTTTTTCAATGCTTGTGCTTAGGTAGTTTGCAAATGAAACACCGATCGCATATGCCGCTTTATCGTCATCCGTTTTAAAGTGAACAGCTTTGCCTGTTTCTGCTACTTGCTCAGCCGCGGCTGCAGTTTCAACTTTTGGCTCTTCTTCTTTTTGACAGCCAACTGCCAACAATACAGTTGCTGCAAGCAGTGACACTTTAAACATCGATTTCATTTATTTCTCCAGTTTTAGGCTAACCATTCGTCACAATCATTCAGTTATGACTGGAATGCGAGACGTTGTTGTACCAATATAGCTATATGTTTACAAATTGTCTTTACACACCAAGCGGATAATTGGACTTGATGCGAAATATTCTTCATTCAATTTTGTGTGGCTTTGTCATCCTAGCGTTAAATGGATGCTTTTTCTCTTCCAAAAATGATCAACGTTGGGAGCTAGAGCCCAAAGGCACGACAAGCTTTGCATTAAGTCGTGATGCTAGGTTTGCTCTTATCTATTCCAAAGAACATAAACTGGTTCTTTGGGACCTTGCACAAAACGAACAACTGGCTCAACTCGGCCAACAAGATGCTCAAGAAAACTCAGTGTCCCGTATTCGTATTTCCGACAACGGACGCTTTGCTATCACCGCTAGCCAAATCAACTTCGCTGTTTGGGACCTCTCTTGGACACAAGCAGAAGGCTTATGGTCCATTTCAGATGGCCTTATTCGCGATGTTGATATATCCAGTAATGGCGAGCAAGTTCTGCTAGGGCTTTCTAACGGCAAAGCCATCTACGTAAATTTAGTCACCGGACGGCGCTTAGAGTTCCTTGCGCATCAAGAAAAAATTAATTCCGTTGCACTTTCCCCGAATGGCCGCTTCGCCTTATCAGGTGGCAATGACTATAAAGCGTATCTTTGGGACACTGAATCCGGTCAGATTTTACGTACATTTGAACATGAGCAACGCGTCATTCGAGTCGCACTGCAAAGAGACGGATTGCTTGCTTTTAGCTCTGATGGAGGCAATCAAGCGATTGTATGGGACTTAAAAACAGGAAATGAACAGGCGCAATTAAGCAGTTTTTCTCGTCAGCTCATTTTTTCAACTGCTCGATTTTCTGACGATGGTTCAAAGCTCATTACCGGTACACCCTCTAGTCGAATCATAGTTTGGGATACAAATAGTGGTAAGAAGCTTGATGGATTTGAGGCAGAGCCATTAAAAGATGCTCGTCCTCCTCGTGCGGTAGTGTATGATGCCGCTTTCGATAATCAACAGCGTGTTGTCTCAGGCACATCCGCTGGTATTGCACAGGCTTGGAAATTTGATGACTGATAAATCCTACCAAGCGCTTGAAGATCGCATTAACGATTTAGAGTGCCAACTTGCTTTTCAAGAGCAGACCGTGAGTGAACTTAACGATGCACTTTCAACGCAACAACTACTGATCACTAAGATGCAAGATCAAATGAAGTATGTTGCTGGAAAGGTAAAGAATATGGATTCTTCAAATCTTGCCGACCCTTCGGAAGAGACGCCTCCACCGCATTATTAACCACCAGCCTTTTATGTAAATAGAAGGTGAGTGATGAACTTACGAGAAGACGTAAGCGATCACAACACCAGCTACCACCAAACAGCCTCCCATTCTTCTCAATTGATTATCGGGTTGCTCACTCAGTTGAGCAACCATTGCTCGCCAGCCATTTGGAGCAATGAGCGGACCTAAACCTTCAACGATCAACACTAAACCTAACGCAACCCAAATTGAGTTCGACATCATTATTCCTTTTCTAATCGAGTAAGTACTGGGAAAAAGAAAGGCCCCTAATTAGGAGCCTTAAATCTATTTTCAGTAATAACAACTGAAGCTTAGCTATGTGATAGTACTTAGCAATATTCTGCGGTTACTTACCAGCTATGCCTTTCGCATTGTTCATATACTGGAAGAAGTCACTCTTAGGGTCTAACACTAAGATATCACTCTTATCACTAAATGAACGCTCGTAAGCTTGCAGCGAACGAACAAAGCCAAAGAACTCAGGGTCTTGACTAAACGCATCTGCGTAGATTTTTGCTGCTTGCGCATCCGCGTCACCACGAGTTACACGAGCTGTTCTATCTGCTTCTGCAATTACAGTTGCTACTTCAAGTTCCGCTTGAGCACGGATAACTTCCGCTTTCTCACGACCTTGAGAACGGTGTCTACGAGCTACAGATTCACGTTCTGCACGCATACGACGGTATATAGATTCGCTGATTTCGTCAGGAAGGTTGATTTTCTTCATACGGAAATCAACAATCTCAACACCTAAATCTGCCATTGCACTCTCGGCTGTTCCCGCTAGTACATTTTCCATAACCTTGTCACGTTCGCCATCAATCTCTAACGCTTCTTTGGCCGCTTCCGTGGTCACTTCTTCGCTATCAGCACTGTCAGGCAAGACATCTTTGTTACGTGGACCCGAAACGATTTGCTTTATTTCACGCGAACCGATTTCTGATCGAAGAACATCCGTCACTTTACGCTCAAGAAGTGCTTCTGCGGTCATAATATTACCACCGCCAGTACTCAGATAAAAACGTCCAAAATCAGAGATACGCCATTTAGCATAGGTATCAATTAAAACGTCTTTCTTCTCTGATGTTACAAAACGGTCCGAAACACCATCCATCGTTTGAATACGTGCATCTAATGTTTTCACGCGATCAAACAGTGGCATTTTAAAGTGAACACCAGGTTCGTAGATACGAGATACACCATTGTCATCAAGAACACGGCCAAAACGAATCACCATGCCGCGCTCACCTTCTTGAATAACAAAAAGTGACATCAACATGAGAACAATAGTCACTGCCAATACAGGGATCATTAACTTACGCATTATTAGTATCTCCCTTGACGTGAGCCCGATGAACGGGATTGTGAATCAGACTGTGAAACATTAGCTTCTGACTCAAGTTCGATTTGATCATAAGATGACGTTGAGTTGCGTGTTGCCTTAGAGCTGCCTTCTTTACCTGCCAACTTATCAATTGGTAAGTACAGTAGGTTGCCACTAGACTCAGAGTCAATCAGTACCTTCGACGTACTTGAGTAAACCTGTTCCATAGTATCTAGGTACATACGGTTACGGGTAACTTCAGGTGCAGCGGTGTATTCCGGTAGTAGTTTCTCAAACTGAGCGACTTCACCAATTGCTGCATTGACCGTACGCTCAGAGTAACCAAGAGCTTCTCTCTTCAAACGTTCTGCACGACCTGTTGCTTTCGGCAAAATATCATTTCGATACGCTTCTGCCTCACGCTCAAAACGCTCTTCATCTTCTCGAGCTGCGATTGCATCATCAAACGACGCTTTCACTTGCTCAGGCGGACGAGCTGACTGGAAGTTCACATCAACAATGGTCAAGCCCATATCGTAAGCATCAATGATGTCATTCAATGTTTCTTGAGTGCTTTGACGAATTTGTTGACGACCACTGGTCAGGATACTATCCATTAACGAGTCACCAATTACCGCACGTAGAGCAGAATCGGCAGCTTGACTTAGACTGTCATCAGCATTCGTTACTGTGTATAGGTATTTGTATGGATCAGATACTCGGTACTGAATATCCATACCAACCGTTACTACGTTCTCATCTTTCGTTAGCATCAGACCTGATGCGCGTAAAGATCGAATCGCTTGAACGTTCACGGCTTCATACGTATCAATACCTGCAGGACGCCAGTTCAAACCTGGATCCTCGATATGATTGTATTTACCTAAACGTAATACGACACCGCGCTCGGCTTCACCAATTGTGTAAAAGCCAGAAAATGCCCAAACTGCGACTGCGATTGCTGCAATGACACCTACGCCAATTGCACCGCCGCCGCCACCAAAAGAGGGACCACTTCCACCTTTCTTACCAAACTTGCCACCCAATTTTTGACTCAGTTTATTAAACACTTCGTCTAAATCTGGCGGTCCTTGATCTCGGCCACCGCGATTATCTTTATTACCCCAAGGGTCTTTATCGCGGCCGTTATTGCCGTTGTTATTACCAGGCTCATTCCACGCCATTAGAAAGCTCCATCATTGATATGACGTTATACTGTAGCAGTCCTTTAAGTAACTATAAAGTCACGTAAAACTACCTCTTCTCTTTTCTCTAACTTTGACCAATCGACTTGTTGCATTCGAATATCGATAAGCAAATCGCCTTCTTGGTCATATTCTTCTTGTTGAATACAATTCATTTGGAAGAAGGTACTACGAATTCTTCCCTGATACTCAGGGGGGATTCGCAGTTGATAAGACACCATTTGACTGGCTAACCTTTCAGTTAGTGCTTCAAACAGTAGATCAATACCTAGTCCATCCATTGCAGATACCCAAACAGTACGAGGATTTCCTTCCTCGTCTCGTTCAATTCTAGGCTTCTGACCTTCTAGGTTATCAATCTTGTTCATAACGACAAGAGTTGGTACTTCGTGCGCATCAATCTCTTCTAGCACGTCATGAACGGCTTGAATGTTCTCACGAAAACGGTCATCACTGGCATCAACAACATGTAACAAAATGTCAGCTTCTTGCGTCTCTTGTAACGTGGCTTTAAATGCCGCGACAAGATCATGAGGAAGATGTCGAATAAAACCAACGGTATCCGCTAAAATAGCAGTACCAACATCTAACAGTTCAATTTTTCGTAATGTTGGATCAAGCGTAGCAAACAACTGATCCGCGGCATAAACGCCCGCCTCTGTAATACAGTTAAATAGGGTTGATTTGCCTGCATTGGTATATCCCACCAGTGAGATAGTTGGGATTTCTGCACGATTCCTTGCTCGACGGCCTTGCTCTCGCTGTTTAGCCACTTTCGCTAAACGTCGTAAGATCGTCTTAATTCTGTCACGCAATAATCGTCTGTCGGTCTCTAACTGAGTTTCACCGGGTCCACGTAATCCAATCCCACCTTTTTGTCTCTCTAGGTGTGTCCACCCTCTGATCAACCTCGTAGAGATATGACGCAATTGAGCAAGCTCGACTTGCATTTTACCTTCATGAGTTCTTGCTCGTTGAGCAAAAATATCCAGGATCAAACCTGTTCGGTCTAATACTCGACATTGACATAGGGCTTCTAGATTACGTTCTTGGGCTGGCGATAGGGCATGGTTAAAGATCACGATATCGGCACTGACCAATTGAACCGCCTGTGCAATTTCTTGAGCTTTACCCTCTCCGACATAATATTTAGGGTGTGGAGATTGACGACTACCAGTCACAACTTGCAGCGTCGACACTCCAGCAGAAGAGATAAGCATTTCACATTCGCTTAAATCTTCCCACTCACCCTCTTGCGAGAAATTAATATGAACAAGTACGGCTCGTTCACCGGCTTCATAACGGTCAAACAAGCAGCCAACTCCTTGTTGTTGAACTAATTAAATACGTCAGATTATTAATCTTCTGATTTCTCTTGTGGACGATCAGGTCGGTCACCATTGTGATGGCTTACTGCACGAGCAGGAACCACAGTAGAAATAGCATGCTTATAAACCATTTGGTTAACAGTGTTCTTCAATAGAATTACAAACTGGTCAAATGATTCGATTTGTCCCTGTAGTTTAATACCGTTCACAAGATAGATTGAAACGGGAATACGCTCACGACGGAGTGCATTCAAGAATGGGTCTTGTAAAGATTGCCCCTTAGCCATTTTATTTTCCTTATTTTGTATTTTGTTGTAATTATTTAGCTAGTGGTTTCGTGCAAAAAGTTGTGTTGCTTTGCATCTGAGCTAAACGAGTAATAAATACCCCGTCGTTACTTGTTATGTAGGCAATGCATACGTTTTTCAAGTAACGGATCCTTTACAGGGTATATTCACGCAAAAGCGATCTCATTATACACAGCTAATTTAATCAGATGCTATTGCATTTGATAACGTTTCTAGCGCGTGTTCAACGTTCTCGCTATCTAACCAAGTTAAATCATCCCAGCTGCGCAACCAGGTGATCTGACGCTTGGCCAATTGACGGGTTGCACAGACTCCACGAAATATCGCTTCATCCTTACTGCAGTTCCCATCTAAATAGTCCCACATCTGCCTGTAGCCAACGCAACGAATTGACGGTAATTCTGGGTGAAGATCTTTTCGGGCATAAAGTGCCTTCATTTCATCTTCAAACCCAGCTTCCATCATATTGTTAAAGCGCAGCTCAATACGGCGGTGGAGCTCAGCCCTTTCCTTGGGAGCTATTGCAAACTGCTTAACTCGAAATGGCAGACTTTCGCCTTTAATTTCAGTTAGCTCAGTAAGAGTTTTACCGGAAATTCGATAAACTTCCAATGCCCTAGACAATCTTTGTGGGTCATTAGGGTGAATTCTTGTTGCTGAAACAGGATCAATCTCTCGTAATTGATCATGTAATGACTGCCAACCTTCGCTCAATGCTTCACTTTCAATATGTTTTCTAATTTCAGGATTCGCGGCAGGTAATGGTGAAAGCCCTTCAAGCAATGCTTTGTAATACAGCATGGTTCCACCAACAAGAAGTGGGATTTTTCCATCTGCAACAATACGGTTCATTTCCGAAAGTGCATCACGGCGAAAGTCCGCAGCTGAATAAGCTTCACTCGGATCTAAAATATCAATTAAACGATGGGGGGCCAGTGCCAACTCTCGTTCATCAGGCTTAGCCGTGCCAATATCCATATCTTTATAGATTAATGCAGAGTCCACACTGATGATTTCTACAGGAAACTTTTGTCTTAAACGAATCGCTAGATCCGTTTTCCCAGACGCTGTTGGGCCCATTAAGAATAGAGCCAAAGGTAATTTATTAGTCATTTTTTATTTAGCCAGTAACGCAGCAATCGTGGCCGAAAAATCTATCGGCTGCAAAAATTTAGGGTCATCTAAAGGTAGTTGACCATGCCAAAGCTGTTCTAGTTCCGCAATAATTTGAATAGCTTCCGATAAAGTGTAGTCGCTTTTCACCTGAGTTATATGATTCGCTAACCAAATCGTTAGTTGGGTTTCCCCGAACTGAGAGTCAGTATTCAAGTCATTTGAAGCTGCGTAAGATAACAGATCTGGAATGATTTTTTGTAAGTTTTGCTGACGTAGTGGCTGTGGAACCCCCATGATCATTAAGGCGTGCTTATTGCGCTCTTTAATTTGAATGCCCAATTTATGAAAGAGTGGTTGAATAGCTTCGCAACTTAAACGCTGATCATCGTCAACTTTCAAAGATAGAGGCACAAGTAACGGTTGAGGTTTAAGGTTACCGTGGGCCGTATCAAGCTGACCACGGATACGAAGCCATTCCGCTTTTGCTAAAGAGACCAACACGCAGCTCTTCTTATCTCCCATCACCACATAGTGTCCAGCTGTCACACAAATGGCCTTGCCAAGCGCGTCTATCGGTAATGTCTGTTCAATCGTCTTCTCTACCGGCAATGATATGCTTGGGCCTTTTGCTTCTATAGTCGACTCTAGGGTTTCTGTTGTCAGTAGATCAGTATATGCATGAAGCTCTCGCTTAGTCGGTGCTTGTGGCAGATCGGGTTTATATGCTGAACGAGAAAAAGGGCTTTTAGAACCTACCCACTCATTAGCATGGCGAGCCGTTTCATTCACTTCACCAGAGCTAACACTGGGCACTTTATTTGGATAATCAGGAGTACGCTCTACCGCGGCAATCACTTGAGGTGATACAGTATCAACATCTTCCCCTTGTGGCTCGGCTCGATGAAATGCCGACTCTGTGATTTGTGGAGTCTCTATATGCTTACTTTGAACAAGCGCATCACTCAACGCTTGATAGATAAAGTCATGAACTAGTCGAGCTTGATGAAAGCGAACCTCGTGCTTGGCAGGATGTACATTGACATCTACTTGATGAGGATCGATTTCAATAAACAGAATATAAGTGGCAAACTGATCTGGACGTAGTGTATTTTCATAACTTTGCCTGATTGCATGATTGATCAGCTTATCTTTCATCATACGGCCATTAACATAGCAGTACTGAAGATCGTTTTGCTGCCTCGCACCTTCTGGTGTGGTTATCCACCCATGTAAATGCAAGCCTTGGTGCTCTAGCTCTATTTTGAGCATGTTTTTAACGAAACCACTTCCACAAACAGCCGCAATGCGCTTTTCTGCTTGTATCTCTGTTTTAGCCGCACGATATTGTCTAACTGATTTACCGTTGTGAGTTAGGTTGATAGTGACATCAAAACAGCTCAACGCGATGCGTTTTATCAGTTCGTCAATATGAGTAAATTCGGTCTTTTCTGTGCGAAGAAATTTGCGCCTAGCCGGTGTATTGAAGAAAAGATCCAGCACTTCTACGCTAGTGCCTATAGGGTGAGCTGTTGGCTTTAGCTTTACCTGCATATCTCGCCCTTCACTATAAGCAGACCATGCCTGCTCTTGAGTTGCGGGGCGTGAGGTCATCGTTAAACGTGAAACAGAGCTAATACTCGCCAGTGCTTCGCCACGAAATCCAAGACTAACGATCGCTTCCAGATCATCCAAAGAGTGAATTTTTGAAGTAGCATGACGACTGAGCGCTAAGCCTAATTCATCTTTATCAATGCCCTTTCCATTGTCTCGCACTCGAATGAGCTTCGAGCCACCTTTTTCAATATCAATGTCTATTCGAGTAGCGCCGGAGTCCAAGCTATTCTCTACCAGCTCCTTTACAACAGAAGCCGGTCGTTCTACGACTTCTCCTGCTGCAATTTGGTTAGCTAGACGAGCTGGTAAGATCTTTATTGTCATGACATGTGCTACTTATTAGGGATGATCAATACTTGGCCAATAGCCAGTTCGTCGGAGCGCAGTTTATTAGCTTGTCGAATGCTACTAACCGAAACACCATATTTACTCGCAATCTTGCCTAAGAACTCCCCTCGCTGAACTTTATGCTTGCGGATTGGCACATCTTTTAGGCTGACAGTAATTTTAAGCTTTTGCCCTAGCCTTAATGTATCCGATTTCAGGTTATTCTCTCGCTTAATCGCTGCTACCGTGACTTTATACTTACTGGCTATCTTGCCTAAATAGTCACCAGAACGAACGGTATGGGTGACCTTCTTGGTCTCAACAGTATTCGCAGCCGTCGAAACAGAGCCACTACCTGGGATTTTCAACACTTGGCCAATCGCTAGACCACTGCTTTTAAGCTTGTTTTCTTTCATCAATACGCTGGTTGATGTACCAAACTTCTTCGCAATCGCCGACAAAGAGTCACCACTTTTTACTTTATAAGTTCTCGCCTTTGTCTGCGCTGTAAACGAGGTACCTTCTGGCGGGTTCGCTTTTAGGTATTTAACCACCGCTTTAGTAATTGAACGTGCAAGCTTGTCTTGATGCGATCTTTGGAAAAGTAGTTTCTCTTCAGTAGGATTCGAAATAAACCCCGTTTCAACCAAGACTGATGGGATCTGTGGAGAACGCAGTACAGCTAAGCTGGTATTAATTGGTTTCGAGTTATGCAGTTTTGCAACTTTTCCCATCTCAGACAAAATGGTTGTCGCCAGTTTATAACCCTCTTTTTGAGAATGGCTAAACTGAAGATCAAGTAGGGTTTGGTTTACATTCCGATCATTAATACTGCTAGGAAAAGCAGCCCCACCACCACCGAGTAGCTCAGATTGTTTTTCTTTATCTTCAATCCATCGTGATATTTCAGTATTGGCACGACGTGTATTCAAAACAAAAACCGATGCACCACGCGGCTGAGGTGTAGTAAAGGCATCAGCATGCACAGATATGAGTAAGTGTGCATTATTTTCACTGGCGATCGCGACTCGTCTATTCAAATTAACAAAGTAATCACCAGAGCGGGTTAGCTTTGCTTTAATACCTGGTATCGCATTTAATTGCGCCGCCATTTTCTTTGAGATACTCAACGTCGCATTCTTTTCATACTTACGAGTTGGCCCAATTGAACCCGGGTCTTCTCCGCCATGACCAGGGTCGATCACAATCAGAATTTCTTCTTGGCGCTTTATCTGAGAGGCATCTTTACTCACCGTTGGTGCCGTCGCCGTTGGCACTTTAGCAGAGGTCGAGCCATGTGGTAAGTCAATCACCAAACGATGGCCATATTGACCACCAGGAGTCGGAGCAAGCTTAAATATATTGGCTGAGACTTTACGTTTTAGCTCAAACACAAGCCTATACGTTGACTTCTCAGGCGGTGTACTCTTTCTCACCTGACTAAGCACCGGGCTATCAGTTACTTTTAAAGGAAGCTTAGTGCTGAGCGATGTCTTGTTTAAATCAACAACCAAGCGACTTGGGCTACTTAAGGTAAAATAACTAAAATCAGCCTCATTTTTTAAATCGATAACAACTCGTGTTTCATCCGGTGATGGCCAGACACGAACCCCTTCTAGAGCATTCGCCCATAGAAAGTTTGAGAAAAATAGAAAGAATGCGGTAATGGCAACCAAACCTGCTCGAAAAGCAGGAACCGATTTCATCATAGGAATAGCTCTATTTATTGAAATAGCTTGAATGCTCAACTTAACTCCAATTGATTTAGCAATGAATGTCCGTACTCATTATTAGCGGTCAGTGTAATGACGCGCTGTTCCCCTAGGTAACGCAATTCAATATCAAGGTCAGGCTGTGGGAGTAAGCCCGCCCCTTTTTCTGGCCACTCGACCAAACAAATAGCATCAGAAGTAAAGTAGTCCCGTATTCCCATAAACTCCAACTCTTCAGGATCAGCCAAGCGATATAGGTCAAAGTGGTAAACCTGCCACTTATCTAATTGATATGGTTCCACAAGTGTATACGTTGGACTTTTTACATTCCCCTGATGGCCAAGAGCACGCACAAAACCACGGCTAAAGGTTGTTTTTCCTGCGCCGAGGTCACCATGCAAATAAATAGTCGTTTGCTGTGTGCAGTAGTTGGCGAGCAGAGTACCGACTTTAATCGTCGCCTCTTCATTGATTAGGGTAAATTGTTTTGTATTCATGGCTGGCTTCTCGAACTTACTCAAACTGACTATATATAAATCAAAAGAATAGGAATAGTAAACTGGGTTAGAATTGAGAGACAAGGGCTCTTGTGTAATTAAACGCAAATAATGGCAAATAATCTCTAAATCTAGGTCATCTTATTGCTAGATCCTTGTAATAAGATCTTGTAAGATCGCGCCCCCCTATTTCACCAGGCTCTTTATCATGGCAAGTTCTCCATCTTTGGATTACCAACACCTCGCTAATCAAATCAAAGTGTGGGCGACAGAGCTAGGCTTTCAAAAGGTTGGCATTTGCGATATCGACCTTTCAGAGCACGAACCTCAACTGCAAAAGAGTATTGATGCTGGGCTTTATGGTGAAATGGACTGGATGGCACGCCACGGAATGATGCGAGCGCGTCCTGCTGAGTTACTCCCTGGAACCATTCGGGTGATTAGCGTGAGAATGGACTACCTTCCACCAGACGCACAGTTTGCCTCAAATTTGGCAGATAAAACTCAAGCTTATATCAGCCGCTATGCACTTGGTCGTGATTATCATAAGTTAATTCGTAGCCGACTAAAGAAACTTGGTCAACGAATTGAACAAGAAGCCGGTAGCTTTGGTTATCGCCCATTTGTGGATACTGCGCCAATACTAGAGCGACCATTAGCTGAGAAAGCTGGTTTAGGTTGGGCGGGTAAACACTCTTTACTACTCGATAAAGAGACTGGATCTTGGTTTTTTCTTGGTGAGTTACTGATTGACCTGCCACTTCCTGTCGATGAGCCTAGCATCAATGAGTGTGGAAAATGCAAAGCTTGCATTACCTCTTGTCCAACCCAAGCGATTATCGCTGATGGCGTTGTAGATGCACGACGATGTATCTCCTATTTGACTATAGAATTTGACGGTGTCATTCCGGAAGAATTTCGTAAGCCAATGGGGAACCGAATTTACGGTTGCGATGACTGCCAACTTGTTTGCCCATGGAATCGCTTTGCCGACTTAACAGAACAAAAAGACTTTCATCGTAGAGAGACATTATCAAACGCTGATTTGGTTTCGCTCTTCTGTTGGAGTGAAGATGAGTTTCTGCAAAAAATGGAAGGCTCTGCCATTCGAAGAATTGGTCATATTCAATGGCTAAGAAATTTATCGATAGCTATGGGAAATGCGCCCTTCTCTCAAGCCATTGTTTCTGTATTAGAGAGCAAGACTGGCCTTAATGAAATGCTTGATATACATATTGGCTGGGCATTAGAGCAACAACTTAATCAAATACCATCAAGCAGTGAAAAAATTGATACTAAAAAACAAAGATTAATTCGAGTGATAGAAAAAGGTCTTCCTAGGGACGCATGAATCTTACATAAATCCACTGCTCATTTTTTGACTTAGTTCTAAAAAATCAGAATGTGGAAAAAAAACTAAACTAGACAGCGTTTCCTATAGCCAGAGAAAGTTAGCCACAAAGTCTTTAAATGACTAGGATCAAAAAACAATCACTTAATGATCTTAAGCAAATGGTTCACCATGTTCTTTTTGAGTGACCAACAACTTAAAAATCAATGGGTTATACAACTTACTGTATTTTATTACCGTTAGTTAAATTTAAAAAGATCTTTTATTTCTCATCGCTTCTAGCCCGAAAAATCAGTTTACCCACCAACTTATCCACACGACTTGTTTTGTGGATAACTCTGTTGATAGACAATACAAAGTAACACTCAACATCAATGATGACGCGGCGTTGGCTCGTCTTAAAACCAATAGGCTATTTAAGTCAGACAAGAACATCTACCGTTAGGCAGTGTTTTATTCATTGTGGGGGGTTATGCTTCGCAGCATGATAGAAAAGAGCAAAGCCTTGCGGCTATTAGTGAAAGAATCACTATGACAGTAGAAGAGCTAATATTTTATTCTTGAGTGCTTAGTAGCAAGTAACAAGAAAGTGGTTGCGGGAGCCGGATTTGAACCGACGACCTTCGGGTTATGAGCCCGACGAGCTACCAAACTGCTCCATCCCGCGTCCGGATGCATTATTTAAGATAATGAGACTTTCATCTTTCTTCGAAAAGAAACTGGAGCGATACATCGGGTTCGAACCGATGACCTCAACCTTGGCAAGGTTGCGCTCTACCAACTGAGCTAGTATCGCATTAGTTAACCGTCACTCTTTACTRCTGTGAAGCAATAAATCGACGWCTAACTGTAATGTGGTTGCGGGAGCCGGATTTGAACCGACGACCTTCGGGTTATGAGCCCGACGAGCTACCAAACTGCTCCATCCCGCGTCCGGATGCATTGTTTAAGACAATGAGRCTTTCTCTTTAAGAGAGAATTTGGAGCGATACATCGGGTTCGAACCGATGACCTCAACCTTGGCAAGGTTGCGCTCTACCAACTGAGCTAGTATCGCATTAGTTAACCGTCACTCTTTACTACTGTGAAGCAATAAATCGACGTCTAACTGTAATGTGGTTGCGGGAGCCGGATTTGAACCGACGACCTTCGGG
>NZ_JAKJSU010000024.1:0-4369 GCF_050337265.1 Vibrio lamellibrachiae
TTCATGGCTTGAGCAGCTTCAGTAACTGAGTGATTTTGATCGAGGACTAGCTGTGCAGCCTCTAACTTAAATTCAGCGCTAAAAAGTCGTCTTGTTCGTTTCGTCATAGTGTCACCTGTTAACTTATGAGGTGATGATATCACCTCTAACTAGGTGGCCAAATTAACTATGCCACTACAACCCAAACTTTTAGTTTAGTTATCAGGTTTACCTGCTTGCTTTGAAAAGAAAACAAATGGGATCGCTAAAGGCCCTACAAGAAATGCAGTCAACACCCAGAATATTACTTTAGCGTTACGCTGTTTTGCTACGTAATAACATAAGAGCATACTAATTAGATTTACGATAAATAATATTTCCATCTACCTTCCTAGAATATTAATTGATAACCAGTGCTCAAATTTAGCACCAAATTATAAGTACACATAACGCTGTATTAAGTGGTGAGCGATGTCTTTAACCCAACCTAAATCGTTGAACCTTAGCCACTTGTTAGGCAAGCTTTCTTAGGTCAAGCTTCATTGTTGTTGAACCAGAAAAACCTACTAGCCACTTTAAATATGGAAAGCTCTCTATTTTTACTGCAGTAAAGCCTTTTGACTCATATAGTTTTTTGGCTCGTGGATTGCTGTCAATGACATCTAGCCTTACAGACTCGAAGCCACTCGTTTTCGTATATTTAATGATTTTATCTAGCAATAAAGACCCGATTCCTTGCCCTCGACACTCATCAATTACTGCAATACCATCCATCACGAGTTCCCCCTTTTCCGGTTCACGCTCAAAGAGACTGAATACTGCACATGCCCAAAGCCCACGAAAAATCCCAAGACTTTTGACTAACCCTTTAACACCAATACCACCAGTTAGAGAGCCTGCAATAACATTGAAGCCGGATAAGCCAACAATGCTGCCATCACGATAAGCCACAAATGAATATTCGGGCTGAAAACTCTTAGAAAGCACTAAAATACGGTTTGTTTTATCAGGAATGGCTCGGCAAAATTTCGAACCAAACGCCTCTTCGTACAGTTCTGCAATTAAAGTTGAATTTGCTACATCCCAACCTTTTTCAATATAGATAGCCATTTAATAGCCTCAATTTCCCTAACGTCTGCATAACATGTTTACTACTATACAATCATACTTGAAACTGAAGCCTTAAAAACGAGAAACACCCGGCAAACTGAGATTACCGAGTGTAGTAAAAGGTGCTGATGCATTTGTTATGCTGCAACTGAAAACGTTTATATAATTGACAAGGTACTATTGGCCTAGAGAATTTGTAATATCATAAACCCTACGATTAGATTCTATGGCATAAACTCTTCCACCAAGAGCTTTACATTCTAAGTCATTTTTACCTTTCCAGTTTACACCTGTTCCGTACATTACAGGTCTAATAATTCGCCAAGGCCAAAATCCAAAGCGTTGGCCACCTTGGAAATTAACAACTGTATTTGAACCTGCTCTATCTGCATTATTAAGTAATTTTGGCATAACACGACTCACAGAACCATAAGTTCCTCTAGCTGCTTTTAAAGGTTTAAGATATTGATATTCGATATTTGGACTACTATCAAAAACACATTTGGTTCTCATGTTTTTAGCGTAATTTGCTGATACCAAATTCCCTTCCTGCAATGTGCTTAATTCAGCTGAACAGCCTGAGAGTAAAATACAACCTATAATAACTACAACCTTTTTCATAACACTCGTTCATATATTTTATAAAGCTTTGTAAATTATCACTTAAGGATACGTTTAATCAGCTCCAAGCGTATTCTACTACTATAAATACATTATTATATGAAATGGGTTCAGATTCCATTCAGCTTAGTCGCTATAACACCTTGTTAACTAGTAAAAAACAACGCACCAAATCTAATCTGACCACCATAACCATAAAATCTGACCATTACAAAAATACCAAGCGTTTTGGAATCCAGTTGAACCATTTGTTAGGTTTTCTATATGTTTATGCTAGATCTTCCCAGCTTGATAAGCCTAGCTGTTTTCTACGTACCAGATAAAAAACAGACATAATCAACCCGAAAAGTAAGCCGCCACACACGCCTTTTAAGATTAATTGCGTTATAGGCTTATTGAGGCTTTGGGTGTTTATAAACCAATTCAAAACACTAAATAATAGACCGAAGACAATGCTGGAAAAACTAAAGTTGATCATGAAATTTTGATAATAGGGTGGTGGGAATTTTAAACCACAGAATCTAAGTAATTTAGCGATTGGAGGATTAAAATTGGATGTCCATACACCTTTATCCTCAAGCTGCTTATGTGCAGCTTGTAATTGAGATTCATATGACATTTGAGTTTCCTTACTCATGATATGAAGATAATGAAATAAAACCTAACGCCTTATTAAGTGGATATAAAATAGTTGGCTAGAATTAGCGAGGAACGAGTGAAAGCTAATGTTTTTTGTCCGGTTGATCCACTTGTTAGGCTCGGTGAACACTACAATTAAAGCAACCTGGATTTGCATTGTGAATATGAATGTATTCAACATCCTTATTCTGAAATTGCCTATCAATTGCGGATTCTAACTCTTTTCCTTGTACTACTTCAGCTCCGATCATTAGCTTTCCTGAATCGTAAGCTCTTAGTGAAAGTAATCTATGTCTTAGCATTTTAGGTACTTCATCAATATTTAACTTAGCCGTTTGAGCTTTTTCACGGACAAATATGGGTCCAGATGCCCTGTAAGGTGAATCGACATTATGATGAAAGAAAGATAACGCTAGTACTCTCTCACCTATTTTTGCATCTAAGAGCGAAACACGACACGGGTATCCCGGCTCAGCATCTACAGTGACCCAAGCGGCACCTAGTAACTTTAACTCTTTTTTATTTTTGATCATGAGTTCATGAAAGTTATCTTCAGTTAGTGCTTTTATCAAAAATTTAATTGTCATTTATTAAACCTGTTTACTTTAAATAAAGAGTTTGATTATAAACACCCATTTATTTAATACTGGCCATATTCGGACATGACACTTAAATTATTTTAGAGCCTAAACGCCTTGCTAAGCGGTAAGTGATGGTTGGCTATAATCGCGAAAAGATGGCCAATTTTCATTTTTCCGTTTAAGCAATTTGTTATGCATTAATTGTACGACCACCTTTGAGTTCATCTTCATCTGGAACCTCAAATCTTGGTTCCATAAAGTTAAACATCATATCAGTCACTTCAAAAGCGTATACAGCCGGGTCCTTTTCTATATTTCGTTTTTCGACACGCTGTTTACGAGTGTCTGTCGAGGCGTTCAAATAATGTATTTCTGGCGCTAGACCAAGCTCTCTACTACGATTAGCAAAAATATCCCTTTGCTCTTTAGTAGTGAAACCAAGATCCAATATTACGTTTCCATTAATCGCCAAAATTTGCTCACTAACCTGCCAAATTTGTTCTGAGCACCTATTCACTCTTTCCATCATCCAATCAAAATCTAGACTGGTCATGTCTTTTGAAAATAGTGTTTGCATCCATGGATCTATAGAGAACTTTATTGCCTCTACTTCTTTAGCAAGTGATAACGAGTAAGTTGTTTTGCCAACTCCTGTTGGGCCACAAACCAAAATTAATCTTGCCATATAATTTACAACCTCTTAATTATTCATAACGCCTACTTAAGCGGAAAATATAGTTGGCTAAAGTGTTGAACGAAGTGAAAACAGCCAACTATATTTTTCCGTTTGAAGTTCTTGTTAGGCTATTTTTTTTGCAATTATAGTTACACCCTCTGTATATGAGTATCCGTAACCGTAACCCGCATTACTTTGACCACCAGTTGTTCTCCAAGAATAATTTCCTGAAGTTACATCAACTACGCTAATAACTTCATAGCCTTCTGTATTTAACTTTATAATCGCTTCACTAACATCATTAGCAAGCCTTTGACCATCAATTTCACTATCGCTGGCCCCTGTATCTTGCCACTCGGTGACTTTTTTCATAACATCCTTTTCACCACCAAGGAACCCTTTTTCTTTTTCACCTGTAGCTACTTTTTTAGTTACGTTCTTACCAAGCCGTTTAAAATAAGATGATACATATACTACTTTATTCACTTTAAATCCTTTTAATTGTAAATGAGTTTGAACTTAGCCTAACGAATGATATGGACTCCCTCTACCCGAGCCGCAGCGTGCCATAGTTAACTATGAATACGCTTAGAAACTGGAGGTTACTATGTCCACCATTCAAACCATTGGCGTTGATCTTGCCAAGAATGTATTCAGTATTCATGGCGTAGATGCATATGGCAAGTGCGTCTTACGCAAAACAGTTAAAAGAAACAAACTCTTAGACACATTTTCCAATCTTCCACCTTGTACTATTGGGATG
>NZ_JAKJSU010000025.1:0-3288 GCF_050337265.1 Vibrio lamellibrachiae
CTGGTGTTCGGGTTGTCACGCCAGTGGCATTGCCCGGTAGCTAAGTTCGGAATCGATAAGCGCTGAAAGCATCTAAGCGCGAAGCGAGCCCTGAGATGAGTCTTCCCTGGCACTTTAAGTGCCCTTAAGGGTTGTTCAAGACTAGAACGTTGATAGGCAGGGTGTGTAAGTGCTGTGAGGCATTGAGCTAACCTGTACTAATTGCCCGTGAGGCTTAACCATACAACACCCAAGGGGTTTTGATGGACTCAAAGCAAGAACATATTTGAATGTGTAAATAGAACTTTTATTAATCAGTTTTCCGAATTTTAGAATTTGCTTGGCGACCATAGCGTTGCGGACCCACCTGATYCCATGCCGAACTCAGAAGTGAAACGCAGTAGCGCCGATGGTAGTGTGGGGTTTCCCCATGTGAGAGTAGGACATCGCCAGGCTTTAAATTCGACTTGTCTCGATGAGACGAGTCACCATAGAGTTTTAAGTGAATAACTTAGAAGTTTATGTTGACTTTCAAAGTGGAAAGCGTATTATACGCCTCCTGCTTAGGTGCTAACGCATTGAAAGCAAAGCTCTTTAACAATTTAAACCTATCAATCTGTGTGGGCACTCGTTGATGAAAATCCAAAATGTTTTTACCTTGGTAAAAACAGTTTCTTCGGAAACACTTGGGCTTCAATGAACTGAGTGACCAATACGAATAACTACTTGTAGTTATTTGGCACAGTCAATTCATTACCATTCTGTTGGAATGGTAATAGCTTTAAAGTTACATATTTACTTCGGTAAATATTAGTTTTGAAGTCAGTATTCATTGAGCCGACAAAATCTTAAATTGAAGAGTTTGATCATGGCTCAGATTGAACGCTGGCGGCAGGCCTAACACATGCAAGTCGAGCGGAAACGAGAAGTAGCTTGCTACTTCGGCGTCGAGCGGCGGACGGGTGAGTAATGCCTAGGAAGTTGCCCAGTAGAGGGGGATAACCATTGGAAACGATGGCTAATACCGCATATTCTCTTTGGAGCAAAGCAGGGGACCTTCGGGCCTTGCGCTATTGGATACGCCTAGGTGGGATTAGCTAGTTGGTGAGGTAATGGCTCACCAAGGCAACGATCCCTAGCTGGTCTGAGAGGATGATCAGCCACACTGGAACTGAGACACGGTCCAGACTCCTACGGGAGGCAGCAGTGGGGAATATTGCACAATGGGCGAAAGCCTGATGCAGCCATGCCGCGTGTATGAAGAAGGCCTTCGGGTTGTAAAGTACTTTCAGTCGTGAGGAAGGGGGTAAGCTTAATACGCTTATCTCTTGACGTTAGCGACAGAAGAAGCACCGGCTAACTCCGTGCCAGCAGCCGCGGTAATACGGAGGGTGCGAGCGTTAATCGGAATTACTGGGCGTAAAGCGCATGCAGGTGGTTCAATAAGTCAGATGTGAAAGCCCGGGGCTCAACCTCGGAACTGCATTTGAAACTGTTGGACTAGAGTACTGTAGAGGGGGGTAGAATTTCAGGTGTAGCGGTGAAATGCGTAGAGATCTGAAGGAATACCAGTGGCGAAGGCGGCCCCCTGGACAGATACTGACACTCAGATGCGAAAGCGTGGGGAGCAAACAGGATTAGATACCCTGGTAGTCCACGCCGTAAACGATGTCTACTTGGAGGTTGTGGCCTTGAGCCGTGGCTTTCGGAGCTAACGCGTTAAGTAGACCGCCTGGGGAGTACGGTCGCAAGATTAAAACTCAAATGAATTGACGGGGGCCCGCACAAGCGGTGGAGCATGTGGTTTAATTCGATGCAACGCGAAGAACCTTACCTACTCTTGACATCTAGAGAAGCCAGYGGAGACRCAGGTGTGCCTTCGGGAACTCTAAGACAGGTGCTGCATGGCTGTCGTCAGCTCGTGTTGTGAAATGTTGGGTTAAGTCCCGCAACGAGCGCAACCCTTATCCTTGTTTGCCAGCACGTAATGGTGGGAACTCCAGGGAGACTGCCGGTGATAAACCGGAGGAAGGTGGGGACGACGTCAAGTCATCATGGCCCTTACGAGTAGGGCTACACACGTGCTACAATGGCGCATACAGAGGGCAGCAAGCTAGCGATAGTGAGCGAATCCCAAAAAGTGCGTCGTAGTCCGGATTGGAGTCTGCAACTCGACTCCATGAAGTCGGAATCGCTAGTAATCGTAGATCAGAATGCTACGGTGAATACGTTCCCGGGCCTTGTACACACCGCCCGTCACACCATGGGAGTGGGCTGCAAAAGAAGTGGGTAGTTTAACCTTTCGAGGAGGACGCTCACCACTTTGTGGTTCATGACTGGGGTGAAGTCGTAACAAGGTAGCCCTAGGGGAACCTGGGGCTGGATCACCTCCTTATACGATGATTTTCACGATGAGTACCCACACAGATTGATGGTTTAAAATGTAAAGAGAAATGAAACATCTCCCAAGATGTTTCGACAGTTTACTTTCGCTTTTTAAGTGAAAATAAATGCAGTGTCCCGTTCGTCTAGAGGCCTAGGACACCGCCCTTTCACGGCGGTAACAGGGGTTCGACTCCCCTACGGGATACCATTGGGTCGTTAGCTCAGCTGGTAGAGCAGTTGACTTTTAATCAATTGGTCGCAGGTTCGAATCCTGCACGACCCACCATTTCCTCCCAAGGAAATAAAAATTGGGGCTATAGCTCAGCTGGGAGAGCGCCTGCCTTGCACGCAGGAGGTCTGCGGTTCGATCCCGCATAGCTCCACCATTCTTCTCCACAGAGGAATTAAAACTAAATGTGGGCGATTAGCTCAGTTGGGAGAGCACCTGCCTTACAAGCAGGGGGTCACTGGTTCGAGCCCGGTATCGCCCACCACTCTCTAAAAACTTTTGGATGTTGACTTCCAAACCAATTCACAATAGCGGATTTGGTTCGGATTTTTGTCGACGAAAGTCTTTAGAAAGTGATTAACTTGAAAAAGTAAACACTCGCTCTTTAACAATTTGGAAAGCTGACGAACAACGACTTTGATCGGTTGTTGTTCAAAATAAAAGTTCTCAAATCCTAGATGATTTAATCATTTAGGTACCAACACACATTCAAGTGTTCTTGGAAACAATATTGCTTCGGCAATGTTTGTTTAATATTTGAGTCCGGCAAAATCGAAATGTTGTCTCGCTCATTCAAATAATGAGACAACGAGTTTACACCTTGGTTAGTTGCCATACAGAAACCTTTTGGGGTTGTATGGTTAAGTGACTAAGCGTACACGGTGGATGCCTTGGCAGTCAGAGGCGATGAAAGA
>NZ_JAKJSU010000026.1:0-933 GCF_050337265.1 Vibrio lamellibrachiae
CAAAGCGGATGTTTTAATCGACGGTCAAGAATTCCAAGAAACATTGACCGTGACTTCTGCGGACGGAACAGCAAGTAAGACTATCACTGTGGATGTATTGGGTAGCAACGATAAGGCTACGGTTGGTGATGACAGTGGTAAGGTCAAAGAAGATCGTGGTGCGAAGAGAAGCATTGCTGAAGGCACTTTAGAAATTTCTGATGTAGATGCAGGTGAACAGAAAGTCACAGCGTTTGAAAATACTGATAATGGTTACGGTAAATTCAGTGTTGATGCCGATGGAAATTGGTCATTTGAGATAGACAATTCTAAAGAAGCGGTTCAAGAGCTAGGCCAAGGTGTTCGTAAAGTACTGACATTTGATGTGACATCGGTAGATGGGACAGGTACGGGCACGGTGACAATTACTGTGAAAGGCACCAATGATCTTGCAACCATCGAAGAGACAGGGACACAAGATACATCAGTGACAGAAGCCGGTTTCAATGTTGAAGGCGATGCAGATGCAGGCGGAAAACTGACTGTTAGTGACGCCGATGCAGGAGAAAGTCTTTTTAATGTACCCGCTGATTTGTCTGGTACATACGGCACGTTTACATTTAAAGAAGATGGCAGCTGGACTTATGAGCTTGATAACGRCAAAGCGGATGTTTTAATCGACGGTCAAGAATTCCAAGAAACATTGACCGTGACTTCTGCGGACGGAACAGCAAGTAAGACTATCACTGTGGATGTATTGGGTAGCAACGATAAGGCTACGGTTGGTGATGACAGTGGTAAGGTCAAAGAAGATCGTGGTGCGAAGAGAAGCATTGCTGAAGGCACTTTAGAAATTTCTGATGTAGATGCAGGTGAACAGAAAGTCACAGCGTTTGAAAATACTGATAATGGTTACGGTAAATTCAGTGTTGATGCCGATGGAAATTGGTCATT
>NZ_JAKJSU010000027.1:0-920 GCF_050337265.1 Vibrio lamellibrachiae
ACTTAGATGTTTCAGTTCCCCGGGTTCGCCTCGTTATGCTATGTATTCACRYAACGATACGTGCTTATGCACGTGGGTTTCCCCATTCAGAAATCCCAGACTCAAAAGGTTATTACTACCTAATCTGGGCTTATCGCAAGTTATTACGTCTTTCATCGCCTCTGACTGCCAAGGCATCCACCGTGTACGCTTAGTCACTTAACCATACAACCCCAAAAGGTTTCTGTATGGCAAACAACCAAGGTGTAAACTCGTTGTCTCATTATTTGAATGAGCGAGACAACATTTCGATTTTGCCGGACTCAAATATTAAACAATCACAACCGAAGTTGTGGTGTTTCCAAGAACACTTGAATGTGTGTTGGTACCTARWTGATTAAATCATCTAGGATTTGAGAACTTTTATTTGAACAACAACCGATCAAAGTCGTTGTTCGTCAGCTTTCCAAATTGTTAAAGAGCAGATTTTATTCTTTCGAACTAAAACCATTTTTAAAGATTCTTAAGGAAGAACACTTAAAGATGGTGGAGCTATGCGGGATCGAACCGCAGACCTCCTCGCTGCCAGCGAGGCGCTCTCCCAGCTGAGCTATAGCCCCATCTGGAAGTTATTCCTTACTCTTAACTTTTAAACATATCAATCTGTGTGGGTACTCATCGTGAAAATCATCGTATAAGGAGGTGATCCAGCCCCAGGTTCCCCTAGGGCTACCTTGTTACGACTTCACCCCAGTCATGAACCACAAAGTGGTGAGCGTCCTCCCCGAAAGGTTAAACTACCCACTTCTTTTGCAGCCCACTCCCATGGTGTGACGGGCGGTGTGTACAAGGCCCGGGAACGTATTCACCGTAGCATTCTGATCTACGATTACTAGCGATTCCGACTTCATGGAGTCGAGTTGCAGACTCCAATCCGGACT
>NZ_JAKJSU010000028.1:0-756 GCF_050337265.1 Vibrio lamellibrachiae
TCTCGATACCGACACTAACGGTGATATCGATTGCATCGCCCGGTAAAACAAGCTCGCCACCATTGACCACTAATTCCGGTGGTTGCTCTACGCCTGAGCCATCTTTATATGTAACCGTGAGTTGACCACTGGCCAAGAAATCCGCCATYTCAGCGCTGTAAGTGACGGCATCATCACCGTCACCATAGCCTTCAATATTAAGGTTGAAGGTGTAAGTCAATTCGCCATCGACATCTTTATCTAAGTCAACTAAGAAGACAGCAGCAGCGTCATCTGCCTCAACAGTTTCACCCGCATCAGAAACCGTCAGAACAGGCATATCATCAAAGTCAGGTCCATTCTCATCAACGATAGTTGCACTACCGTGACCATCAAGCGAGAGCTCATCAAGCTCGTCACCAATATCTCCATCAACATGGACATCCAGACCAAAGCTCTCGGTACCTTCAAATATGTCATCGTTCTCGATACCGACACTRACGGTGATATCGATTGCATCGCCCGGTAAAACAAGCTCGCCACCATTGACCACTAATTCCGGTGGTTGCTCTACGCCTGAGCCATCTTTATATGTAACCGTGAGTTGACCACTGGCCAAGAAATCCGCCATCTCAGCGCTGTAAGTGACGGCATCATCACCGTCACCATAGCCTTCAATATTAAGGTTGAAGGTGTAAGTCAATTCGCCATCGACATCTTTATCTAAGTCAACTAAGAAGACAGCAGCAGCGTCATCTGCCTCAACAGTTTCACCCG
>NZ_JAKJSU010000007.1:0-443869 GCF_050337265.1 Vibrio lamellibrachiae
GTTTTATTGATAGAACAGGGGCTGCTCTTGGTGCGTATTTGTTTATGATGATTCACAGCCCAATAAGCAAAAACCTTGCCCCTAAAGCTTGGCAGCGATTAAGTGGAACGGTCATTGGAGCCGTGGCATATCTACCTTTAGGTTTGTTGTTAGGAGACTTAGAGTCACCACTGGCTGTGACGGTCGTCGTATGGTCATTCGTTATCCTGTCACTTTATATGATCCTTGTCTTTCTTGAGCACAACTACACGTTAGCGGCAGCCTTTATTATGTTGTTGATTTTGATCATTGCAGTTGGGCCTTTCAATCTAGAGCTTGTTGATGCAGTCTTCATGCAGCGTTTTTGGTACACCTTAATTGGTGGCGGCGTGATGGTGGCGTTAGGCGTGCTAGTACCAATCCATGATAAAGAAGTCGCTTAGTTTTAGAGTAATACTTAATGACTTCTTTACCTTTAGTTCAGAGGCAGTCAGCTTATACCGTTGCTGCTTTTTTTGGATTCTAATGCTTTTGTAGTTCCGATTTTTAGCTTTGATTTTATTGTCACCAAATGGCAATTCTTTGTATAGGTCGGTGAGTATGATTACTTCATCAGCTTAACAAGCTTAATCCAAAAAGAGATATTAAATATGAAAAAGCTAATTGTGAACGCAAATGTATTTAACGGCACTGATAACAAATTAACTGAAAATGTTTCAGTTCTTATCGAAGATAACCTAATTACTAAAATTGGTCAGGTTGACCCTGCAATTGCTGATGAAGTGATTGATGCTAAAGGCGGTACGGTTATGCCAGGCCTTATCGATGCTCACGTACACATTACGCTTTCAGCCGGATTTAATGTTCTAGATGCGATGACAACAAACGAAATTGCAATTCGCTCTGCAAAAATCTCACAACAGATGCTGATGCGCGGTTTTACAACATGTCGCGATGTTGGTGGTAACGCTTTAGGTCTAAAAAACGCGATTGATAGCGGCTATGCAACGGGTCCACGTATCCTTCCTTCACAAGCTGCTATTTCACAAACATGTGGTCACTCTGATTATCGCCAGAACCAAGCGCAAGAGCGATTAACCAATGGGCACGAAGACTCGCCACTAATGAAGACCGGAACGTTCAAAGTGGCTGATGGTCGCACAGAAGTATTAAAAGCAGTACGTGAGCAGCTATTTAACGGCGCTTCTCAAATCAAAATAATGGCTGGTGGTGGTGCATCATCTACCTTTGACCCGCTAGATACGCTTCAATACACATTAGATGAGATGAAAGCAGCGGTTGAAGCAGCAAGTGACTACGGTACTTACGTTGCAGCGCATATACACACGATTCCAGCAATGTTAAGAGCGGCAGAAGCGGGCGTTAAATGTTTTGAACACGCGACGATCATGAACGATGAAGTGGCGAAAATCATCAAAGAGAAGGATATTTGGGTTGTTCCATCTTACTTTACCGCGTCACTTATCGCAGAACGTAAGATTCCACTACCAAATGAAGAAACCTATCGTAAAACGGAGCGTGTCGGTAAAGCGATGCTAAGTTCGGCCGAACTAATCAAGAAGTACGATATTCAAAATATTGCATTTGGTACTGACTGTGTTGGTACAGCGAATGTACACGAAACTCAAATGCAAGAGCTTAAAGCGATTGAAGAGACATTCGACACCATTACAGCGCTGCGTATGGCAACGTCTAACTGCGGTCGTTTATTTGAATTGTCGACCTATCAGCACCCATACCAAGATGGACAACTAGGTAATATTGTTGAAGGTGCTTATGCTGATTTGCTTATTGTTGATGGCAACCCATTGGAAAGTGTTGATTGTGTCATTCAAGATGAAACGAAGAAAGTGATCATGAAAGATGGTGTGATTTATAAAAATACTCTGTAACAGATGGCAACAAGAGCCTGATCGGCAGGCTCTTGTTTTTGCTACTTAGAATACGAAAAAGATACACCTGTTTGCTATGAAGAAAGTAATTGGACGAACTTTCTAACTAATCAATACGTAAGAGAGTTGAACAATATGACGACTAAAGCACCTATTTACGGATTTAACACAAAACAGCGACTATTTGTTGGTTATACACTAGCGATATTGGTTGATTTGTGTGTACTAAACTTCTTCAATGAATACTGGGGTTTCGTTAGTTTTTCTTCATTTACGGTTTCATTTGCCGCAGCAATATTATTACAGGTATTACTTAAGGCTTCGATTCAAGCAGAGCACAAATTAGCAGGTTACTTCGCGACAAAAGAAGGCTTGTTACCGAAAGTTATACGCGCAGTGTCGAGCTATATCATACTCGTCGGTTCCAAATTTTTGATATTAGAGCTACTCAACCTGTTGTTTGGCGATAAGATTCAGTTTACAGGCCCTTGGAATGGCGTTATCGCGTTTATTGCGGTTGTCTTTACAATACTGTTAGCAGAGAAAGTAGTGGCAAATATTTACTTTAAGCTAAATGACAAGGAGCCGATTAACTGATTAACTTTTGGTTGCTAATCTATACAAATAATAAGAGCTGCTTTTTAGTGGCTCTTAAATTATATAAGGCTTGGCCTTTTGAGTATCACTCCAAACATTGACTAAGACACTTTAGTTGCCATTAATACATCTCGGAAGCTATAAAGCACGGCAGAAAAGAGACTAAGAATGACAAAGTACCCAGCAGCTAAAACAACCTTATGTGAAATGGCATAACTGTCAGAAGCTTTACACGTAGTAGTGTTATCGTCATCGAATGCTTGTACAAAATTTGCAGGGTATTTAGACGGTAATGGCTCGATAGAGAGTTTGCCAAAAGTCAAAATAGAAATTATTAGTCTACCGACTCTGTAAGCTAGAGGGTTACCAAATATAATCAGAAGGCTTGCTATTGCTTCCCCCATGTTTGCCGCCTTTATTCGTTATGAATTATTGTGTTGTATAGAGAGTTTACTAAACTGGCTAAACCTAAGTAAATACAAATTAATCAATATGATATCGTTAGTCCAATAGTAAGAGTTGCGTCAAATTATTAACTGCTACTATGAAATGATTGAGTTGACGCAAAACACATGGCGTTTAGTTTTCACAGGTCATATACTAACGTTTTGTGACAGATAAACTAATGATTTATCTAAAGCTTCAATATGGATACGTGGGTGTTATATGTCCAATTTTCTAAAACTATTGATAGGCTCTAATGTCATCTCTTTAAGTATTGTATTCACCATTGAAATCTTTACTGGGATACTACAATTATCATTTCTAACTGACTATGCGTTCTATTCAATGCTGATTCTTGTTGGGGTAGGTTCAATTATGTCGTTTTCTGGACATAAAGTTGGTTATAGCGATCCAACCAATAGTGCGGGTGTTGTTGCTAGTACCCTTATAGAAAATGATTCGCCTAAATCTTTCATTGTTACAAAACTTGAAGGTACAAGTGTCGGCCACACACTATTACTTGCTAGCCTATTACCTTTGGTGTTCTGCATCGTCTATTAAGTAAAGCTAATCAAATAACTAGGCAAGCACAAAAAGAGCGATTACCATAAGCGCAAGTCCCATTTGTATAAGTAAAACTGTATGTCGTTTCCTCCGTGTCCCAATTGTAATTCTGAGTTCGTCTACCAAGATCGTGAGAATCTTATTTGCCCAGAGTGCTCGTATGAGTGGAACCCATCAGATGTTGAAGATGTTTTTGTTGTGAAAGATATCAATGGAAAAATCTTAGAACAGGGTGACAAAGTTACATTAGTAAAAGATTTGAAAGTGAAAGGAAGCTCGTTAAACCTTAAAATTGGTACCAAAGCGGTTATAAAGCGAATTATAGAAGGCAAAGACCATCAATTGGATTGTAAGGTCGATGGCGCTGGAGAAATTCTGGTGACTGCTAAGTATGTTAAGAGAGCTTGAGCGGTTGCTCTATAAGGTCTACAATGGCGCACTTTTTATTTAAGTCAGGTCACCAACATGAACGACACTACATCGAAACCAACATTACCAGATCGCCTTTCGGGTAATCCTCGTAGCCCACACCACGTGGCTGAAATCTTTGAGCACCACATTGGTATTCGTTTGAAAGGTAAAGAGCGTAATGATGTTGAAGAGTACTGCATCAGCGAAGGTTGGGTAAAAGTACCTTCACCTAAAGCCTTAGACCGTTGGGGCCAGCCAATGTTGATTACTTTAAAAGGAACGGTTGAAGCATTCTATAAATAGGTTGATATAGCGAATAACCGTTTTCTATACGAGCGCCCGAAGTTAATTACTTTGGGCGCTTTTGTATCTGTCGGACATACATCTGGTTCGTTTTCCATTCACAGTAACAACATAGTGCTTTTCATCCAATAACTTGTTCGAAAACATACTAATACATTTGGTTTTTGTTATGGTCAAACTTGATGGTTATTTAAGTTATCGTGGGCAAAAGTGTTTGTTTCAAGCTCTAATGCAGAACTTTTTAATCTGGCTATAGTGGTGTCTTTCAAAGAGAGGTAAATGATGGACAGTAAGACTAAATTACACGGGCAGAAAGTCTATTTTTGTGACGATGAAACCTTAGCTAATGAGCAAATGAAATGCTTAGACAGGCTGTATGACTTTAATCTCACTAGACCAACTGAAGGGGATAAGCGTTTAGAAATAATGAAAACGCTGTTCGCCGAAGTTGGTGAAAACTGCTATTTAGAGCCTCCTTTACGTGCCAACTGGGGAATTCATACCCATTTAGGTAAGAATGTGTACGCTAACTTCAACCTAACGTTAGTTGATGATACGCATATATATATTGGTGATTATGTCATGATTGGCCCTAACGTCACCATAGCAACAGCTGGGCATCCTATTGATCCAGACCTAAGACGTGACATTGCACAATTTAATATTCCTGTGGCTATTGGGAATAACGTTTGGATTGGAGCTAATTCTGTCGTTTTACCGGGCGTTACCATTGGTGAAAATACTGTTATTGGTGCAGGAAGTGTTGTAACCAAAGATATACCAGCGAATGTTGTTGCTGTGGGTAACCCGTGTCGTGTTTTGAGAGATATAGGGGAGCATGACAAAGAGTATTATTACAAAAATCGGAAAATCGATTTGGCATCACAATAGCCTCATTTGAGTTAGGCCTGAGCCTTTGGCAACCTTTGTTAAGTCATGCCTAGACAAAGATTTCGCCTCGATCTCTACATTAGATGTTCGTTTAGTTGATTATGATTTCAGTAAAGCGAATGTCGTTGATGAGCACCGAGTCTCATATTTTGGACATATTCAGATATGATTATGCGCTAAGTTTAGTATCAGGGTGATTAATTACTTAGTTTATGTAGGAATTTGAGATGAGATTTTTGTTGGCTATTTTTCTTCCTTGGCTTCAGTTTTTTACTATTGAACGACCAATAGCGGGTGTTGTTTGTTTGGTGTTACAATTCACCTTAATTGGTTGGATACCTGCGGTTATTTGGTCCATGTTTGCATTAAGTGAATACAATACCGATCAAAAAATTGAACAAGCATTTGGTAAGCAATGAATGTAGGAAAATGATGACGAAATAGAACTTATGAGAGTCTTAATTCTATACCGAAATGTACGCTTTAAGTGCTTGGTGGGCGGCTATCTATCATTAATTTATCGAGCTTAATTTGGGCTTGTTTCGGGTTATCTAAGTCAAGAGCTTCTATCATTTCACATTCATCTCTTACCATTTCAGCAATGAGACTAGGGTAGTGTCGACAGTCTTCTGGCCTGCTTAAGTATATACTGCAGGTATATTTATCTGATTCTTGTGATTGAGTTTTTTGCACCCATTCGAGGAAAGGACAATGGTCGAATTGTTCGCCTGTTTCTGGGTTGAACCAAATCTTACCATTTTTCACATACTCAAAAATTTCTGGATTAAATATCTCCCACAAATCAATTTCTTCTTGGGATGCCCAAAGATCGCCACCGCCATATTTAGTACAGCATTTACCGCATTGATTACAATCTTTCATAGTGGTCAGCTAGTAATTAATTAATAGATAGTAGAGTATACCACTGATGAACTTTTGTGATCACGATCTGTTTAGGTCTGTACGCAAACTGCCTAAAGTTGGCTTTGGTTTGTAGTGGTTGATTTAGAACACGTACATATAATCATTGTGATATGTACGTGCTTATCCAAATTGTGATAATTGTGTTCCCTGTAGCAGCTAACGCTCAGTTAAACAGCGACTTCTTCCAACAATTGTTTTGCGTTTGAAATAGCTGACTCTTTACTCTCTTCCCCCATTGCCGTGCCTTCCGCATAGATAAACTGAACATCTGCTATCCCGATAAACCCGAGAAACTGTTTTAAATAGGGTGTCATGAAGTCATGGTCGCTGTCTTTATAAAAGCCACCTCGGGTCAGTATCACAACCGCTTTCTTATTCTGCAAAAGGCCTTCCGGACCGTTCTCTCCGTAAGTGAAGGTTTTACCCGCACGAGCAATTTGGTCAAACCAAGATTTCAGTGTAGAGGGAATACCAAAATTATACATAGGAACAGCAAGTACAACATAGTCGGCTTCTTGAACTTCTCCAATCAGTTTATCGGAAGTGTCTAAAGCTTGCATTTGTTCACCAGTCAATTGCTCAGGGTCGGTTGAGAAAAATGAACTTAGTGTAACTTCGTCATAGTGGTTGATAGGCGACGATGCTATATCACGCTCAATTAGGTTTACTGATTGTTGGTTGATCCACTGTTTAGCCAGTTGTGTAGACGTAGAGTATTCACCAGCTGCACTTGAATAGATTGCGAGAATGTTTTTCATATTTATCACCTTTAGAGTTGTCATGGTTCAAATATAGTTATTTCATTGATGCAAATAAATGGCAATATATGCATTACTAAAATGCATAATTGCAATGGATGGGATGTTCAACGTATGTTAAAAATTTTGGCTTTGAACAAAAAACAGACTAGCTGAAGGAGTAAATCTATGGACTGGAACGATTTACGATATGTTATTGCTATTGCAGAGCAGGGGTCATTGAAGGCGGCAGCTGAACATATTGGGGTTAATCACAGTACAGCATGGCGTCGAATACAAGGGTTGGAAGAACAGCTAGGGTGCCAAATCTTTATTGCAGACCGGCAAGGGTACCGTTTAACAGATGCAGGGTTAGAGGTACTAGAAAGTGCAAAGAAAATGGCATCTCATGTTGAGGCAATCCAGCTGAGTACTCATATCAATAAGAAAGATATGCAAGGCTTAATACGTCTTACAGCACCGAATACGATGGCTTCACGAACGCTGCCGGAAATGATTTACAAGTTTAATCAAAAATACCCTTTGGTTGAGTTTGAGATAATCGAAGGAATCGGCGATTTAGACCTTGGTAAACGGGAAGCTGATATTGCCATTAGAGCAAATATGAAAGCACCAGAAAACGTTATCGCGAGAAAATTAAAGCAGGCACCTTGGGCCTTTTTTGCGCATCCTGATTTGGTACCAAAACAAAAAATGGATTTGGAGTTACTTAGAAAGCAGCCCTTAATTGGTTATAAAGGCTTTGAGCCGAGACCGGTCAAATGGTTTCGACAAAACGTATCGAGTGGTCCATATAGTATTACTTGCAACAATGTAGAGACAGCTAAGGGTTGCGCGAAAAATAAGCTTGGCATTGCTCTTTTACCTGCGTTGATGTCAACCGAGCTTGTAGAGGTATACCGATTACCTAATGAGTTTAGTGGCTATATTTGGTTACTTGCCCATCCGGAGATGCGGAAAGTCGTACGAGTAAAAGCATTTTGGGATTTTTTGTTAGAACAAAATGAAAAAGGCATGTTTCTTAGTTAACGCGAGGGAAATGAATTTAAAGAGGTCAGACTAGCATGCTTTTACGTTTCAATTCTTGAAGTGTTTTAGAGGTTTAATGTAGAGTGCCGACAATTATTTCGCATTTTGATGATGCCAACGTTAATAACGAGATCCACCTACATGAGCAAGATCTTTCACCATCCTGTACAAATATATTATGAAGACACCGACCACTCAGGGGTTGTTTATCATCCAAACTTCCTAAAGTACTTTGAACGTGCAAGAGAGCACGTATTAGGCAGTGACAAGCTCGCTGAACTTTGGAATGAGTATGGGTTAGGGTTTGCAGTATACAAGGCTAACATGACGTTTCAAGACGGTGTGGAGTTTGCGGAAATCTGCGATATTCGTACCTCATTTAAACTGGATGGCAAATACAAAACGCTTTGGCGACAAGAAGTGTGGCAGAAAGGTGCGACTAGGCCTGCCGTTATAGGT
The DNA here is from genome assembly GCF_050337265.1 of Vibrio lamellibrachiae. NCBI lineage: Bacteria > Pseudomonadati > Pseudomonadota > Gammaproteobacteria > Vibrionales > Vibrionaceae > Vibrio > Vibrio lamellibrachiae. The sequence goes on from NZ_JAKJSU010000007.1 coordinate 8,273, forward strand.
GATATTGAGATGGTGTGTTTGGATAAAGAGAAGCGTCTGCATCCATTACCAGAAGATGTTTTAAAGGCGATGCTAGCAGGTTAGTGCAAACAATGTATTTTAGTTGAGGGTAGGGCACTCTCGAAGATCTACTCACTAATAACCGAACTCAACTGCCGTTCTACTGATTATCGTATTAAGAGCGGCAATAGTTCTACCGAAACAAATCGTCATTTCCAAATTCATGCATGCTAATGATCATATCGTTACTGACTCCACCTAACGTCACCGCGAATCTATATTGATCATTAAGGCGACCTAAGGCACTTTGCCAATACGTCGAACTATTTGTCCCTTCTTTTTCTTTATCGCTTGTATGGTCTGCGAATACAATGTCGATTCCTGTGTAAAGTTCAAACTTGCCATTACTACAAGTACTACCCACGTCGTTACCAACAAGGTCGTGATCGTGATTCACCTTCATTGACGAAAAATCAAAAGAGAAACTTTTAAGAGAAGTCGATAGACCTTTACCTGTCGCTTTTATATAGGACTCTTTCAACGCCCATAAATCAAAAAAGCGCGCTCTTTGGTGAACCGCCGGCAAGCTATTTAAGTCTTCTACCTCTCTACTTGAAAAGTAATGAGCCGTAATTGCATGAATATCGGTGCTCTCTCTAGTGTGTTCAATATCGATCCCCAGCTGAACTGTATCTGCTGGAGATTGAAACACGCCAATCAACAAGTGATCTTTGCTGTGACTAATATTGAAGTGAAGCCCCGTTGAAGCAAGTTGGTTAATCTCTAAAGTAGGCTTTCCTTTGTCACCATATTCAAAACGCCATTGAGTAGGTTCGATATTGCAGTAGCGAGAAAGTATTGAGCGAAGATAGGCTCGAACGTAGAGCGCACGAATTCTATCAGCGTGCATACGGTAGCGATCAACCTTAGCGATCTCATCTGGTGTGAGGAACGTTTTAAGATGTGAGATTCGCTCAAATGTTTCATCGAGTTCAATAAGGGGACACAGCCACAAATCTACCTGTGGTTGACGATCAAACATAATTTCTCACTTACTAAAAAACACACAAGGTGGGTTAAATTTAAACACTAGATAAAAGCGAAAAATAGCCCCTAAATAATGCGGATTTCTTTTCATATGGAGACGATATTACTTGAGGTGGAAGTTATCATAATTTTTGCACTGACAAAAATAACCCATTGCAGAATAAGGCTCTCTTTAAGAATACTTACAAAAACCTGACGTAGATCTCATTAAGGTTATATGTAGAGTAAAAGCACTAACGTTCACTTGCTAGCCAATATTAATCAGTTAGTTAGCTTGTTTTACTTTGCATTCCTATGAAATCTGGAGAATTCAACTGGTCTGAAGAGATAGTACAGAGCGTTTAGAGGATTGTATCAACTTGCCACCTCGGGTAGCCTGCTCAACCATTGGTCAAATTAACTAATTTTCATTGCGAGATTAAGCTTCTTACTTAGCAATAGTTTGGATAGGATTTAATGGGCATTTCAGTAACGAACATTTCATTTTCAAGTAATGTGCTAATGAAGGCTGTACTAAAGGACCAAGTACTTAATAAGCCAGCTCAGTCAGACCTTAACCTAACGTTTCAATGCTTACACCGTCTATGAAGAGCATTACCCCCTACGAGTTATCGAACTCTAAGAAACAAATCTATATTTGGTTGCACAACCTCAGCAACCAGAATTTTCAGCTGTGTTTTTATAAATCTTTTACAGATTTTCTTTCTATGTATCTAAAAACGCCGTATCAAAACATGTCATCACTCTCTGTGATGTCCAGTGGAGACTCATAATGAGCCAACCCGAAACAACCAAACCTGAATCTATCGACGATACTCGTCTTAATAAGCGCCTAAAAGATATGCCGATTGCAATCGTTGGCATGGCGAGCATGTTTGCGAATTCCCGTTATTTGAACAAATTCTGGGATCTTATTAGCGAAAAAATCGATGCTATCACTGAAGTTCCAGACACCCACTGGCGTCCAGAAGATTACTACGATGCAGACAGAACTACGCCAGATAAGTCTTACTGTAAGCGTGGTGGTTTTATTCCTGAAGTAGACTTCAACCCAATGGAGTTTGGCCTTCCGCCAAATATTCTTGAGCTGACTGATACGTCTCAGTTGTTATCGCTTATCGTAGCGAAGGAAGTGCTTGAAGATGCAAAACTTCCAGAAGGCTATGACCGCGATAAAATTGGTATTACGTTAGGTGTTGGTGGCGGTCAAAAAATCGCTCAGAGCCTGAACGCTCGTCTGCAATACCCTGTATTGAAAAAAGTATTCAAGAGCAGTGGCATTAGTGACGAAGACAGCGAGATGCTGATCAAAAAGTTCCAAGATCAGTACATCCACTGGGAAGAAAACTCGTTCCCAGGCTCACTTGGTAACGTTATCTCAGGTCGTATTGCTAACCGCTTTGACCTTGGTGGCATTAACTGTGTAGTTGACGCTGCATGTGCTGGCTCGTTAGCTGCTATGCGTATGGCGTTGAGCGAGCTTGTTGAAGGTCGCAGTGAAATGATGATCACTGGTGGTGTTTGTACAGATAACTCACCAACGATGTACATGAGCTTCTCTAAGACACCTGCATTTACCACCAACGAAACTATTCAGCCGTTCGACATCGACTCTAAAGGTATGATGATCGGTGAAGGTATTGGTATGGTTGCGCTTAAGCGTCTAGAAGATGCAGAGCGTGATGGCGACAGAATTTACTCTGTAATTAAGGGTGTTGGTTCATCTTCAGACGGTAAGTTTAAGAGTATCTATGCTCCGCGTCCTGAAGGCCAAGCTAAAGCCCTTAAACGTGCTTACGATGACGCTGGCTTTGCTCCGCATACGTTAGGCTTACTTGAAGCTCACGGTACCGGTACAGCGGCAGGTGATGTTGCAGAATTTGGCGGTCTAAATTCAGTCTTTAGTGAAGATAACGAAGAGAAACAGCACATCGCGCTTGGCTCTGTTAAATCTCAAATTGGTCATACTAAATCAACGGCAGGTACGGCTGGTTTGATTAAAGCTGCGCTAGCGTTGCACCACAAAGTATTGCCACCAACGATCAATGTCTCTGCTCCAAACCCTAAATTAGAGATCGAGAACTCTCCATTCTACTTGAATACTCAAACGCGTCCTTGGATGCGCCGTGTTGATGGTACGCCACGTCGTGCGGGTGTGAGCTCATTCGGTTTCGGTGGTACTAACTTCCACGTTGTAATGGAAGAGTACAAACAGGAACATGCTCGTGGTGATAAATACCGTCAGCGTCAAGTTCCTCAATCGTTCCTATTTAGTGCAGAGTCACGTAGCGCGCTAACCGCAAGTTTAAAGCAGGTTGTCTCTGAACTTACTGACAACGAAAAAGACTTAGCTAAGTTTGCTACTCAATACGCTGTACGAGACATTGATGCATCGCATGCTCGTCTAGGTCTTGTTGCCAATGATCAAGCGGATCTTGAAGCGCAGCTTACAAAAGCTATTTCGATGATTGACGGCCAAGAGAAAGCACAATGGCAATTGCCTAATGGAACGACTTTCCGAGAATCCGCATTCACAAGTGCTGATAGTAAAGTTGCAGCATTGTTTGCAGGGCAGGGCTCTCAATACCTAAACATGGGTCGCGAGCTTGCATGTCATTACCCTGAGATGCGTCAACAATTAGCAAAAGCGGATCAGGTATTTGGTCAACACAAGAAGACAGCTTTGTCTCAAGTACTTTTCCCTATTCCAACATTCACAACTGATGCAGCTAAAGCTCAAGAAGCAGTATTGACTAATACTGCGAACGCTCAAAGTGCAATTGGTACGATTTCAATGGGTCAGTTCGAGATCATGTCTCAAGCAGGCTTTAAAGCGGACATGGTTGCAGGTCATAGCTTTGGTGAATTAAGCGCGTTATGTGCATCTGGTGTTATCTCTCAAGATGATTACTACCAATTAGCATTTGCTCGTGGCGATGCAATGGCAGCAACACCAAAAGAAGGTGACAGCGGCACAATGTACGCTGTTATCTTGGATGCCGATAAACTATCTGCTGTTGAAAGCTGCATTACTGCGTTTGATGGTGTGAGCATTGCAAATTACAACGCGCCAACTCAGCTTGTTATTGCAGGCCCTACAGATGCAACTAAAAAAGCCGCTGATGCACTAACTGAGCAAGGTTTCAAAGCGATTGCTTTACCAGTGTCTGGTGCATTCCACACACCATTAGTTGCTCATGCTCAAAAACCATTTGCATCTGCAATCGACAAAGCAACGTTTAGTGCTTCTGCTTTACCATTGTATTCAAACGCGACTGGTAAACTGCACAGTAAAGATGGGAAGGCAATTAAGAAAGCTTTCAAACAGCACATGCTGCAATCAGTACATTTCAGCGCTCAACTTGAAGCTATGTACGACGCTGGTGCACGCGTGTTTGTTGAATTCGGACCGAAGAACATTCTGACTAAACTGGTAGAGAAAACGCTAGCAGATAAAAGCGAAGAGCTTTGCACGATCAGTATTAACCCAAGCCCTAAAGGTGATAGTGATCATCAATTGCGCTTAGCAGCGGTTCAACTTTGTGTAGCGGGCGTGTCACTAGACAACATTGACCCATACCAAGCCGATATTGCAGCGCCAGCAGCTACGTCGCCAATGAACATCAAATTGAATGCGACGAACTACATCAGCCCATCAACGCGTAAGAAGATGGACAAGTCGTTGTCTACTGGACAAGTGACTGAGAAGACTGAAATTGTTGAAGTGAAAGTTGAAGTCGAAAAGATTGTGGAAAAAGAAGTGATTAAAACTGAAATAGTAGAAGTTCCTGTTGCCGTTGCAGCAAATCAAGTATCAGCAACAGCACAAGCTGCTGCTCAAGTAACTCCAACTCAGGCATCTAACGTTCAAGGTAACGTACAAGCTACGTCGTCTGTATCTGTGGATGAGTCGTCGTTACAGTCGTTCTTTAACGCTCAACAGCAAGCAGCTGAAGTTCATCAGCAGTTCTTAGCAATTCCTCAGCAATACGGCGATACGTTTAATACGCTAATGTCTGAGCAAGCAAAAATGGCGACAGCAGGCGTTTCGGTTCCAGAAAGCCTACAACGCTCAATGGACATGTTCCACCAACACCAAGCTGAAACGTTGAAAGCTCACGCGCATTATTTAGAGATGCAAGCTCAAAGCAACAATTCAGCGTTAAGTGCTCTAGGCTCTCAAAGCGTAGCACCAGTAACGGTTCCTGCTTACACGCCAACTGTTGTTGCACAAGCTGTAGCACCAGCAGTTAAGACGCAGGTAGCTCCACAAGTTGCTCCTGTTAAAACACAAGCAGCTCCAGCCGTCGCACAAGCGCCTAAACCTGCAGCTCCAGTTGTTCAACAACAAGCTACTCAAGCAATGGCAGCTAAGACTTCAGCACCGGCAATAGTGGCTCAACCGGCTCCTGTACAAGTACAATCGGCTGATGCTGAAAAAGTAATGCTAGAAGTGGTTGCTGAGAAGACTGGCTATCCAACCGAGATGTTAGATCTTGATATGGACATGGAAGCGGATCTTGGTATCGATTCTATCAAACGTGTTGAGATTCTTGGAACGGTTCAAGATGAAATGCCAAACCTTCCAGAGCTTAACCCTGAAGATTTAGCAGAGTGTCGTACGCTTGGTGAAATCGTCGTTTACATGAACAGTAAGATGCCTTCAGGCGCTACTGTAGTTAACAGCACACCTGTTCAAACAGCTCCTGTTTCAAACGGTTTAGATGCAGCACTTGTTCAAAAAACAATGCTAGAAGTGGTTGCTGAGAAGACTGGTTACCCAACAGAGATGCTTGATCTAGAAATGGATATGGAAGCAGACCTTGGTATCGATTCAATCAAGCGTGTAGAAATACTAGGTACCGTTCAAGATGAGCTACCAACATTACCTGAGCTTAACCCTGAAGATTTAGCAGAGTGTCGTACACTGGGTGAAATCGTTAACTACATGAACAGTAAGTTATCTGCTGTTCCGGCTGTTGTAACAGCAGCTCCTGCATCAACGCCAGTCGCTAGCGGTCTAAGTGCAGAGACAGTTCAAAAGACAATGTTAGAAGTGGTTGCTGAGAAAACCGGTTACCCAACAGAAATGCTTGATCTAGCAATGGATATGGAAGCTGACCTTGGTATCGACTCTATTAAGCGTGTTGAAATTTTAGGTACAGTTCAAGATGAGCTACCAACTCTTCCTGAACTTAACCCAGAAGACCTAGCAGAGTGTCGTACTCTTGGCGAAATAGTCGATTACATGAACAGCAAATTATCTGCTGTACCTGCACCTTCTGCTCAACAAGTTCAAGTAGCAACAACAGGTGGACTTAACGCAGAGACAGTTCAAAAGACAATGCTTGAAGTGGTTGCTGAAAAAACCGGTTACCCAGTAGAGATGCTTGATCTAGCAATGGATATGGAAGCAGACCTTGGTATCGACTCTATTAAGCGTGTTGAAATTTTAGGTACAGTTCAAGATGAGCTACCAACTCTTCCAGAGCTTAACCCTGAAGATCTAGCAGAGTGTCGTACACTAGGCGAAATCGTTGATTACATGAACAGTAAGCTAAGCGCACCTGCTCTTGTAGAAGAAGCGTCAATAGTGCAAACGGAAGCTGCTCCAACAACTAACGGTCTAAACCCTGAGCATGTTCAGTTAACAATGTTAGAAGTGGTTGCTGACAAAACAGGTTACCCAGCAGAAATGCTAGACCTAGCAATGGATATGGAAGCAGACTTAGGTATCGACTCAATCAAGCGTGTTGAGATCCTTGGCACGGTTCAAGATCAACTGCCAACGCTTCCAGAGTTAAACCCTGAAGATCTAGCAGAGTGTCGTACACTGGGCGAAATCGTTACATACATGCAAGGCAAACTGTCAACGTCTGCTCCAGTAGCGAACGTTGAAAAGTCTGCAACTCAAACTGTGACGTCTATTTCTGAATCTACAGAACTTCCTCCACACAATGAGGTAGCGCTAAAAAAGCTACCAGCGGTAGATAAACTGGTCGACTGTTTTTCAAAAGACGCTTGTGTTGTGATCACCGATGATGGCCATAATGCGGGTGTTCTAGCAGAAAAGCTGACTGCTAACGGCGTTCAAGTTGCTGTAGTACATAGTCCACTATCTGCCGCGTCACCACTAAATAGTGAAATCGCAAGCTACACGCTAGAAAGCATTGATGATGCGGGTGTAAGTTCTGTTATCAATTCAATTGAAGCAGACTTAAAATCTTCAAACAAAGTGATTGCTGGTTTTGTTCACCTACAAGCGTTAGTTAATTCGAAAGAAGATCAAGCTAAGTTAGGCGTTAACTTAAATGTCGATTCTAAATTGTCATTTTCAATCGCGTTCTTATTCGCTAAGCACCTAAACAGCCAACTAAACACTGTGTCAGGTCGTAGCGTGTTCTTCACTCTAAGCCGTATTGATGGCGGTTTTGGTTACCTAGATGCAGAGCAATTAGTTAATGCAGAGCTAAACCAAGCGGCACTTTCAGGTTTAACTAAAACGTTGAGCCACGAATGGTCAAACGTGTTCTGTCGTGCGCTAGATGCAACGCTGGCGCTTGATGCTCGCCACTTAGCTGAAGCTATTACAGCAGAGCTTTTCGACATTGATACTAATACTGTTGAAATCGGCCTAATTGAAGCTGTTGAAGGTGAATCTGGTCGTGCAACATTGATTGCAGCAGCTCCAGGCGAAGCTGTAACAAAAAATACAGCAGCAAAATTGAGTAAGAGCGACAAGGTTCTTGTTACTGGGGGCGCTAAAGGCGTAACGTTCGAGTGTGCCTTAACACTAGCTAAGAAGTGTCAATCTCACTTCATTCTAGCGGGTCGCAGTAAGCATGTTACAGAAAGCGAGCTTCCACAGTGGGCTCAAGGTAAGCAAGAGAGCCAACTAAAACCTGCAGCAATTGCACATTTGCAAGCGACGGGTGATAAACCAACACCAAAGAAAGTCGATGCGTTAATTAAGCCTGTATTAAGCAGCCTTGAAATCAATGCCGCTTTAGCAGCATTTAGTGGAGTTGGCGCGAGCGCTGAATACCTAAGTCTTGATGTATCGAACAGTGAGTCTGTAGTAAATACACTGGCGAACTTCAACGACATCACTGGCTTGATTCACGGAGCAGGTGTACTGGCTGATAAACATATTCAAGACAAAACGTTAGATGAACTGAACATGGTTTACGGAACGAAAGTCGGCGGATTAGAAGCAGTACTTAGCGGTCTTGATAGCAGCAAGCTGAAATTGGTTGCGATGTTTTCATCAGCGGCGGGTTTTTATGGAAACACAGGGCAAAGCGATTACGCGATGTCGAACGAAATCTTGAACAAAGCAGCACTGCAGCTTTCAGCACGTAACCCAGAAGCGAAAGTAATGAGCTTCAACTGGGGACCGTGGGATGGCGGCATGGTAAACGCGGCACTGAAAAAAATGTTCGAAGAGCGTGGTGTTTACGTGATTCCTCTACAGGCAGGTGCAGAATTGTTTAGTTCTCAACTGCTAAGCGAAACTGGCATTCAATTGCTTGTTGGTACAAGCATGCAAGGCGCTGAAGAGGAAGCTTCTGTAAAAAAGCTTAATGCGGAGTCTATGCATCTTGCAAAGAGTCCGCTGAAAACAAGCATCACTGTGACACGTATCCTTGATCCAAAGGCTCTGCCTTTCATCAAGGATCACTGCATTGCCGGTAACCCTGTGTTACCGACAGTGTGTGCAATCCAATGGATGCGTGAAACAGCGCAGCAATTGATAGGGGCGAACGTCAGCGTTCGCAACTACAAGTTGCTCAAAGGCGTAATCTTTGACACTGATGAAGTACAAGAATTAACGGTGACACTGTCACCTATGGCTTCAAAAGCTTCGGCTAAGACTGACGAGATAAAAGCGTTGATCAGTTGCCAAGGTCGTCCGCAATACCAAGCTGAATTGTTGGTTGCTGATGCTCAGGTGGCAAGCGACGTACCGGCTTCATTAGTTAAGCATTTTGATGTTAGCTCAGACTCAAAAATAGCCACTGTAGAAACTTTGTACAGTGATGGAACGTTATTTCACGGGCCAACACTACAAGGCATTAAAACGGTAGAGCGTTTTGACGACGAAGGCTTGTTAGCCCAATGCGAAATGCCAACTGTTGCTGATAGTGATTGCGGATCTTTCATTGCAAAAAATGCATTTGGTGATAGCCAGCCATTTACAGAAGATTATCTGTTACAAGCGATGCTAGTTTGGGCTCGTCTAAAGTACGGTTCAGCAAGTCTTCCTTCGGCAATTGGTGAGATGATCTGTTATTCACCAATGCAATCAGGAGATAAAGGCTATTTAGAACTTGAAGTGATCAAGAGTACCGCTCGTTCACTGCAAGCGAATATCGCCCTTTATCATCAAGATGGTCGATTAAGTGCTGTTATGAATGGGGCGAAAGTGACCATCAGTAAAACGCTTAATGATGCCTTCTTAGCGAATCAACCTGAGACTAAATCGGTAGCTAAAAAGACAAAAAAGTCTAAGGCAGCTGATTCTAAGACAGAAAAGGAGCTATCCTCATAGTGACTGTTCCTTCTAATAAAGCGATGCCTTTGCGCATCGCTCTTTTAGCTCAGCCTGCAAACGCCGCTGGGCTTTCTGCCGACTTACTGTCCTCACTTCCTACTGTTCAAAAAATAGTGGTCGGTGATGATTTCAATCTATCGATTAATAGCGCTATTGAAGCGGTGTCTCAAGGTCATGTTGTTGAGCTAACTACCGATTCCATTAATGGTGAGATGAAAAATAGTATCTTAATGTTAAACGCATTGAGTGCTGCGAAAAGCAAAATTCATCCTCATGCGTACTTTGCTGGTTTTTGTGAAAATAGTGCAACAAAAGCTGAAAGTGTCGAAGAGGCGCTTTCACACGCCCGACGTCAACATGAAGACCTTAGCTATGATCGTGACTTTGATGTAATTACTTCTACGCAACAATTCACTGAGCTGTTTGGTGTGCTTACCGCTATATCAGGTCGAGCACTAGCAAATCGTTATTGGTTTACACAACCGAATAAAGCTCGTGTTGCTTCGCTAACGTTTAATAGCAAAAGTGAAGGTTCAACAAGTTTAATTTTAACTCAAGCGACAGGGCTACAGCCCGCCAAACCATTACTTTCTGAAGAGAGAATAATGTTCGTCGTTAGTGGTTCAAATGAAACGGAACTTAGATCCGCTCTAGCTCAACTAAAAGTACAGCTTAGTGACTTGCCTTTAAGTGACTCTAGTGAGTTTAAAGCGATTGAACTGATTGAGTTAATGCATTCTAACCTTAAGCAGTATCAGACATCTGGTTCTAAAAATGCTGCTTGTGCTGATATTGTCATTCAAGCGGTATCGGTAGAGTCTGCGTTAAAAGAGATCTCTGCGTTAGAAAGCTCACTGAGCAAAGTAATGGCTGAAAACGGTCATTACAAAACGCCTGCTGGTAGCTGTTTTTCACCAGATCCAAACAGCAAAGGTGGAGTCACATTTGTTTACCCAGGTGTAGGCACTGTCTATTCGGGGTTGCTTCGTGAATTTCACCAATATTTCCCACAGCTTTTTGCTCGTTTAGAGCGTGAAGGTGATCTAGAGGAAATGCTGCAAGCGAGTAAAACTTACGCTGATGAGCCGCAAGAGCTGTCACTGAGTGAGCTTGCTATAGCGGGTGTGGGCAGTAGCTATATTCTGACTCAATTGTTGTGTGAAAATTTCGCAGTGAAGCCGGACTTCGCGTTAGGTTATTCCAAAGGCGAAGCATCAATGTGGGCAAGTTTGGGAGTGTGGAAAAACCCACACGCACTGATTGAGATGACTCAAACCAGCCCAATATTCACCACCGCGATTTCAGGTGAGCTAACTGCGGTACGTGAGAATTGGCAATTAAGCACTGCTGAAAAAATTAAGTGGAATAGCTTTGTTGTTCGCAGTGATGCTGCTTCTATTGAAGCTTTTCTACCTGAGTTTCCACGTGCTTATCTAGCCATTGTTCAAGGTGATACTTGTGTTCTAGCAGGTTGTGAAGAAACGTGCCGCGCACTTCTTAAGAAGTTAGGCAAGCGTGGAATTCCAGCTAACCGTGTAACAGCGATGCATACTACCCCAGCTTGGAGTCAGCATGAGCAGATACGTGAGTTCTACACGCAACCAGTATTTGATGAACTGCCTGAGCATATTCGCTTTATTAGTGCCGACCAAAATCGTCCAGTTGATATCGACAGTCAAAGCATTGCACTTTCAATTGCTAATACGTTTTGTTCGACATTAGACTTTACTTCATTGATTCGTAGTGCCCGTACACAGGGAGCTCGTCTGTTTATCGAAGTAGGGGCTGACCGTCAAACAAGTACGCTAATCGACAAGATTAATCGTACTGATGAGGTGGCTAACGGGTATTGCACTGTGGCGGCGAATGCGAAGGGTGGTGAAGACATCACTACGCTATTGAAATGCATTGGTCAGCTAATTACTCACCAAATTCCGCTGTCTGTCTCACCGCTTCTTGAAGGCTTAGAGCTGCAAATAAATAACGCGAAGCTCCAGCGTGATTTATCTGCAACGAACTCACCTAACAGTAGCCATGCAGCAGAGAATCAAGCAAATAATCACCAAGGAGAGCCGATATGAGTTCTCAGAAAGATAAAGTGAAATGCAATAAAATTGCAATTGTTGGTATTGCCAATCAATACCCGCAATCAGATACGCCAAATGACTTTTGGCAGAACCTACTTGATAAGAAAGATTCACGTACAACGTTAAGCGCTGAAAAACTTGGCGCAACACCAAATGATTACCAAGGTGTTCAAGGTGAGTCTGACCGTTTTTATTGTGATAAAGGCGGCTATATTGAAAATTTCAGCTTCGATAGTTCAGGTTACCGCGTAACGGAAGAGTCATTCAAAGGTGTCGATCAAAGCTTTTTATGGGCACTGGACACTAGCCGTAAAGCCCTAGTAGATGCTGGAGTTGATATCAGCGCTGATGTACTAGAGCGAACGGGTGTGATTATGGGCGCGTTATCGTTCCCAACGACACGCTCTAACGACCTGTTCCTACCTATGTACCATTCAGTGGTAGAGAAGGCGCTGAAGACGAAGCTTTCAAACGAAAACTTCCAGTTATTGCCAACCAATGAGCAACCTCAGCCACTCAATGCGATCAATGGAGCCGCTGCTCATAACGCGTCGAAGTTGGTTGCTGATGCATTAGGCCTTGGCAATGTACAGTTAAGCTTAGATGCAGCATGTGCAAGTTCGGTCTATTCATTAAAGCTTGCCTGCGATTACCTTAATACGAGTAAGGCTGACATGATGTTGGCTGGTGCTGTATCTGGCGCTGATCCATTCTTTATTAACATGGGCTTCTCTATATTCCATGCTTATCCAGACCATGGTGTATCAGTCCCATTTGATAGCAACAGTAAAGGTCTATTCGCCGGTGAAGGTGCAGGTGTTTTAGTTCTAAAACGTCTCGCTGATGCAGAGCGTGATGGCGACAATATTTACGCCGTTGTTAGTGGTATTGGTTTATCAAACGATGGCCGTGGCCAGTTCGTATTGAGTCCAAATAGTAAAGGCCAAGTACAAGCATTTGAACGTGCTTACGAAGCGTCAGATTTATCACCTGAAAGCATAGAAGTGATTGAGTGTCACGCTACGGGTACACCGCTGGGTGACAAAGTAGAGCTGACTTCAATGGAGCGCTTCTTTACGGACAAGTTGCAGGGATCTAGCGTGCCACTGATTGGCTCCGCTAAATCAAACCTTGGCCACTTGCTTACAGCAGCGGGTATGCCAGGGATCATGAAAATGATCTTTGCTATGAAGGAAGGCGTTTTACCGCCAAGTATTAATCTTGATACCCCTCTATCTTCTCCAGATGGTCTATTCGGTACGCAAACTTTACCGAAACAAGTTCAGTCTTGGCCAGATAAAGCAGGCAACTCAGAACGTTGTGCTGGCGTATCCGTGTTTGGCTTTGGTGGTTGTAACGCCCACTTATTACTTGAAGCCTATTCAGAAAACAGTAGCAACAATGTGTCGGTTCAGCAGCCTAGTACTAACGCCGCAACTTCTGCATTGAAGATAACAGGCCTAGCATCTCACTTTGGTTCCCTAAAAAGTGTGTGTGAGCTTGATAGTGCGATTAAATCAAACTCGAACGCGTTCATTGAACTGCCGAAGAAACGTTGGAAAGGTTTAGATCAACATCCAGAGCTGTTAAGCAAGCTTGGTTTACATGGCGTCCCTAGTGGTGCCTACATTGACCAATTTGATCTTGATTTTTTACGCTTTAAAGTTCCACCAAATGAAGACGATCGTTTGATCTCGCAGCAACTACTTCTAATGAAAGTAGCTGATGAAGCGATTCGCGATGCCAAGTTAGAAGCAGGACAAAAAGTTGCAGTGTTAGTAGCGATGGAAACTGAACTGGAAATGCATCAGTTCCGTGGACGTGTAAACTTGCACAGTCAGCTAGCTGATAGCCTTTCTAACATGGGTATTGATTTAACGGAAGCTGAATACAAAGCGCTTGAAACCATTGCGATGGATAGTGTGATGGATGCAGCGAAGCTGAATCAGTACACCAGTTTCATTGGCAATATCATGGCGTCTCGAATTTCATCATTGTGGGACTTCAATGGACCAGCCTTTACTATTTCCGCTGCGGAGCAATCTGTTGCGCGTTGTATCGATGTTGCTGAAAACCTAATGTCACAAGAGTCAATTGATGCAGTCGTTATTGCCGCAGTAGACTTAAGCGGTAGTGCTGAACATGTATTACTACGAAACAGCATTACGCCAGTCGCTTTAACTGCCAACGATAATGGTTGGAAAGTCGGTGAGGGTGCGGGTGCTCTTGTTCTGGTTGATCAAGCACACGCGGAATCAACCCAATGCCAAGCTTACGGTGAGATAAGTGCTTTGGCCTTTGGCTCTAGTCAACGTGAACACGTGGTGACTGACGAGCTTCTAACACGCGTAGGTGTAAGTTCAAATGAGGTTTCTCTTCTTGAACTCAATGAAGCAGCTGAAAATCAAACGACTAGCCAATTAACGAGTACGTTAAGCGCTGCAACACCAATTCATGCGAGTGAACGTGTTGGCCATTGTTCATCTGCATCTGGCATGGCGAGCCTTATTCATGGTTTATTGAGCTTAAATGTTCAATCGCCTGTGAATGTTAGCGCACCGAAAAGAGCAGTTGTGGCAAACATCAGTGAAGGGCAGTGTTCTCAATTATTGTTAACTCAGTCAAACGTTGAATCTCAATCTTTGAATGGCCGTTTAAGTAATGAGTTGCCAAGTGACAGTAAGCGTCAATTAGTTAAGTCAGTAGCGCTGGGTGGACGCGATATTTATCAGCACATCACGGAAACACCGTTAGCTGATTTGAATCAGATCCAACAAAAGTCAGCAGGTAAATCAGCGAACAGACAAGCAACGGTCGCGACATTAGCGCAATCGAATATTGTGACTCTACAACATGCTGAAGCTCCACTGCAAGAGACGGCACAAATAGAGACGCCACAGCTTACAACGGCACAGCCTTTACATTCTTCTGCAACTTTGGCGACGACTTCGCCGAATTCGATTACAGGTAATCACAGCAATATGACTACAGTCCTATCCGCTAAAGAGAACGCACCTCAGATTTCAGCGTTCAATCAAAATCAACAATTGACTCAAGAAGTGCACAAAGCGTTTCTACAGACCCGTGCACAAGGCCTTCAAATAGCTGATGCACTATTAAAGGCGCAATTAAATGCCGTTACAACGGGTATTGATAGTGCTCTGTTAAGCGATAGTGTTCAAACATTGGAGATTCAAAACGGTGTGGCTAGCGCACCTGTAACGCAACCAGTGAATGTTCTTTCTTCGCCAGACAAAGCAGCGCCGGTTAAGCCTGTCCTTAAACCATGTATTTGGAATTACGACGACTTGGTTGAATACGCTGAGGGTGACATTGCCAATGTATTCGGTCCTGATTACGCAATCATTGATAGCTATTCACGTCGTGTAAGACTGCCTACGACCGATTACCTTCTAGTATCTCGTGTTACTAAGCTAAACGCGACAATGAATGAGTACAAGCCAAGCACAATGACGACGGAATACGATATTCCAGTTGATGCGCCTTACCTTGTCGATGGCCAAATACCATGGGCAGTGGCTGTTGAATCTGGCCAATGTGACCTGATGTTGATCAGCTACTTGGGCATCGATTTTGAAAACAAAGGTGAGCGTGTTTATCGTCTTCTTGATTGTACTCTAACGTTCCTAGGCGATTTACCTCGCGGTGGCGATACTCTACGTTACGATATCTCTATCAATAACTATGCTCGCAATGGCGATACACTGCTGTTCTTCTTCTCTTACGAATGTTTCGTTGGCGATAAGATGATCCTGAAAATGGACAACGGTTGTGCAGGTTTCTTCACTGATGAAGAACTGGCTGATGGTAAAGGCGTGATTCACACCGAAGAAGAGATCAAAACTCGTAAGCTGGCGACTAAACAGCGTTTTGACCCAATCTTACATTGCCCTAAAACTGAGTTTGATAACCAATCACTACGCCATCTGCTTACTGCAAATATTGCGGAATGTTTTGGCCCGACTCACAAATCAGATCGCCATCAGCCTTCACTGTGCTTTAGCTCTGAGAAGTTTATGATGATTGAAAAAGTCAGCCGTGTTGAACCACAAGGTGGTACATGGGGACTTGGCTTAATTGAAGGCCATAAGCAATTAGAGCCTGAACATTGGTATTTCCCATGTCACTTTAAAGATGACTCGGTAATGGCTGGTTCGTTAATGGCAGAAGGTTGTGGGCAGTTACTACAGTTCTTCATGATGCACCTAGGTATGCATACGTTAGTGCAGAACGGTCGATTCCAACCGCTAGAGAATGCACCACAGCAAGTACGCTGTCGTGGCCAAGTTCTTCCTCAATCTGCTGAGCTAACTTACCGCATGGAAGTGACGGAAATTGGTTTGAGCCCACGTCCATACGCGAAAGCAAACATTGATATTTTACTAAACGGTAAAGTCATTGTTGATTTCCAAAACTTGGGTGTGATGATCCGTGAAGATGAAGAGTGTACTCGTTACATTGGTTCTGGTGATTACGTGGTGACGGATGAGACAACGATTCCTTTCGCAGAAACAACTTCAACTGCTTCTAGTTCAGTAAAATCTGTTGTTGCAGATAAATCGGTAAGCCAACAAGCATCAGTGAATGCACCTTTAATGGCTCAAATTGAAGATTTAGGCACGGCAACAAATAAAGGCGTTGTTCCGCTTCAACACGTTGAAGCACCAGTAACACCTGATTACCCGAACCGTACTCCGGATACTGTTCCGTTCACGCCTTACCATATGTTTGAATTTGCAACGGGCGATATTGAAAAATGCTTCGGCCCTGATTTCTCAATCTATCGAGGTATGATCCCACCACGTACTCCATGTGGTGATCTGCAGTTAACGACTCGTGTTGTAGATATTCAAGGTAAACGTGGTGAGTTTAAAAAGCCATCATCGTGTATCGCAGAATATGAAGTACCAGCGAATGCATGGTATTTCGACGAGAATAGCCATGAAACTCTAATGCCTTATTCGGTATTAATGGAGATCTCACTTCAGCCAAACGGTTTCATCTCTGGCTACATGGGTACAACTCTTGGTTTCCCTGGTGAAGAGCTATTCTTCCGTAACCTCGATGGTAGCGGCAAGATGCTACGTAACGTCGATTTACGCGGCAAAACAATTACCAATGACTCACGTCTACTTTCAACGGTAATGATGGGTACTAACATCGTTCAAAGCTTTAGCTTTGAGCTAAGCACCGATGGTGTTCCTTTCTACGAAGGTACAGCCGTATTTGGTTACTTCAAAGGCGCGGCGCTTAAAGATCAACTTGGTCTTGATAACGGCAAGGTTACTCAACCTTGGCATGTTGATAACAACCGCACACCTGATGTTAGCATTGACCTTCTCGATAAGACGAGCCGTTACTTCAACGCTCCAGTTTCAGCAACGGGCGTAGAACAAATGCACTACAAACTTGCTGGTGGTCGTTTGAACTTTATCGATAACGTTCAAATCACAAGCGATGGCGGTAAGTCTGGTCTTGGTTACCTATACGCTGAGCGTACTATCGACCCTAGCGATTGGTTCTTCCAGTTCCACTTCCATCAAGATCCTGTAATGCCAGGTTCACTAGGTGTTGAAGCGATCATTGAGCTAATGCAAACGTACGCGCTGAACAAAGATTTAGGTGCAGGTTTCCGTAATCCTAAGTTTGGTCAAATTCAATCTGAAGTGAAGTGGAAGTACCGTGGTCAGATTAACCCGTTGAACAAACAAATGTCTCTTGATGTACACATCACAGCAATCAAAGATGAAGACGGCAAGAAGATCATTGTTGGTGACGCGAACCTGAGTAAAGACGGTCTTCGTATCTACGAACTAAAAGACATCGCGATCTGTCTTCAAGAAGCCGACAGTATTGAAGAAGCGTAAGCCAAGCTCATGTTGGTAAGAAAAAGAATTAGGAAGAAAAACTAAAATGACGACACAAACAACAATGAACAACGAAAAGCTTTCTCCATGGCCTTGGCAGATTGAAGAGCGTACAACGCATTTCGATACAGCAGCAATGGCGACTGCACTTAAAGACATGAGTCTTGGTTGCTACGTTATTAATCACCCTGAGAAAGGCTTAGGCGTTAGCCAGAAAGCTGAAATCACATCAGGTGACTCTGCAAGCTCTGCAAATACGCACCCAGTGAGTGCATTTGCACCCGCTCTTGGTACTCAAAGCTTAGGTGATGAAGACTTCCGTCGCTTCCATGGCGTTAAGTACGCGTATTATGCGGGTGCAATGGCGAATGGTATCTCTTCTGAAGAGCTAGTTATTGCTCTTGGTAAAGCGGGTATTCTATGTTCATTTGGCGCGGCAGGACTTATTCCTTCGCGCGTAGAACAGGCGATTAACCGTATTCAAGCGGCACTGCCAAACGGCCCTTACATGTTCAACTTGATCCACAGTCCAAGTGAACCAGCACTAGAGCGTGGTAGCGTAGAGCTATTCTTAAAGCATGGTGTCCACACGGTTGAAGCTTCAGCTTTCTTGGGTCTAACACCTCAGATCGTTCAATACCGCGCTGCAGGTCTTAGCCGAGACGCAAAAGACGAGATTCGAATCGCTAATAAAGTGATCGCGAAAGTAAGCCGTACTGAAGTGGCAAGTAAGTTCATGCAACCAGCACCAATTAAAATGTTACAAGGTCTGGTTGACGAAGGCCGTATTACCGTAGAGCAGATGGAGCTGGCGCAGCTTGTTCCTATGGCGGACGACATTACCGCTGAAGCAGACTCTGGTGGTCATACGGATAACCGCCCGTTGGTTACTCTTCTTCCGACGATTCTAGCGCTTAAAGATAAGATTCAAGCAGAATACAACTTTAAGACACCACTTCGCGTAGGTTGTGGTGGTGGTGTTGGTACTCCTGATGCGGCATTAGCAACATTCAACATGGGCGCAGCTTACATTGTTACTGGTTCTATCAACCAAGCATGTGTTGAGGCTGGTGCAAGTGAACATACTCGTAAGCTGCTAGCAACGACTGAAATGGCAGACGTAACCATGGCCCCGGCTGCGGATATGTTTGAAATGGGTGTTAAGCTTCAAGTAGTTAAGCGTGGAACCTTGTTCCCAATGCGTGCAAATAAGCTTTACGAAATTTACACGCGTTACGATTCTATCGAAGCGATCCCAGCTGATGAGCGTCAAAAACTAGAGAAGCAAGTATTCCGCTCAACGCTAGACGATATCTGGGCGGGTACGGTTGCTCACTTCAATGAACGTGATCCGAAACAGATTGAACGTGCTGAAGGTAACCCTAAGCGTAAAATGGCACTGATCTTCCGTTGGTATCTTGGCTTATCAAGCCGTTGGTCCAATACAGGTGAACTGGGGCGTGAGATGGATTACCAAGTTTGGGCTGGCCCTGCTCTTGGCGCATTTAACGAATGGGCGAAAGACAGCTACTTGGATGATTACACACAACGTAATGCGGTTGACCTTGCGAAGCACTTGATGCACGGTGCTGCTTATCTTGCTCGTGTGAACCTGTTGACTGCTCAAGGTATTAAATTGGACCCTGAGTTAGCACGTTGGACTCCGGGCCAGAGAATGGCTTAATGCTTATATAGCTCGTAGCTCAGTATAAAATCGAAAGGCGACCATTATTCATGGTCGCTTTTTGTTTTCTGTTTCTTATAAATCTAATATTAATAACCTGCACACTATAAATTGTTGGAGTTGATTATATATTTTAGTAATTATTTAGTATTAATAAATAATTAAACATTAGTAATTTAGTAAGTTTCCATCATATATTTATATCAAGTGATCTAGTTTATATCTTCTGTCAATAGTTACTTATATTTGTAAACGTTCGTTTATTTTTCTTTAATAAAACTGAAATTAGCTCATGCCAATATTGTCCACATTGAATTGCACAGCTGTGCAATGTAGTGGTCAATATCAAGGTAAGGGCATATTTTGAGTAAATTAATTAAGAGTGTGGCAATACTGTCTGCCATGTTAAGCGCAGGTGTATACAGTTCTGATTCACCTTCATACCAAGTTAACGATGAAGAGAAACAACTTACGATTCGTACCCACTCTCACAACGATTACCATTTAGAAGACCCTTTTTACGGAGCCCTTAAGCTAGGTTTCGGCAGTTTTGAGGCGGATGTTTTTTGGGATGAAACGTTTAGCGAAGTACTAATCGCACATGATAAATGGGAAACCGCGCTTGAGTGGTCATTTGATGAAATGTACATCCAACCAATCGTTGAGCATGTTCGTGCGAATGGTCATTTTTACGAGAATTGGGATTATTCGGTAGTACTACTTGTTGATATCAAAACAGAAGCTATTTCAACCTGGTTAGCAGTTGAAGATGTACTGGCTCAGTATCCTGATGTATTTACAAGATATAACCATAAAATTGGCGTTCAGCAGCGTCCAGTTACAGCCATTATTTCGGGTAACCGCCCAATTGAAGAAATGCGAGAAGCTCTAAACCGCTATTCTTTTGTTGATGGTCGCATTGAGGATGTTGGTGTAGAGACTGACGCAACGCTTATGCCTCTTATCAGTAATAACTTTAGCTATTTTAACCAAAACGATTTCGGTTATTTCTTTGGTAAAGGCGAGTGGCCAGAAAAAGCAAAAGAAGAGCTTAAACGCGTAACGGATATTGCACACGCTAACCACCAAAAGATTCGCTTTTGGGCAACCCCTGAAGGGATTGACCATATGAACAATCACATTTGGAGTGAACTGGTTGAAGCAAATGTTGATTTCATAAATACCGACCATCAACAAGCATTGCATGATTGGTTATTAGAAAATGACAAAAATCACGCGACACCGGGTGTTGATTGGCGTGACCATCCTAACTGGAATTAATCAGAATTTAATTTCCTTCAACTCTATTATTTCCTTTGAGGTAACTTGTGAAAAATTTAATTAAAGTCGCGTCTTTGACGACGTTAGCATTAACGTTGGCTGCATGTAAAAGCAGTAATGATGATCGATCTGACATCGATCTAGAGCCAAAAGTAGTTCCTGTCTCTCGTGCAATCGTTGGGACTAATTATTTGCTAGATAACCCGTACGAACAAAATATCGCTAATCAGTTTGGTGCATCTCAAATAGAAGTGTTTTTCCGTAATGGAAGAGAGGTCTATGACGAACCATTGGTTGGACGCTCTGAATGGATGACCGAATACGAATGGTCATTCGAAGAGACATTTGTTAAACCTATCGTAGAGCAAGTCAGAGCTAACGGCGGCCAATTCTATAAAGGCTGGGATGAAAGCTATATCCTATTAGTGGACGTCAAATCCAGTAACGATGAAAAAGTTATTACGTGGCTAGAAATTGAAAAAGTCTTATCTCAATACAGTGATGTTTTCACCCACTATGACGGTGAAATGGTGACGGAAAAAGCGGTGACTGTAATACTTTCGGGTAGTGATCATATTATTGATGAGATGCGTGCTGCTCCTTATCGGTATACGTTTTTGGATGGTCGAATGAATCACCTTGGTGAAGAGTTAGATTCAAGGTTAATGCCACTCATAAGCAGCAACTTTAATTACTTCGATCAAGACAAATACGGAAATTTCTACGGCGCGGGTGATTGGCCTCAAGAAGCGCTGCATCGATTACAAGAAATTACCGACATCGCCGCTCAGAATAATCAAAAAATCCGTTTTTGGTCTTCACCTGAAGGCAATGATGAGATCAATGCGAAGATTTGGACTGAACTTCATAACGCCAATGTAGATTTGATTGTGACTCGTTATTCCGAAGAGCTGCGTACGTGGTTACTAGAAAATGATGATGAGCCTTCTAACCCAAGCGTTGTTTGGACAGACCATTCTCAATGGACTAAAGCAGATTAATTACCCCAGTTTAAAACTAAGAGACCCTAGTATGAAAAACACATTTTTTGCCCTTAGTGCTATTGCAGCCGTGACGGCTACCGTAGCTCCAATGCAAGCTTCTGCATCAAATGAAGAAGTCGTAGTGTACTGTTCAGTTGATGATAACTGGTGCCGAATTATGGCTGATTCGTTCCAGCGAGAAACAGGTATCAACGTATTGATGACGCGTCGTTCTTCTGGTGAAACTTACGCTCAAATTCGCGCTGAAAGTGGTCAGCCGCGTGGTGATATTTGGTGGGGAGGTACAGGTGACCCACATTTGCAAGCAGCTGAAGAGGGCGTAACAGTTTCTTATAAGTCTCCAAAGCTTAATCAACTACAAGACTGGGCTGTTAGTCAGGCAGAAGCATCAGACTATAAAACGGTTGGTGTTTATGCTGGCGGACTTGGGTTTGGTTACAACACAGATCTAATACGTAAGGATCAACCTCAATGTTGGGCTGACTTGCTCAATTCAGACTTAAAAGATGATATTCAAGTAGCTAACCCAAATTCATCTGGCACAGCTTACACGCTACTCGCGACATTAGTTCAGCTATTTGGTGAAGATGAGGCGTTTGAATACCTAACTAAATTAAACGGCAACATTAACCAATATACTCAATCTGGTGGTGCACCTATTCGTGCTGCAGGGACGGGTGAAACAGCCGTTGGTATCGTATTTATGCATGATGCAGTCGCTCAGTCAGCGCAGGGCGCTCCTATCGTAACGGTTTCTCCTTGTGAAGGAACGGGCTATGAAATTGGCTCAATGAGCTTAATCAAAGATGGACCAAACCCAGAAGCTGCAAAAAAATGGTATGACTGGGCGTTAACCGCGGATGCCCAAAGCCTTGCCATTGAAGCGAACTCTTACCAAGTTCCCTCTAATAAACAAGCGAAAACATCGCCTCAGGCGCCAAAATTGTCGGATATAAAGTTAATTGATTATGATTTCAAACTTTACGGTTCATCAGATGAACGAGCGCGTCTACTTAAGCGTTGGGATGATGAGATTGGGTCACTACTTTAATGCTTAATATCAATAATAATCAAAGAGCTGGCGCAAGCTGGCTCTTTATCATGCTCATCGCAACAGTGGTGATGCCATGGTATAAAACGCCATCAATTGAGCACAGTGCTTGGGTTGATAGTGCGCTTGTTAATGCGAACAATGGATCAACATGGTTATGGTTGTGTGTATTAACACCATTGATCCTTTCGTTGACCTCATTGCTTAACCGCCAATTTAATCGAATAGACACCCTTGCTGTGAGTATAGTTGGTCTTGCATTTGCCATATTTCAAGCATTCGCGATTCCTTTAAATGGGACTGAGTTAGGCCTCGTTCAAAGTGTCTTCCCTTCATCGGTTAATGGACAAACTGGTTTGGGGTGGGGTGGATACACTTTTTTCGTTGGCTGCCTAGGGTTTCTGTCTCATGTACTAGCGTCATTTGGTCTTTGTAAAGGCGATCGATTTGCTAGCGCGGCAATAGTCTTTATCTCTGCACTACTAATTACGTTTGTCTTTTTCCCTATCAGTAAGTTGATATTAACGGCGTTCATTCAACCTGATGGTTCTTGGGGCGTTGCTCATGCTTTGCCACGAGTTACCTCAAACGAATTATGGCAACTAAGATGTTTCACTGGCAGTGGACGTTGTGGTGTTGTTATTAACTCTCTAATCCTTGCGACGCTAGCGGCATCGCTATCCACGATTATTGGTTTAGCGTTGGCACTACTGTTTGTACGTTCCGATTTCAAATATAAAAAGCTACTTCGCGGGTTATCCATTCTTCCAATCATCACACCGCCTTTCGTCGTTGGTGTTGCATTGATTGTGCTCTTTGGTCGAAGCGGGTTAATCACCGGGTTCACTGCTGATCTATTTGATGTTCGTCCTACGCGTTGGTTATATGGTTTACCCGGCATATTAATGGCACAAGTCTTAGCGTTCACGCCTGTTACATTCCTTGTGATTCAAGGGGCTTTAGAGTCAATAAACCCGACGCTTGAGGAAGCTTCTCAAACGATGGGCGCAAAACCGCTTCATAGTTTCTATCGCGTGACACTTCCGCTTTTGAAACCTGGCATTGCGGCCGCGTTTCTTTTGGCATTCATAGAGAGCTTATCTGACTTTGGTAACCCCATTGTTCTGGGTGGTAATTTTGAGGTCTTATCAACGAAGATCTTCTTTGCAGTCGTCGGTGCGCGTTACGATTTAACCAACGCAGCGGTTCTTTCTATCATTTTACTTGGACTAACATTAGCGGCCTTTTGGCTACAAAAACGTTGGTTGGGTGAAAAGAGCTATGTGACGGTAACGGGAAAATCAGACGCTGGTGTGGTCGCTCCACTGCCGAAGACACTGCAAAATGGCGCAGCAGGTTTTGTCGTTCCGTTCATTCTACTTACGCTTGCAATCTACAGTATTGTTTTGATTGGCGGTGTGGTGAAAGACATTGGTCGGTGGGATCTCACTCCCTCGATAGAGCACCTATCTACCGCTTTCTCTTTCGAAATCAGTACCAGTGGTATTGAGCTTTATGGGTCAGCTTGGAACTCTTTAAAGACAACACTTTGGGTTGCAGGAATTGCAGCACCAATTACAGCGGTGCTTGGAATTTTAACGGCTTGGTTAATCACTAGGCAGCAGTTTTACGGACGACGTCAATTTGAATTCATGACGATGCTGAGCTTTGCTGTTCCGGGTACTGTCGTTGGTGTGTCTTATGTCGCTGCGTTTAATGTACCTCCTGTAGATATGACGGGGACATTGATCATATTGATTATCTGTTTTGCATTCAGAAATATGCCTGTAGGCATGCGTGCGGGTGTCGCAGCGCTGTCTCAGATTGATAAGTCTATGGAAGAGGCAAGCCAAACTATGGGGGCTGGAAGTTTTGCCACGCTTAGAAACGTTGTCTTACCGATGATTAAACCTGCGATATTCACAGCAACCATTTATGCTTTCGTTACCGCAATGACAGCCGTATCTGCGGTGATATTCCTAGTTAGCGCGCGTCACAATATGGCGACAGCCTACATTATGGGTAGAGTCGAAAATGGTGAATACGCATTGGCTATAACCTATTCAGCGGTATTGATGGTCATTATGATTTTAGTGATTGGCTTAATCGCTATAGGCGTGGGCAAGAAACGACAATTTCGCCAACGTAACACTGAACAAAATAACAATCAGCTTATTGAAGCAACGCAGAAGTAAATAAGCGTTAAGGAATTATTATGAGCAAAGAAGTTGCGATTGAACTAAAAAATATCGTCAAAACATTTGGTGACGCTACAGCAGTAGCTGGAATTGATCTCACTATCAACAAAGGTGAGCTAGTTACGTTTCTAGGGCCTTCTGGCTGTGGTAAAACGACCACGTTACGTCTCATCGCCGGGTTAGAATTACCCAGTTCGGGGGCGATATTTATCGACGGCAATGATGTAAGCCAACTGTCTGCGTCTGACCGAAACGTGGGTATGGTCTTTCAGTCCTATGCGTTGTTCCCTCATATGACTGTGTTAGACAATGTTATATATGGGCCGGTTACACGTGGAGAAAATAAGCGAGAAGCGAGTAAGCGTGCTCATGAGGTACTATCGTTGATTGGATTGGACGGCTTATCACAGCGTTATCCTTCTGAATTATCGGGAGGACAACAGCAGCGAGTTGCCGTCGCACGTGCCATTGTGCAGCAACCGGACGTTCTGATGTTCGACGAGCCTTTATCGAACGTAGATGCAAAGCTTCGCAGAAAAGTACGTAATGAGATCCGTGAATTACAACAAAAATTCGGAATTACGGCCGTGTATGTAACGCATGATCAAGAAGAAGCGCTGGCGGTATCTGACAAAGTTGTTGTGATGAAAGATGGTCAGATTGAACAAATAGGAACTCCTGAGGAGCTTTATGCGCAACCAAATTCCCGTTTCGTTGCTAACTTCATTGGCGATGCCAACCTTATTGATGGCAAGATACAGCAAAATAAATTCTTCGCGGGCGAATGGCAAGTCGATGTTGAAGGAGAGGAAAGTATCGATGCGTCCATTTCTATTCGACCAGAGCTTATTCAAGTAACGGAAAATAAAACTGATTTGGTTGGGCGAGTGGTCAGTGCAACTTATCTAGGCAGTAAAATGGAGTATGAAGTTAAAACATCATTCGGTGAGCTATTGGTTTCTACTCCTGCAAATGATGAGCGGTATCGCGTTGACTCGGATATTAACCTACAGATAAACAAGAATGACCTAATTCGAGTAAGCTAAACGCGTTTTACTAATACGGAAAGTAAATATCGAAGGCAACCAGTAGGTTGCCTTTTTCGATTAGTACGTACAATTCTATTTTACTGTCACGAATTTGTCACTGTTCTTCTATGTAAATGACACATTGAAAATCTAATATTTACCTCACTTGCACAGCTGTGCAAAGTATTTAACGAGGTGTATTTTGAACTCTTTGTCTGCAAGAACTCAAGAGTTAAAGCAACAACTAAGCTTTAATTCATTACGATATAAGTCACAACTAATAGTACAGACACCGACCAGTATTATTGGCTTCATGCTCCTTGCTCTATTTGGCTATTTTATAGCAGTTCCAGTACTGTCGCTTCTTTTTGATGCAGTACAAGTTCAATTTGGTGATGAACGCCGAATAGGTAGCTCTACAGGCGAATGGACAGACTATTATCTAATTCGAACGCTTGTTTCTCCTATTTCAGACTCATTGTTTTGGCAACCGCTTAGCCACACGTTACGAGTTGGTGTTGGTGTTATTGCTATCTCTTTAACATTGGGTAGCGTTCTTGCCTGGTTAGTGAGTCGTAGTGACATGTTCGGTAAGAAATGGTTTGCGACAGCGCTTATCGTTCCTTATATGCTACCAGCATGGACCTTTGCGATGGCATGGACGACCATCTTTAAAAATCGTACCACAGGCGGACAACAAGGTTGGCTAGAGAACCTTGGGATCTCAACACCAGACTGGCTTGCGTATGGTGAACTGCCAATTATCATCATTTTATCACTGAACTATATTCCGTTCGTTATCTTACTGCTCGGTAACGCACTGCGATCATTCGACTCACAATTAGAAGACTCAGCAAGAATACTCGGAGCGAAACCACGAACTATCACGTTTAAGATCATCATGCCTTTGATGCTGCCCGCGTTGATGTCGGCAAGTGTTCTTATTTTTGCCAAAGTTTTGGGAGAGTTTGGTGTCTCATACATTCTTGGTCTTCCTGTTAATTACGAAGTGCTTTCAACTTCTTTGTATAGAAGTATTGAATCAAGGCAAACAGGTGTAGCGGCAGTTCTAGCTGGGGCCATTATGTTCTTTGGCATTGTTTCTTTATTAATAGATGCGCTCGTACTTAAAGAAGCGAAACGATTCGTCACTGTTGGTAGCAAAGGGGTGATGCACCGCCCAAGTCCGCTTGGTCAGTGGCGTCTGCCTGCAACCTTGTTATCAGCGACGGTATTTCTGGGCTCTGTGGTGCTACCGCTTCTTGTTCTTTCACTCTCAACCGTGATGAGAATTCCGGGTGATTTCTCTTTAAGCAACTTCACTTTAGATTACTGGGTCGGTACAGGCCTTAGGACAATAGCAGAAAGTAGTGGCATTTTACTGAGCTCGAATCTTTGGAGTGCGGTGTGGAATACATTATGGATAGTGAGCATCGCCTCAATATGTTCAGGTGTCTTGGGGTTGTTGGTCGGCTATGTGGTTGTGCGAAGTCCTATCAAGCTGCTTAGTACAGCGTTACGACAGATCACCTTCTTTCCATATTTGGTTCCAGGCATTGCATTTGCGGCTGCGTACTTGTCTTTGTTCGCAGTTTCTCGAGGACCAATGCCAGCACTATACGGAACCGTGACTCTCCTGATTTTAGCTCTGATAGCGGACGAAATGCCTTACGCTTCGCGTGCTGGAATATCCGCGATGATGCAGCTAGGAAAAGATCCAGAAGAAGCTGCTCAGTTGGCTGGCGCTGGATGGTTCACTCGAATGCGACATATTGTATTACCCATTCAAAAAGGGTCGCTAGTGACTGGAATATTGCTGCCATTTATCTCTGGTATTAATGGATTGAGCTTATTTGTCATTCTAGCAGTACCTTCAACAGATGTACTCACCACTTACGCATTGCGATTGATTGACTACAACTATACCCAAGCTGCGAATGCGGTTGTTTTAATTATCTGTTTAATCGCTTTTGTTGGGACATATTTCACTCAAAAATTGACCAAGACTAACCTTGCAGAAGGACTAGGAAGCTAATGCCAAATATTCATCTAAACCAAGTATGTAAACAATTTGATAGTGGGTCGGGGCAGGCGGTAAATCAGCTCGATCTTGTGATCAATGAAGGTGAGTTTACGTGCATCCTTGGCCCATCAGGATGTGGGAAAACAACCACTTTACGCATGATAGCAGGCCTAGAAAACGTGTCATCGGGAAAGATAATGCTTGGTGAAACCATAGTTGATTCTATAGATGATGGTGTTTTTGTACCGTCAGAAAAAAGAAACCTAGGCTTGGTGTTTCAAAGTTATGCACTTTGGCCACATATGACGGTTGAAAAGAATATCGAATTTGGTCTTAAGCTGCGAAAGGTGAGAAAGTCGGAAAGACAAGCAATCATTCAGTCGGTTATGGAAACACTAAGTATTGAAAAATATCGTGCGCGCTACCCATCACAATTATCTGGTGGTCAACAACAACGTGTGGCGCTCGCACGAATGTTAGCTGTGCAACCAGACATATTATTAATGGATGAGCCTTTATCGAACCTTGACGCAAGGCTTCGATTGGAGATGCGCACTGAACTTAAACGTATCCACTCAACTTACAACACCACTATCGTTTTTGTTACTCACGACCAGTGGGAAGCGATGGCATTGGCAACAAAAATAGCGGTAATGAAAGACGGTGAGTTGCAGCAAGTTGGAACACCAAACGATATTTATGATCGACCTGCGAATCGGTTCGTCGCTGAATTTGTCGGTACCCCGCCCATTAATATTTTCGAGCTTAACGAATCTTCTCTCTGCAGTGAAGTGATCAAGAAATACCTCGTTAATCAGATAGGGAATATTGATAAAAATTGCTCGGTAGGAATTAGACCAGAGCGCATTAAAGTCAATGATTTAAGTAGCCCGAGCGACAGGAGAAATAGCGAAAAGCGAAACAGCGAACAAGGCTACCTGAGTTTAAGTGCTCGCCTTGAAAGTGTTCTTCCTACGGGAGGGAGTTGGATTTTAGAGCTGACCGTGGCCGATCATAAGTTCCATCTGAACACTCAAACACCACCAAATTTCCGAGAAGGGGAGCACCTCATGCTTTCCATTTCACCACAAGACATTCACTTATTTGATTGCGAAGGAAAACGCATTGAGATCGATGCGTTGAAGGAAATTAACGCGAATAAGAACGAACAAAAATTGATGACGAATTAGGATTAGAACTATGAAGATTACAAAAATTAAAGCTAAAACACTCGCGTTGGCTATGGCGAGCGTATTAGCTCCTTCAAGTGCTTTAGCAGTTACAGAAGACACAACTGAACTAGATGAGTTGATTAAGGCCGCTCAAAATGAAGCGCCAATCACAGTTTATGCCCCATCGGGAAAGATTGTCCAAACGGCTGAAAATTTTAGCAACAAATACGATGTAAAAGCGGTCGGCAGTAAGGTCAGCGGCTCTGTGCAAGTTGAGATGATGATCAGAGAATACCGCGCGAATAATATACGAGGGGATGTAATTGTCTCCGGTGATGCATCCGCTACGGTCGCTCAACTATTACCTATGGGGGTCGTTGAATCTTGGGTGTCTCCTTCTATTTCTGCAGATATAGCTGAGTACGGAAAAGATCCTTTGGTGGTTTATGGAGACCCGGCCGTTTGGACATATAACACTGAAGTGCATGCAGAATGTCCGGTGTCTAATATTTGGGCCTTAACGGATGAGGATTGGTCGCGCAAGGTTGCGATGCCTGATCCACTAAACAATGGTCGTTTTCTCGATTGGTTTAACCAAATAGAGATGCATCACGACGAGGCGGTTGCCATTGCCTATGAGTTGCACTACGGAAAGCGGTTAGACACGAGCAAAGAATCGGCAACAACAGCTTGGGTTAAAGCGCTGGCAAAAAATTCACCGCTACCAACCGATTCGGGTTCTGCTGCGGGCGATGTAGTGGGTGCTCCGGGCCAAACTGAATCGTTTGTTGGGTTTATGTCGACAGCTAAATACCGAGACGTTGTGAAAGGGAAAGTCCACTTAGGTATATGCGAAACAATAAAACCATTCGTTGGGTGGTCTACACCGAGCTACGGGGTTATCTCGACTAAAACGAAAAGCCCAAATGCTGCGAAATTGTTCCTTCATTTCCTGATGACAGAAGAGGGCATAAGTAATCAAACAGTGGATGGCAAAGTATCTGGAAACTTAGCGATACCAGTACACCCGAAGGAAGCATCAGGGGTGCAAAACGTTTACTCGAAAATTCTCCAGTATAACGCGTCGACGGGTTTAGATGACTTTGATAACCGTCAAGACTGGGCTGACCTATGGAGAATTAACTTCACTCGTTAATTCATTCCAGTAATAACGCATAAGTATCGCCTAGATATACGCATCAATAACAAACGCTGAACGCAATAATGAGATTGCGTTCGCCCAATGAGTAAGGGTTTACATGCAACAAGCTTCAGCAAAGAACACCGTTCAAGAATTGGACGAGACTAAACTAACCGAGGGTGATCTAACCAATCGCTTGGTTGTTGCCATCGACATCATTAAAGAAGCGGGAAAACTGGCTCGCAAAGCATTTATTTCGATGACACCTGAAAAAATCGGGTTTAAAGGCCCGCAAGATTTTCTTACAGAAACAGATCTCGCGGTTGAAGAGTTGATACGTGGCCGTCTCATCGAGGCTTTTCCATATGACTCTGTTTATGGAGAAGAAACCGGCGGTGAAATTAAAGCCAACACTTGGATATTAGATCCAATTGACGGGACGGCGAACTTCGCCCGTGGCATTTCTCATTTCTGTATTGTCATGGCGTTTGTGAGTGAGAACGACACCAAACTCGGTTTGATATTCGACCCAATCCACGATGAGCTTTTTATCGCTGAAAAAGGCAAAGGTTCGACGATGAACGGTCGCGCAATCAGCGTGGCAAAAACGGAATCCTTTAGCGCAGCGAACTTAGAGCTAGGTTGGAATCAACGATCATGTCGCGACAATTACTTCTCGGCATTACAAAATTTAAACCTACTTGGCGGAAATGTGCGCCGTAGTGCGTCTGGTGCTCTGGCACTGGCTTATGTTGCTATTGGTCGTACCGATGGGTATGTCGAGCTGCACATGAATCCTTGGGACTGTCTAGCAGGTCTGCTTTTAGTCAAAGAGGCTGGAGGTGTGGTCAACAACTTCACTCAGTATCCAGACTGGCACAACGGTGGGCCGGTCTTTGCGGTCATTCCATCATTGGCAGAGTCTGTCGCTGATACCGTCTCCATCCATATTGATCAGTGTGCTTGATTGAACGACAAAAGATTAGGAATTGAAATGAAAATATCTCCTGTATATGAGCGTGATGCTGCTCATTTGGTTGCAACGAACATTGGGCCTGAAGGTCAAAATCTTTACCTTGGTGGCTATGATTCAGCGCGAGATCTGGCTCTACATAAAGAGCTGGGCATCACGACCATTGTTAACTGTGCTGTTAATCTTGATATCAACTACGTTAATGACCCGTACTTGGAAGAGGAAGGCGATAAACTTGCTGGTGGTAGCGGTGTCGCTCGTACCTATAAAATGGGGCTCATTGATGGACCTGGCAACCCCCATCAAATGATACTGGCCGGCTATTACCTGCTTGACGGTGCTTTTAAACAAACAATGCCTGAAAAGCCGAGTTATCCAAACAGAGAGCGAGGCAATGTACTCATTCATTGCCGCGGTGGTCGTAGTCGTTCAGTCGCGATAGCGTCTTTGTTTATTCATAGACAGCAGCAAGAGCAATATCCTTCTTTACAATCTGCCATCGATATCGTCCGTGAGCGTCGTGATCTTAGACCTGATGAGTGGTTTGAAACGCCAAAGCCAAGCCTTGTTGAAGCGATTGAAAAAGCCAATAGCATGTTAGAGCTATTGGATGAGCACGGGTTCAACGATTAATATCGTGCTTTAGTGTTCAGTTTATCAAACGGCTTACACGTCGTATAAAGACCCACTTTGTAAAGTGGGTCTTATCTTTTTTACCACTCAGAGACTAAGACACTACTATATGGTTAACTAATGGTGACGGCGTAACTTATGTCTGGTTGTTTTTCGCCAGACAGTCTCAAGGGTATATTGGTGATCTATGTTTGGTTGGTTCGCTGGACTCTGTATTCGCTTAATGATGTGCTTAGTGATCTCTTCAATCGGTTGTTTAAACGTCGTAAGTTGATAACTATCCCAACTTGCTTGCTCAATATCATCAAATCCTACTATCGCAACGTCTTCCGGGACGTTTAGCCCATTAGACTTTAGACCATCCATAAAACCACACGCGAGAAGATCAGTGACGCAGAATACACCATCAATAGGTTTAGTGAGATGCTTGGCAATGTAATAACCTGACGTGTAAGAGGTATCACCATAGCGGTGAATATATACAGATACATTGGCCTTTTCGGCTGCCGATATAAAGCTCTTTTCACGGGCCATTAAACTTGATGATCCTACGTTAGAATTAACAAGTGCAATATGCTTACACCCTTGAGAAACCAGAATATTTAACGCCTTTTTAGCGGCTTCACTATTATCTATTCGTAGGTTATCAGTATTTGGATGGACGTAATTTCGGTTGACTAAAATTACACGCTGTCCATTGGCTATGCACTGATCAATGAGTGTACTTGACGGTTGCCCGGATAAAATAATGGACACTTCTGCACGGAAATTAAGGGTTTGGTTTAAAGCTGCCGTGACGCTATCTTTGTCGCCTTTAGTGTTGATGACCATGGCGACTTTATTAATCTTCTGTAGGTTTCGAGTTAAGGTGTCGATAAAACTAGCTTGAAATGGCGTGCTGATATCGGTGGTAATTAAGCTAACGATATTACTCGTATCATGTAGGCCTCGAGCTAGATGGTTGACATGATAGCCAAGTTCTTGCGCAGCTTTTAAGACTTTTTCACGTGTTTTAACAGAAACACTGGCCCCTTCAGTGAACGATCGTGACACCGCAGATCGTGAAACGCCTGCCAAATCGGCGACTTGTTGGGCACTAATGAATCCTTTAGTACTATCAGTCATAACCAGTTATAAAATCCGTATAAGTTTGGTAGCTCGGTGGTATACAGCATCTGATACTGTGGATACCAACATTATAGATTAACGGTTTTATCATAGAGATTCACAGTTACAATAATATGTTATAAATTCAATTAATTCAGTTCAATAACACGGATGTACAAGCGATGGATTCGAAAATAAATAAAGAGAGCAGAGTGTTTTTACAACACTTTCTTAACTCACTCCCAAAGACTACTTCAACACAATATCACCCCTTCAGTTCTGACTACTTTTGCGCGGATGAATATAATGCAAATTTGTGCGCCGACTTAATCTTACGCGGTGAAAAACGCGCGTCGTGCAGCATGGAGTATTGGTACAGCAATGAAGGTGAGGTTAGGCCTGAGGTTGGGCATTTACAAGTTGTGACGAACTGGGATGGCAAACCAATCTGCGTTATTGAAATTACCTCGGTGTCGACTAGCAAATATAACGATGTGACGGCTGAGTTTGCTATAGCCGAAGGAGAGGGCGACAAAACATTAGAGTGGTGGAAAAAAGCCCATTGGGCGTTCTTTGTAAAAGAGTGCAAAGAATTAAAAATCGAACCCAGCGAGGAAATGCTTTTGCTACTAGAGCATTTTAAGGTGGTCTATCCTATAGATAGTTAGGAAACAAAAAGGGAGCACTATGGCAAACATGTTAGAGAGTGAACTATTTCGTTCACTTGGTGCTCATGCCGTTATCAAACTCGACATTTCAGAGCAAAGAATTGTACTAATTGTTGCGCCGTGGAGTGATCTCGATAACCAAATTACCGCTGTTTTCAAAGACATTGTGCTGAACTACGTTGAGGTGCAATTAGATCCTCAGGATGAAAGTGTTAACCTTGACTTACCGTGGGACATCATACGTTTGGATTCTTCTATGAACGATAATATCACATGGCATTTTGGTCTTTGTTGCAGTGACATCATTATTGGATTTGATGCACCTTGGCCAAGCATTACCTTTTCCAACAAAGAGTAGTTTTGTGGCGATCGTGAGGTAATTACGTTTCGTACATCAGATATAAAAGGTAGGGCAGCGAGCGCTACCCTATATCATTTAACATTAATCAAATTGTTTATTCACAGGTTGGAGTAGCGAAGTCTCCATTATGTGTACCTTGGAAACCAAAGGTTGCGCTTTGTCCCGGTTGTAAATTACCGTTATAAGCTTCATTGGTCATTGTTGCACTTAGACCATCAGAAGATTCTGATAACACACCATTCCAGGAGTTTGTAATCGAGGTTGGATTTTCAAAGTAAACGTTAACCGACCATTCTGAAATAGCGTTTGTTCCATTGTTGGTAACGGTTACAGGGTTTGCTGTGAAACCTGAATTCCATACATCGGTTGAAGTCACTTCACACACTAGACCTTCACCAACAGGTGGAATGACTACTTCAATAACATTGAGTGATAACGCCGCTTGAGCTTCGAGTTCAGTTCCTAGTTCGTCAATGGTGACAACATCGATATTAACTACGCCTTCAGTCTCAGGCATGGTCAACGCAACGTTACCGCTACCGATTTTAGAGGTAATAAATGATCCATCTACGTACACATTCACGCCATAAGCATGTACCACAGTGAGGTTTAGCTGCACAGTACTCGCTATTTCGACCTCTTCTCCATTGTCTGGTGAATTGATTGTCACACCAGGTACAATTGGTGCTTCGATGTCGATAGACACGGTTGCGGCATTTGACACCGCACCTGAGTTATCGGTAGCGGTATACGTAAAGCTATCGCTACCAAAGTAATCAAGATTTGGTGTATATGTCACAATGTTTTCGGCTAAGGTTGCTGTTCCTTTAGCTGGCTGAGAAGCAAGATCATAACCGACAACGGTACCGTCTGAATCTGTGGCAGACAGACCTATACTGACAGGTGAGTTGTATTGCGTTGTTGCAGAGGCATTATCCGCTACGGGTAGACAGTTAATTCCAGATTCCGCGCCACAATCTGGTGTTGGCTCTTGGCCCCAAACGAGTTTGCCATCATCATACAATGCAATCTTAGGAGCCAGTTTTACACCGCTTCCATAATCATCCCAAGAAGGATCGTTTGTGTTATCCCAGTCAGGGTTGTTGTTGTCAGCAGGTAGAGCCATACGGAATTGAACTTCTTTCTTAGAGGCTGATTGTCCTCCAGGGTAAACGTCAACGCCTTGATAGCTTATCTCCGCGTAGTAGATATTAGACTCAGGATCACCCCATGAATAGAGCCCAGATATCCCTTTACCTTGGTTATAGGCGGTTGATAGTTCAATATCATCTGCGGTATAGCCTGCGGAAATAACCTCAGAGATATCGATCCAGTAGCGGAAGGTGAGGTTGTCAGTGTTTCTTGATGGCCATGCCGTATGGTTATAAACTTTAGTACTCAGCTCCAAATGGCGCGTACCTTGAGAGTTAATCTTGGCGTCAACGTAGAACTCAGTATCCCGCACTTCTTTGGCTGGAAAGTCTGCTTCGTTGATAGGTTGACCACCATAGTCGAGCCATAATCTTGCCAGTGCCGAAGTAAAGCCTGCATTGTAGTCTGTCGCAACCTCATTCTTTACATAATCACCACGGTCATCTTCCCAAGAATCGTCCGCACCCGGCCCACCAACTAATGCGCCTACGAGTAAATGACGGTTTTCAATTGGATCAGACGAACTGTCATTCCAAGCACCATGAGCCGTTCGGTGGTGAGGCTTCGTTGGGTGATAATCGCCATAACCAATTTGATATGAAATATTTAACGGGTTATCACCAAGTATGTAATCAAGCTGGCTCTTCGCAAAGTCATGATACCGAGTGACCAATTCAGGCTTGAGATCGTTATTTTTAAGGAAGTCGGAGTACACTAACGCAAGAAACGAGGTATTAGATGTATATCGAGCCGCTCCCCATGTATCGAGGAACGCCATACCACCGGGCGTGTATTTAATTCGTTTTCCGTCATGCCCAACCGTCCAGTAATTTAACCATCGTTCGGCATCAACTTGGTATAGCTCATCACCTGTTAGCTGTGCCATCAACACATAGGCTCCGTAAGATTTATCATCCCACGCTTGTCCCCAACGGTAAGAACGTTCTGTCGACTGTGGTTCCGTACTTAAAAGAAGATATTCGTCTTTCGCTTTAGCAAGGTAAGACTCGTCACCTGTGGCGCGATAAAGCCAAATTGCGCCCCAGACAATCTCATCTTGGTATCCACTCCAAGAGTTATAGAAAGCGGTCGCATCTGAGATAGCGTCAGAATATTTTCCTCTGTACTCATCAGCAAATTGGTAAAGCTCTTTCGCATGTTTTAATAGTAATGCTGCATATTCAGGATCTGACGATTCGAAAATCATTGAGATTGCAGCAAGAGCAGCTGCTGTTTCTCCTGCAAGTTCACTACCAGGGTTTTCTGCATCGATCTTATACGATGGGCGATCCATCTTCATGACTTCAGCTGAGCCCCACCAAGCGTGGTCTGCAGCTCCGGCGCCGACTTGCCCGTAAAATTCATTTGGACCGGTATGGGCTTTAACGAAATAATCAGCAACGAATCGTAAGTTGTTCTTTAAATGCTCAAGTTGACCCGTCTGTTCATACGCTTCACGGTAATCAACAGCACCCCAAGCAAGCATTGTCGCTGTGGCCGCCATAGGAAATCCAAATTTAACGTGATCACCAGCATCGTACCAACCTCCTGTTAGGTCGACGCCATTGTCTTGTCCATCTGTTAGCGCTGAATCACCACGCCACTCCGTTCTATTCCAATCGGGTATTACACCTGACTGTTGGGCTTCGTAAAAGTAAATAGATTTCTGTAATGCTTCTCCATAATTCGCAGCGGCGATATGGGTCGAGCAGAGTAGAAGGGCAGTCGTTAGTAATGTTTTTTTAAATTTCATTCTGTAGTCCTTTAACTAAATGGAAGCTTAAAACGTTAGATATTTCAAAAGCTTCGTTATTACGCGACGAGACTGCTAACAGGGGGAGTGCTACACGTCGTATATTGTCTTTAACTGCGACAATGAAAATGTAGAATGAATTTTTAGGGGATGTGTTGCGTATTCAATTTTGCTAGAACGTGGTTCAAATATTATTTATATTCATGACATGAAAAAATTACATATGAAATTATTTGGATATTATTTGTGATGTTACGACTTACTACCACACTTGGACTTATGTTTTCATAACTAATTCTAAGCCACTGATATTACGTTGGTACGGCGAGATTACGATTGATTAAAAGTACTAAAATAGAGCTGATGTTAGTTCTTGATACGTTTGTTTTGCCTGTTTTGCCTGTTTTGCCTGTTGTGATTGACCATGATTACTAGCATCTCCAATCCATTGATTGGCGGTGTATTCAGTAAAGTTTACAGGCATACCTTCAATAATTAGTTCAAAATGAAGATGTGGGCCTGTCGTTCTACCGCTATTACCACTTAACCCAATTAAATCACCGGCAGTAACACGGTCTCCTTTTGATACGAGAGATTCAGATAGGTGCAAATAGCGAGAAACCTGCGTATCAGAGTGCTTGATCGTAATATAGTTTCCGGCAAATCGATTATATCTTGACGCGATAACCTCTCCGTTAGCGACACTCACCACTTTTGAACCTGTTGGGGTCGCATAATCAGTGCCGTTATGAGGGGTGTATCTTTTCGTTATAGGGTGAAGGCGACTGTGACTAAAATGCGATGAAATACGGTGATTATGTAAAGTAGGCTTTGCTAGCCAGGTTGGGGTGGTGATTGAGTTACCGTACTCATTAAATAACTCACCGTCATCTGCTTTATATATAAAGAAATTCCGTACTTCATCCCGATATAAAAAAGCTTCTATTTGGTTTTTACTATCATAGGAATTAGATCTTGTTTGTATTAGAAATCTCGCAGATTCCGCTTGTAAGTTAAAATAGTCTAATTTCCCATTAGTTAGATTAATTAACTCGTGTGCAACGTTTGAAGCGACGCCAGATTCCATAATAGAGCTAATAAAAGAGTATTTCAGCTCGCCTTTATATAATTGACGCTCTATAGCCGGTTCGATGCTGGAAGTCGGTGGCGAAGAAAAGTGAAACTGCTCGTTGTTTGGTTTTCTCCATACCTGTTGGCTGTTCTCATATCTGATTGATCTTAATGTGTAATCTATGGAGGTGAGCCATATCATACACACGCTCAATATCACTGAGAAGATAACGAATGAAACCCAAATCTTGAAGCCTGAATAAATTGGACTGTTAGAGCTCATTAATACCTTGAAGATGTTTAAACAACATTAAAACTGAAAGAATTATGCGTGTTTTAGATTATATTGGCAATTTTACAAAAAAAAACCAAGACAAATTTCAGTGTAAATCGGGCGGTTTACCTAATATTAAAAACGTTTGTAGTGTGGCTGTTATCACTTAAATGGGTTAATCACTTTAATGCTAGATAAAAGGGTTTATTTGACGGTAATTGTGACAGATTGAGAAAATTAATGATGGAAATATAATCGACGCAACTAATTTTATATCACGACTATTTGTGCCATTACTATGCGTTTAATAATAAATAATTTACATCGGTTTAGGTTGTTTCTGCTTTCATCTATGGTTCTTTTGGTGCTAAGCGCCTGTGGAGGAGACAGCAGCGATGAAAATACAAGTGAACCGCCTTCACGTGAAGTAGGCAGCATTTCTGGTATCGTATACGATGCGCCAGTGTCTGGTGCCAATGTCTATGTGTGGGAATACGTTGATGGTCAGATAGGTAAGTTATTAGGGCGCACAACTACCGATGCGTTCGGCAATTACTTTATGAGCTTGGAAGCGTCTAATCGATTGTTGTTAGTTAGCGCTCAAGGTGGCGGTTATGTGGACCCACTGACTAATGAGACGGTATCTGTTAGTAACGGAAAAGTTCTCAGGCTTGATAGTGTAATTAACTACGCAGAAGGCGATAGGCACAGTTTAATGATTACTCCGTTAACTAACATGGTTGCGGGGTTGGCACGCTTTAAAATAGAAAACGGTGTGAGTGACTCATACGCTGTAAATCAATCTTTGCAGGCCATTAACGGTCTGTATGGCTTTGATGTTAATACCACAAGGCCGATAGACATAACGCAAGGTGGTCAAAGTAGCTTTGCAACGCCGGGGCATAAATATGGTGCGTTATTGACGGCGTATTCGTCATTGTCGTACGACCTTATTGAAAAATACGGCAATCCAAATAACGTTTATACATCGATGCACCTTGCTGACATCCAGTATCGTGACGTGAGTTCAAATGGATTGCTAGATGGTCAGGAAGTTCACCCGCATACAGGTATGCAAACACCAATAACATTTGGCATGCAACGTGTCACGAGCGATCTTTATACGGCTGGGTTAGCGAAACATGTTTTGATTGTTGTGAATGACCCTGAGCTCAACATTTCAGGTACACAACCTTCAGATTATATAGAGTTCAGCCACCAAATTAATGCTCTTGGCACACCAGGCGGTGGGGGAAGTGGCGTGATTCCACCAAGAGATGGTGACGATATTGATACAGATCCACCGGAAGTGGAAAGAACAGATGATGCGGTATTAGCTAAGATTGACAAAATAGATGTAAAAGTTTCCGACAATATTGGTATAGACGAAATTAATACATATATTCAATATCGGGTTGGAGACAACCAATGGCAAAGTGGCTTTTGGGAATTAGAAATACCGTGTAGTTATGATCTAGGCGCTGGTGACGGACTATGTGCGCTGCAACTCAATGACTTCCAGAGGGGTCAACGAGTTGCGGATGTCAATGTTGAAATCGATACACTTACTCTAGATGCGCTAAGTATTTCCCCTGATACAGGAGAATCAGCTGTATCAGCTGCGCGTATAGTGGTTTACGCAGAAGATGCTTTAGGTAACAAACATCAGGTAGGCGATGGTGTACCACTAGAGTTTGAGTGGAATAATAAAGTTCCAGTTATTAATGTATTGTCTGATAGTACCATAGGTAATGAAGGTGGTGATTTTAGACTATTTGGAACTGTTAACGAACAAAATTCCAGAATATCAGAATTGCAAGTCGCTATAGATAACTTCCAGCCTGAAATAATATCTTGTCATCCACATAGTAGTGAGAGTGGTATTTGTGAATTTGAAGATTGGTTCTCTACAGATGGATTTAAATCAGAGACAATATTTAATTTATCAGCAACAGATACTGAAGGGAATGTAGGGACAGCAACACATATTGTTAGAAGGGACGCTCAAGCACCAAATCAAGGTTTAGAATACCCTTCGAAAGATATGAGCTTTGTTATAGTTGAAAGGGATGATGAAAGAAGACATATAATTCAACCCTATAGAGATAACACTTACACTGAAGGAAATATTCAAAACAAGAATGAGTATTTAAAAATTGAGCATTCATACGCCTCTTCTGGCATTAAAGATTTAGAAGGTGTCGATTTTGAAGACTTTCATGTTAATTTTCTAGACGACAACAAAATCCCATACGTAAGAGTGACAGTTTTTGATCCACAGAGTGGAGGCTTAATCGGTTCTTCTGCAGATAAACTGAAGCTAAATGTGCGCTATTTGGAGAGTGAGTTCAATGATGGCAATTATTCTTTTGTTAGAGAAATAACGTCTAATACTCATGTTGATGATCAGGAATCAAATATTCCCCATAGAAAACTAATTTTCGATGGTGATGATTATGTAGAACAAATGGAATATTACATTCCTTTTACGTCTGATCTTTTAGGCTTAACATTTGCGACTAAAGGGGAAAACGGCGCCCACAAACTAATTATTACCACAACAGACGAAGCTGGTAATGTTAGTCCACCCCAAGAAGTATACTTTCGAAGTACCTTCGACCTTCCAAGCTTTAAAGTGAAAACCCCTTTTATTGGTGCAACTGCACAGCTTTATGGACTACATAATAATGGTGACTTCGTACGAGTAGGCAGCTGTGACACTAGTATGGAAGAAGAACAAAGCACTGGAAATGATGCACTTGATCTAGCCTCATGTGAAATAATTACGGATGTATCTAGTTTTGATTTTCTTAGGATTCGTTTATACAACTCTGTTAATACTGAGTATTATGAGTGGCAAGACGATCCTGATAATGATACAGAAATAGAAAACTTAGGTAACTCCGGGATCGGAACATACTTCTCTTTAAATGGTTC
Organism: Vibrio lamellibrachiae; assembly: GCF_050337265.1. NCBI lineage: Bacteria > Pseudomonadati > Pseudomonadota > Gammaproteobacteria > Vibrionales > Vibrionaceae > Vibrio > Vibrio lamellibrachiae. The sequence continues at coordinate 49,360 of NZ_JAKJSU010000007.1, forward strand.
ACAAGAATTCTATTTAACAGAATTATCGGCTTACCACACCGGGTTATTCGATAGCAAGTGGGAAAACCAAGGTGCAGGGCAGAAAACACTAGCAAACGCAGAATCTATTTTGGCTGATGTAGAATCTGCTCTGGCACTACAAAATAATTCATTCTTTGGCTTTGAACCAACAGTGACTAGATATGCTACGAATGAAGACCTCCGCAATGGGGCTGTACCTTCCCCAATTACGTCACCTTATCATCATCGTTTTTTAGTTGAGGCGATAGCGAAACTAGCAGAAGACAACCCTTTAGCGAACACAGTAGATTTCGCTTCAGCGTTTTACGAAGATCTTAGTTCAGATGGCGTCGCCAATGGTAAAGGTAGAGATGGACAAAAGATATATATTGGCCCTGGTTCTAGTTACCCGCTGACTTCAAGTACATACCGTCGTGATTTAGCAACAGCGTATTACAACAACGTTACCCAAAAATATGGTGTTGAGTTGAATATGGCACAGATGTTTGCAGACTTAATTTCAACTGCTTACCCTAAATTCAACGGACAAGATATATTCGAAGATGGACCAGGAGGGAGTATTGATGATTTGCCACCTAGTGTCAGCTTAACTGTAGAAAGTGGACGTTCTATTGAATTGAACCGATCTATTTATATTGCAGGAACAGTAGACGCAAAATTACTGTTAGAAGACCCTTCTGGTATTAAAGAAGTGAGTAAAAAACAAGTTTGGTTTGCATATGATGACGATGAAGAAAGGTTGAGTGATATAGATATAGATTTGATTGAAGAGTCTCCGTCGCACGTTGAGTACGGATTTAGATTATATAGTCAAGATTCAAGCCGCTTTCCAAATATTGCAGAGTGGGCATTAAAAATAAATGCGACAGATAACGTAGATAACAGCCATGGTGAAGATACGCCCGAATTTCTGAACCTATTTATTGATAACGAACCGCCGACCAGTGAATATCAACCGCCATTAGGTTTACCTGATGCGGATACATTTTTGAATGCAAATAGTTTTCATGAGCTTACGTTCCGGGTTAATGATCTTGTAGGTGACGTTCTAGATAAACGTAGCTTATTGTTTGTAAAAGGGGCAGAACAATATCCAGTTCCTCCTACATTATTTGATACAAATGAAGATCATGAGTTTACAGTTATTCTGTGTGTAGAGGGTGGCTGTACGACATCAGAGAAAACCATTTATCCAGGAGACGGTATATGGGAAGTCTATGTGCTTGCGGAAGACAACTTGGGTAACCGAGTCATACGAAGCCCGCAAACTCCTTCGTTTACGATAAGAATTGATTCGCAGAAACCTATTGTCGATGGCAATGCTATTGAAGGACGGTTAGGTGGAAACAGCGAATGGAGGCCTGTGATCGAATGGGGTGACCTTTCTCCTGGTAAAAAGGTGGATATTTACCTTCAAAATGGACAAGTGGGAGGTTACGTAAAACTAGAACCCTGTAACACTAAATTGGAGACGTGTGATACAACCCATCTAACGGGTCAAGGACCTGACGTGGCAGTACAATTAGTGGCGAGCGACTTTACTGATGATATTTATACTAATTCATTTAGGGTCAAAGCATTTGATAGTGCGTTTCCTGAAAACGAAAGTGATCAAACGTACATCAATTTCCTTGTGGACACAACGGGACCCACAATTTCGCTGGGAGACCCGTGGGTAAAAGATACCCGTTCAGGCGGTAGTAGTGTATTAGGAAGATCGTTCTCAGTATATTTGGATAGCGTAGTGGATGAAGCTGGTGTGGCGAAGACGTCGGTTTACCAGCGACTCGACGGTGAAGATGATATAGAACTAAAATCTATGACCGTTAATGACCCAGACAACGGATTTAGAATCGATCTGACTCAACAAGATACGAGCAGAATCAACCTTGATAGTGGTAACGATGTATATCTCTATGTAAAAGCGGTAGACAACCATGATTTCGAAGATACGTCGAACATTAACTCGGTAACCATTGATTGGGATGGTCCATCTCTTAATTTAATTGATTATGACAAAGACGGGTACTACTTGAGCGCATTCGATTTCCAAATACGCGCTCTAGATTATGAAGCCGATGGAATCAATATATCTCCCGATGGCGTTAATGCTGATACCTTAATGTATCAGTTCTATACCACCGAGCCGAATGAAGACTGGGTAACTGCTAGCGATCGTATACTTAGTTTAAATAATACGGCCAATGGTCCAATCAATATTCTATTGAAAGCGGAAGATGTGCGAGGTAACGAAGCAATATCCGACCCGTTTGAGATTAATATACATAACAGTCGCCCAGTTATTACGTCACACGTACTCGAGTATGCTGACGGTGAAGAAATCAACGATAATAAGATTATTCAAAACAAAGACATTAGAATCAGATTAAATGTTCAAGATAATGCTGGTATCGATCGTATAAACGCTACTTACCGTTATCATACGACTGACCCTGAGCAAGGTACTGATCTTAGCTTTCAAGATTCAGGGAACGGTGAATGGGTCGCTACCATTGCTAGCGCAAACCTACCGCAAGATGGCGAATATGCTTTTAATGCAGATGTATACAACCAAGCTAAGTACCAAGATCCTGATGACAGACAGTCTGCTCAATGGAGCCTCAATCCTAGAGTTGAGCGCCAAGGCGTTCAGCTAGCCATTGAGTCGCCGAGTGACTTTAGTAACCATATTGCGGGCAAGACTTTAAAAGTCGATTTCAAACAACATGGTGAAGTATTTCCTCGAACTATTGAGTGCTGGATTCGTGATGAATATTACAGCGATGATGTCCCTCAGGATAATGATGGACCTTCAAGCTCGGACAGACTATCTCCGGGGCAGCCAATAAGTTGTTCGTTAGAGGCAGAAGGACGAAGTTTCCACAAACCACCCGTGAAGCTGATTACTCGAACTGTAGGTACAAATGGCACTTCAAATGTTGAAATATTTACCTTTAGAATGATGGATTCTGAAGCGCCGACGGTAGACACTGGTGATACATATAATTTACACGGAAACGAAGTTCAAGGCACCGGTGATGATCGAATGCTTTCAATAGAGCTTGGGTTCACCGACAGTCTCTCTGGGGTCGACATTTCAAATTTGGAAGAATACCCAAAGATAGTGCGAGAACAAGGTAGCAAAGAATTTTCCGCAGACAGCTGCAGAGGAAGTGGTGCTGGGACTGTTTACTGTAAATTTACAGGAAATTACTTAGATATGCTTGATGATAACTCTGCTGTCCATAATTTTAGAGTTGTAGGGTTAAAAGATAACGCAGGTAATGAAGCGGATCCTCATAACTTTGAACTCAAAAAACCAACAGGTAAGCCGACGATCGAAATATTAAGCCCAGATGCTGGGAGTATTATTAGTGGTAATCTTTCAGTCGAAATGCGGATAGGCCTTTTGGATAATACCTATCTAAATGAATACACTTCTTCTATAAACGGGACGTTTGGCCCGACAACAGGTTGTGAGGATGGCCAACGTAGCGATATGAAGTATGTGTGTAGGGTGTTTAGAGCTGAATTGGGGGATGATGACGGTCATGTGAGTATTAACTTTAGTGTTACTGATGTTTTTGATAATAGAGGAAATTCAGAGCAAGCTACATATATTATTGATAGAACACCTCCGTCAATTGATGGGTCGTATTCGATTGCTCAGTCTCCAGACCGAGAAGGTTATTTACGATTTAATTTCGGTATTTCCGATCCTGGTAGTGGTATAAAACAAGTGACTTATTACCTTCCTACGGGAATCTTGGATGATGGTGCGATTAAGATTACTAAAATAGAAGACGGTTCTGATAACTCACTGTATTTTGAAGCTAAGCAGAGTAATTTGGCGGGTGAAAAAGATTTTATTGTAACGATTGAAGCATGGGACAACGTTGATAACCACGGAACTGAAGAGGTGGAGGTTAATGTCTCTACCCCTGATTTAATTCTTGAGTTTACACCTAGCATTCATGAAAGTTCCGATGGTAAACGACATATATTTGATAAATCGGGTAACCAGAATTTTTCTATCCGAGCTGAAGGCGACTCTGTTGTAAAACTAGAAAATTACACACTTGAATTAGTCTCAACAGGCTCTGGTTCAACAATTAAAGAAGAAGGGAGCTTTGGTAATTCACCTAATGCAACGGGTTCATTTCAGCTTAACGCTAGCCACGAAGGACAGTACACACTTAAATTGACCGTCGTTAATGAGTTTGAAAGAGAGATTACAGCGTTTAAATTACTCGATAAAGATTACGATTTTCGTGGTGCTGACGCAGTGGTTGATTTCGGAGCGCCGTTGATTGGTGCTATCGTCAAGAAGCAGATCGAAGTACCAATTGATGATAAATACACGGTTTATTTAGAAACATATATTAATGAGGCTAATCTAGATGAGGTTTTACCAACTCTCCGGAACCCAAATCAAGATCCTGAGTCTCCTGTAAGCCAAAGTGGACCAGACGAGAAAAACCTTTACATAGCGGAATACTTAGTCGAAGCGAGTGAATACCCATATACATTTACGCTGACGGCTAATGATTTAGCGGACAATACAACAACGACTGACACAAAATCATTTACCGTCGAAGCCTCATCTGTACCCCTATTAACGGCGATAGACTTTGAACCATCAGGGCCGCTTGGCGGAGGACAGGAGTCAACGGTTACGCTTAGTTTCTCTGAAGAGGTATTTAACTTTGACATTGGTGACATATTACTTTCTATTGAAAACGATAATGGCAGTGGTGCTACAAATCCTGGTTCAATTCGTGAATTGGTAACGGGTAATAACATCACTTGGACAGCAACATACACGAGCCCAAGTGAAGATGCAGATATTGTCGTAGGGTTAGAGGTTAAAGATGGTAGTTTTGAAAGTGAAAATACCATCCCTGGGATCGGCCGTAAGGCAGAAATCAGTGTTAACGCCAAACTTCCTACCTTAACAAGCGTAGTATTTAGTCCAATACATCAAGTAGTTGGTGGAACGGTAGACGTCACATTTGAATTTAATGAATCGGTGACTGGTATTAGCGCTCAACTGGGTAGTGAATCGGTAACAGGTTTAAAGGGATCAGGAACCTCATGGGAAGGTGCATTTGTTGTTGGTAACACTTCAGGTGACCATCATAAATTGACCGTAAGCGATTTTGAAGACAACTGGGGTAATATTGGCCTGCCTGATACGAGCTACCGCCTGCCAATTACACCAACAGTTACTGTTGATCATATAGAGACAGTAAATAAAGACAACGTTGCGTCGGTTTACATTTCAGGAAGCACTGAACGTTTTTCTAATGGTAATAGTTTGACAGCCACCTTTACGAGTGAAAATGGCGGTGGTCCAGTTATTAAAGACAGAATAAACGTGAGTAATGACACATGGAATTTTAACGTTAACCTGAAAGCATTGAATGATGGCGAAATATCACTAGTCGTCGAGGGTCAAAATGCACAGGCAGTATCTGTAGAAGGCAAACAGACATTCACACTAGAAGCGAGCGAACCTTCAGTTACAGGCGTTGTTCTTACTCCAAAATTCGCTGATGACACTGAAATAGTAACCATAGAAGCGTCATTCAATAAACCGGTAACCAAACCGAGTGGCTCAACACTTGGAAGCAATACGATTAATTGGAGCGGAACAGAAGATAGCTTGGTGTGGCAAGGCACTGTTGAGGTAAGCGCACACATCAAAGACCATCGACTACCCATTACAATAAAGGGTTATCAAGATAGTGTTGGTAATATTGGTGATGATTATACTGATACTTCGTTACCATTAACGCCACATATCACTATCATACCAATTGAAGGTGATGTGAATGAAGAACAAGCAAAATCATTACTGTTCGAAGGAGCAAGTGACCGATTTTTAAGTACAGATAAACTAACCCTTGATATTGAAGGTAAGAGCTTCATAGAAGTAGACATCGACAGTAGTGGGGCATGGAACAAAGTCGTGGATGTATCGGATCTAACATCTGGTAGCCCTATTTCATATTACGTTTCAGGAACAAACGAATACGGTGCCGTTGCGGAAGTTGCGAGTAGTGAATTTATGTTGGATCTTACAAAACCTACAGTTAGTTCAGTGAGCATTGCTCCTGAAGTTGCCGACGCTTACGATGAAGTACAAATCAGGGTCGAATTTGATTCTAGAGTAACCATACCAAATCGCTCTAATATTGGTGGTATTGAGATAGATTGGGAGACAAAAGGTTCGAATACAAAAACCTCTTGGGTTGGAACTATAGTTGTTCCGGATAATATTGAAAATGAGATAAAAACGCTGGCCGTTACAATCGGGGGGTTCAACGATAGTAATGGAAATACAGGGAATGATCATATCTCAGCGCCTTTACTGCTTAAGCCAACAATATCTTTTAACCCTATTGATGATGTAAGCCTTGAGGACGCCAGTGAGATGACTATTAGTGGTGTAACGACGCGTTTTAGTGAAGGTCAAACGTTTGAAATATTAATAACCGATAATAGTGGCGGAAAACTTCAGAAAGAGGCAACCATTGGTTCTGGAGGATCATGGAACATTGTCGCAAAGGTCGACACGCTAGCACTTGGAACGATTTCAGTAACAGCATCAGGTAACAATGGTTATACCAATGCAAGCACAAGTACTGACTTTGAACTTGTAGAAGATCCTGTGATTGTCCGAAAGGGCAATCAAATACCGAGTATGGGCCGTCTCGCACTTTATCTGGCTGCTTAAACGTCCAATTCGAAATTATTTTTAATTAATTTAATCGTAATTCATTAATAAAAGAGTGGAATAGAGCGTAGCAATAGTAAAAGTGTGGCATGGGTCGAGATTAATAATCTGTTTGGTAGGGCTAATACTTATAAAAGTATCTATTTAACCTGACATTATACCATGTTGAGATATAGATAAATCAAAGATAAAATATTCGCGTATCTTAACCGATACAGTCCTGTTATGAGTGAGTAATCACTTGGCTTAGGTGGCGAATTAATATCAAATGTTTTTATTATTCAGACGTTCTCACCTTTAGGTGTGGTCACAATGATCGCACCTTTTTTTTTGATCTAGTGCATCTAAAACTCACACTAAGAGACTGGTTTATAGATGCTTTCCATGTTATCGCCCATTAACTGGGGTTACTTATTAATAAGTAATTGCTCAATACGAACAACTAACTCGCGCATTGTGATCTTGCTGCAAATAAAAGACCACTACTGATTTAATAGCGCCATTTATATAATTTATGAATATATTAAATTAACTGTTACTTATTAATTTTGTTGAATAGTACATATCGATTGGTTAAAATTTATCTTAGCCAAACCGTTATATTAAGTCTTATCAACTTAACTATTACCGCGGCCAATTTATAACCTTGGTTGTGGAGAAAATAAATGCAATTAACTTGCAAGTTTGTTCCAAGCTCTAAAGTGACCAACAAAGAGCTTAATTATATCCTTACGCCTGATGAGTGTGTAAGGCAGCTTTCGCGTATGCGAAAATCACAGGATGTTATCGCTCAGCTGCCAAAACAACTGCTAGATCAGTTGTCACTGTCAGCTAGAAAGGATCTTCACAGCCTGCAATTTGGCGTCAAATCTCAATTGGTTAAAGGGCTGTGGGTCGCATTAGCGTTGTTTCCTCGCCAGTACCCAATCTCTAATGATCAATTATCTTCGTACCCAGCACTTATGCGTATTGTCGACGGCCTACAAGAACAGCAGAGTAAAAAGCAAACCAAAGCTGGATACCAACAAGTAGCTGACGATGTACCTTTGGCGCGAAACTATACCTATAACCCAGTAGAACCAAGCCCAGATAAAAAGATTGTGGTTGAGTTTGCTGGGCAGTGGCGAAACCATGCTGCCTGTTTGATGTTAGGTGAGACTGAAGCTCAGCCTGAAAAAGTAAGCAACGCAAAACCTGATGCCGAAAACAGCCACCGAAGCATAGCAACATTTAAAAGCTTAGAAGACGAAGCCAAGTCGCTTTACATCAAGATCCCATGTGTCGATCAACCAACGCCCATCAAACTAAAACTGGCCGGCAACATCATCCCCGTTGATAACGATGAGAAGATGGACGAGTGGGAAAATGTATTGGTGCCAATCCTACCGATGATAAGAGAGAGTGATAACTACGCGTTATATAACAGTGGCTTTTTCTACGTAATATGGCGCAACAAAGTATGGCGAGAGTTAGAGGTTAACCACGATTGCCATTTTTGCGACGTCGATATTGATTACTATCGTAACAAAGCGGCTACAACTTCCACGATACTAAGGCATACCAATATTGATGGGGCAGTGCTCGTACCTCAGTACTTTTTAGGTGGTGAACCTTATCTGATTAAAAGTGAGGGCAACGTATTGGTGTCAGGTAATTTGCCTATGGACCAAAAACAACGAATAACCCAACTTATTGATGAAGAAGTTGAGCTCGTCTTTCCTGAACTGGATATTGACCCAATTGTTCTAGTAACAGAGGCAAGCCCTACAGTTGCTAGTTACAGTGAAGATCGCCTAGCACAAGGTGTCCCAATTCCTCATATATGGGTGCCTTATAAAGTGAATTCAGAAGTGCAGGAGACTTTTATCTACTATTCAGAAAGTGCGTTATCACTTGCAGATATCGATCTATTAGAAGTGACGCCAGAGTCGAAAGCAGTGTTATTGACAGATCTTGATGTATACAGCGATGCACAATGCTTCTTATCAGACAGCCAAATAGTTAGCGATATAGAAGCGGTAACCTCTGATCGCACTGGTAGCTTACTGATTAATAAACAAACACAGAAAAACATAGCAGCGGTTGTTATTCCTCCTATTGGCGTAGTACCAACCATACACTATCTCTCTGAAGCGGACGTTGACTTGTCAGACGATTTCTTTGAGCTTAGAAACAGTGAATATGAATGGAGCCAACGAGCTTATTTAAGTGCTTTTCCAAAGGATAAAAATGGGTACTTGAATTTGACATTCCCATTGCCTCCTGAAGACGTTGACTATGTGGATATTCTACGAGGTTCGCATAACGATATATCAACCGGAACACAACATATTACGCTGTTGAAAAAGAATGTACCCATAAAAGAATTATTAGGTTAAATGATGAAAAAATTACTTTGTATCGCATTAAGTTCATTGCTGCTTATCGGTTGCGGTAAAAATGATGGCCGTACCTATATAGGTGACAATAATTACTACATTATGGTTGATAGTGAAGGTGGTGAATTTGAAGGTTGGGACTTTACAGCGAAAGTAGAGCCATTCCCAAAATACTTTGTTTATCGTGCTAATGAGTGGCCTGTAGAGGATGTCACAGATGAAAGCTCCTATGACTTACCCCGTATTCAATTTACTTGGGCAAATATGACCCAATATCCCGGCAAAGATCCTGACCCGTTGTACAATGATTATGAAGGGCAGGTAAAACTGTGGAGTATGAAAACTGACGGTACTGATTTGCGCTTAGTTACCGATTTTGAGGGGTTAATGAATCGCAAAAGAGATATAGGGGCTAAATTTGTTCGCTCGCCGAATAATCGCTATTTAGCATTTAGTTACAGTGGTGGTTATCGAGCTGTATTAGACCTAAAAACGCGAGAAGTGATAGATATTGAGAGAAATAGTGGTGCTCAAGGCTACTTGTGGGCCGAAGATAGCAGCTACCTTTACTACAGAGGTGGCTGGGATGTGTATAAATGGGATGTAGAAACGCGCGAGATTACGCAAATGGATTTCCCCCTCAGCGATACGGGACTAATCTTGAATGATCGCAGATACTTAGTTTCGGAATTTGGTGTTGCTGTCTACGATCTGGAGTCGGGAGAAGAAATCCAGTCGGTTTTATGGGGGGAGCATTTAAAGATTGATAGAGCGAGAGCGGAACACAAGGCAATTAGCCCAGAAGGTGATTTTGCTTGGGGAACGAATATTTATGGTAAGTTGTTCTATGTTGATATCGAGAACAATGAGGTCAAGCCAGCACCATATTCAATGCCCTATTTAATAGGTCAAAATAGTCGATTTGGCAATGAGAACAGGCATGCAACCGTTATGTCTGTAAGGGATTATGAAAATAAACTGGCATGGGATTGGAGGCCTTTAGGGCATAATCGTACCCTTGACCCTATCACATTGTATAACGCTGACGCGAATGATGGGTTGTGGTTTAAGGAGGTAGAATAATGACTTGTACCTTTAGCAATGAGTTCTACCTGTTTGGTACGTATTTTGTTGGTGCTCAAACAGTATCCGGTACAAAATATCAAGACTGGCATAAACGATCAGATTTAACCGAAGAAGGTGAGCTTAATGACAAAGTTCATCCAATCCCCCTAACACCTATCATGGTCAATGCCTTAAGTGGCGACGGCGACCCAGAACTGTGGGGCACCAATAACGTCGGAAAAATCTTTAACCTCTCCCTTGGTGAACCTCTAGCTGCCCCTGAAAGTGACATACGAACGGGCGACAAAGTTGTAAAAGACAATGCGGCAGTGCTGGATTATGAAGAGTACACCATTTTACGTCATAGCGATCGCTGCGAAGTGATTCACCCAGAAACGGATTATCAGATCAGTTTTCCACCGCTCAGCTGGTTATCGCAGATGGTGGCGGCACCCAATAGTGATCACGGAGCCGCAACGGTGGGTCAACTGGCAGAAAACCTCAAAGAATTTGCACAAATCATTGATAGTGCAAATGAAGGTTCAGAGAAGCAAATAGGGGAACCGTTTCGTCTAACCAAGATCCTACCGAGTCAGTTAGCTCCCAAATATGAACCTCAAACTGGAGAGCAGCTAACCGAGCAGCAAAAGGCTTACAACGATTGGCGAGAAGCGAAACTTCTTAAACCCGATGAACCTATTCAAGGTTTTATGGTTCCTCATATGCACACTTGTGCGGTACTGTTTAGCGACCCACTGTATGCAGGTGCAGAAGTAACCCTAGTAAAACCGATAGTTTCGTTGGATGCAGACGGCATTGAGTCCACTTGTGAAGAAGTGCTTGCAACGACTACTATCGATCACTTTGAACCAGACTGGTTGAAAGAAGAAGGCCCCAAAACCTTACCAAGTGCGATTTTCAATTTTGATCCTACGGCAGTTGACGATGGACTTTATTTAATTCGAATCTCTTTTTGGCAGCGAGAGTGGGAAGAGTTCCATGCCGATAAAGGACTAGTACTGCCAAAAAGTGTTAAGCAAGCGAATATCAAGCGAGAGATTAAAGACCGTAGTAAAAATGACCGGAGTCAAAATGTCTACACCTATGAACTGCATGAGAAAGTTGTCTTTAAGCCTAGCCCTGGGATTGGAAAAGTAGCCTGTATTTGTGGTGATATGATCACTTTAGAAGAGTTGCTTATTCAGCAATTTCCGTTGCAGCTGCCAAGTTATCAAGACTACACCACTAAAGGGCTAACCTATAACGCGAGCACAAGGGCTGGTATAGCGCCACTGTCTCTTGCCTGCACTATCAAGAAAACTTACGACTCGCTCAATGATGATTTTGTCTCTATCGATGGCTTAAAGGCCAAAGGAAATGCAGGTCAAATTGCCACGACTTTAGGGATGGCGCTGTGGGATAACGCCGAAAAAGAGCAGATACCCAAATTTGTGACTAGTGGCCTAGCGTTAAATGCGGCTCTATCAGCAAAAAAAGAGGCGCTTCAACAGCTGAAAAAAGCGAATATCTTTGCTAGAAGAGGATTGAGTTTTGAGCGAAGTACTCAGCTGCTGTTCAAAAAAAATGTGCTCGATTTATCTTATATTAAGCGGCAGTTTAATAACAACGGAAGCATTAACCTTACCCGTGGTCTTGGCCGCCTTGCCAACTCTTGGATAAATGGCAATTTAGTCAACCGTGGCCTGCCTATGATAGGAGTGGTTAACGGCAGCAAAGACGTACTTGAGCAATATAAAGAATATAGCAAAGCAGTAGAGAGTGCAGAGAGTGCACAAAAGGATATGCAAACCTTATCGGCTGATTACCTTAAGCAGCTTACTTACCTCACTAAAGGTGAGACTAAAAAGTCGTGGCAGGACTCAGCCAAAGCTATCCAAAATTCTTTAGGTAATAACGCAATTATTGTACAAGATAAACATGGAATAGCGGTTCGATTGCACTTTCAGTTTAACTCAGCCTTGATTGAGAATCAGATCGATTCGCTCAATAGCGACTTTAGCTCAGTGTGTAACAAGCTAACTATCTTGTTAGAAGAGAACCCCAGCTATCAAATTGTTATTGAAGGGCATGCTGGACAGATTGGCTCTCATGAAAATAATCTAACCGTTTCGAAAGAACGGGCTGAGTTTGTTCAAAAAGAACTACTAAAAAATGCAGAAGATCCAGAGCAATTAAGTTCACGTTTAATTACCGTTTCTCATGGTAATACACGGCCTATCGACCTTGAATATATCGGCATAAAAGACACCTCTGATGAGAGTGCCTATGCACCGGATAGGCGTGTTGACATTCGTTTAGTCGTGCCTGATTTCTCAGTAACACTTCCCCCAAGCCGCATTGGTGCTCAGCGACTCAATAGCTACCATCAGTTATGGGAAGGACACATGTTGGATGCCAAAGATGCACAAACTGAGCTATTTATGTCGGCTACAGATGTGTTGAGTGCGGTGGCTATATTCACGCCAATGGCCCCAGCCGCTGCCTACTTTGCGTTAGGCCGTGCTGGGATAGAGCTATGTGGTTCGGCCACCGAGCTTTACGATGACATTACCGGTAGCCAAACGTTTAACCAGTTTAAAGAGCACTATAAGTCGAAACAAGATCTCGCAACGCTCTCAATGATCAATCAAAAACTGCTGAGCCGCTATACCGAGATAAATAAACCAATTGAAGTAAAAGTGGTGGATGCAGCGGATCTAGCTGAACACATAGAAGGTCAAGTGACGGCGAACGAACTGCTTAAGCGTTACTTACTAAGAGCGTATGCACTTAACTCTTTGGTTGAGCTTCTGGCAATAATATCGAACAAAAGCTCTGATCTTACAGCGTTAGTGGCTCGCTATCGAGTGGGTGAATTTATTGAACAGTACGTTATGACCGATAATTGGGAGTTGGCAAGCCGCTCGGGTAACTCTCTGGCGCAAAACTGGGCGAATCGATATTGTACCCACTCTAACTTCCATGGTAGTGATCATACCTTGTTACATCGATCAGGCGGTGTAAATTGGGGGGCGAGGGTATCGGGAGCATTTAATACAGGATTCCCTGTTCAAACTGCGCTGTATCATGATGTAGCAGAAAAAGCGTTAGAGGGCTTTTGTAAAGACTTCGATCTTACGTCAACTAAACTATCAAAGGGGGAGATAGCGTTCTCTCGCATGTTGGTTGAAGGTGACGATGGTAAATGGCACTCTTACGTGGATTGGCGTAATAAGGACCGGGACAGAAGAATTGGCCCTCAAACGAGAATTAAACTGCAATTAATACTCAATAAAGAAGCCTCAAGCAAGCATAAGTCTGCATTTACTCAAACCATAAAATATCGCGCGGTCATTCCTGGTTTTGATGTTTATGGGCCTGAATATGATGTCCTGTTTATCAGCAAAGAGCTGAGGGAGTTTACTAAACCAGAGGGGTGCAGTGAATTAGATGATTACTTTAATGGTGAGCTTTTACTGACGGGTGTTGAGTTTGAACCAAGCTTTTGGTTTGGCGCTCATCATATAAGTGGAATTAAGCCTTTGTGTGCCGCCACTTGGTATGAAAAGGCAAAGGCGTTCTTTTCACGACAAAGCCCATTTGAGTATTTGAAAAATAATGGTAGTTTTGAACAACTCCCCTACATGTTTAGTGTCGGTGAACAGGATATTTCTATTGGTAAGTTGTATCACCTAAGCAGAACGTTTGATTGTTATGCCTTCCGTTATGGCATCAAAGAGATAGAACGAGAAACTCAGTGTTATGACGGGCGACACGACGTGACGATGTCGCTCAATGATCAAGACTTCTTGATAGAAGAGTTTGTTTTGAGTGGTTCTAGTCAAGCACGTGGAAGTACACCGCCAGTAGTCCATGGTAATGTACTGTCCTTAACCGGAATACAGGTTGGCGATGATAGGCGTTGGCTAGATGATTGGTCTGCACTTGATATGCTCAACTCGTTTGACTGGAGTAAAGAGCAGACCTTCAGTCTCTATTTTACTTTGCTAGGTGACAGCACAGCCCATGCAGCCTACGAATCAATGGGGCTTAATGCTAATGAGGTATTTATGAATGTCTCATTGGTTGATGGTCCAACCATGCATAGCGAGATGTACTATTCTGGCGTAGTTAACATACAAGAAACGAAAGCTAATATGCCGGACAAGGATAGCTATAATGGAACCACAGTTAAGTCTTCCTTTAAGCTATCCCACGAAACTACGTTAACCGATGAGCTTGCACAAATTAGTGATGAGGCAATGCGCTACATAGAAGAAGTAGGGGAAGCTCATATATCAAAACTTACAGGAAAACGTGAAAAGCATTTATATGTGGTGAAGTTTGATTTTACCTATGTTGCTCCTACAGGTAAGAAAGTAGAAGGTTTACGTCCATTTGGTAACATCATTAACGGGGATGGTTTGAAATCACTGATGTTGAAATCTACTCAGTTATCCCATAGTGATATCAACGAGAGCTATGATGTGCCTAAAATATCGATTCGCCTACCTTCAAGTAATAGTTTTTCTCATGATACTCCTTGGGTTAAAGATATAGATGACAAGAATTCTGAGAATTTATCTGCTACCAGACATTGGCGGGAGTTAGAATCCGACAAACGCCAGAAATGGACAAAGGAGTGGATTGAAGACCACGGTTCGTCGTCTAAGGCACCAGAAGTCAAACTTATACAAATCTAGAAATAATATAGTCCCCCTCGCACTGCGTAGGGGGATTTTTATTCACTTCTATTTTTACCTTTTCACCCTGTTATCTACTAGTCCACTGCATTTATCTCGTATTTACGCATCTTATGGTTAAGCGTGCTAAGCGGAAGGGAGAGTTGTTCTGCGGCTTTTTTAGTATGCCAATTACACGCGGTTAAGCAGTCGAGTATTACATTCTTTTCATATTGCCCAACGGTCTCTTTCAGCCCTGCATTTTTAATATTATTCGCTCTGCTTTTCCCCGTAGTGATTGATTTAACTTGAACTGAATCACCAATGCTGGCGTTATGAAGCTCTTGATGGGTTGTAGTCGACTGTATTCCATCGGTAGAAAAGCCGGAGTTCGTGTTATTGTTTAGAAACTCTCTACATCCAAACTCACTGTCTCCAAACTCAATAGCGGAAATGATTTCTAAATCTGAGAGTAACAAAGAGCGTTCTACAATGTTCTTTAACTCACGAACATTACCTGGGTAAGGGTAGTCGAGTAACTCTTTTCTTACTTTTGCCGTAAACCCTGGTGCTTGTGAAAGCCCTAAGCTTAGTGCACTTTGAGAAATGAAATGTTCGGCCAAAGGTAGAATGTCGTCTTCTCTTTCTCTAAGTGGTGGCAAGGTAATAGGGAAGACGTTTAATCGATAGAACAAATCGGCACGAAAACTTCCGTCTTTGATCTTTTGAGTCAGGTTACAGTGAGTTGCGGCAATCACGCGTACATCAATGTCTATCTCTTTGTTCGCGCCAATTGGCCTGAGTTTACGTTCTTGCAAAACACGCAGAAGCTTTGCTTGCAGCAGCAAAGGCATATCCCCGATTTCATCAAGAAATAGAGTACCACCGTTCGCTGCTTCAAATAAGCCGACCTTGTCTCTGTCTGCGCCAGTAAATGATCCTTTTTTATGCCCAAACAATTCAGATTCCAAAAGCTGTTCTGGAATGGCCGCACAGTTTTGAACGATTAAGGCTTTATCAGCGCGATTGGAGTTGTCATGAATGTACTTCGCTATGACTTCTTTACCCGATCCTGTCTCTCCTCGAAGTAGGACATCAACAGGCAGTGAAAGAACCCGGTCTAACCGTTGTAAAACATCGGTCATCGCTTTGCTTTCTGCTATCGGCCCTTGGTGTTTTTTTGTTGTGCGTTTTTTTAGCTGTGAGTTTTCCCGTGCTAACGCTTGATTGTCGGCAGTTAAGTTTTTGATCACTTGCCCGTACTCTTCTAACCAAACCGCTTGGCGAATTGAACTTGCGGCCATTCGGCAAAACTCGGTTAGGGCAGTTTCGTTATCAATAACATTGAGATCAAGCAGCACCAATAGCCCAATGGTTTTGCCTGTGCAGTCGATTAAAGGCCATGCGAGTAGGTTAGTACTTTTCACCCCTAAGATCGTTTCACATTGATAAATGCTCTCACAATCGTATCCGTTGTACTGGTAAAGATCGTTCAGCAGTACCACTTCACCATTATGAACGGCGAAATTAAAGGGGTCGTTTTCACTTGCGCTATCAAGTGCTAACGGTTTCCACGGGTGTGACGTTAATACCTTTTCATTATGGTGAACTGTACTCGGTATTAACGCTTCTCCAGTTTGGTCTAACACATAGATAATGCCGTGTTTTGAGAAGGTCATTTGCCGAGCGGCAGTGAGTACCGCTTCAAAGGTTTGAGCAAGCTGACTGCGATCAGACAGTGACTGACTGATCGCGAGTAATGCATTGCTAAGTTCGTTATGACTAGCTGAACGCATAGCTTAATGTTCCCTGCTCATCAACAGACACGTTGATTTGACTGTGGCTTTCGTCTTTATCGTGTACCAATAGTTGAGTTGACAACTGTGGAAGGAGTTGACGGTTAATCACAGCATCAATATTTCGTGCACCTGTTTCAGCGAGTCGACAGTTACCCAATACAAACTCTACCAAAGCATCATCGTAATTGAGTACTAGCTTATGATTACTCTCAAGACGCTGAGACACCTTAGACAGTTTATGGTGAATGATCTCAGTCATTGCTTGATCATTCAAAGGTACAAACGGGAGCACTGACATACGTGCCAATAACGCAGGTTTGAAATGATTGTTAAGCGTTGGTCGAATCGCTTCTGCAATCACGCCGGTATCAAGCTCTTTAGACTGATTCACTAAAGATTCAATTTCGTGCGTTGCAAGGTTACTGGTCATAATGATGAGTGTGTTTTTGAAATCAATAGTACGACCTTCACCGTCATTAAGTGTACCTTTATCAAATACTTGGTAGAACAAGTTTAATACTTCAGGGTCGGCTTTTTCCACTTCATCAAGCAATACCACGGAATAAGGGCGTTGACGTACTGCTTCGGTTAGCATACCGCCTTCGCCATAACCCACATAACCCGGAGGAGAGCCAATTAGGCGTGATACTGTGTGCTTCTCTTGGAATTCAGACATGTTAATGGTAGTCATAAAGCGTTCACCACCAAACAATTGATCCGCAATCGCACGAGCCGCTTCTGTTTTACCAACACCGCTTGGGCCAACTAATAAGAAAACACCCGTTGGCGCATCAGGGTTGCCTAAGCCCGCTTTTGCAGTCTGAATACCTTCTGATAATGCATGCATTGCAAACTCTTGGCCTTTGATGCTTTCCGTCAGGCTATCTTTTAGTCTTAACGTGGTTGCGGCTTCATCCTGAAGGACTTTACCCATTGGAATTCCTGTCCAATCTGCAATAACGTGGCTTACTTCATCAGGGCCAACCTCAAAGTGCACAAGCGGGTTGTCTTGGCGAATTGCGTCTAGCTGCTCTTGGCAAGCCGCGATAGCAATGCGGACCGACTCTTCATCCAGTTCAGAATAAGGTGATGCTTCGGTTTCGGTATCGTCGATCAAGTCAACATCTGAATCTTTTTCATTGGCGTTTTCAGTCGACTTTTGCGTATCAGCATACTCGTCACCTGAGACCAATTGATGTAATCGCGCACGCAACGCGATCATGTCATCGATTTGAATTTTCTCTTCCTGCCACTGCTTTTCTAGAATGGAAAGTTCACTTTTTGTTTGTTCCATTGCAGAGATAAGATCAGGAATAGTGGCTACGCTGTGCTTGTCACCCGTTTGCTGAAGCTCATCACGTTGAAGTGCTTTTAATTCACGATCTTGAGCGGCTAACTGCTGTTGAAGGGTTTCAACAGACGCAGGAACAGCATTTAAGCTAATATTGACACGTGCACACGCAGTATCAAGAACATCGATCGCTTTATCAGGGAGTTGACGTCCTGAAATATAACGGGCAGAAAGCATGGCTGCGGTCGTAATCGCGTCATCACGTACATAAACCTTGTGTGATTTTTCGTACACTGGCCGTAGGCCTCGGATGATAAGAGCGGCTTGTTCTGGTGAGGGTTCATCAAGTTTCACTAACTGGAATCGGCGAGCAAGCGCAGGATCTTTTTCAAAATACTTTTTGTATTCTGACCACGTTGTTGCGGCTATAGTTTTCACTTCACCACGAGCTAACGCAGGCTTAAGCAGGTTTGCTGCATCACTACCGCCGGCTTGATTACCACCTCCAACAAGTGTGTGAGCTTCATCTATAAAGAGGATGATCGGAGTCGGAGAATTTTTTACTTCTTCGAGCACGCCATTTAAGCGCTTTTCAAATTCACCTTTTACACTCGCCCCTGCTTGTAATAAGCCCATGTCTAAGCCGTAGAGTTCAACACCCTTTAGGTTATCTGGCACTTCACCTTGAACGATTTTTAGTGCTAGCCCCTCAACAACGGCTGTTTTACCAACGCCAGGTTCACCAACAGCAATAGGGTTGTTTTTACGACGACGGGCTAAAATATCAACGATCTGCCTGATTTCTTTATCGCGACAAAACACCGGGTCAATTTCACCGTTACGAGCTTTACCAGTAAAGTCTGTAGTGAACTGGCTAAGTGCCGAACCTTCTTCTCTTGCTTCAGTCTTTTCTGATGACGCGACTTGGTTTTCAATAGAGTGGCTTGTCAACTCTGAGAAGTTTCGTTTCAAGCTATCAGGGTTAATCGCTTCCAATATCGATGCGTAACCGTGTTGTCCATATCGTAATGGGTTACTTACAAGAGTAAGTAGCAGTGAACCTGAACGGATACTTACTTGAGAGAGATCTAAAGAAGAAACCAACCAGCTTTCTTGCAACCACTCGATGAGTAGTGATGAAAATACGGGTTTACTTCCACTACCTTTAATGGATGTATCTAACGTGGATCGGATTGATTGTCTTAAAAGATTTTCAGAGCAGTCGAAATGATTTAATACCACGTCAAAATCACTATTTGGGCGTTCAAGTAGGCTAAGCAAATAGTGTTCAATTTGTACTTCATTAGCATGTTCTGAAACGGCTAAAGCTGCAGCATCTTCTAATGCGATCTTAGCGATAGGGTGGAGACGTTGAATTAGCGAGGATAGGTTAATGTTTATCATTGTATTTTTTGTTTATTAGTAAAGGAAATTATGACCATTATACTAAAAAATGGTTGTGTTCATTATTTTGTAGATATTATGACTACTTAATCGTAGTTGTTTTTTATATTTCTATTGTCGGTATATATAATTTAACACTTAGTTTTCCTGTTGTTTTAACTATAGCGTTAGTTATTATGCTCTTAATATTAGTTAAAACGATGTTTTCTTCATTTTTATATTTGGTTGTTATGACTTTATTTAGTCTTACTAATAAATTAATATCGATTTCAATAAATTGTTTTACTCAACAATTTATTGTATTTAATAAATTGAATTAACAACGCTGATATGTGTAAGTCATTGATTAACCATTGATTAACCATTGATTTAAATGTTGGCATGTCAATTGCTGTAGTGAGGTTAGATCGCGGTGATAAGCGGTTTGGTGAATTAACTAAACAAAACTTAATATAAAAGGAACTACACATGCCAACTCCAGCATATATGTCAATTACGGGTGAGTCTCAAGGCGAAATTACTAAAGATGCATACTCTGCAGATTCTGTAGGTAATGCATGGCAAGAAGCGCATATCGATGAATTCATGGTACAAGAGATCGATCACGTAATTACTATTCCACGTGACCCTCAAAGTGGTCAGCCTACAGGTCAACGTGTACATAAGCCTGTTGTTGTAACTAAGCAGCAGGATTGCTGTTCTCCACTACTGTTTAACGCATTAGTGTCTGGCGAGAAACTACCAGAGTGTCAAATTCGTTTCTACCGTACGTCGGTACAGGGTAAGCAAGAGCATTACTACACAATCAAATTGATTGATGCACTTCTAGTTGATATGGAAACTCGCATGGCGCATTGCCAAGACCTTGCTACAGCTGACCGTGTAACTGAAGAAGTTCTTAAGTTTACATACCGTGCTATTGAAGTAACACACGAAGTATGTGGTAAAGGTGGTAACGACGACTGGCGTACACCACGCGAAGCTTAATTGTTCGCATAGATTTATGGGCCAGCTTTTTAGTTGGCCCTATTGTTGTTCTAGTATTCGCGAATTGCGTTATTACTAGGTCAATCTACTAATGATTATTTGCATCAGGTAAAAGATATGGTTAATGACGTTGAATTTAAATTTGAAGTACCAGGATCTGGTCATGAGTTTCGAGTTGAAAGCTTTCAGGTCATTGAAGAGTTGTCAAAACCATTCCAGGTGAGTCTTTCATTACTTTCACTTGATTCTGATATCACTTTTGATTCATTAATTCGTCAACCTGGCACGCTTGACATATTTGGTCAAGGTACTGGGAAAGCGCGGGTGTTCAACGGAATCGTTAACGAAGTTCGCTATTTAGGTCAGGGCAGACGCTTCGCCCGTTACCAACTAGTATTAGTTCCTGAAGTTTGGTTTTTAAGTCAGCGACAAGACTGCCGTATCTTTCAGCGCAAAACCGCCCCTGAAATTATTGCGGAAGTGCTTGATGACGCAAAAGTCACTAACTACAGAATGGAACTGTCGGGTAGTTATGCTTCCAAAGAGTACGTTCTTCAATACCGAGAAACGGACTTACACTTCGTACAGCGTTTGATGGCTGAACATGGCCTTTGGTACTACTTTGATCATTCTGGCTCTAATCACTCAATGGTAATTGTAGATAGCTGTGATGCGGTTGAAGAATTGAGCTCAACGCCACTCAACTCATCATATATCGGCCCAGTCACGTACCATTCAGACGGCGGTGGCGTAGCTGACCGGGAGCACATATTCGATCTAGAACTCGTAAACCGAGTTAAGACAGGCCATGTTACGTACACTGACTACAACTACGAGCACCCTAACATTCCTCAAAAAATGGAAAGCCAAGGCGAACTTGATCAAGATCTGAAATTGTTTGATTACCCTGGGCGTTATGTTGATCCCAATGTAGGCCAAATTAGGGCAGAAGAGTGGCTCTCTGATCATTTGGCGGATAATCAACAGATTAATGCTTCTAGTGATGTTATGCGGTTAGCGACTGGCTATGGCTTCTTTATCGGGGAACATCCGCGTAGCAATATTAATCGTGATTACTTAATACTTGCCATTACCCATAGTGGTCAGGATCCTCAAGTTCACGAAGATGAATCAAACGGTTTACCGACAACGTACAGCAACCAGTTTGTGTGTATTCCTAGAGACGTTGAATTTAAAGCACCTAAACTACCTGCTCCTGTTGTCGATGGGCCTCAAACAGCGGTAGTAGTAGGGCCGTCAGGTGAAGAGATTTATACCGACAGCTTGGGTCGTATTAAAGTCCAATTTCACTGGGATCGTTATGGAGACTCGGATGAACACTCCAGTTGTTGGATACGAGTAAGTCAATCAATGGCTGCACCTACATGGGGAGCAGTGTACCTCCCGCGTATTGGTCATGAAGTCGTGGTTACTTTCCTTGAAGGAGATCCTGACAGACCACTGGTAACCGGCGCTGTTTATCATGGGTTACATTTCCCTCCGTATTCTTTACCTGAGAACAAAACAAGAACCACATTTAGAACCCAAACACATAAGGGCTCAGGGTTTAACGAATTAAGTTTTGAAGACGAAGCGAATCAAGAAGAAGTCTACATTCACGCTCAAAAAGACATGTCGACAAAAGTGCTCAACGATCGCTTTAGAGACATAGGGCAAGACGAATTTTTAAAAGTACATCGCCACCAAACAAATGAAGTCCATGGCGATCACAAAGAAACGATAGAAGGCCATAAGACGACGACGGTCAACAGTACTTTTACTGAGACCGTAGAGCAGGATGTTTCCGTTACCTACAACGCGAACGAAACTCAATATGTTAAGAATAATACGTCTTTAGATATTGGTGATAATCGAACAACTGTGATCGGAAAAAATGATGACCTGGATGTTGGTCAGAACAGCAATCTAGTTGTTGGAGGCTCTCGAAGCGCCGATGTTAGTAATGACGATAATCAAACCGTAGGTGGTAATTTAACGGTATCGGTAGATAAGAATATTTCCTATAAATCGGATGCGTCAACGCAAGTGATTAGCTCAGATAACATTATTCTAAAAACAGGGGCATCGTCGTTATCGATGAGCAGCGATGGAACCATCAATTTGTCTGGCGTTTCGATCACGATTGAAGGGAGTACAAAAGTCATTGTTAAAGGCGCAGATGTCGCAATTAATTAACGAGACTTATCTCGTTAACGTCAAATAAGTAAGTTATTAATATGAAAAAGAAAACGACGTTGTTCCACAGTTTCGAGTCGTACCAGCAAGCCGAACCTATGGCTTGCTTTTCTCGTTTCGGAAATATTACTGAAATAAACAAAACATTGAATGATGTAAAAGTAGATTTTGAAGGCAACAAGCTTGGCGTACCCGTTACCGCAAGATTAGGCCGATCCTTTCATAAATCGGAACTGCAATTAGCCATTGATAATCAGTTAAGTTGCCGAATTGAATTTTTAAACAATGATTTTAACCTACCTATTTTAACCGACATTATGTTTTCAATATTGGACGATTCTGATGAGTTGACCATTAGAGCGAATAAGTTGGTGTTTGAAGCAAAAAGTGAATTGATCGTAAGAAGCGGTGAGACAGAAACTCGATACAGTGGACGTGATGGGCGTGTAACAACAAAAGGAAAATATGTAACCTCACAAGCTGAAAAAGCAAATAAGATTCAGGGTGGAACGGTTTCAATTAATTAACCTATCA
This sequence comes from Vibrio lamellibrachiae, assembly GCF_050337265.1. Taxonomy (NCBI): domain Bacteria; kingdom Pseudomonadati; phylum Pseudomonadota; class Gammaproteobacteria; order Vibrionales; family Vibrionaceae; genus Vibrio; species Vibrio lamellibrachiae. The sequence goes on from NZ_JAKJSU010000007.1 coordinate 72,456, forward strand.
AGATAGAAAGCATCACAATGAGACAACGGATCACAGTACAACAACTGCATTCACCAATCGCCGACAGTGATTTACTAACGGCCAATGAATTGGTTGAACAAGGCATCGCCAAACTGAATGAACTGCCCGATAAGTGGGTAGAGTTTTGCCAAGAAAAAGCAGATACAGCGGTTGAGTCGGTAACGTTTCTATTGAAGCAGTTGCGAATAAAGCATGAACTTGGGTTTCCAAGTCAAAGCTGTGCGTACATTACCCTCATAGAAAATAAATTAAGCAAATTCAAAGATGTATTCATTGCCTATTATAAACTTGCACCTGGACTGCTTTATTCGCTTAAAAATACATCACCAGAAACTTATGTCTGGCTGATGTTAGATAAAGCGTTTTCTAACGATCGAACATTATTATTGTCAGCGTTGAATGAAGTATCAAAACTAGATAATGAATTAGCGACTTTGCTGGTGTCTGGGTCATATCATCAGCACCTAGATACAGTATTGGCGGAGCTTATTGAAGGTAATTCATCTATAAAACAACAATGTTTTGACTGGCTTACTTTACGCCAATCTGTAAGCAACTCATTACTAAAGCATTGGTACCAATCAAAAACATTTTCTGATGTTGTATTACTTCCACAATTTATACTAGCCGGGAATCTTGAAAATAGAGATTTGTTAGAAGACCTCGTGGTAGGTGATGAGCTTCTGTTTGAGCGTTTACTTGGTAGAGACGATCGCAATACGTGGTTCCGAAAAACGTTAGGTCCGTCATTACAAGGCCTTACTTCAGATAACGCACGTACGTTTGCCAACCTACTAGAGATTAACGAGCTTAGCGCTTTTAACGTGAACTCAATTTTAGCGCCTGTTCAGCTTGCGCTTGGTGGTAATGTTCACGATGTCGAAGCAGCAATCCCTCATATGTTGCATCTTGAAGATGATGAGGGTGAACCTTGGCTTTACGCTTTATACATTATTTATGGTGATGCACTGCCAGTGATGCCTTCCCAACTTGGAATAGGTTATGAATGGGAAGACGTGCTTAACTCGTTGGCTGAGTGGTTCAACGAAGGGCGCCATCTATTCAATAAACCCTCGAGGTTAGGGAGACCAATTAGCAGCGAATCTACACTCGATGTAATGCTCAATAATAGTATACCCGCTGAGTTTAGGTTGTGGATGTGGCGATCTCTCTGTTTACGCTCACGCAGTTACTTCCCTTGGAACCCTTATATGTCGGCTCACCAGCAGCAAACATTGTTCAACAAATATAAAAGTAATCATATGGCAGTCAAACGTTTCAATACAGGAGTAGATAATGCAATTGTGGGATATTGAATCGACGACAGAACTCGCTATCAAAGGTTGTTTTCAACGTGATGAAGCGGGCAACGAAGTATGGGTTGTGACTGCAAAACGCGCCTGGCGTTGGATAGAGGGACAATGGGTAGAATCAGGAGACGCCGATGTGTTAAATACCCCCCATTATGTCGATGAAGTAGGTCAATCCGCGATGATTTGTGATCACGATTTTCATCTAGATAAACTCAATACGGATGTCATTGTTAAAGGAAAAGCGCGTGCTTATGCAAAAAAACCAGTGACCTATCTTGAGTGTCGATTGCTAATCGACGGACATATCGATAAAACTCTGGCTATTACTGGTGAAAGAAAGTGGGTAGAACATGCTCGTGCTCTAACGATGACAAAGGCACAGCCATTTACAGAGAAAGAAATTGATTACTCACAAGCGTTTGGTGGCGATGAACGTAATCGTTTGGGACGAGGTGTAGGAAGCAGTCAAGAGCTATCGGCGCAGATAGTCCCGAGTGTATTTTATTTGAAGGAAGAGTCGTTATTGGCGGGCATTAAAACGCGTGTTGCTGGGTTTGGTCCGCTTCCACCTTTTTTCTCTTCCCGTTATGAATACGCAGGGACGTTTGATGAAAGGTGGGGAGAAGAGCGTAGGCCACTGTTACCCTTAGATTTTGACCGTCGATATTATCAATCAGCCCCTTTTGATCAGCAGTGTAATGGCCACTTAGAAGGGGGAGAAAGGATGATGCTAAGTGGATTTTGTCACGATGATACGATTAGCTTTCGCACCCCCAAAGAAAAATATTTAGCGTGCGCAAAATTCGATGATGAACAACATCGCAAGATGCCCATTAGTACCATTTTTGTTGATACAGAAAGTAAAGAAATAACAATCAGTTATTCGGCAACGTTCCCGTGTCAGGGAAAAGAACACCTTCTTGTTCGAACGTTAGTCGAACAGACAAGAATTTGAGTTATATGAGCAGTGTTTATGAAAAATAATAATGAGCGATACGTACTTGGTGCTGATGTAATGACATCGACTGGTATGAATATCGATATTGCATTATCAGTCGCTAAGGCTGATTTAGGCTTGTTTAATCAAAAAGTATCGAGCAAGAATTCGTCGCGTATCTCGTACGCGAACATTGAGTACCTAGAAGCCACTAAGTACGAAGATAAGTGTGCAGAGATGGCGGAGGTACTCATCGAATCATTGTTAACTAAGTTACCCAAACCACTTAAGCCGATTCCGTTATATATTTCGATTTCTAAACAGCTATCGCCTCATGAGTTCAAAGATAAGTTGGAACTGTTAGAATCTAACCGCTGGATTTCACACATAACTGTTGTTCAGGATACGGGAATTCGTTTTTTTGAGCAGTCTTTAGAAGCACTGAATAAATGCGATGCATTAATGAGTATCGCCATTGATTCTATGCATGAACAATTAGACGCACTGTTAGATGATAATCTGGTATTAAGTGATCAAAACCCGTGGGGAGTTATACCAAGTGAAGGGGCTGCAGGGGTGATATTAACTAAGCGAAATATCATAGATACACTAAAACTCGTTCCGCAAGCATCCTTTGGTCAACTATTTAGTGAACACGATACAAGCGACAGACGTTCCATGATGCGATTAATTAGACGTGCCAGTAAGCAAGTATCAGGATTTGGTCGAGTTTATTCTGATATGACGAATATGAGAAAAGATACCGAAGATTATGGTTTTGCATTAGGGGCAAGGGCTGAAAAGTTTATAAATCCACAGCGACCTTTTTTAATTAACGATCTATGGGGGACAATGGGTAACGCATCAGTTTACGCACTCATCGCAACTTTTATTCGTGAGCAAAATTCCGAAGAACAAGCCTCGTTACTCTTTTTTGATCACAAAGGGGACCGAGGACTGATTACGATGCAAAAAAACACAATACATAAAATCGGATCCTAACGGATTCTCTGCACTATTATTTCTGACCATTATTATATGGTATTGAATTTTTAAGTATTACTACACCCACTATAAATTGGACCGTCAAACAGTGTATTAATTTCGGCATTCCTACCGTGTTAGTCACTGAATTAATAGCCATAATGTTTGTTTCAATTTGCACTGTTGTATATCAATGTGTTGAGTAATTACTATGCGTCTTAAATGATCGTAGTAGGTAAAGAGTACACAGTGTCCGAGAAGCAAATAACATCGAATGGGCTTATTGACCAATTAGTTGTAAAAGCGATTGAAAAAAGAAAATTACAGCAGAAACGAGTAGCGGAAAGTAATAAACCGAGCTTGGAGTATGTCCTATTTTCTGAATTTGAAATACTCGAAACACTGCCGTCTAAAAATGGTAAAACGACGGTCTACCACCTAGCGAATAAAGCGGAACCCGAAAAACAGGTTTGTTGCAAAGTCACTAATCAAGACGTTTTAGAATACGCGAAAGATATGTTGATTAACGAAGCGAGTCGGCTTGAGATATCTCAACATCCAAGTGTTGCAGAGTTTATTAAAGTAGGCACTGAATTTGACCGTCCTTACTTAATGTATGAGTGGATAAAGGGTGAAAGTCTTGCAGACAAAATGGCTCGCTATACCGGGCAGGGTTTTAGGCATGATCACATCGCATGGCTTGTTTATCAACTCGCAGGCGCATTGGAATACATGCATACAAGAGGTATTTGTCATTTAGACATTAAACCTTCAAACATACTAGTTAGTGATTCAGATACGGTTAAGTTGATTGATTTTGGCGCTTCTCGTTACGTGGACGAAGTGGAAGAGTATGCCGAAGCGAGCCTGAAATATGCTTCTCCTTTATATTTAAAATCTGGAACAGCAAAACCACAAGATGATGTTTATTCGTTAGCGTTGCTCACTGGACATTTATTCCTAGGCGCTATTTTTGGTGATGGGTGGCTAAATCAACTCAATCGTCGCCGTCGACCTAAATCAATTCCGAAGTATGTTTGGGCCTTGTTAAAAAAAATCATCGACGCTCCGCGTGATCATGGATTTACAGCGATCTCATTTGCACAAGAGCTTGCTAAAATTGACTTACGTACCATCGATGTCGGCGGTAACGCACCTATTTTCAAGAACTTAATCAATGCCGATCTCGTCCTAACACATCGAAGCGCTTTTGATCGCTTTGCCATTGGTCGCTTTAAGTATTTAGAGGCGACCTTAGTAGCGAGTGTCATGCTTTTGGTAGGGAATCATGTCTACCAATCTAGCCAACCAGAGTGGAAAAGCATTGTTAAATCGAATGTACCGTCTGAAGAAGGCATTGGCTCTGTTAAACCTGCACAGACGGCGGCTTTCTTAGGACAAGCCCCTTGGGCTATACAAACCGCACTCGATGATATGTCGAATGATGTTGTTTCGATTGCGCCTTATAGAGAAGCCTATCAAATACAACAATTAAAACTCGCAAGAAACTATAAAGATAATTTTCATGTTGTAGAGAAACAGCATGAACTATCGAGCGCCTTAGTACCTTCATTAAGTGAGATACGTAAAGAACTGGTCTCACTTCGCGAGTTTCTAGCCAATGATGGTTATTTATTTCCGACAACCGAACACTCGTTGACTAATGCGATGAATAAACTCAATAACGTTACTATTACTGCTCAAGATGTAGCGAACCATACGGGTGGAATTAATGACACGTTGGTAACTGCCATTCTCGAAGGAAAGAGTGAAGACGTTGATTCGTACATTAAAGGGATGTGGCAAAGCAGCCAAGCTAACTCGTATTTCTATAGCCAAGTCCTTCCTCAAACTTTGTTGAATCAACTAAACAGTATTGTTGATAAAAATGCAAAAAATCACTATTACACCCAAGCCATCTCTGACCTGAAAGCCGCTACACAATTCTTCGGTAATACACCGGAACTTAACGCGAAAATAAGAGAGTTAAAAGTAGCACGCAGCGAGTACATCTTATTCAGCACCGTGACCGAGCGTGCCATCTTTGATCCACAAAAGCTGACGTTTTCACTTAATGAATTAGAGCGCAACGCCCCTAAAAAGTTTGGGGAAGTGAGTGATTTACTTGATCGAATGGCTAATGAAGCAATAAATAACAGTTACCAAAAATCTAAGCCAGCCAATGGTGCGGTAGCGATACAAAGAGCTATCCAAAACCATAGTAAAAAGGAGCGTAGTTAGGTATGGCTCTTATAGATATTGAAGCACTATTAACGCCAATCTCTGAGGATTTCCCTTCTGGCAATGATGCTCGTTACGAGTTTTGCTATGAAATGATGGAAGCTGAAATCAAAAAGTTTGGGTCATTGTTTGGTGAAACAGTTGATTGGACAGTCGTAAAGAAATATTCAACTGAAGTGTTGTCGTCTCACAGTAAAGACCTTAAAGCGATATGTTACTTAACACGCGCTTTAGTGGAAGAAGCTGAACTTGATGGTTTAGGTAAAGGGCTTGATTTATTGCTAGGCAGTATTGTTCGCTATGGATCAGATTTGTACCCAAATAGAAAGCGCGGTCGCGACGGCGCGATATCTTGGTTAAACCAACACTTAAAATTATCACTAGAGAAATATAGTGACAAGGTCACGTCTTGGGGGCAATTGTCGGCTTGTCAGGAGCTAGTTAGTAAAGTTCAGTATCAATTTGATGACGTATTTCATGATTCTGACGCCGACTTCTTTGAACTACGTTCTGTACTAAACGGATTATTGCAAAGAGTCGACGCTAAATCTGTAAGTTCTGAAGTTAAAAATGCAGAAGCTTATGAAGCTAGCGATACAAATAACCAAACACATCTAGAGGTAAAACCAACTACGACGAGAGAACCTCAATTGAAGAAGGATGAGGAATCCGCTGTTGTTAGCAAGCCGGTTATTTCAGAATCAAAGCCTCAACCGAAAAAGAGATTAATACTGGAAGAAATAGATGTGGATACAGACTTTACGTCTCCTTCCGCTTCTAGAAAAACATTAAAAAGCGTTGCTGACGTGCTTATCAGTGCTGATGTAAGTCTACCGCTTTGTTATCGAATCTTTAGACACTTAACTTGGTTTGATATCGATAGCTTGCCCGAACAAAAAGATAATGTGACGCCATTAAGTCTCGCAATCTCGCAAGATCAACAAATCGATTATCAAGAAAAAGCCAAATGTGACAGTGATATAGAAACGTTAAAACGACTAGAGCGTACGTTAACGGATGCGCCTTTTTGGGTAACCGGGCATTTTTTAGTGTACTCAATGCTAAAGAACCTTGGCTTTGATTCTGCAGCAAAAGCTGTGAAATCTGAAGTTCAAGTGTTTGTTAATACACTACCAAGTATTACTTCACTTCAATTTAAAAATTCCATTCCATTTGCTGACGAAGCAACCATTAACTGGTTGTCTTCCGGTGTAGAGAATCTGTCTGTTAATCAATCACAGCCAATAAATTACGTGATGGACGGCGAGACAGTTCTGCAAATGGAGGACATCACCTTAGGAAACTTCGGTGATTACGCAGCTGATATTGCTAACAAGCTCGAGTTAGCTAACTCGGGTAGAGGGCAGTTCATGTTGCTTGTACAAATGGTTCAGGTTCATCAGACGCTTGGCCTATTTTCACTCTGTTTACCTTATTTAGAAAAACTATGGGTAATTCAGAATGAAATGAGCCTCAAAACCTGGGAGCCACATTTGTACCTACAGGTTAAAACTCTCATGGAGAGTACTTTAACTGAGCTGTACCCCAGTAAGGAACAGCTACCTACGAAATTTCAAGAGTGGGAAACACTTTATAACTAGTAACACAATTAGATAAGGAACTAATTATGTCACGTGATGGCTCGGTTGCTCCCAAAGAGCGAATTAATATCCGTTATGTTCCAGCAACTGGTGATGCGCAAGAAGACGTAGAACTGCCGCTGAGCATGATGGTTGTAGGTGATTTTACAGCTCGTGCTGACGAAACACCGATTGAAGAACGTACCCCGATCAATATCGATAAAGACAACTTTAACGAAGTATTAGAGGGTTACTCTCCAAACGTTAAAGTGAACGTAGAGAACCGACTTTCTGAAGAAGAGGGTGCTCAACTTGGTGTCGACTTAACGTTCAACAACATGAAAGACTTTTCGCCAGAAACCATCGCGAAAAATGTGCCTGAGCTAAACGGATTGTTGGAATTGAGAGAAGCACTTGTAGCGCTTAAAGGCCCGTTAGGTAACGTACCATCGTTTCGCAAGAAGATTGCTTCTGTTCTTCAAGACGAAGAAGCACGCAAAAAGTTACTGGATGAACTAAGCATTGGCACTGACCAAGAAGAAAACGCGGAGTAAGGGATACCATGACGGTTGAAGCACAAGCTCCTGAACAAGCGGCGGTAATCGCAGATTCAGGCTCACTATTAGATAGTATATTAAACGAAACAAGAATGAAGCCTTCGGATGAGGGTTTTGATGTAGCGAAACGCGGCGTAGAAGCATTTATTGGTGAGCTATTAAGTAACTCAGCAACCACTAAGGTCGATCAATCTTTAGTTGATTTAATGATCTCTGAGATCGATCAAAAGCTTTCTAAGCAAGTGGACGCGATTCTGCATAATGAAGACGTTCAAGCGATTGAGTCGACTTGGCGTGGCCTAAAGTATCTTGTTGACCACACGGACTTTCGTGAAAACATTCAAATCGAGCTTATTTCAGCGAAGAAAGATGAAGTATTAGACGATTTTGAAGACGCACCTGAAGTTGTTAAATCTGGGCTGTATAAGCAAATTTATACGCGTGAATACGGTCAATTTGGTGGTAAACCTGTTGGTGCTGTTATCTGTGATTACCAACTGTCAGCGTCGTCACCGGATATTAAGTTGATGGAATACATGGGTAATGTTGGGGCTATGTCGCATGCGCCATTTATTACTTCTGCATCTTCAAAATTCTTTGGTTTAGACAGCTACGAAGAGCTACCAAATTTAAAAGATTTGAAATCCGTATTTGAAGGGCCACAGTATACGAAATGGCGTGGTTTCCGTGAACATGAAGACGCACGTTACGTTGGTTTATGTACCTCTCGATTCATGTTACGTACGCCATATTCTGTAGCGGATAACCCAATAAAAGCTTTTGACTACGACGAGGCCGTAACTGAAGACCATAAGAACTTCCTATGGGGTAACTCTGCGTATGCAATGGCATCTAAGATCAGTGAGTCATTTTCTAAGTATCGCTGGTGTCCGAACATCATCGGCCCACAAAGTGGCGGTGCAGTAACTGATTTACCGGTATACAACTACGAATCGATGGGGCAGATCGAAACGAAGATCCCGACAGAGATTTTAGTTTCAGATCGCCGAGAATATGAATTAGCAGAAGAAGGCTTTATCGCACTAACGATGCGTAAAGGCTCAGACAATGCATCATTCTTCTCTGCAAACTCTGTACAAATCCCTAAGGTGTTCCCAAATACGCCGGAAGGGAAGCAGGCTGAAATGAACTATAAGCTAGGTACTCAACTGCCTTATATGTTCATTATCAACCGTTTGGCTCACTACATAAAAGTGCTACAAAGAGAACAGATTGGTTCTTGGAAAGAGCGTGCTGATTTAGAAACTGAGCTTAATAAGTGGATTCGTCAATACGTTTCGGATCAGGAAAACCCACCTGCAGAAGTACGTGGTCGTCGACCTTTACGTGCAGCAAAAGTGGAAGTATCTGACGTTGAAGGCGACCCAGGTTGGTACAAGGTATCTATGTCTGTTCGTCCACACTTTAAGTACATGGGCGCAAGTTTTGACTTGTCACTAGTTGGAAAACTAGACCAATAAAACATGAGTTAGCATGAGCAGTAAGTGATGAGCTTACTGCTCTTTTACGAGTATATTATGGAAAAAGGTTATCGCTTCTTAGAGCGGATTGAATTAGGTGAACCAAAGCGCAGCTATGAAAAAGTGGTTTCACACCACGATCTAATTGAGTCTGTTCGAATCCACCTTGCGGATCTTCTTAATACCCACTCAGGTAATGCCATGATTGATGGTGATTATGGATTACCTGATTTTAATGACGTTTTATCGACGAACAACAACCTAGTTCGCCATATTCAAAAAAATATCCATTCAACCATCGAGAGGTTCGAACCTCGTCTACGTAACATCGAAGTGAATTATCGAGAAGATGAACATAACGCATTAAATCTAGGCTTTGGTATTTGCGGAGAAGTGTTTCATAACGGTGGAAAAGTACCAATGGCCATTGATGTTTATATGGGTACTGATGGTCAGTTTAACGTTTAGTAGGAGAGCATTGTGAGCAGCAGTAAATACTTTCAAGACGAGCTAACCTACTTAAGAGAGTCGGGAAGTGAGTTTGCGAAATACAATCCTAAATTAACCAATTTCTTAGCTGAAGGTTCATACGACCCAGATGTAGAACGTCTGCTTGAAGGTTTTGCCTTTCTAACTGGGCGAATACGTGAAAAAATTGACGATGAGCTGCCAGAGCTAACTCAATCGTTGATGACGCTTTTATGGCCTCACTATATGCGTTCTATTCCCTCTATGTGCATCACGGAATTAAAACCGCATTCAGGGAGCGTGACGGAAAAAACGACGGTAAAACGCGGCGCAGAAATGGCCAGCGAGCAAGTTGAATCAACGCAATGTCTTTTTCAAACTTGTTATGATGTCGATCTATACCCTATTCATATTACCAAGGTTGATCAATCAAACAGTCGAAGTAATACTTCAGTTTCGGTTGCTCTTGCCGCCGATTATGGAGCGGATCTCTCAAGGATAAAATTGGATACGTTACGTTTTCATTTGAATGGAGAGATTCACGTTACTCGAACACTCTTTCTTTGGTTATTCAGGTATCTAGATTATGTAGAATTGGATCTAGGTGGAGGCTATAAACAACGTTTAAGTACCGAGCATGTAAACCCAGTTGGTTATAGTGAGAATCAAGCGATATTACCGTACGCCGATAACTCATTTTCTGGTTACCGTTTGCTACAAGAGTACTTTTCACTACCAGAAAAGTTCATGTTCTTTGATTTATCGGGTTTAGAGTGGTTGAAAGGCGTTCCTCAAAGAACGAGTCTTAACGTCACGTTTCACTTTAATCGAGCGCTACCTTCTGAAGTTATTGTTAAGGACAAACACTTTCGTCTTCATTGTACACCAGCGGTTAACTTGTTTAAGAAAGACGGTGATCCTATTCGTCTTGAGCATCGAAGAAATGAATACCGAGTTCGGCCACAAACCAAGAATCAAGATCACTACGAAGTCTATCTAATTGAAAAGGTGGAAAGCTGGAGTAAAAACGAGAGACGAAAAAAAGAATTGATTGAGTTTGAGTCGTTCGAACATCAAATTAATCAACGAGATAAACAAAACTTTTATAAAACGAGTGTGGCGCCAAGAGTGAGCAATAGAGGTTTAGAAAGACACATCTCATTTCATTCTCACAATAGTGATATTGCTGACTTGGGTACAGAGACGGTGCTGACAAAATTGTTATGCAGTAATAGTGATCTAGCCGAACGCTTGTCGGTAGGAGACATAACTTATACAACGCATAAATCGCCTACGTTCGCTACGTTTCAAAATATAACCAAACCCACTCAATCGGTCAGCCCGCAGGTTAACGGTGAACTCCAGTGGCAATTGATTGCAAATATGTCACTCAACTACCTGTCACTTGCTAACATTGATGTGCTCAAGGTTTTACTGTCAACTTACGATTTTCATTCTCGGGTTGATCGCCAGGCACACCGAGCTTCTTTACATCGACTCGATGGTATTAAGGACTCAAGTCTAAAACCTATCGATAGATTATTTCGAGGTGTTTCAGTGAGAGGGAATCAATTTAGTATTAAGGTTGATTCAAGTTTCTTCGTTAATGAAGGGGATATGTACTTGTTAACCAGTGTACTAAACGAATTCATCCGTCTTTACTCGAGCGTGAACTCATTTACTGAACTTCACGTGTTTGACCAGAATACAGGTGAAGAGTACAGGTGGGACAGCTTGCCGGGGCAACAAACCGTATTATGATTAAACAACTTGTTGAACATTCGCATGAATTCAGCTTTTTTCAAGCGGTCTCGCTGTTAGAAAAACATTATCAGTACAGTGATGAAAGTGAGTACGTTGCCTTAGACAAAAACAAGTACTTTCATCAAGAAACGATTACTTTCACGGTTTCCCCGAAGCTGAGCTTTCCGAAAAGCGATATGGAATCCATCACTCGTTTTGAACGAGATGGAAATACTTATACTCGTATCGAGGTTAACTTTTTAGGGTTGCATGGTAGTAGTTCACCATTGCCGGTTTCCTATACAGAAAAGCTGGCGGGTCGAGATCCCAATGATAATCCGGTAAAAGATTTTTTTGATTTTTTCCATAATCGATATCTGTCGATGGTTTACCGTGTTTGGAAAAAATACCGTTATCACGTCCAATACCAAAGTGACGCCAAAGACGATTTTTCGGGTAAATTATTACACTTAGCTGGGTTGTCTGATTCGATCCAAGAAACGAAAGTCTACAATTTAGATCGCGCTAAATTATTGTCGTATACCAACCAACTATCAACTAGAACACGTTCACCTAAGCTAATCTCCGGGATAGTAAGTCATTATTTTTCATTGTCTCATGTGGAAGTTGAAGAATGGATCCATCGCCGAGTGAACATTAGTGAGTGCCAAAGAAATCAATTAAATCGTAGTAACTGCATTCTAGGTGGGAACCTACACCTCGGCCAGAGCATATCTGATCTTACGGGTAAGTTTAACCTTGTTATTAGTCAGCTAAGCTTTGAACAATACAACAAGTTCTCTAAGGGTGGTGAGCTATATAATACGCTATTGGAGCTGATGAAATTCATTTTACGTGATCCAATGGCTTGGGATTTAAAATTATCTGTAGATTTAGATACGATCCCTACAAATGAGTTAGGGAAAGGGGATGGGAATGTATTGGGACATACTATGTGGTTAGGGAAACCAACCAAGAAAGATGCTCAGATTAAAGTCATTGGCGAGATATAAACAACCCCCCGGTAGACGAGCCTACTAGGGGATTAATATTCATGGCTTATGAAAGAGGTTCCTCTATCAATTCTATCGACGAATTGGTTGGTGCAACACAACTGTCGTATTCAACGAGCGTATTCCGTTGAAAGATTCGATTTCATTTGAAATATGATGGATAGATTGTAAGTCCGGCGCTTCAATTAGAGCAATAATATCGTAAGTACCACCAACGATGCTGGTCGCTCGAACTTCAGGAAACTCCTTGAGTGAGTTAATCACTTCGTTCTTCTTTCCTTTTTCACAAGAGATAAGTAGGTAGCTTGATGCATTTCTGCCTTCGTTCTCTATGCGTATTTGCGCGGTATAACCTTTAATTATACCGGTTTTTTCTAGTCGATTAATGCGCTCTGCAATAGCGGTTCGCGACAACCCAATGTTACGCGATAAGTTAGCGATCGACTCACGGCCGTTAGACAGTAAGTTAGACAGGATTTTACGGTCTAACTTGTCTAAGCCTTGTAAATTCATATTAGCAATCATGTTTGTGCCCTGCGTTAATTTTTCTTGTTGGTATATTGGTTATAACTGTATCGATTCTGGAATTGTAAAGTTAAAAAGTTCACCTAAAGTAAAAGGATTTCTTTGAGTTAATGGTGTAATTCGTAAACTTAGATCTCGACCTGAGACTTTGACATCACTGGTGAAACTTCCGTTATGAGTATTGGTTAATGTCGATTCACCTAAGAGTCTATAAACGGCCCATTGACCTGTTTTATTTAGAACATGTTGCTTACCTTCATCGGTAACATCTTGAATAGTGATAGCAACGTTAAAATCACCACTTTGCGGTGGCCACTGAAGCTCTTGTACTCGGCTAGGGCCATGGTAGTAACTGATACTAGAATCCGCGACTTGGACCGTTGCTCTTATGGCACTTGAATCTAAGTCTAAAACGTTGGCACTAAACGGAATATGGAATCGGTTTGTGCTTTTACTTATCAAAGTATCTCTAATTACGTTGTAGTTTCTTAGTTGAACTAACAGTTCTGGCGATAATGCCAAGACTTCACCGTCGATACGCCGTGGTGTCCACAAGTTCGTATCGTAAAATGGTGAGAAGTTATCTTGGATAAAGCGATCCAATATGCCGCCTTGCGAGAAAAGAAGTTCAAAGTCTTCTAACGATATTTCGTCAGCCGAAGTTAAATCAAATGGATAGCGATTTAAGCCAATTTCACTGAACTTACTGTAGATATCGCTTGTCCATTGCGTTTGGATACCCTTTGTAGACTCTGCAATCATGACAGACCAGCTTTGATTAACGATATCAAGTAGCCAGCTTCTTACTGGTTCCGGTGATTTTTGAGCAATTTGTCTAAGTCGAATAATAGGATCAGACTCTGAGCTACTCATACGAGTCTTCGCTGCATTGAGGGCTGCCATCTGTGAATCAGGGGCGTCAGCGATGTCTTTCATGTACGTGCGTAATCGATTTAGAGCAGTAACAATTTCCTCCCACGGAGTAGGGGTGTTTGGTGTTTCATTAATTTGAAGTTGATTTAAGTGGCGAAATGCTTGTTGCACACTTTGCATAAAGACGTAATCGGGCTGAATCGTTTCTTCAGCTAAACCCTTTACAGCTTCTATAGCGCCAGAAACTTGTGGGTTAAGGTTACTGAGTAAGCTAGCGCGATCACCAAGTGGAGCGAAGTGCGTATTGACATGGACTTGATTCAAGATAGTCGTCATCGGTGAAGAGGGACCAGAAATTAAATCTATCGCGTTAGTTAATTCGCCTACGTTACTGTATTTTCTTATCTTCAATTCACTTAATGTGTTTCTCCAATAATTAATGTAATCGTCAGTGTATTTTTTCCTTACTTGGTCTTTGAATACATCTTGTTCTTGCTGCGTAGGTTCAACGTGGTTTGACAGGCCTAACACCCAATTGTCTGAAATAACTTGGGTAGAGAGTAAGTCGACATTTGGACGGTAGAAGGTGCTAAAACCTGTCGACGTATAAACATTTCCAATTTCAAGCGTTTGTGGTTCAAAGTCGTCAATGAATATATTATTGAAATCGAAGCCTACTGCGCGTTGCAGGTCAAGTGTTCCAAGGTCTATGTCGTCGGCTTGCTGAAGCAGCTGTTGATAAACTAGGTCAACATTAGAGTTTGCTAACAATGAGCGTCTTGTTGCTCGCACAAGGTCCATACTGATCTGTACGGGTTCAAACGTTGTTCTGAAGTATGCATCTAGAAACTCCATGGATGCGTTAACGGCATAAGTCTCACTACTTAAGTCTTGCAACGTAAACAGAGTTTGCTTCTTTAAAAAAGCGATCTCTCGTTTAGATGGCTCTCTTAACATTAAGTAGCCTTTTAGTAGAGGGAGCGACTTTTTTAATTCATTTTGATTCTGTGCTAATTGAATTCGATAGCCAAGCTCGATGACTGGCATGAGCTGTTCGTTTATTTCTTTAATCAATACGTCATAAGCGAGTTTTGTCGCTGGTTCTAATCGGCTGACCTTCATTGAAACGAATTCTTCATCTAGCGCTGAATTACCATCAATCCATGCATTGTAGATTGGCTGAATACGATGAATTGCGGTAATCAACTGAGTTTCAAAAGCCGCTGAGGTCGTTGTTAGCCCGTCATCATCTTCAACACTGATGAGTTGATCAATAACACGTAAATTGCTTTCTAGGGCTTTTACAAGGAAATAGCCGCCGCCCATTAAAATGGTTACAGAGAAGAGAAGTGCCAGTCGACTCCTTCTTTGTATAAGTTTTAGGTAGGTTTTGTTTTCGCCTGCAAAATCCGCTTCAGGTAACACTTGAGATTCCATTAAGAAACGCGTGAAGTAGGGGGTTTCCGTTAGGTGAGTGTGTTCCGAAGCGATAATTGGTAAGTTAAAATAGTTGCTGCAGCTTTTTGCTAGAAGGTTGTATTTACGACCACCTTGCAGACTAGAGCCGAAAAATATCTCTCTTAAGTCAAGACAATACATTCCTTGATTGGCTTCATTGAGTCGAGCAACAACAGCACATACCTCTGCTTGGCATAACTCAAACTGTTTAGGGAATGAGAGTATCGCTTGTTTTTCGTTGACATCGTTGGATTGAGACGACGCATCTAAGGCGTTGGCTTCAAGAACCCTAATTAGGTTTTGGTAGCTATCAGAACAGTAATTGACGATGGCTCCCTTAGAGTCTTTCAGTGGAATAGACAAGAATTCAACATTAGACTTGAGCGGACTAAATTGAATGTACTCTCTAAACCCTTCAAGTTTATCCAGTTTACTCATCATCAAATAGATCGGAAGAGCAGATTTAGTTTTCTCACCTACGCTTGTTAGTCGTTCAGTCAATGCAGTTAACGTATAATCAACTTGCTCTTTTTCATGAACAATTAAGAACTCAAAATCCAAGAAGAGTAGGCAACCCGCAAGCGGTTTACGCGGTTTATGGCGAATTAACTCGTTAATAAACGTATCCCACAGTCCTGCGTCTGCACTGGATACCTCTTGAAATACCAAACGGTGGTCTGGTTTGATATAAACGGCTGAATCTGACTCGTACCATTCAAAGAAATCATTTTTAACGGTGTGATTTTTATCTTTAGGCTTAATCGCACTTGAGTTCGTAAGAAACTGAACCTTACCTGCAGATTTGTTACCTAGTAGTAGATATATCGGTTTGGAACCACCGTCAAATAGCAATGGTCGTATGACAGTTGATAGTGCTTCATTTTCTGTTTCTATATGCTGAAGCTTGTTGTATCTGCGTTTCTTAACCCACAGTGACGTCAGATAAGCTAGGTAACCCAACCCAATTGCGGATAGAGCTACCCAAAGCAAAAGCTTGCTCTTTTCGCTAAACCAAAAGAGTTGAATGAATACCAACGCTAACGAAATGGTTACCAATATCAATGTTGATAAGAACACGGGGTTCTTTATAAGTTTCTTAAACATAAGCCTAATTTCTAGTTGTTATTGTATTGTTTCAACGTGTTGTTCTACGCCATTCTGAAGCTGCGTTAACTTGTAGAGATAAACATTAAGTAGTTGAATAGACTTATCTATCTCTTCGAGTTCATTGTTGTTTTCGGCATACTCAATTCGGCCTAATAAAGGGAAAAGTGAGTTGCTATACCGATAGGCCAGTGCCACATCTTCACTGTCATTTTTTGTGTTCACATTTGCTATTGCGGTTCTAGCATTCGAGAAGCGTCGCTGCAGTGATAAATACTCCTCTTCAAGTGTTTTCTTCTGTTTAATTAAGTTTTGATTTAATAGCTTTACCGGTGAGGAATCTGGATAAAGTGTAAGAAGATTCTTTGATACTTGATTAAGTTCGACTATTTGTACAATGGACTCAGGACGTGCAGCCCAATTGAGCACCAATTCATCGAGCTTAGTTATTAGAGGAACCTGAGCTGTGTCTTTAGCTTGCTTCGTTGCACTTATTAGCTCGTTAGATATTGCTGCTAACTGTGTGACGGAGGCTTCATTAATTCGATTTCTAAGACTAGAGGTTTCATAGTAGTCTGCTGCGTAATGAACAAGGACCAAAGCTGCAACTATGCTGGCACTTAGCATTAACTTCCATATATGTGGGTTTATATTTACTTTATTTGTCGTTTCAGTTTGTTGTGGTGTAGACATTTTTTTAGGAGAGACATCGACGGTTATACTTGGTTTAGGTTTTACTACATTAACCTGCTGTACTACGCGCTTCTTCTCTTGCTCTTTCTGTTCTTTCTTTGTTGTTTGCTCACGGAGATCATCTGTCCAAACTCTGAATATACGTCTTATCGCAGAAAGAGATGGGGATTTAGCTCCATAGTGAAACCTCATCTCTTCTTCAATACGTAAACATATTTGATGACCAGCTTCGATTAGCGGTAAATCGTCGTTTGTGACTTTGAATAGTTTTATTCTTTTTTCAGAATGTTCGACCAACCATTCGAGCGATCCGATACGAGCATTTTTCTTTGAGTGTTCTGGGTAAGCGTTGAACCAGTAGACTACACATAAATCTAATATTGAGTTAAGACCTTCAACAAACCCTTTAAGACCATCATTGTGAGCTGCAGCAACCGTGTAATAGCAACTACAACGAAAATCTTTACTATGCTTCATTAATATCGACTTAGAGAGTGTTTGAACTTTCTTCCAGGACACACGACCGGTGACCTTACTGATATTGTTTATTTGGCGTTTTATTTCGTCAAAATCATCGAGGTTATTAGGTATTACACCACATGGATTCCCTTCTTCAATAGGGCGCCTTGTAAAGTCTGAAAAGTACATGAATATTAATATCCCACTGACGTTTAAGAATGCTTTGTAATGTGTGTTTATTGTTTTAGTAATAAGCATTAGGACTAAGATGTCTTGGGATTCTATAATTAAAATGAACTAATTAAAGAGCAAAAACTCCCTTTATTATTGAATATTAACTATTTGGGATACAGTTCAAACTATACCTTGTGAGTCTAGTATTACATTTAAGTTATATTATGATAGATCTATCAGCATAAGTTGCTTCTTACCCTCCGAATCTCTATAAAAACCTTATTTAACGGTATGTTAAAATCAGTAACATAGCTCGGCGTGATATTTTGCAGGATGGCATTCATTAAGGTAATTTTGTGTTTGTCGCTTAACTAATGAGAAGTTTTGGTTAACTTGAACTAAAGTATCAATTTTCAATGTAGATATATTTTTGTTGCATCGTTTATATAAATGGAATTAACTTACCTTAGATTTTGATGAATATATTTAAACTATATTTATAGTCATATTGAAAATGTTGGTAGTCATAAAGCATTATTTTAATTCCTAACATGGTTGGATGTTGAAAATAGGTATTTTGTTGGTATCTTCCTATGGTTGAAAAAGGACTTATTTTTCCGAGGAAGTATTATGAAGATATTTGGTTTTCTCCAAATGGCTCTGGTTTTATGTGTTTTATCCGCTCCAATAAATGCGAAAGGACTTCGCTATGGTGGGTCTGTTAATTTACTCAGTATTGATAGTGTCGAGTACCCAGAAGGCCGAAGTGGAGAAGCAGATATTCTTCGTTATGGTTTTGTGCACACTAGACCTATAGATGAAAACAATAATCGCTGGCGTTGGTGGTTTGGTTTCAATTATCTTGATGACGCGGTAGAAGCGCCAGCTAATGGTGTGTATGAAGAAGTCACCAACTACGAATTTAGGCTCGTCCCTCAGTATGCTGTAGCTACTTGGTCAGTGTTCACTCCTTACGTGGGAGCGGGACTGTCCACCGCTTACACGCAATACGGTAACCGCTGGGAGGTTGACGATGAAGGTTATAAATATGGTCTTCAATTAGACGACAAGAGCCAATTTGAAGTGGGACTTGTCGCTACTGTAGGAAGTGTAATTAAATTGGGAAGCAATCCTGATGCGCATTTGCAAATAATTCCTCAAGTTTCGTACATCCTACCCGTTTATAACGATGGGCTAGGTGGAATCGAACTCTCTGTATCTCTGCTATTTTAGAGGCCAAAATGAATACCAATCAGCTGATCTTGTTTATTACTAAGTGTCCAGAGGAGTACACAGGATCAAAACATATTGAGATGCCAGAAACCGGTGGTTCTATAGGTAGAAACCCAGGCTGTACTGTACCGTTATCTGACTTAAACCGTTTCATTTCTGGAACGCATTGCTTGATAAGTGTCTACGGCGAAAGCTTTTATATTAGCGATGTGAGTACAAATGGGACCTTGATCAATGGCGAAAAATCGTTAAAAAACCAGCCAGTATCACTATTTGATGGCGACACAATTACGCTTGGTCAATACGAAATATCAGCGTCTTTTGAAAAGGCGGAAAGCACAGCTGATATTGCAATGGACATCGCTCCAGAAAGAAACTCAATTGACCCTTTATCAAGTCTTGGTGACGTCGCTATTCAAGAAGATAGAAAAACTGGCGCATTAGAAGACCTGTTTATAGAGACAAAAGTTGATGATGTCGATAGCGACGATCCCGTAGCGCACCTCAAGTTTACTATGCAAAATGAAGATGACGCCTTAATTAGAGTCCAGAATGAAAACAGCCTAATACCCGAACTGATGAAAAATCAGCGTCAAATGGTGGATGACGGATTAAGTGTGCAGTCTGAATTTGACGCGCCTAGTTTAATACCAGCCGATTGGATGGCTGGCGAGTCAACAAATGAATCGAACAATACTGAAATAGTGGAAAATAACCAAGAATCATTCTTAGCTCAGGAACAATCTCCCCATGATCCAGCAAGGCCTAGCCAAATAGAAAGTTACGTTAAGCCCGAAGAGGCCGTTCACCACTCTACCCAAGACTGTGAATCTCAAGCCAAACAAAAAGAATCAATCGACGTACAAGAGCAAAAAATACCGCATTGGGAAGAAGTTACTCGTTCATTTGAACCGGCAGTCTCGGGTTCGAAATCAAATCTAAAGCCAGAGCAAACTAATGCTCAACTCAAACCGCAGGTAAGCCCTGAGCGAACGTTGAACCAATCTGAATGTGATAAAAGTCATGCATTCTTACAAGGTTTAGGCCTCAGCTCGATTGAAATTGGACAAGTCGACACCGAATTGTTTACCCAGATGGGTCAATGCTTACGTCTATGTATTAATAAACTTCAGAGTGACTTGCATGAAGTAGAAAACTTAAAAGGCGATTTCCAATCGAGTACATCAGAAACAGACTTTGCCATGCTGATGTTTACCTTAAGTCAGCAAAAACTTTTGACTCCTCAAGAATTAGTTGAACAGATGCTTGATGAGTTGGAAGAACATAAATCAACCTTCGACCTAGCCATTAACAACGCATTTAGTCACCAAATGAAGATTCAAAACCCTCAAAGTTTTGCGAGCGAGATGGAAAAGAATTCTCGTTTTATAACGAAGGGGAAATTGTGGAATGCGTATAACGATTTTTATGACGACTCGTGTCGAGATCTACATAGCGACGCCACGAAAAACAAGATCAAACAAAGCTACCAAGATATTTTAAAGGGTGAACATGCGTAATTATTTAATACCTATCTTTTTTGTAATAACTCTTAACGGCTGCGCCATGTGGGATCAGTTTAAAGAATCGACAGGATTAACGCCTAAAACATCCTCTATTGAACTGATTATCGAAGCATCACCAGTGTTAAACGTGAGAGAAGGAGGGCAGTCGTCCCCTGTCATCTTACGAATTCATGAACTGAGTTCCCCAGTGTTGTTTCGAAACCTTGATTTCTTTGCTCTGTTTGAAAATGACAAAGACTCACTCGGTGATGAATATTTAAAACGCTACGAATACCAACTTCAACCTGGCGATAAAATTCATGAATACATTGAATTAGATACATCGACAAGAGCGCTCGGATTTTCTGTCGCTTTTCGCGATATAAACGGATCGTCGTGGCGTAAGGTTGAAGTTATAGAAGAGAAAAGTGAGTACTTTCTACGTTTAAATTTGGAAGGTAGTGAGTTGAGCACCAATACCACGCGTGGCATTGAACAGACTTATTTTTAAGGAATATCGATTATGTCTTTATACAACCCGGTCGTATGGCAAGACGGCATGTTCATGAAACCACAGCATTTTCAACAGCTTGACCGTTCTCAGGGTAAATTATCTAGCATGTTGATTTCCAATACATCTCCACTTTATTGGGGAATTAAACGTATTGGACTGAACACAGAATTACTGTCGCTCGGCAAAATTGGGGTAACGAATGTAACAGGGATACTACGTGATAGAACTCCCTTTGAACTACCATTGCTAGCGGATTTACCTGAAATTAAAGACGTAGATCCTTCCTATGCGGACAAAGTCGTTTATCTATGTTGTCCACTACCTTCTGAGCGTTCAGAGCTTTTCGGAACGAATAAAGATGGGGCCCGATATTCTCTAGGACAAGAAGAGGCTGTAGACGCTTGTTATGACAGTGAAGACATGGCAAGTATTGTGGTGGGTAAGCTTAATTTTTGTTTGATGTACGACCATGAAGACAAGAGTGCATTTACTTCAATCCCAATTTTAAAGATTTCAGAAGTAAAACCAGACGGAGGCGTTATTCTCGATGACAGTTTTATTCCGAGCTGTGTAGATATACATGCATCTGAAGTGTTGAGCAAATTTGCTACTGAGTTTGCAGCCATGTTAAAGCATAGGGCGGAATCTATCGTTCAACGTTTAGGTGTAGTAGACCAACAGGGCGTGTCGACAGTATCCGATTTTATGCTATTACAAACGCTAAACCGATATGAGCCGCTCTTTTGGCATTTCGCGAGCGTAGAAGGTGTACATCCTGAAGAGTTTTACAGGGTGTTGATTCAAGCGGAAGGTGAGCTATCGACACTATGTACTTCTCAGCGTAGACCACAAGAGTTTGTCAAATATAACCACGGTGATTTAACCAATTGCCTAAGTCAAACATTGGATGCTACAAGAGTAACGTTAAGTGTGATGTCGGAGCAGAGGGCGATTCCATTAACGTTGAAGGAACAGAGCTTTGGAATCAGTACAGCCGCAATCCCGGATCCAAAGATTATCGACACAACTACCTTTATCTTGGCTGTTAAAGCAGACGTCACACTTGATGTACTACACACTCAATTTGTTAGCCAAACTAAGATTGGCTCGATTGATAGCATTCGAGACCTAATAAACTTGCAGCTACCGGGTATTGAGATTAAGCCAATGCCAGTTGTGCCAAGAGCGTTACCCTATCATGCAGGCTATACCTATTTCGAGCTTGATAAGTCATGCGAAGAATGGGCGGCGCTTTCTAATTCTGCTGCTATTGCCGTTCATGTTGCCGGTGAATTTGCCAACTTATCACTTCAATTATGGGCTGTTAGGTTATGAGTTACGCTGAAAGTGATGTCACAGTTGTACTGTTTCAACCAGAGCCCGGCAAACCGATGGAGGTTATGCCTGCTCCTGATCTCTCTAGAAACATTGCGGTTCAAGAACTCAATATTGAAAGTATTGGGGTAAACCCATTAGTTGACCAGTTTACATGGTTAATTGCCAGCTTATCGTGCATGTCTTCCATTCCTTGGCTTGATGATCCTGCGCCTTTTAGAGAACAAGTCGCGCGAGAAATACGAAAGGGTGAGCGTAAGTTAGGTGAAATGGAGGTTGATCGAGCGTCAGTACTCGTAATTCGTTATTGTTTGTGCGCAGCACTTGATGAAGCGGTTTGCCGACAAGAGTGGGGCGCGAATAGTCACTGGGCACAAAACAGCTTACTTTCAGAGTTTCACAACGAGACATCCGGTGGTGATAAATTTTTCACAATATTAGAACGTCTTAAATCGGACCCACGAAAGTATCGCCATGTTATTGAGTTTCTGTACCTACTTCTTCAATTGGGCTTTAAAGGCCGTTACGGAAGAGAAGAGAGAGGTAACGAAAAGCTTTCGGAAATCGGCAATACGATTTACCGTTTGGTCAGAGATGAAAGGCTCGCTGAACAAGAAAAATTGCCTTTAGTTAACCTCAAAGCAAAATACTTGAGAAACCCGCTTAAAAAGGTAATTCCACCTAAATTGATCATCGGGGTTAGTGCGCTAATTTTTGCCGTAATGTACGGGGCAACGTACCTTGTCATCGATGTTCAGTTCCAACAATTATTAGCGGTATATCAATAACTCGATTTAAAAAAGAGATGCTGAGCCCAAAATTATAACAAGCGAGAGTATAACGGGCGAATTCTTCATTTTAGCTATTAAATCAGATAGATAGTGTGACGTGTTTTCCCTTATTATGTATCTTCGAATCTCAAATTGGATGAGCTATGAGTGTAACAGTATGTGCGAATGGCCTTAGTGTCGTTCACCAAGGTTCTGGTGGTGAAGCTAATGCAACGCTACCTGATGTGTGCAAAACCTCAGTAGGTAAATCAACTGTCGATATCTCCTATCAAAACAGCGCAAAGTCTTCAGACCTTGCAGGGGGAACCACTACTGTTACTGCAGATGGAGGCAACTCTATTGCAATTCATGGCTCAACGTTCTCTACCAGTACAGGTGATGAAGGCGGAGATAAAAAAGGCGTTAGCTCTGGAACCATTCAAGGAGAGGCTGAATTCATATCCTCATCACCTACAGTAAAAATCGAAGGCCTTGGAGTGTGCCGACTCTCTGACCAAATGACAATGAACGAAGCCAATACAATGTGTTTGGGTGGCGTTCAGAATCCATCAGTGGTAGTGACCGAAGACCAAGTAGGGACGTTTACTGTCTATATATCATGTCATTATCCAGATGGTGAGCTGTTAAAAAACTCGAATTTTGATGTTCTCGACGAGGATGAAGGCATCATCTCTTCAGGTCGTATAAACGATACAGGTGTTGGAGAAGTTCCTGGTTTACAAAGTGGTGCTCTGTTTATTAAAGTCTATGAATCTGATGACGATTATGTAATACAAACTCAAAGACAAGCTAACGTACATTGTCGTGTCATTGATGAACCAAGTTTTTTTGAACTAGCATCAAAGGAAAAGCAGCCATTCTGGCTTCCTAAAAAAATGTCTCACGATGCACCAGTTTGGGGAGTGATGTCACCTTCTTTATCTTCAAGTAACGATTTTGAAGAGCTGGTGTTATTAGAAACACAATCGTACTTAGAGTATCGCCATCCGTCATTTAGTATATCTGAACTATCTTCGGCGTTAATAAATTGCCTAGAAGAACCTGATTCTATTGAGCTTCAAGCATTTATGTATGAAGCCTTACCACATGCACTAGATGAAGGCGAGTTATTAGCATCGTTGTTATTCCTTTCTGAAGGTCATACCGCAGATGATTACTTCGCTTTCATGCGCCTCCAAGGGAAAGGCAACCCAATAAAGTATCTAAGTTGTTACGGTTGGGACGTAATGAAACACCAAGTAAATACTTGGATAAGTGGATGGCTTGAAAAAATAAAAGAGCGTTTGTCTTCTATGCAGTCGTACGCTGGCCAACTTAACTACGACTATCTTTCCGGCGAGGTGTACCCTGCTCATATTGATACGATTCAGCAATGGACAAGAAAGTTACCAGAATACACCGATGAGATCATAACGTTGCTTAAAGATAAGAGCAGTCTTTTTATTAATGAACGCTCAAACGTTATGGTCGTGAAACCGGTTAACGCTACAACATCCGCAGAAGTCTACGAAGTAAAGTTGCCTGTGAACACCAAAAAAACTTTAGATGTAGAAGAGCCATTAGCTTTCCATCTTGGTTGGATGCAAAATGAAGTTACCCGGCCTTTAGATTCGCTATGGGCAGAACTTTTTACTGATGATACTTCAGCGAAGCAACAGGCTCTTGTTAAAGAAACAAACTCACATCTAAACGATCCAGTTCGACAAGGAGAGATTGTAATATTACCGACTGTAAAGCCTAGAAGTGCGAAAGAAGAAAAAGATCTAATTGAGTTACAAGAAGAAGCATTGGCTGCAAGTATTGAGCTTGGTAAGCTTACTGATGATGAAGTCGCAACAGCTAATAATTTCTTTGAGTTATTTGACCATTTAGCTAATAACGCAATCGATGTATATAAAGAAAATGGATTGCCAAACGATTATTACTCTTATGCTTCAATAGGGGTCGGAGCCGCTGCCTCTGGGACAATTCACCATTTAACTAATATTAATAATATTTTAAAAGAAATAAACGACTTATATGTAAGTCATGTTAGCAAGCGACAAACTGTAGGGTATGTCAATCACAACGCGTTCTTTCAAAAACGAACATTGCTATTGAAAAAATTAGATGGTTCATTTTCAGCTCTTTCTAAAAAGAGCATCAAAATACCCGCTTATAAACAGGTCAAGCGCAATTTGAAACTATCAACTAAATCAGTAATTCATAACGCAGATCAGATAATTGCCAAGGGTTTTGTTCCGAACTTAGGAAAAAGAATGGCAAATGTGGCACTTGGAATCACAACTTCAAGGCAAGTCGGATACGTTGGGATTACGTTAGGTGCAGCTAGTGGTATGAAAAATATTTATGAAGCATGCAACATTGACGGAAGTGGCAACTGTGGTAAAACAACTACTAGAGAAATTGCTGGCTTTGGCTTTGGTATTTTTGGGGGATCTAAGGGGGCAGTTGCTGGGGTGGCGCTTGCAGTAGGTGTAGTTGGAGCTGCAGCATCAGCCCCCGTTATTGCTATCGCAACAATTACGGGAGTTGTAGTAGGGGGAGCAATTGGTGGAACTGTTGGCGCGACAGGCGGTAAAGTATTTGGTGATATCGTGCATGAGTACTTGTTAGAGCCTATTTCTGAGGTATTTGAATAATGAGTGAACTAACTATACAACTTCTTGTGATTTTTAGAACAATCTCCGGATTATATGCGGTGATTTGGTTTGTTCCTCCTTTGATTCTAGCTATCAGAGCCTCGTTAGGGGACAGCAAACACATTCTTTTTTTAGATGAACAATTGGCTAAAGACACCAAAACTTTGCACTCCAACCCATTCCATATGTCTCCGTATGCGATAAGCTCTCGTTTTCTGGATTACTGTATCGCATTTCCTTTTATTAAGAAAAGAGCAAAGACTAACTCTTGGAAGTTCAAACTAATAATGTCGTTAAATTCTATGTGGTTTTACTCTGTTATTATGTTTGTAGTTTCAGTTCTTATATCAAAACACTTTGGTGTTTAGCTAATGAAAGTATTTTCTATTTGGAAAAGAGTTAAGGCTTAAAGGATATAATCAGTGGGTATGATTAAATCTCTAAGACATCCAACATTGGCAGGGTTAATTATATTAACTCTGTTAGGCTGCAAAAAAATAAGCTATACCCAATCCACCTTTACATCACAAGACTTTAAAAACTCAGATGTACATTTCATTCCTAATAGAACATTAGCATTTCATGGCACGAAACCAGCTGATATGGACCTGCTAATGTATACTTTATTAGTGACGCGAACTGAAAAGTGCCAAAGACGTAGCATCGGTTCGGGGAGTGGAAGAACGACATCTCAAAATAAGAGCGTAAAATCAAAACCTTGGGTTAGTGATGACGGTATACAGTTTAGGTTTGAGATCCCTGTACCAACAGAGATTGATCATAGCTATCGAGATAAGTGCAAATACTATGTTGTCGATGTCGTGTTAACGTATCAAACAGACTATATGACCAGCAATAGTGCATTATTTAGATTTAAGGGTGATAGTCCTTTTAACCCAAATGCGGTTGAATATGGTCAAAAATACTACACGTTTCCTAATGAAGTGATAACGACAAATTGTGGAAGGATAGTTCGTGACACACCAAGGAAAGTTGAGAGATTGAGCTCTGCCTACTCATGCTCTACGACACCAAGACTTGGTGTTTTCATGGACTTTGACACGATTCCGGACGACGCAGAAATTGAACTCAACATTGTTAAAGGTGATTACTATCAAGAGGCCGAGTGTGAGTATCCACCCCATATTCGTGAGCTAATTATAGATGGTACTTGGGTTGATGATTTTAATAGTCCAATTCCAGTAAATAGGCCCACTTGCCCAGACCTCACTAAAGAAATGATCATCGAACAGCATGAAGCTTATCTTGCTGAGCGAGAAAGCATTTAAGGTATCAGTTCAATTTTTACAAAGGGTTAGCAATGCTAGCCCTTTTTAGTATGAAAGAGTTTAGATAATTCGTGATTACTGTTCATATTAGGTTAAACGTCAAGGTGTTATATACAAGCGTTCGTTATGATAACGACTGTTTTTACGCTTGCTAATGGGAAAATAAATGAATTACAAAACGGCACTAATTACAGGTGCAACAAAAGGCATTGGCCGAGCATTAGTCATCGACTTATGTAAAAAGGGATATCAAGTTTTCGCGACAGGTCGTGATGACCGAGAACTACAAGCATTAATGAGCGAAACAGGGTGTTTTGGGCAAAGCTTCGATCTTAGTCAAGCTGCATGTGTTGCAGAGCTATATCAAACGGCTAAAGAAGCGCTAGGTAGTATCGATGTATTGATCAACAACGCCGGTATGAACTCTCGTAAGTGTGAAATTATGAATTCCACTCTTGAAGAGTTCGAACAGCAGTATGCAATAAACCTTCGTGCGCCTTACATTTTGTGCAGAGAAGCGATGAAGGATATGGTTTCGAATAACAATGGTTACATAATCAATGTTGTCAGTACCGTAGCTAAACGTAGCAACGAAACCATGGGTATCTACACTGCCATGAAGCAAGGTTTTGCTGGATTAAGTAATGTGTTGATGAAAGAAGCTCAGCCTTACGGGATAAAAGTGACGGCAGCGTACCCTGGTGGCACAAATACTGGATTTAGAGATCAAGAGCGCCCACAATATATGCAGCCTGAAAGTGTTGCAACAATGATTGCTCAACTACTAACAACCCCAAATGATGTGGTTGTTCATGAACTTACGTTCAGACCTCCCGTAGAGCTAGAATAGAAAGAACTGGCAAACTATTTACCTACCTTTACTTGTTTGTGTGCGTAGCGCCAAACAAGTAAAACTCAATAGAATAAGGGCGTAGTAAACAATATGAATTTATAATATTGTCAATGAACTCAATGAAAAGGAGTTTATCGTAGTTATGTCAGTAGAGTTCCAATCCAACAACTTATCTCAAGATCATTCCAAACAAACAGGCTCTTGTTCCTTGCACCTTAATGTCGCATTACCCTTGATACTGTCAGGTCCAATCCTTCGAAAGTGTACTAGTTCAGAGATAACACTTTGGTTAGCCGTTTCAGCGCCTTTGGTTGGTTGTTTTGAATTGTATAAACATGGAGCGGAACTGCCTTTTTTCAAAGTAAATTTAGAAGATGGCGAACACATTCAGATAGGGGAACGAGCTTGGATCTATTTACTCAATGTTAACGGAGATTTTCCGACTAATACGCCACTTGAATATGAGTTAGTGACTAGTGAAGGGGAACTTGCAGATATAGTTTCTGACTTACTTTATGATACAGAAACAAGGCCACAGTTCGAAATAAAATCCGAAGCTAATTACATCATGCATGGCTCTTGTCGTAATCCTCATTACCCAAGTAAAGACTCGCTTGTTACCGCCGATGCTAAAGTGTCTACATTACCAATAAATGAACGCCCATCGTTATTGATGATGAGTGGCGACCAAATCTATGCTGACCATGTTGCAGGTCCCATGTTGGATGCTATTCAACAAGTTATTCATCTACTCGGTTTGACCGACGAAACCTTTACAGATGCTCCTGTTTCTAGCGCCTCAGAACTCTACAAACACGAAGATAACTTTTACCGTAGAGACAAAATTTTGCCCCACTATTTAGATGGTGGAGAAGGAACATTAGATAAACGGGAATGGCTTAAAAACTGGTTAACTCGCCGTGTTCCCGTTTTCAGTTCAAGGGAGTCTGGCAATCACTTAATTTCGTTAGCTGAGTTTAACGCAATGTATTTGTTAGTTTGGTCTCCGACACTTTGGCACTTTGTTGATAATGCAGCATTGAAGCAGAATAAATTCATTCACAGTAATAAAGAGTTAGAGCCGAAGTGGCAAAAGCTTTGGAAAGATGAATACCCTGTGATCGAAGAGTTTGTTTCTGGGTTATCAAAAGTACGTAGATTAATGGCACATATTCCAACTTATATGATTTTTGACGATCATGATGTTACCGATGACTGGAACTTAACAAGAGGTTGGGAGCAAGCGGCGTATCAGCATCCATTTTCAAATCGAATTATAGGTAATGCGCTCATTGGTTACTGGTTATTTCAAGGGTGGGGGAACTCCCCAAAAACTTTCGAAAGTGCCTTCATAAACAGCGTAAAGAACGCATTATTAAGTAACGATAGTAATAAACAAGACGAGTTAATCGATAAGCTCTATAAATTTGAGCAATGGCATTACACCATAGAGACAGCGCCTAAGATGTTAGTGTTAGATACACGAACCCGGCGTTGGCGATCCGAATCAAAAATGAACAAGCCTTCGGGCTTAATGGACTGGGAAGCGCTGAGTGAGTTACAGCAGTCTTTGTTAAATGAACCTGCTGTTATCATCGTTTCTCCTGCTCCAATCTTCGGAGTGAAGTTCATTGAGACGTTACAAAAAGCGATGACAGGGCTAGGGCAACCATTACTTATTGATGCAGAAAACTGGATGGCACACCCGGGATCAGCAAATACACTCCTTAGTATATTTACACACTCGAAAACGCCTACAAATTTTGTGATCTTATCTGGTGATGTCCACTACTCATTTTCCTATGATATCCGCCTTAGGTTTAGTAAGAGTAGCCCTAATATTTATCAAATCACCTCGAGTGGTATCAAGAATGAATTCCCAGATCCTCTACTTAAGGTATGTGACGTTTTAGACCGAGCTCTTTATAGTCCGCGGTCACCATTAAACTTTTTTACTAAGCGAAAGAATCTTAAGATCTATAAACGCGACCCAGATTATGATGGTGAACGTAGATTAATCAATCAAAGCTCCATAGGAGAGGTCTACTTAGATGAAAATGGAAAGCCACTAACCATACAGATCTTGCTCGCAAAAGGTGATGTTGTAACGTTTCTGGAGGTGGAAAAACTGCGATAGTTTACTAGACTCATGAACAAGGTGCTGTTAAAAGAATGAAGCTTTATATCGATAATTCAATTGCTTGTAATTAGTATTTTGTCATTTAAGTTCATTGTAATAGCGTTTTTTAGTGAAGGTATAGCAATGAAATATGATCATGGTCGAAAGGTCTGTATCCAAATGGCAATCAGTGCAGTACTAGTACTGGCCATAATTTCTGTTTCTATTTACTTTTCTCCGATCAACGCTGCTAATGAAAATATACTACGTGTTGCAAACTCAAAAGCGTGGAAACCGTATTCATTTATCAATAATGAAGGTGAGCCAGAAGGAATACTGATAGATTTTTGGCGTAAGTACGCAAAAGAAAATAATGTTGAGATAACGTTCGTTCTCGTTGATTGGAATGACTCACTTGAAGCTGTGAAAGATGGCCGAGCCGATGTACATGGTGGGCTACTGTGGTCAGAGCCTCGTGAAAAGTTCTTAGATTATGCAGAGCCATTGTTTGAGATCGAAACTCAACTTTATTATCACCAAAGTGATGTAGGTAATGACATCACGATCCTTCTCAATGGAGAAGTCGATGATGCAATTGGGGCAGTTAAAGGGGGCTATGAAGAGTACTTTGCACGTAAAGAGTTTCCTAAGGCAAACATTCGAGTTTACGCAACCACCGAAGATCTTGTCTTTGCGGCAAACTCTGGTGAGGTGAGAGCATTTGTTAGTGATCTTCTCACTTCCAGTTTCTATCTGTACTCCTCAAGACAACCTTTAAGTTTCGTTCCCGTTCGTTATCTATATTCAGGCGATCTATATCCTGCGGTAAAAGAGGGTAATGAGGCACTGATAAAAGAAGTTACCCTTGGTTTCAACAAGATAAGCGAAATAGAACGAAAGAGTATGTTACAAAAATGGATGCATATCGAGACTGTCTATCCAAAACATCTAGTCTTTTTGTTAGTGACGATCATCATTTTGGTAGTAATCGCTTGTTTTGGCATGTTTAAACATCACGTTAAATCAAAAACTAAACACTTAGAAGATACAAACCAAAGGCTAATGAAACTCTCTTTAACTGATGTACTAACCGGTATCAGTAATCGTCGGCACTTTACAGATTATATTAGTGGCCTAGAGAAAGACGGGCATACCATTTCAGTGATGATTTTTGATATTGATAACTTCAAAAACGTCAATGATACCTATGGTCACACTGTTGGAGATAAAGTTATACGCTTTGTCGCACAAGTAGTAAAAACTGAGCTTAATTCGACAATGCACTTCTCTCGCATTGGTGGCGAGGAATTTGCTATCGTCGCACTCGATCTAGATTTTGATGCCGCAAAAGATTTAGCGCATAGAGTTTGCAGCAAAGTACATGAAGGGAATCATACAGAGCAGTACTTAAACCGGCTCTCAATCAGTGTTGGTTGCGCGTTCTATGAAGAAGGAGCCAACACTATTGATATAGTTAAAGCCGACCATTTAATGTATCGAGCAAAAAAACAGGGCAAAAACCGAGTTGTGGTGGAGAAGGTTTAATCCTTGAATAACCTCCTGATCTACATCTCTTTCTTTAGCTCTTTTGTTCGTTGAATCAAATAGTTTTTAAAATCTAAACAACGCGCTGGCATCTGTTTACGTCGCTTATAATAGAGGCTGAACTCAAACTCACTTTTCACGTAATCATTAAGAATAGAGACAAGCTTGCCACTTTTAAGCTCCTCTTTGACGAGTTGTTTAGGAAGGTAAGCTACACCACAATCTTGCATCGCGACTGTTTTTACAAACTCACTATTTTCGATCTCAATTGTTTGTGCTATTTGAACTGTTGTGAATTCACCTTTACGTTCAAACTGCCACCGGTTTCCACCAACAAGTGTTGAAGTATAAAGACAGTTGTGGTTTTTGAGCTCATTGGGTGTCATGGGCTCTTCATGCAGCTTTATATATTCGGGCGAACAGCATGCTACTAACGGGTATTTAAGCAGCACTCGCTTTACCAATAAGCTGTCTTTTTCTAAGTGTCCTCGATAGGTTGCATGGGCCTTTATTGAAAAGTCGACCTCTTGTATATGGTCTACCTCAAAGGCAGTTTCTACAATTTTGAACGATACTTTAGGGTGCGCTAGTAAATACTCGCCGACAATTCGACTGAGGAATCTTTGTGAAAATAGAGGAGTGGCCGCTATTTTAATCACACCACCTATATCGTGATCGAGGTTTTGAATTTCCGTAAAGATATCTGATGCATCATCTTGGATATGACTGAATCGTTCAAAAAGCTTTTGTCCCATGTCCGTTGTTTTTATTGATCGAGTAGAACGAAGCAATAAACTTACCCCTAACTCTTCTTCTAGTTCCTTTATCCAGCGACTTCCCGCCGAAGCGGAAATACCATAGATGCGAGCACCTTCAGATATTGATTGTGTTCTTACTACTTCTACAAAAAAAGCGGTCTTATCCAACATCACGAGCAGTTTTCCAAATAAACATTGCCATTTACGGTAAGCATAATCCCATATTTAGCAAAATAAGCATGAGTTCTTGTCCATTTTTTTGAACTACAACAGATAAGAACTGTTTATTAATCCACTGCACAACACAGCTATCTAGTTGTTATTTGGTATTTATTTCTTGTCAAGCACCCCATAAAGAGCTCGTTCCTATTTTCAAAATATCACCTGTTTTCGGATTTGAGTAGAGAAGATCAAGTTGCTATATCTAATAGCCATATTGATGAGGCAGGTGGCCGAGATTCATACCGAAAACGGAGAAACACAATGTTAAAAGATAAGATTTGTATTGTAACGGGTGGTGCACAAGGTATCGGTCGTACTATTGTTGAACGTTTTTCAGCGGAAGGCGCTAAATGCGTTTATGCCTGTGACATGAACTCGCAAGCAATGAATGATGCTTATGAATCTCTAGGTAATGTGAGAGCAATGCAGCTCAACGTTTGTGATCGTGCGTCGATTACAGCGCTAATTGAACAAATACAAAAAGAACACGGACGAGTCGACGTGCTTGTTAACAACGCTGGTGTCACTCGCGATAATTTACTTGAACGCATGTCAGAACAAGATTGGGACTTAGTAATAGACGTAAACCTTAAAGGTGTATTCAACATGACTCAAGCGATTGCGCCGATGATGATTGAAAACAACGCAGGCTCGGTTATCACTATGTCTTCTGTGGTTGGTACTGACGGAAATATTGGCCAAAGCAATTACGCTGCAACAAAAGGGGGTGTTATAGCGATGACCAAAGGCTGGGCAAAAGAATTTGCACGTAAAGGTGCGCAAGTTCGCGCTAACTGCGTTGCACCGGGCTTTATTGAAACGCCGATGACTAAAGACTTGCCACAAAAGGTTCTTGACCATATGACAAGTAAAACGCCTTTAGCTCGTATGGGTACCGGAGATGATATTGCTAACGGTGTGACATTCCTTGCCAGTGAACAGTCAAGTTTCATTACAGGGCAAACTTTAAAGATTGATGGTGGTTTAGTCATTTAAAGCACTGAATAAAATCATAAATTGTCAATCAAGAGTGAAGGAATTAGTAATGAAACGAGTATTTATCGTCGGCGCTAAACGTACAGCATTAGGCAGCTTCGGTGGCACTTTAACAGGTGTACCAGCTTCCGAACTCGGTGGCACAGCGATAGCAGCATCGCTGTTGCAAAGTAATGTCGCACCACAAAATGTAGATGAAGTCATTGTGGGTAACGTTCTTGGTGCAGGTCAAGGCATGGGACCAGGGCGTCAAGCGGCCATGTATGCTGATATTCCACAGGAAGTACCAGCTTATACGTTAAATATGATTTGTGGTTCGGGTATGAAAACCGTAATGGAAGCGGCGAGTAAAATTAAAAGTGGTGATGCAAATATTGTTGTTGCCGCGGGTATGGAAAACATGTCTCAAGCCCCTTACGTTATGGATGCAAAAAACCGTTCAGGCGCGAAAATGGGCCATCAAACAATGAAAGACAGCATGATAAATGACGGTCTTACTGATGCCTTTCATCAATACCATATGGGTGTTACAGCGGAAAATATTGCAAAGCACTACAAGATCAGCCGTGAAGCTCAAGATAACTTTGCGCTTCGTAGCCAACAACGCGCAGTAGCGGCAGTAGAATCAGGGCGATTTGACGATGAGATTGTTCCAATTGAGGTAAAACAGAGGCGAGAAACTCTGTCATTTTCTCAAGATGAATACCCTCGAAAACAAACAACGATTGAATCGTTGGCGAAGCTTCGTCCAGCTTTTGATAAAGCTGGAAGTGTTACGGCTGGAAATGCCTCGGGCATCAACGATGGTGGTGTTGCCTTTGTTTTGGCTTCAGAAGAATCTATCGAAGAATTCGGTTTAGAGCCAATCGCCGAAGTTATTGCTTACGGGCAGGGGGGCGTTGATCCCGCCATAATGGGGTTAGGCCCTGTTCCGGCGATCAAACAAGCACTTCAACGCGCAGACCTCAAACTTACTGATATTGAATTACTTGAATTAAACGAAGCATTTGCAGCTCAAGCTCTTGGCGTTATGCATGGTCTAACAAAAGAGCACGATGTTGATATGGCATGGTTTGACGATAAAACCAATCTCAATGGCGGCGCTATCGCCCTAGGGCACCCTTTAGGTGCATCGGGTGGGCGAGTTCTCACAACGCTGTTATATGAAATGATCAAACAAGACAAAAAGCTGGGTCTTGCGTCGCTTTGTATTGGTGGTGGAATGGGTACCGCGGTCATTCTTAAGCGCGCGTAATCATACTATTAGTGCGTGTTGAATTCCGACACGTACATATTTAGATCACAACAGTTAACAAATAGTTTAAAAGGTTTTAGCCATGTCTAAAGTAACTCAACTGACTTGCCAACAAGCAGCCGAACTCATTCAAGATGAAGACAAAGTGATACTAGGCGGCTTTATTGGCGCGGTTGTTCCTGAAGCTATTGAAGAGGCCGTCGGTGAACGTTTTCTTACAACGGGTCACCCTAAAAATTTAGAATTGATCTTTGCTGCGGGACAGGGTGATGGAAAAAGTAAAGCCAACAATCACCTGTCATATGAAGGCATGGTCAAGAGTGCAATCGGTGGTCATTGGGGGCTTATCCCAAGGCTTCAGAAGCTAGCAAATGATGAAAAGATCACAGGATTTAATCTGCCTCAAGGCGTTTTGTGTCAACTATTCCGAGATTCTGCCGCAGGAAAACCCGGCTGTATCAGCCATGTAGGGTTAGGTACTTTTATTGACCCAAGAGTAGAAGGAGGCCGAATTAACAATGCAACAAAAGAGGAACGAGTTCACCTCACCGAGGTAGCCGGCAAAGAGTATCTCTTCTTTTCTCGTATTGACGCAAACGTAGCGCTATTACGTGGCACTACGGCTGACGAAAACGGTAACATTTCGATGGAAGATGAATGCCTTATTCTTGAAAACCTTGCAGCGGCGCAATTGGTCCGCAATCAAGGTGGTAAAGTCATAGTGCAAGTGAAAAAAGTTGTGCCTACCGGAATGCTTGATCCTCAGTCCGTTCGTATCCCCGGCATATTTGTTGACGCGATAGTCGTCACTGACGGCCAAAACCACATGCAAACGTTCGCCGAAGAGATGAATACCAGTTATGTAGGTCGTGGAGAGCGCATTAGTGATCAAGTAGTGGCTCGTAAGCTTGATGCAAAAAAAGTTATCGCTCGCCGTGCTGCAATGGAACTCAAGAAAGGCGCCATCATTAACTATGGTATTGGCGCACCAGAAGTGATTGCCGAAGTAACGGACGAAGAAGGAGTAAGCGATCAACTTATCGCCACGGTTGAACCGGGCGCGATAGGCGGAACTCCGGCTGGTGGGCTTTCATTTGGAGCTTCAGCGTTTCCAGAAGCAATCATCACTCAAGATCAGATGTTCGATTTTTATGATGGTGGTGGTTTAGATCAAGCCTTTCTTGGTTTGGCTGAAACAGACCAAAAAGGTGACCTGAATGTTTCCAAATTTGGTCCTAAGATTGCGGGCTGCGGCGGTTTCATCGACATCACTCAAAATGCCAAACAAGTGTTCTTTTGCGGAACCTTCACTGCGGGGCGATCGAAGATCATTGCAGAGGATGGGGAACTAAAAATCATTGAAGAAGGCACGATAGACAAATTCATCGAAAGCGTTCAACAGATTACTTTCTCATCAGATACAGCAAGAGCCAATAACAAGTCAGTCATGTATATCACAGAGCGCGCTGTGTTCAGTTTGTCAGATACAACCATCGAATTAACAGAGATAGCGCCAGGCGTTGATCTTGAAAAAGATATTCTTGCTCATATGGCGTTCAAGCCAGCAATCAGCCGAGACTTAAAGATGATGGACAGCCGCATCTTCTGGGATACCCCAATGGGTCTTGAGCTTAGCAAGTAACAATCCTAAACATTTAAACGAATTCTTTTTTGGTGGGTGAGGATATTTCCAAAGCCACCCCAATAAATAGGTAATCTATGTCGTATACCATAGAGCAGCTCGAAATTGGCCAATCAGCCAGTGTCGAAAAGCGTATCACTCAATCAGAAGTACTCACTTTTGCTGATATCTCAGGCGATATCAATCCCGTCCACATTGACAAAGCTCATGCTAAAGCTTCTGTGTTTGGTGGGCGTATTGCTCACGGCGCACTAGTGTCTGGTCTCACATCCACCGTTCTTGGAATGAGGCTTCCAGGTGAAGGTACGATTTATCTTGGACAAGAAAATCGATTTGTTGCACCGGTCTATTTTGACGATGTTGTCACCGCTCGCTGTGAAATCATTGAAATAAATAAAGAGAAGAACATCGTTAAATTCTCCACTACAACCACCAATCAAGATGGAAAAGTGGTAATTACAGGTGTAGCAACCGTCATGCCGCCAAAAGACAACACACCATTAGAAAAGAAAATAAAGGACACATTATGATCATCAAACCAATCATCAAAGGCGTGGTAGCACGAACAGCGCACCCTGAAGGTTGTAAGCAAGCGGTATTGAATCAAATTGAATACGTAAAGGCCCATGCTCCAATCGAAGGTGGTCCTAAAAAGGTTCTTATACTTGGCGCTTCTTCAGGCTTTGGTTTAGCATCGCGCATCGCATTAACCTTTGGTGGCGCGAAAGCTGACACGATTGGTGTTTCATTTGAGCGTGGTCCAAGTGAAAAGGGGGTTGGAACTGCAGGTTGGTATAACAACATCGCTTTTCGTGAAGCGGCTGAAAAAGAAGAGCATATAGCTAAAAATTTCGTAGGCGATGCATTCTCTCTCAGAGTTCGCCAAGAAGTCGTTGAGTTCATTCGAGATGAATTTGGCGGAAAAGTAGACTTGGTAGTATATAGCCTTGCAACAGGCGTGCGTCCTAATTCAGAAACCGGTGATTTATGGCGTTCTTGCCTAAAAACGGTAGGTGAACCTTTCACTGGTCAAACAGTAAACCTAGAAGAAGACAGCTTATACGATTCTGTACTAGAACCGGCTTCTGATGATGAAATCAAATCAACTGAAAAAGTCATGGGTGGCGAAGATTGGCAAGAGTGGATCGATTTCTTATTAGAGCAAGATGTTTTAGCAAATGGCGCGAAGACCGTGGCTTATTCGTACATCGGGCCTAAAGCAACGTACCCAATTTATCACCAAGGCACATTGGGTATAGCTAAGCAGCACCTTCATGCAACGAGTGACAAAATTGACCATCAATTAGATGCCATCGGCGGTGAAGCTTACGTTTCTGTATGTAAAGCGCTAGTCACTAAGGCAAGTGTGTTTATTCCTGCGTTCTCTCCATACATTCTTTGTCTTTTCAAAGTAATGAAAGAGAAAGGGTTACACGAAGGTTGTATTGAACAAATGCAACGTATGTTCTCGGAGCGCTTATATCCAGTAAATGGCCAAGCTGTAGTTGATGAACAACGACTGATTCGCGTTGACGACTGGGAACTTAGCGATTCCATCCAAAGTGAAGTGTCTGCACTAATGACGAAAATGACCGCTGATAACTTCATGGACATCGGTGATTATCAAGGATACAAGCAGGCTTTCCTACAGCAAAATGGATTTGAACAACCTAATGTCGACTATAAAAAACGTGTCGACGTACAAGCGTTAAAAGAACTTCATCCGTAATAAATATCAAAACTTAATAACTGCATTAGGGGGCTAACCTACAAGCCCCCATATATAATACGAAACTTAAGGAAAAGAATATGAGCATGAATAAGAAAAAACTGATCGAGCTTGTCATCTTCATGACCTATGCGCTTTTTGCGATGTCGTGGGTTGCGGGCTCTATGATGACAAAAGACATCATGGCCTTTTATCAAATTGAAGGTATGGCGGCCGCGACCTGGATGACCAATGCGATTACTATCGCCAAAATAATTGGTAACTTACTTGCTGCGAGTTTTCTGGTTAAGCTTGGGCCTAAGAAAGCCTTTGGGTTTGCGTCTCTACTGATTGTTGCTGGTGCATTAGGTGCGTTCGCGTCGAGCTATCCTCTGTATGTCATTACCCGATTAATCATGGGGTTTGGTGGCGCTTTCGTTATTGTCTATTTCAATCCAATCGTAATCAATTACTTTACACCTGAAGAACGCCCAATGATCAACGGTATCAACGCCGCTGCATTTAATATGGGTAACTTATTGGCAATACTACTGACAGGCACGTTGCTCGCGCATCTAGATATCTGGCAAAATGTTATCTTAGCAATATCAGCCGCGAGTTTTGTTGTACTAGTAATCTGGTGGTTTATTAGTGATGATTTTTCACTATCAAGTGGCGCTAAGGGAGATACGCCAGCTCAAACATACACGTTAAAAGACGGTGTGAAAGAGAGCGTTAACTGGTGGCTT
Organism: Vibrio lamellibrachiae; assembly: GCF_050337265.1. Classification (NCBI taxonomy): domain Bacteria; kingdom Pseudomonadati; phylum Pseudomonadota; class Gammaproteobacteria; order Vibrionales; family Vibrionaceae; genus Vibrio; species Vibrio lamellibrachiae. The sequence goes on from NZ_JAKJSU010000007.1 coordinate 111,236, forward strand.
CCTATTGCTTACTCTGGCCTTCTATTTTGCTACATCTCAGTATTCGCAATCTTCCCTATGGTGCCAAGCTTTGCTGCTGAAGCAAAATACCTTTCTTCGATTATGATTGGTGCAGGTATGGTTGGTACGATTGTGGGCATCTTGATTACTAAACGACTACCACTTCGAGTACCGATCATTCGTTACTGTGGTCTTGCGATGACAGCTTTTGCTGCGTTAATGATCTTTACAGATAGTGCAATGATTGCGTACGGTTCGGCTTTTTTCGCAGGTTTCTTTATGTTTGTTCCAATGACGGCGCTAGTTACGCTTCCTCAAGAGCTACCAAATATGACACCAGCACGAATTACCGTCGTATTCGGCATGTTCTGGTCAATTTCGTATGTCGTTGAAACTATCTTGATGTTTATTTCTGGAATCATCGCAGATTCAACCGGTAACATCGCTTATGCTGCCATGTTTGCAGTAGCGTGTTCATCGACGTTCTTCATCGCGAGCTTTATGTTACCGGAAACGGGAAAAAAGCCTGATGTGTTACCTCAACAAACAAAGACAGCTTAGGAGTTCGTTATGCGCAAAGTAAGTCAAAAGCTCGCTCCTTGGTTAGACAACTTTAACCAACTAGTCGTAAAGCTTGTTGAAGGTGGGTTCAAACCGACAGCGACAAACGCTCGTGAAGGGCTTGCCAATTTAACTAAAGGGCTCGTGACAAATATACCTGAAATTGAATGGGTTCAAGATGATTTAGTAGCGGGTGATGATTATGACGTTCCCGTACGTATTTATCATCCAGCTCCGAAAGAGTCACTCCCTGTCATTGTTTACTATCATGGGGGAGGTCACATGGCAGGAAGCGTGACGGTTTATGATCCAATCTGCCGTAAATTGGCTAACGCTACCCGCCATATTGTAGTATCTGTTGATTATCGCTTAGCACCTGAATGCCCATATCCGGCAGGCGTAAACGATGCTTATTCTGCAGTTAAAAATGTATGGAACACTTTAGAAAGCAGATCGCTCAAATATACAAAGCAGCTTTCTGCCGTCGGAGATTCGGGCGGTGGCGCGTTGGTTGCTTCGGTAAGTCGTAAAGCGCAGTTTGATGATTCTGTGTCTATATACAAACAAGCGATGATTTATCCAAGTTTAGATTACACAATGGATTCAGAATCGATAGAGCAGAACGCAACGGGGTATTTATTGCAGAAAGGGAAGATAGCTTGGTATTTTGATAATTACTTTAAACGTAATGAAGATCGCCACGCAGTGTCTCCGCTCTTTGGTGAATTTACAAATCAACTACCTGAAACACTGATGATTACTGCTGAATTTTGCCCGTTAAGAGACGAAGGTACTCGGTACTATGAGCAAGTAAAAGCGGTTGGTGTTAACGCTGAACACATACACTTTGACGATATGATTCATACGTTTATGAATATGGAAGACCTTGTCGAAGAAGAGTGCGCACAGGTATACGCAAAAATAGCTCAGTTTTTAAAAAAGTAGTGTCTCTATAGCATAGTAATAGAAGCATCAAAACCGATAGCATTCGTTGTTATCGGTTTTTCGTACTCACACGACGTACACCTCTGGTTGCGTGTAGGCGATTTTATGTTCCAAGAATATATACATGCACACGATTACCCCATGGGTCGCTATTGATCGCGCTTTCAATACAACTAGTAAACACCTATATACCTTTCCTTTGCTCAAACCTGATACTCACCTAACTCATAATTGAATTAACGTCTTTGCTAATCTAAATAGGTGGTTAGCGAATCGCCATAAAAATAAATGACGTGGGAACTTATAAAGCAATTCATGTTGAAGTAGCCACGAGCCTAGTATGGCGGTGATTGGTACTTTCCATCAATTATTCATAGTTAATAAAGGATTAGATTCAGTAAGTAAATTGTCAATATTATCCAGATGGTGATGACAAAAGTGAACATATCTAGTTTAGATGCTAGGTATATTACAAATATTGAGCTTTATTGCTCAATTAGAAGAGAGTTTTAGAATGAAAAAGTTATTAGTATCAGTATGCATTGCAACAGTAACGATCTCTGGAGCAGCAGTAGCTGATGCAGATACACCAATTCAAGATGGATTAGTAGAAGCTTCTATTGTTCGTCACTCAGATAATGAAGCTATAGATTCTTACATTAAGGCAGGATGGAAGCCTAATGGAGAAACTGAGCAACAAGCGGCAGCACAAGATATTTTAGCCGGTATTGCTGCAGGAGAGTTCTCGGAAGAGCAACTACAATTCATGCAGAACTTCTCACTAAACAATGGTTCAACCTCTGGTGAGGTATCTATGCTTGCTTCCGTTGCAACAGACGCAGCTAAAGGAATGTCTGAAGAGCAAATTACGGCTTTTAACACTAAGCATGGAACTGAGTACACCTCGGGTGATGAACTTGCAAGCGCCATTTATACTTATGCTGTCGATAATACCGACGAGTCAAAGTTCGATGATCAGAATAGTCGTTATCAAGAACTTAATCAAAATGTCCGTCAGGAGGAACGTCAGAGTTCTCCAGAACGACAAGAGCTTAAATCAGCTTTTCAAGAGCAGGCTTCCAATTATAATGGTGAAGTCCAACAGCGTGTCGATAATTCAACAGCTATGATGCAGGCAACAGTCAATGCCCGCCCGATGGTTACTGACGGGCAGACTGCAATAGGTGCGGGTGCTGGTTTCGCTGGCGATTCCGAAGCAATGGCCATTGGTGTATCTCACGCATTTAATGAAAACTGGTCAGCGTCTAGCACAGTGTCTGCTACGTCTGAAACTGATAACGTTGACTCAGAAGTATCGTTTGGCGCTGGCGCTCAGTACGTATTTTGATATTTAAAACATTTAACAAAGGAAGCCCGGATTTGTCCGGGCTTTTCATTTGTAAACAATAATTAGCTTTTAACTCACACCTAAGTCAATTCGAAAGTCCTCAAAATTAAACTACATACTGCAGCACAATTTTGAGCATAGTAATTTGCATGATCTTAATTTAATACAACTGAAGCACAACCTACTTATAAACGTCATATTTCCTCATTAAATTGTTCATACAATAATGAGGAGCTCAAAATGAAAACAAAGCTTAAACAACTGTCAGTCTTAACATTATCACTAGCCGCTACAAGCGTATTCGCATCTGTTTGTCCTGATACACTTCGCTTTGCCGATACAGGTATTGAAGGTACAGAAGAGCTACAACTGACTTACCAGCAGTTTGTCGACGAAGTTGAAAATCGTTTAGGTGTTAATGTTGAATTCTATCCAGTAGGTAACCGCACAACAGCGATTAACGCACTTCGTTTCAACCAAGTTGATATCGTACTTGCGGGTCCGTCTGAATATGTTCTTATGACTGAACACGTTGAAGGTATCAAGCCAATCAGTGCTGTTGTTCGTCCTGAATATTATTCTGTTTTTATTGCTCCAACAGACAGCGGTATCGATAGCCTTGAAGATTTAAAAGGTAAGCATGTAGCTATGAAAGACCACGGCTCAACAACAGGCCACATCATGCCAATGTACATGCTACACAAAGAAGGCATCGATTTAGATCGTGACTTAAATATTAGCCTTTTAGCTGGCGCTAGAATGCAAGCGTTAGCATCTGGTGAAGTGGATGCTGTTGGTACTGGTGTCCGTGATTTTGCACCATTTGCATCGCAACAAGGCGAAGGGAAATACAAAATTATTGCTCGTAGCCAAACTATGCCTGGTGATCCGCTAATTGCTGGCCCTCATATATCTCAACAATGTTCAGACTTCATTCAAGAAAAATTTATGGACGATCCTGATGGATTACTTCAAGCGATTCTTGCACCAGGAAAGCGTAAAAAATACGTTGGCGCTGAAATGGTTTCAGTCAATGACTCGGCTTACGACATGGTCCGTGAATCCTACTCTCTGCTTTAATCCTCATAGTTAATAGTTAATAATTAATAGTTAAGAGACACCTATGCGCTTAGACGTTCAAAACTTAAAAAAGACCTACAGCGACGGAACGCAGGCCCTTAACGGGCTTTCGTTTAATGTTGAGCAAGGAGAAGGTGTCGTTATTCTTGGCCATAACGGCTGTGGAAAATCGACTTTAATGAAATGCCTAACTGGAATAGAAGATATTACAGAGGGGAGCATTATCTTAAATGGAACGGACCTGACAACCGCTCCGAAAAGAGAACTACGTGAGCTAAGACAAAAGATTGGCTGTGTGTTTCAAAAGTTCAACATGATTGGAAACCTCTCGGTTCTTCAAAATGTACTATTTGGGTTGATGGGCAGAAAAGGATACTTTGCATGTAATAGTTTAACGGCCAATAAAGCGGATAGACTACTTGCGATGGATTCGTTAGAGCGTGTGGGACTCTCTCATTTAGCGGGTCGAAGAACCGATACTTTATCTGGTGGGCAACAGCAACGTGTCGCTATAGCAAGAATGTTGATGCAGGATGCTGAGATCGTATTTGCCGATGAGCCAGTTGCTAGCCTTGACCCTAAAGCAGGGCATGAGGTAATGACGCTGCTGTGGGACATAATTAAAGAGCGAAAGATGACTGTAATCTGCGTTCTTCATCAAATCGAATTTGCTCGTGAATTTGGCGATCGATTTGTTGGCCTTAATTCTGGAAAGCTAATGTTTGACTCACTCTCTTCAAATATCTCCCAGCAAGATATTGACCAGCTATACAAGATTAACACTAACGTTTTGGAAAACTCTAATGGAACAAGTTTCAACGAAACACAATTCTCTGCCGCCTAGGGTAGAAAGTCCATCTATCTTTGCTTGGGTTATCGCTATTGTTGTATTGGCGTTTTTTGTTAATGGCGTTAATGAGGCCAATATTACTGCTGACAGACTAGGCAATGGATTCTTTAATTTAGGCACATTTATTGGTGAGGCTTTCCCGCCTAAATTAGATCGCGTCGATGTCATTGCAAAAGCGATGTTAGAAACGTTTCAAATGGCGATTGTGGGCGTGGTGTTTGGTGTCATCCTTAGTTTACCAATGGCATTATTGTGCGCTCGTAATACAACACCACACCCTTTGGTTCGTATGGTTTGTGTCAATATCGTCTCGACGTTCAGAACTATTCCAGACCTTGTTTGGGCGCTAGTGTTTGTTATTGCCGTTGGTCTAGGGCCACTGGCCGGCATTCTTGCTATCGTCATGGATACCATTGGTTTCTGTGCTCGCTTTTTCTCCGAACGCATTGAAGAGATTGACCCTGGTCCAAGTCACGCCCTCAATGCCATTGGCGCAAAACAAAGTGGTGTGATCATGGGTGCTGTCGTACCCGAATGTTTGCCGTCATTTGTTGCAACTAGCCTTTATTCTGTTGAAAAAGCAGTGCGAAGTGCGGTTGTTCTCGGTTTGGTTGGAGCGGGGGGAATTGGTGTTGAATTGTCTGCGTCAATGAATCTGTTCAGATATGATCAAGCGCTAACCGTAATTTTATCAATACTGGTGGTCGTGATTGGTGTTGAACGCGTATCAGCGATGATTAGAAAGAAAATACTGTAGATCTTACAAAGCCAAGTTACAGCCCAAGAAAGTAAGCTTGGGCTGTAACGACTTAAACCAGTCTTCGTTTCAAGCCCGCTTTTTCTAAAATACGAGTCGAGATTTCTTCAACAGACAGAGAAGAGGTATTGATATACGGAATCGCTTCACGCCTGAAAAGAGCTTCTACACTCGCTAGCTCCAGTCTACATTGCTCTGTACTCGCATAATCACTGCCTGATAAACGATTCTCACGAATTTCGGTCAACCTTTCAGGGTTTATGGTTAAACCAAACAGTTTGTGCCGGTGAATTTCAAATTCTGGAAGAAGGCGCATCGCTTTAATATCGTCATCAATGAAAGGGTAGTTAACGACTCTTAAACCAAACTGCATTGCCATATAGAGACTTGTAGGCGTTTTTCCACTTCGAGAAACACCCAGCAACACTATGTCGGCTTTCTCTATTCCTTTAAGTGTGATTCCATCATCATGAGCTAAGGTATATTCGATAGCTGCTATTCGATCAAAATAGGTATCTGAATCTCTTTTTACACTTCTTGAGCGTTGAAGCTTTGGCGTTGGATCCATTTGAAGATCTTTTTGCATTTTCTGCACAATACCCTCTAGAACGTCATAACAGTGTGCCGAGCTTTCGATCAAGATTTTCCTTACATCTGGTAATACGATAGAGAAAAACACCAGTGGTTTCTCTCCATTTCTTTCGAAGCTACTCTCAATTTCTTTAACAACGTCTAAAACTTTGTCTTCAGTTTCTACAAATGGAAAGGTTTTTTCATTTGCGGAAAATGAGAATTGACCAAGTAAAACGTGCCCAAGCGTTTCACAAGTGATGGCTGTACCATCAGAAACATAGAATACATCACGACTTTCGGTATTGATCTGCATATTTTGTTTAAACTATCAAATTATGTTGAGTATGATGCGTACCATAATAACGATAACAAAACCCGGTCTGCAATTACGCGCCCCACAGCTTTTGAAATTTGTTAGATTTTTTTAAGTTGATGCGTAATCGTTTGCCTTCCCCTACAAAAAAGCTGTAATGCATTCGGAGAAATTCATGCATAAGAACACTCTTTGGTTTAATCGCTTGTCCATGGAAGACGTCGACAAAGTCGGCGGTAAAAATGCCTCATTAGGTGAAATGGTGTCAAACCTTTCAAATGCTGGTGTATCAGTACCAAACGGATTTGCTACAACGTCCTACGCGTTTAATCAATTTCTAGATTTTGAAGGCCTTGATGAGAGAATTCATCTACTGCTTGATGAATTAGATGTTGAAGATGTCGACGCGCTACGTAAAACAGGTGCTCAAATTCGAGATTGGGTATTAAACGCCCCGTTCCCAAGTGATTTAGAACAAGCTGTTCGTGAAGACTATCATGCTCTTATTGATGGTAACGAAGAGCTTTCAGTTGCCGTGCGGTCATCTGCAACGGCTGAAGACTTACCTGATGCTTCATTTGCAGGCCAACAAGAAACGTTTTTAAACGTCAAAGGTATTGATGCAGTGTTAGAAGCAACAAAGCACGTTTATGCGTCTTTGTTTAATGATCGCGCTATCTCTTACCGTGTTCACCAAGGGTTTGACCACCGCGGAATTTCTCTGTCCGCTGGTATCCAACGTATGGTTCGCTCTGATAAAGCATCATCAGGCGTTATGTTTACTCTTGATACCGAATCAGGTTTCGATCAAGTCGTCTTTATTACCTCTTCTTGGGGCCTTGGTGAAATGGTTGTTCAGGGCGCAGTTAACCCTGACGAATTCTATGTTCATAAGCCACTTCTTGAAGCAGGGCAAACGCCGATCGTTAAGAAAACCTTTGGCTCCAAACTTATCAAGATGATCTACTCTGACAACCAAGAAATTGGTAAACAGGTTGATATCATTGATACGTCAGCGGAAGAAAGAGAGCAATTCTCACTTAACGATGCAGAAATCAAAGAGCTTGCTAAGCAAGCAATGATCATTGAGAAGCACTATCAACGTCCAATGGATATTGAATGGGCGAAAGATGGCATTGATGGTCAGTTATACATCGTACAAGCAAGACCAGAAACGGTCTGCTCTCAATCAGAACAAAATGTTATCGAGCGATACGAGCTAAACAACAAAGCTGACGTATTGATTGAAGGCCGAGCTATTGGTCAGCGTATCGGTAGCGGTAAAGTTAGGCTGGTGGACTCACTTGATCAAATGTCTTTGGTTCAAGAAGGCGATGTTTTAGTGACAGATATGACAGACCCTGACTGGGAACCTGTTATGAAGAAAGCCGCTGCGATTGTTACTAATCGAGGTGGGCGTACTTGCCACGCAGCAATCATTGCACGTGAGCTTGGTATTCCTGCGATTGTAGGCTGTGGAACAGCGACAAGCGCACTGACCGATGGTGACGTTGTAACCATTTCATGTTCTGAAGGTGAAACAGGCTATGTTTACAAAGGCGAGCTTGATTTCGAAATCAAACGTTCTGCTGTTGATGAACTGCCTATTCTACCTACTAAAGTAATGATGAACGTGGGTAACCCCGACCGTGCTTTTGACTTTGCTCAACTGCCGAATGAAGGTGTTGGCCTTGCAAGACTTGAGTTCATCATTAACAAAATGATAGGAATACACCCTAAAGCATTGCTTAATTTTGATGCGCAGAGTGAAGAGATTCAAGCTGAAATCAAACAACGTATTCGTGGCTATAAAGATCCAATCGACTTTTACGTCAGTAAGCTAACAGAAGGCATTGCAACGATTGCTGCTGCATTCTGGCCTAAGCGCGTTATCGTTCGAATGTCTGACTTCAAATCAAATGAATACAGTAATTTGGTTGGCGGTAAGAGCTTTGAACCACATGAAGAAAACCCAATGCTTGGCTTCCGTGGAGCTTCCCGTTATATCTCTCCTGTCTTTGAAGATTGCTTTGAGCTTGAAACACAAGCAATTAAGCGTGTTCGTAATGGAATGGGCCTTAAGAACGTTGAAATCATGATTCCATTTGTTCGCACTCCTAGTGAAGCAGCATCTGTGATTGATCTTTTGGCTAAATTTGACCTTCGACGTGGAGATCAAGGGCTGAAAGTCATTATGATGTGTGAACTTCCATCGAATGCCATTCTAGCGGAAGAGTTTTTGAAGTACTTTGATGGCTTCTCAATTGGTTCAAATGATATGACCCAGTTAACTCTAGGGTTAGACCGAGACTCTGGTGATGTCGCACATCTATTTGATGAGCGTAACCCAGCGGTTAAGGCGATGCTGAAGATGTCGATTGATGCAGCGACCAAAGCAGGTAAGTATGTGGGTATTTGTGGTCAAGGGCCTTCTGACCACGACGATCTTGCTAAGTGGTTAATGGATCAAGGGATTAGTTCAGTATCTCTAAACCCAGATACCGTCATTGATACTTGGCTTAAGCTTGGAAACGTCAGTAGCCAATAAATGATAGTAAAAAACAAATACTGTGCATTTAAACAGTGACCATAAAAAGCGCCACTTTAGGCGCTTTTTTTATACAAGGAGTTTCGTAACCGATATTCGTAACCGATATTCGTATTACTTCAAATTGAACTACAACATCGAAGACGCTAATTGACGCTCTACACGCTTGTAAGCGTCAATAATAGGCTGAGTGTCACTATGATTACCTTTTGCTATTCTTTTGTAATGAGACAGCGTTTTAGCGAGGTACTGCTTCGATATTCTCTGTTGAGCGTCACAGTTCGATTTCCATATCGTGTCGCCAACTAACGATACCAATGGTAATTCATCATTGTCGGTAGATGTTCGTGTCACAAGCTGCACTTCATAGTACCGTCTGTTGTCTTCAATCAGAGTTTCTTGTTTCGATTTGAACCCGAGTGCGCGTAGATGCTCTCTAACACTGTAATGATGTAGGACGGGGCACAGTAGGAAGTCAATTGACTCATAAGGGTTACTTTTATTAATAGCCTCTATGAGCTCTTTTATTAAATCCCCCCCAACACCAGCTATGATAACAAGGTGGTTTCCTGAATACTCTTGTAAAGGTAATTTCGCGACATCCATGCAGTGAGTCTGCCAGGGAGTAGGGGAACTAGAATAGAACTTCGTTAAGTTGGCTTTCAGTTGTGCCATTAGATCAGGCACGATATCAACAAAGTGGACTTGCCCACCAGCTTGACGAGAAAGCAACTGAGCCCCAAGAAGCCCGTGATCACAGCAGCAATCCCATATATGGTCGTAGCCAGGCGCAACCATGGCATCAATTTGTTTCAATCGTTTGCTAATTTTCACACGAAATACCTATTTAAAGTCGGAGCTATTGTAGTGGCTTTGAGAGCCTAACAAAAGGTTGCGTCGATAAGTAACACAAAGAACACGTGCTTAGACCAAGATATTCTAATCGGTTATCGGCTATCAATTGGTTTTGGAGAAAAAGAAACAACTGTTTAGGTGTAATGTTTTTGTTAAATACATCACGAAACAATTTAATGGTGAGAATAACATTTCATCCAAACAAGTAATTTACGACTATTTATTCATCGATATTGAATCTACCGCTTAGGTGATTGTTAACACATTGTGTCATTAGATAAACTAATCTTTATGGGTAGTTTTTGTCATTATTTAATCACCTAAAAAACAACTATATTAGCCGCAACGAAACGAAATTATTCGAATTATAGAGAGGCTTCTATGTCACAAGTAATGCATTTAGACACAATCGCTGTTCCAAACTCTATGGATAAGAAAACCTACTCGGTTAGTTTCAAAGGATTGATTGCACATTTATTAGATATTCTGTTTGTTGATAACAGCCAGCCACGCGCTTACTATGCATCTGATCTTTCAGACCACATGCAAAAAGACTTAGGTCTTACTCGCTAATATCAAGTAATAAGCATTTAAAAACGCAGCCAATGGCTGCGTTTTTTGTTTGTGTCTTTCTAAAGTGATGTTTAATAGCTACAACACAGCAAGTAAATTCAAGGTACAAAAAAGGCGCTCATTAAGCGCCTATTCAATCGTTCTTTTTGAAAATTACTTCTTACGACAGAACTCAGCGATAACATACATAGATTGGCCGCCGTTTGTTTTACCAGAAACAAGCTTTGGGTCATCGCCAACGCTGATTCCGCGAATAACAGTACCTTGCTTGATGACTTGGTTAGTGCCTTTAACAGGCAAATCTTTAATTACCGTTACGTCGTCACCTTTTTTAAGCTCGACACCGTTTACATCAAACGGTTTATCATCAGCTGACATGCCGATTTGTGCCCAAACAGACGTCTCTTCTTCAAGGTACATCATTTCTAGTAGGTCTTGTGCCCATGACTCTGCAGATAGGCGAGTCAATTGACGCCATGCTGTTACTTGAACTGGTGCTTCTTGGCTCCACATACTGTCGTTCAGACAACGCCAGTGGTTGATATCTTTCGGGTCTTCAATTTCACTTAAACATTTTTCACAAGCCATGATGCCGTGATCAACTGTTACATGGCTATGTGGTGGTACAGCGTATGCTGTTAGTGGAGAGTCGCTTCCACATAGTTCACATTTAGATTGGCAGCGTTCTAGCATAGTCGCTTCAGAAGACATAATTGGCTCACATTTAGTAAATTAAATAACGCGCATATTATCCACTTTATCCATTAAAAAGAAAGGGATTTAGCTAGCTGGCCCAATTCTGGCTGCAATGTCTATTTAAACTCGGATTAAACCTCAATAACTTGCCATTTAGTTACCTTGTAACACAAGTTCTAGCTTTACCCATCACTTATTGCGCGTCATAATCTCCGCGTTAATGATCGTTTAATAATAGGGAACACATTGGAACTTTTAGCAATTGAATGTCTTGGAAAACCGCTACGTCTTGAAGGCTCTATGGCAGGTTGGCAACAACTCTACTGGGATAACACCCTAGTATCTCAAATAGACGCTTCAAACTCCTCAGATAGCCAATCCACTCACCAGTTCACGCTAATGCAAGGTGATGTAAACCTAAACTGTAAGCTTAACCTTGATCTGATTTGGCAACCTTTTGATCTAAATTACTCACTGTCTATAAACGAGCAACCAATAACTCAAGGTGAGCGAAATCAAAAAGACATAGAGCAGCAAGTTCCATTTACGCCACCTAAAGCAGAAAGACGTTTCAGCCTTATCGGCTTAGTCTCTCTGGGCATGAAGGCGCTCAAAAGTGCAAAGCTTATTAAAGTCGTTCTCGCTTCAGCAAGTCTTGCTGCTTATTCATGGTTGTTCTCATTTCAATTCGCGCTAGCGCTGATTGCCTGCTTGGTATTCCACGAGTACGGCCATGTTAAAGCGATGAAATATTTTGGGATGAAAACCAAAGGAATCTACTTAGTCCCATTTTTAGGTGGATTAGCCCTAAGCGATGAGAAAATCAATACACGCTGGCAAGACGTCGTTATTTCAATAATGGGTCCGTTCTTTGGCCTGATTTTATCGATCGTATTGATTATCGCTTATTGGGTTACAGGCAATATGTTCTTTGCCGGCCTCGCTGTTTTTAACGCGTTCCTTAATCTGTTTAATCTATTACCAATATTGCCTCTAGATGGTGGGCATATTTTAAAAAGTATCAGCTTCTCAATGAACAGTGTCGCCGGCATTGTATTGTGCGCTGCGGGAGCAATTGGCGGAGTGGTTCTTAGTTACTCACTAGGGCTTACGCTGTTTGGATTCTTACTCATCATGGGAACAGTAGAAATCGTATTGGAGTGGAAACAACGTCACCATAGTCATTTGTTGCCTCTTGATCGTTACGGACAGATTATCTCTGCGCTTTGGTATATTGGTTTAGTTGGCGGACTAATTGGAATCATTTGGTACTTCGCTTCAACTGGCGACGCTTTACTACAGCTTCCACTGCAGATTTTAGGAACCTAGCTCTTAGCATGATTCGAGTTAGAAATAATAAAGGCGAACATTTGACTGTTCGCCTTTATTATTGAGTGAAACCCGACTCAACTACATTTTGGCTTAGTACCTGTGTATTGAGGTAACGTTGATATCTTCGCTTTTAAATCGTTAATGCGCGTGTCGTGTGACGGGTGAGTAGACAATAGTTCCGGAGGTTGAGCACCACCTGACGCTTTAGCCATGTTCTTCCATAAGTCGACACTTTGGTTAGGGTCAAACCCCGCATTTGCCATAAACTCTAATCCAACGATATCTGCTTCAGATTCCTGAGTTCGTCCGTAAGGTAAAATAACACCGTACTGCACACCCACACCTAAAGCGGCCATTGTCATTGATTTGTATTCTGAATATTCCGAAGAGCCTAATGCAATACTTGTAACCTGCAATCCCGCATTAGCGAGTTGAGATTGTGACAACCGTTCATTACTGTGATCAGCTAGAACATGAGCAATTTCGTGTCCAATAACGGTGGCAAGTTGGTCTTGATTGGACGCTACGTTTAATAAACCAGTATAAACACCGATCTTTCCGCCGGGTAGGGCAAAGGCATTAACTTGGTCACTATCAAAGACCACCACTTCCCAGCTATCGAAGCTTGGTTGCTTAGGAACATGTTTGAGTACCGAGTCTGCGACACACTGAACATAGCTGTTAACGGCTTTATCCTTGCTAATAGGTTGCTCTTTTTTCATTTGTTCAAACGACTGACCACCGAGTGAACTCATCTCATCATCAGAAAACAAAATTAACTGATTTCTTCCGGTAGGCGAGGAGCTACAAGCTGTTAACGCAATAACAGAGCACAGTACCGATAATTTAAACGCTGTTTGCATTTACAATCTCCATATTGAAAGGCAAATTAGTCATTCCATGACGACTTCATCAAATAACTGTAAGTTAATAATTATAACGTAAACAATAAGAGTGCTAAATGACTATCTGGAAAAAGCCACTAAATTTGGAACAACTCAATTTAACGTCAAAGAATACGCTAATAGAGCACCTTCAAATTGAATATACGGAATTTAGCGACAACAGTATCTCTGCGACAATGCCTGTCGCGCCTATTACACACCAACCTTTAGGAATGCTTCATGGTGGAGCATCTGTGGTTCTAGCCGAAACACTCGGTTCGGTTGCTGCGAACATGTGTGTTGATGATCAGCACTTTTGCGTTGGCTTAGATATCAACGCTAATCATATTCGAGCAATGAGAACAGGGATAGTGACTGGCACCGCCTCTCCAATACATTTAGGTGTGTCAACACAGGTGTGGCAAATAAACCTCACCGACGAAAAAGAGCGACTCATCTGTTCAAGCCGTTTAACCATAGCCGTTAAGAAAATCAAAAGTAAAGCGGGTAAATAGAAGATGGTTATTGAATTTTCATTAGGGAAGATCATCGCAACTCCCCATGAACTGATCGTACGTTTATCTGGTGAGCAACATATCGTGATGCAGGCGCAATGTGATTATATAACGTTAATTGGAAAGGGAGCTAATGTACTTGTGGCCAATGATAGTGGCTGTAAGTGGTCAATAAAACTTGATAATGAACAACAGCTTATTCAACTGAGTGAACTTTTAGGCTGCGCGATTAGCGTATAGCTTGCCACAGCTTTAAAAAAAGGGGAAACTAAGTGCTTCTTTGCTAAGTTCGAGATTTCCCCTTTATGAGCAGTCCCCGTCTACGCGTACAGTTTGAAACTCTTTTTAAGCATTTCAATGGTCAAGATTCAGGTATTCAGCTTGATGAGATCACCGAGATCCTTTTCTGTACTCGTCGTAACGCTCGGATCGTTCTCAACAAAATGGAAGAGGAAGGCTGGATCGAATGGCGACCAGCACCGGGTCGTGGAAAGCTCTCAAAACTTAACTTCAAGCGTAGCCGTACCGATGTTAACGAAACCCTAGCGAAGCAGTATCTCGACGAGGGGCGAATCTCTCACGCACTCTCTGTACTTAACAACGACAGTGCAAAGCTTGCACGCGTTATTGATGGCTATTTGGGTGTCCAGCATCAAGAAGGGCAGCAGGTCGTGCGATTACCGTACTATCGTCCTTTGTCGATGCTAAACCCCAATAAAAATATGCGCCGCTCAGAGCAACATATCGCACAACAAATATTCAGTGGGCTAACTCGGCTAGATGAAGCTGACGAACTCCAACCTGATTTGGCACACAGTTGGGAAATGCTATCTAGCCGTCATTGGCGATTCTATATTCGACCTAGGGTTCGATATCATAATGGTCTAGTGCTGAGTACAGAGCACATCATTGAAAATATATCACTGCTAAAAAGTGTGTCTCTATTTTCTCATATTGATGAAGTTTCATCCCCAAGTGACAGCATCATTGATATCAAGCTTGCGCGTGATGACAGACGATTACCTCTGTTGTTAGCCGAGTCGTGTGCAAAAATCTTATTACCAGACGAGCTTAGATCAGACGGCTTTGACCTTATGCCTGTCGGAACTGGGCCTTATCAGGTTGTTGAAAATAATGACAAGAGATTGATATTACAGGCTTTTGATGGATACTTTGGTTTCCGCCCTTTGATTGACCGAGTTGAAGTATGGGTTATTGATGAGGTTCATTCTTCGATGATATTCCCAAGCTTGTCGAACCCAATAAAGCCTGACCTACTCGACCAAAACGAAGAGGTAAAGTTAGATCCAGGGTGCACATATTTACTTCTTAACCGTAGAGATGGTCTAGCAGTGAATACCGAATGGGCTGAATACTTTACGAATAAACTTCATACTATGAACTTATTCCGGATGTTACCTGATAATAAGCTCGTCGAGTTAGGTGTTCTTCCTGCACATGGTTTGAAGCCAGGGTGGTACCACCAAGGTCGTTCTAATAGCACCGTTAAGCCTCCTGAATTTAAAAGCATAACTATCGCGTATCATGCTCATCACCCAATGTTTCCGACATTAGCTAAAACGATCGAAAGAATATTACGTGATGACGGTTTAAAAATAGAGATGATCAAATACGATCTCTCAGTTCCTGATACCACGGAGATTGATATTTGGATTAAGCCAATGGGGGTGTCCAACAATCGAGATGATGCACTTGCTGGTTGGCTTCTGGATTACAGTGACATCAAACTAATGAGCACGGATGAACATTTCAAATATTGGGGAAGTTTAATCAATCAATGGCGAAGTGACGAAACAGTTCCTTTCCCTGCGAAATCGTTAGGTAAGTCTCTGGTAGAAAACTTACAACTAATCCCTATGTTTCACTGTTGGTTGGGTGTTAGCCAAGACCAGTGCGGTTCTTTACAAAATGCCAAGTGTAATGCATTAGGATGGTTTGACTTTAGTCGCGCATGGGTAAAACCTGAATTAACCTCGGATTCAAATGATGGCTAAGCCAAACAAGAAACAGCCAACACGCACGGTTAATGTTTTCTGCGCAAAGTGTAAAGCGCCGCTCTACAAGTATCGGAAAGGTGGAAAAGGTGCTTTAGTTAAGTGCTTTCAAGAGCGTATTGTTACCGACTTTACGACTGAATTAGGAAAGTGCCCAAAATGTATGATTACATTCGCTCGAGAAACAATGATACGAGGAATGCCCGCAAATAAGATCATAGGTGGAAAAGTTACATTTAAATAACAACTTATGTTTACATATATTTAACATTTAAAGTGCTATATCTCTCAGTTACTACTCCGTATCGTTCGTTTTTTACGCGTTTATTGATCTATATCGATTATTTACGTAATAAATACGTTAATCGCTTTTATGTCGCTTCGTAAATGTTAGAATTCCCGCAGTTACACTTTGTTACGTTTTGAATCTAGGAGTTACATGTGGAAATAGGTCTAATCATCGCTTTTATCGTTGCTTCTGTCGTAATGGTAAAAAGAGAGATGTCTAATAATTAGTTTTCATTCAGCCCAATTTGTTATTACTTTTCGAATGATTATTTTCTAAACCAGCATTTATTGCTGGTTTTTTGTTATTTGGATACTCTATAGAGAGATTGGTTTTCTAAGGGGCTCTCATTGCAAAATCTACTTACACTTGAAGCACTATATATACTTGATGCGATTGATCGCCGTGGTAGCTTTGCTAGCGCAGCAAAAGAGCTCGACAGGGCACCTTCTTCACTGACTTATCAAATACAAAAACTTGAACAAGATTTAGATCTCATGATCTTTGACCGTTCGGGGCACAAGGCGGCGTTTACAGAAGTTGGGCGCTTGATACTCGAACAAGGCCGTCATATTCTCCAGGCCTCTCAAGACTTAGTCGGTAAAGCATCCGCTTTGGCTAATGGATGGGAACTTGAACTTACTGTCGCTTTTGATGGAATTATTCCGGTTAATAACTTTTTTCCTCTAGTCGCAAAATTAGAAGAGATCAGCAATACCAAAGTTAAGTTACAAGAAGAGATCCTTGCAGGTTGTTGGGAGTCCTTAGCTGTTGGTAGAGCGGACATATTGATCTGTCCGAAAGTAGGGATGATCCCCCAAGATCTGAAAACTCAGAAGCTTGGATCGATGTCTATGGTTTGGGTCGCAGCCAATGATCATTACATTCATAACAGGGTTGGTGAATTTAACGAACAAGAGCGTCAAAAATATAAGGTTATCGCTATTGCAGACACAGCCCAAGAGCATCCTATTCAAACGGTTAACGTATTAGACAAACAGCCACGACTGACGGTAACCTCATTTCATGCCAAAGTGGATGCGCTTATCGCAGGTTTAGGAATAGGGACACTACCTAAACAAGTCGCTGAACGGTTAATAGCCGAAGGTAAGATATGTTTAATCGATGGCGGTCAACAGCAAGATATTGATATTGTGATGGCTTGGCGAAGAAGTAATATGGGTAATGCAAAAAATTGGTCGATTCAGTATCTAGCAAAAAATTGGAATCTGATCTGATAATTTGATCTATACAACGGTATAGAGAGGGAGATTCAAGAACTCCCTCTAAACGCTTTCTAAGTTACTCTAATTTAACTTCATCACCATATCAGCAGTACCATCAGAAAACTGTATATCAACCTCAAAACCGAGCTTCTGTGCCAGTGTTAACATGCCTCTGTTGGTTGGCATTGTCATTCCTGAAATTTGAGTTGTACCTTTATCACGACAATACTCGATAATTTTGCCCATCAGCACCTTTCCTAGGCCGTTTCCTTTTAGATCAGAACGAATCAATATTGCAAACTCAGCATCACTGTTTTGATGGTTTATCAACGCGCGAGAGACACCGATGATGGATGGATTCCCATCAGCATTAGAAACTGCTACAAACGCCATTTCACGGTCGTAATCAATTTGAGTGAAATTGGCCAAGGCTTCATGATTGAATTCACCCACGTCGCTAAAAAATCGTTTATAGAGATCTTCTTTTGACACGTTATGTATGAATTCGGCATGAAGTGGTTCATCTTCTGGCAGTATTGGTCGAAGCAAGATCTTGGTTTGATCTTTTAGCACGAGAGCTTCTTCCATCTCTACTGGATATGGTCTGATCGCCAAACGCTCATGAGCATCTCTGTCATACGCTTTCAATACTAGGTCCGCATCAAGTATGGTAAATTCACTGCCATTTGCGAGTAGTGGATGGATATCCAGTTGGTGAACCTGAGGGCAATCAACCACCATTTGCGACAACCTGACCAAAAACTCCGATAAACCTCGTATATCCATAGGCTCTGGTAGTTTCTGAGGGCGGATTTTACCACCTTTAATAGCTCGAACTATTAAGTAGCGTGCAAGCGTCATATTTAGTGGAGGAAGTGCAGCGGCCGCATCTATTGATTCATCCCATTCTGAACCACCTTGACCAATCATTATGACGGGCCCAAACGTTTCATCGGTTACGACTTTAATTCGGATCTCTTCTCCGCCAGCTAATTTACCCATTCCTTGAACAAGTAAACCGTGAATATTAGCTGCTGGATAAGAGAGTTTGGTTCTATCTAGAATCGCTTCAGCTGCATTAGCAACTTCGACACTATTTCGAAGGTTTAGCATCACACCATGTACATCTGATTTGTGAGTAATATCAGGAGAACGCAGTTTTACCGCTACAGGGTAACCGATTTTTTCAGCAACATGTACAGCTTCACTAGCATCAGAAGCAATCCATGTAGGCAGAACATTGAAATTAAAGAATTTGAGAAACTCTCCTATCTGATGGGTATCAAGCGTTGTTAACTTGTTGTTGGTTAACTTTTTCTCGATCCAATCTTTGGCTTGGTTCAGCTCTGCGATGTGAACAGGCTCTGCTGATGTAGGTGTTTCCATTAACTGCTTTTGATTTCTTCGGTACTCGACTAAGTGCATGAAAGCAACAACAGCACTTTCCGGTGTTCGATAGGTCGGTATTCCAGCCTGAGTAAAGACTTGCCTTGCAGGCTTAGCCGTTAGTTCACCTGACCAATTTGTTAGAATGTTGAAGTGTTTGCTTCTTGGGTGCGCCTTAATGGCATCAATAAGTTCTTGAGCAGTTTGCTCTGACTCAGACACAGCAGAAGGGCTGTGCATGATAAGTATTGCGTCTGCATCATTGCTATCAAGTAGGGTATTGAGGGTTGAGACATAACGACGATGGCCAGCATCTCCAACCATGTCGATGGGGTTACTCTGGGACCAACTCGATGGTAATATGGTATCAAGCTTTTGGCGTGTTTCGTTGCTCAATTTAGCTAATTTTCCTCCTCGCTCTAACAGAGTATCCACGGCCATTATTGCAGGTCCGCCACCATTCGTAATGATCGCAAGCCGTTCACCACGTAATGGTACAGAGTGGGTTAATGTTTCCACTGCTGCAAACAGCTCATGAGTATTATGTACCCGAAGCATTCCTGTTCGGCGTATCGCAGAATCGTAAATGATATCTAATGTCTCATCACCACCAGTATGTCTTCTTGCTGCTTTTCGCCCTCCAGCGGTGCGTCCACCTTTCAATACGAGTATTCTTCGGTTTCGAGATGCAGCCCGAGCTGCAGACATGAATCGACGTGCATCTTTAATAGTATCAACGTAAAGAAGAATCGCTTCGGTATGAGAATCCATGCTTAATCGGTCGAGAAGCTCAGCAAAGTCGATATCTAATGCGTTTCCTAACGAAACAAACGCTGAAAAACCTATGTTCTTATCATTAGCCCAATCTAGAATCGTGGTACAAACGGCAGCTGATTGTGAAATAAACGCAATCTTTCCCTTTAATGCAGTAACCGGGGAGAACGAAGCATTGAAATTCAACCAAGGAAGAATGACCCCCAAACTATTCGGACCAAGAAGTCGCATGTTCGCTTTCTTGGCAATGTCTAAACACTGTTCTTGAATGGACTTATGCTCGCTGACAGATCCTGCCATATCAGAAGAGAGTATAATAACCGTCGCAATACCCTTATTCGCAAGTTCAGAAACAAGTGACACGTTACGGCTAGCATTCGTACACAAAATCGCGATATCAGGGGTGATTGGTAGAGCATCGATAGTTTTGTACGCTAATACCCCACAAACGGAGGGATACTTTGGAGTAACGGGCATGATAGCCCCTTCAAAACCACCCAATAGTAAGTTTTTCATCACTATGTTACCGGCTCTTCGCTCTTTTATAGAGGCGCCAATAACCGCCACTGATTTAGGTTTAAGCAATTTATCTAACGAATGCATGTTCAACTCAATCCACTTGTAATAACAACAGATTAATCAATTCCATGTTAGTTTGTGAGCATTTCGCGCTCATTATGAACAGTAGGACAGGGTAGAAAAGTGACTTTGTGCCATGCATCACAGAGTATTGATATATAATTAAAATGTTGGCTTGATTCTAAGTCATTCAATCGGCATGATTTACAGTAATCTCTATTTAGGACGTAAGTACATTTCATGAAAAAGATTTCAATTGTTGGCCTATCTGTGCTTCTATCGGCTTGTGCTTCTGACACGTACATCACTGATGTCACCTCAGAAAGTTACAAGGAAGACTACAAAGTTGCTGAGGTAGATAAACCGGTTGTTTCTAGTGAAGGCACTGCTGATGGTATTACCGAGAGCAACGTCGAGCAAAATGTAGTTAAAGTATCACCAGTAACTGAAGAGAAGAAGGTCGTTAAAAAAACGCCTGAAGCCGCTGCTGTTGCAATTATCCCACCGACGGCAAACCAAGTTGCAATGAATCCTCGATATGGCTTTACGATTCAGGTTGTTGCTGTAGGCTCTCAAACAAAGGTTGATGAATTTGCTCGTAAACTTCCTATGGATTCAAAACAACCTGTATGGGAAAACTACAAAGTAGTTAACGGGACAAAATGGTACACCGTACTTTACGGTGATTACGCGTCGCGTGTGGATGCTAAACAAGCTATTGATACGTTACCCGTTGAATTTAGAAATCTTAAGCCGTTTGTAAAGAGTATTGATTCAATTAAGAACTCTGAGTTCCCAACATTGAACAAACTGAACTAGTTAACATAATAGATGGGCGCTGCTTATCTATTACGGTGAATATTTCAACAGATGAGCCAAAACCGCGTAAATCCTACTAAGTTACGCTACCGTTTTGGCTCATTTTCATTATGATTACCTTTCAATCTTTTGTAGCGTTTCGGAAACTAGGTTAATGACTAAAACAACCATTCTTCTTTTGTGTGGAGGCGGTTCTTCAGAGCATGAAGTGTCGCTAGTATCAGCAAACTATTTACAGCAACAGCTCTCCATAACATCAGGTTTCAACGTGATCCGCGTCGAAATGAGAGAGAATGGTTGGTATAACGACAACGATAAACTGGTATCACTTGATACGAATACCGCTACATTAAACTGTGACTCTGAAAGTATTCATATTGATTTTGTTGTACCTTGCATTCACGGTTTTCCGGGTGAGACAGGCGACATACAATCTATGCTAGAGCTAGCAGGGATTCCTTATTTGGGATGCGGCCCTGAAGCAAGTACCAATAGCTTTAACAAAATCACGTCCAAATTATGGTATGACGCGTTAGGTATTCCAAATACACCGTACCTGTTTCTTTCTGAGAATAATGATTCTGCATTTAATGAGGCTGAGTCTGCTTTTGCAAAGTGGGGAAGTGTCTTTATCAAAGCGGCACGTCAAGGTTCTTCTGTTGGGTGTTACAAGGTCACAGAATTGGCCGAGCTTAAATCTTCAATCGATTTAGCTTTTGGATATTCAGATCAAGTTTTAGTCGAGAAAGCGGTAAAACCAAGAGAACTTGAAGTGGCTGCTTATGAGTTTGATGGGAAATTATACTTATCTAAGCCCGGTGAGGTTATAGCACCTTCAGACGCGTTTTATACTTATGAAGAAAAGTACAGCGCCGATAGCCATTCAAGTACCGAAATTGAGGCGACTAATCTCACTGAGTCACAACTAGAAACCATAAGAACAAGTGCGCACAAAGTTTTTAAACAAATGCGATTACGCCATTTATCACGTATTGATTTCTTTTTAACTGAAGATGGTGAGATCTATTTAAATGAAGTGAATACGTTTCCGGGAATGACGCCAATATCCATGTTTCCAAAAATGCTAGAACACAATGGACATCAGTTCCATGAATTCTTAGCAAACTGCGTGCAAACGTCAGTGAATAATGACTAGGGCTATTCCCAAGGTCTAATTGTTTTAAAGGTTTGCTTTTCATCCTCTGCTTTTTGTTTATATCCAATATATTGATAAGGCATAGCAGGGGATAACCACCGCCCAAACTCTTGAATTTCTTTCGCTTTCTTTCCGCTATTTGCTAAATGTTGAGCTGCGCCTACACGAGTTGATTGCCCAGAAAACTTAATTGGAAGCTGTAATAGTTCGCTTACATTCTTCAACACCCGATAGATTGATGAGTCATCCATCGCTGAATCACCTATGTTTTCATGCCTATCAATTGCTCTAAATACATAACACTCATTAGAGTCACCAGCTAAAGATAACCAAAGCCTTAAAGCGGATGTGCCTCGTTCGCTTAATCGATAAGTACAGCCTTTAACCGTGATACAAAAATCAGCTTCGATACAATCAACCTGAGCTATGGTTAAGTTCTTAAGTTCGGAACGTTTAAGAGCACATTCAAACATAAGATAATAGATGGCAAGATCTCGAATGTTCTTAGCACAAGGTGAGCGAGTTAAATGTTCGTCCAATGCTTTTAGGTGCTTAAACGTTAAACTATTGGCCTGTGCTGCATCACCATTTTTATCTAAACTATACTTTGCTAACAATTGGCGGATTTTACTGTTAGAGACTGGATCGTGATTAGTTAGGAGTCGGTGAACTAGAGATATAGTGACAGTGTAACGCTTTAGGGTGGAAAACTTACGTTTTTTGGCTTCCTGCTCAATAAAAAGTCTTACAGCAGTAACGGATGCAGGAATAGATTTGACGTTTTTTAGAGCGCAAAAGTCAGAAAAGTGATTCCAGTCTTTGACCATTGCTAACAACGAATTCTTTGAATATTGGCCCGCGGTTAATGAATCAAACTGATCTAGCGATATTTGAGAACGAAAAGTTGAACGCCACTGATTAAGTAACGAAATATCAGTAACCTGTGGTATCTGCTTTCTCATAAAAAACGTCTATAAATCCATATATATGTTGCAAATATACTTGATAACCACGCAGATACAATTATTATTTAAGTAACTCCTATAATAAGAAAATTGCGTATGGCTGTTACAATTTATAAAGGGTTTAACCTCAAATCTGCTGATAGCAATATCTGGCAGGCTAAGATTAAGAATCATGTCCTGTCTGGTAGCCTAGCAGCAGTTAAAAAAAGTATTGATTGGTTTTGCGATACAGCAACCATCATTGACCCTAAAGAGTTCTCATCTGTGGGGCAAAAGCGCGAGAGCGAGGGTTCTCCTATGGCAGAGGACTTTAATGGTTATGCTTTAAAGAACGATACTGGAGAACCAAACACTTGGTATTGTTTCTTTAACGGTCGATTGATTAAAGGTTCGAAAATCGCGATACAAAAGCATATTGAAGCGTATATACTTGCGAAACAGAAAGCAGAGCAACAGAGAAAATAATCTATATGAGTCTTGTATATTCGACGGATATTGGCCGTATTAAACAGGAAGAAGAAGTCGTTCAACGACCAAAAGGTGATGGAATCGTACGAATCCAACGCCAAACCAAAGGCCGCAAAGGCAAAGGCGTATGCATTGTTTCTGGATTAGACCTAGAAGATGCACAACTAAAACTAATCGCGGCTGAATTAAAAAAGGTATGTGGTTGCGGTGGTTCAGTTAAAGACGGAACGATTGAAATTCAAGGTGACGCCAGAGACAAAATCAAAGCTCACCTTGAAAAGAAAGGCCATACAGTGAAGTTAGCCGGTGGCTAAAAGTAGGCTTAAGATAATAGCTAGCGAACATCGTTAGATAGTAAGCTAGTTATTATCTATTTTATGGTAAATAGAGTTATGTTTAATGGATTGCCTAAGTTAGTACAGGAGAGTAGCAACTCTCTTTTATGTGCTCGATTGCATTTAACATAACATAGATAATACGCACCTAGATGTAGGGATAATATTTACTTTTCATAAGCTCCGCGGTTCGATTCTGATTCAATTTGTTTATACACACCGCTTTCACGAAGTTTCTTTAAGCCACTATTGAATGCCGCAATCAGTTGTTCAGAACGTTTTGATTTCTTAGAGATAATTAATGAATATGAGAGTAAGTTTATTGGTTTAGGATTCATCACCAATTTATCTTCTGCATTTAACTTATCAATAAACTTATTCGCGACATTGGGATATTCCAAGAGTATATCTAGCCGGCCTGATAGTAATTTATGATAATTACCAATCTGGTTTTCTATCCGGATAATATTGATTACGTTGGATTTTTCAAGCTCTGACAAACCATAGTCATAGCCTAAAACTCCACCAATCTCGAGACCTTGAAGATCTGAGACTTCATTCCAAACAACTTCATCATCCCGTCTATGAAAAACAGCAATGGGAACTGACAATATCACATCTGAAAATAAAGCGAATTTAATACGTTCATCGGTTTTAGAATAAGCAAATGAACCGTCGACTTCTCCTGTTCGGACTTTGTCAAACCCTCGAGCCCACGGGTAATAGACCAGTTTAACTTCATAACCTTCTTGTTTAAAAGCTTCAGTAACAATGTGAGCAACAAAACCGCCTTCTCTTAGAGTCTGTGATTGATACGGGTACCACTCACCTGACGCAAGAGTCACGATGTCATTAGAAAAAGCGAAGTTAGAACTCAATGAGAATAACAAAAGTAAAGTAGATAACTTCATCTATATTCTCCCGCATAAACCTTTCTATAAGTTTAGCAGTACATTGAATGCTACTGGAATTGTTTTAAGGCTTCTTTAATAGGTGCTAACTGCCAGTCGTTATAAACATAGGTACGTGTTCCTGAAAAGTAACGGCAACTCAAGTTAGTACTAGAAACTATTAGATCGGTGAAAATGGCGTTCTCTGTATTATTAATAGGTGAAAAGCTCAAGATGGAGTCGCTACATTCGCGAGCAAACTCGACTGGTGTTCCGTTTATGATCAATGATACAGAAGGATTACTACTTAAGTGCTGGTTAGACCCACAAGATATTCCATATAGTACAGCTGACAGCTCTCCACTCTTAGAGAGTTGAAACTTCGGCAACTCTACTGATTGGGCAATAATATCGTTATCTACGGTTTGGTTCTCATCAGAGGGAGTGCCGTCACAACCAACCAATAATACTGCACTACATACACACACCAGCAAATTAATTTTGTTCATGAAATCATAGACCTTGTACTGAAGGATATTCCTTTAGTTTGACATACCAAGGTCCACATTAAAATCACAAACAGTGTTACCGCGTCACGAATTGGCAATGAGTTTTATTACTTGATGGTGACACTGTGCTAGTGCGATATATTCCTCTTAATAAAAACTCATACAATAATCAACCTGTAATTATATTACATCGGAACATTTAGTGATAACCAAACAGGACAACACTCCAATCTAAGCTGTTGTTAATAATGCAAATAAATAATACACAGAAAGAATCCGATGACCATATTGATAGATATCAAATTAGATATAATAGACTTTGGTTAGATGAATGTGAATGGCAGTCTAGTTTTGTTGGTATTAAATTTTTAGTTATAGTGCGTTAGATGGTAATAGAGTAGATTCCTACCCTACTCTTGTTCCTTATGTTCTTTTCTGATTTGCTCAGCTACAAGTTTAATCGCTTGAGCCGTGCTCATACCTGTTTGCATTAACTCTTGAATTCTTTCAACAGCCTTCTGCTGTTCTTCGTGGGAAAGGGATAAATCATCAAACATAAAAAAGCTCCTCTTAATTGAGGAGCTGACTATATACTGAAACCGTTAGTAGCGGTAGAACTATTAATAACTACCTAAGAAATTTAGATAAACACCCATCGAGTTTTCATTTGTGTAGCTAGCACCAATGTCTAACTGAAATAGATTGAGTGGTGATATTCCAATACCGGCAGTTACTGTGTCGTCGCTATTTTCATAAGCTAGATTACGTTTATAACCAGCTCGGAGTTTCAGTTGACGCATTATATCAAGCTCGCCCCCTACCCTTAGCCACTGAGTGTTATCATCAAAACCGGTAAAGCGTTCGTCTTCATTGATATCGTAATCAACGCTTATGGTGGCATAGTCAGCCACAAAACCTGCGCCTATAGTATATTGTGGTCGCATTTGGTAGGCGTAACCAACGTTGATATCTCTACTTTCGGTAACACTAATTAGATCATTAGAATAGGTGTAGCTTAATGTGTCAGTGTAAGAAATTGTTTCAATGTCGCGAGACACAAGGTTGGTGGCAGCGACACCGATTCTTAATGGCCCGTGAAACCATAAAAAGCCAGCATCGAGGTTGAACATCGTCTCCCCCGTACCATTTTCAGTTACATCTTTAATATCATAGTTATTCAGATTGGCAGAATAAACGTATGTGTATATACGTTGAAGTTTTGGTGATACACCAAAGGCAATATGTTGTCCTAGAAATGTCTGATATTTTGCAAACGAAACGCCGACTTCAGTAACACCAATAGCTACCGCGTTTACTGTACTTAAAGAAGCGTTAATAAGCGTGTTTATTTCATCCCCGTAACCAGCATCCGCGCCCGTGTATATATCAGGTGAAGCAAAGGTTTCGGTATAAGCTTTTGCGAAAACATTCGCTGCTACATATTGATTAGGGATAGCAAACGCAACTACACCACCAAGCTCTAATTTGGCTTGATCTCCCTCAAGTGAATCTAGTGACTGTTGGAGCGAAGCTATATCATCTGCATCTATATTATTGTAATCGATGCTATCGAGTAGCCCTGCTACAGTATCAAGATCATTAACCATATCGTCTTCATCGTTATACGACAAACCAATACTAGGGATGATCATTCCAACATCGTCATTACGACGGTAGATTGCAGTTAATGCAGGGTTATAAAATGGTGCGGTAAGAAAGTTTGCTGAAACAACCCCAACGCCACCCATAGCATCACCACGGGCTTCGATTGCGTAATTAGCAGCGCTAGCGGATGCACTTGCAAGTGCGATAGACAAAGTTAAAAATCTAATAGTAGTCTTCATAATTTATAAACGGTTATTCCCTTAAGTTTATAACGACTTATTGTCTATTAACTTTAGCTAATCCTCCACAGAAACGTCATATGTTTTACTAATTATTTGAGATTGTTCGATTAATACCTGTCCCTGCCATCTTTGGTTGGTCATGGAAACGGCCAACACGTACCTTTCGGGATCTATGTTTCTTGGTTCAAATGAGGTTGGATAATCAGATTCGAAACTTCGACTCCACACTTCATTGTAGTTACCATCAATATAATCATAGAGTGCAACTGTTAGTGACGGAAGTGGGCAGTTGTCGTTGAGAAGTGCATTTTTCTCGATCGTCCATTGATCCTTGGACTGCCATCTCACGACTTGTTTTGCTTTTGAATCTACAAATACGATCCAAGAACTCCAAGTCTCTTGATCTGTCGCTGTAACATCTA
This sequence comes from Vibrio lamellibrachiae, assembly GCF_050337265.1. NCBI lineage: Bacteria > Pseudomonadati > Pseudomonadota > Gammaproteobacteria > Vibrionales > Vibrionaceae > Vibrio > Vibrio lamellibrachiae. The sequence goes on from NZ_JAKJSU010000007.1 coordinate 138,743, forward strand.
GTCGATAGAGCCCTTTTGGCACCCGGCTATTTAAGTTGTAGCGCTTTTGATAAACCTTCTTAGTCTTACCATTTTGGGTTGACTCATTAAATGCAAATTCACTATCTGTTGAAATCTGCTTATCTACCCAGCGTTTAAAAACAATATTTTCAATCTCTTTCTTAGATTCAATCGAAACAGTCACGTTATATATATCGCGACCCGGACTTTGAATATTGGTTCTTCGAATTGTTGTCGTTGTTATCCAGTCAGGTAAATGGTTGTTATCAAGACCTTTACCGCAGTCGACTTCAAGAGAATGAAGTAATAGATTGTTGAGGTGTTCACGAATAGACCGACTATCATTTTGCTGATAGACCTCGACGACCGACCCAAACATCGCATCAAGATCGTCATCAAGAAGAAATTGATGGGCTTGAGTCAAAGGTGTATTTGACTCAAACCAATCAACGCTATTTGCCGCCAAAGGGAAGCAAATAGATATACAAATAAAAGTAACAAGCTGACGCATTATGCTTTCATCTTATAACCAACACCACGAAGTGTTTCAATTTCTAGACCAGCTAATTTTTGACGTAATTGCAATACGTGCGTGTCTACAGTACGTGTCGTTGGGAAGTGATTGTAACCCCAAACATGATCAAGAAGTTCGTCTCTTGTAAACACTCGGCCTAAGTTGCTAGCTAAAAATAGCAACAGATCAAATTCTGTTCTAGTCAATGTAATTGCTTCATCACGATAGAACACTTCACGTGTTGCTTTGTCGATCACCAAATTCGGTGTGATAACTTTAGAGTCATCATGTTCTTCAGATTCAGGTAATCTTAACTGAGCACGAATACGCGCAAACAGTTCAGCTTCTGCAAAAGGTTTCGTTAGATAATCATTCGCACCCGAGTCCAAACCTGCAACTTTATCTTTAACAGTCACTAACGCTGTTAATAAGATAACGGGGATATCTTTTAACTGTTTCCAATCTTGTAGGTGTTCAACTGAGTCGCCATCTGGCAATTGGCGATCTAATATGACTAGATCAGCCTTCTCCCAGTGTTGTGCTACACAAGCAATTGATTCTGCGTGCAAACATTCATATCCTGCTTGTTCTAGGCTTACTAATAAACCATCGGCTAAGTTCTTATCATCTTCAACTAGTAGCAGTGTCTGTTTCACAGGGTATCTCCAAAATAAATGTAGTTGGTGGCCCGATTAGCGTCATTTTCCCGCCCATTCGGCCAACCATTGATTCAACAATCGTCAGGCCTAATCCCAGGCCTGCTTTACTTACAAATGGTTTTTTCAAGTTCCGCCAATCTCGATGTGATAATTCGCCCTGATCTATCACTTTGATCGTTAAACGATCTGCGGATGTTGTAACGTCAATAACAACAGGTGCCACACCATATTTGATTGCGTTACGTATTAAATTATCTATACAGTTACTTAACCAATAAACATTTAGCTTGGCGGCTCTATCTTCATTGATTGCTAATTTTATGTTGCCTTTAAATTCATCCGATACTTTGTACTCTAACCACTCTTGTACTGATGGTACCCATTCTGTGTTCAATGGTTTGTTATCTGACTGTAAATAATCCTTACTAGCTTCAGCTAACTGTCTTAATCTTCGTGAATCTTCGCACAAACGTCTGAACTCATCGTATACACTTTCAGGCAATTGCTCAAACTCACGTCTAAAACCTTCAACTGTTAATGACAAACTAGCAATTGGAGTACGTAACTCATGAGTCAATATTTGTAGTACCAGCATTCTGCTTTTCATTTCTTGCCGTTTAGAATTCCAACGGTATGCGGACCAACCAACAACCAACAAAATATTGGCAAAGACCAACGCTATCATCGCTATGCGTAAAATATCCGAATGATCTTCTATATCCCAACACATGTTGCCACGTTGCACAAAACACGTTGAGCTTTCGCTCGACAAACTAAAACTCAGTTCTGCCTTACTTACGTTTGGCTTCCACCTATTGGGGCCAAAAATATGATATGTATTACCTTGTTTTAGCCAAAGCTCATCTTGTTCAATGAACATCTTAGCCCCACCAATGAGAGCGGTAATACTGTCCTGGTTCATACGCTGCAATCGACCTAGCAGTGTATTAGGTAGAGATAACGGTCTTTCTTGAATATGCATGAACATTTCAAGAAGTTCTTTTTTATCTGGATATTTTGAAACCCAGCGGTAAGCGTATGAACCACCACCAGGGTGAATAAGGCCACTTCGCGCAAACCAACGTACCGATAGATTTGTGTCTTTACATACTGCTCTTGTGAAAACGAGAGGTTCTGTAATTAGTGGGCTTAATGGTAATTTCCCGGTACAAGATAGCGACAATTGATACAGTTTTTGAATATCGCGTAATGGGTACTCTGCAGTTCTTGGTAACAGAGAATCTGGTGTGATCAATCTTGTCGGGTATTCAGCTTGAATAACGCGAATATCGTAAGAGGCAATCGCATCATTAAAGTTAAAGTAACTCACAAAGTTATCAATTCTTTCCGGTAAAGAATCAGCTAAGACACTTCTCGTTACGAAGGCTAAGCTAAACAGTGATAAATAGAGTGCGCGTTTAATCAAAGTGAGTAATCAGAATAATTTACGTTAAAGAACTATAAAGCATTCTGTCATAAATATACATATCGTTTGTGATATCAACGTCAATAATATATGCAAAAAAAAAGCCAGCTATTAGCTGGCTTTTAAATAAAAATCTACTTAATTACAGAGCTTTAGAAATCGCATCCACACTTTCTTTAGCATCTCCGAATAACATCTGAGTGTTATCTTTAAAGAACAGTGGGTTTTGTACACCCGCATAACCTGGGTTCATCGAACGTTTAAATACGATAACATTTTGTGCGTTCCAGACTTCCAAAACAGGCATCCCTGCAATTGGGCTTGTTGGATCATCTAACGCCGCAGGGTTTACTGTATCGTTAGCACCAATAACAAGAACAGTATCTGTCGAGCTTAAGTCATCGTTGATTTCATCCATTTCTAGAACGATGTCATACGGTACTTTTGCTTCAGCAAGTAATACATTCATGTGTCCAGGTAGACGGCCCGCGACTGGGTGAATACCAAAACGGACGTTGACACCAAGAGCACGAAGCTTTTCAGTAATTTCGTGTACTGGATATTGAGCCTGTGCCACTGCCATTCCGTAACCAGGAGTGATGATGACTGAAGAAGAGTTTTTCAGCATATCAGCTACGTCTTCAGCATTGATCTCTCTATGTTCGCCGTAATCTTCATCACCTGAACTTGTACTAACTTCTTGGCCAAACCCGCCAGCGATAACACTGATGAATGAGCGATTCATTGCTTTACACATGATGTAAGAAAGAATGGCACCTGAAGAACCAACTAGCGCACCAGTTACGATGAGTAGATCATTCGCTAGCATGAATCCTGCTGCTGCTGCTGCCCAACCTGAGTATGAGTTCAACATTGAAACAACAACCGGCATATCAGCGCCACCAATAGAAGCAACTAAGTGACAACCAAATGCAAAGGCAATTAATGTCATTACAAGTAGAGCAAACATGCTGCCATCAGCTTTAACGAAGTAAACCATCAATAGTAATGAAGCCACGATAGCCAGTAAATTCCACTTATGCTTATGTGGAATATTCAATGCAGACGAAGAAATTACACCACGCAGTTTACCGAATGCCACGATGGAACCTGTGAAGGTTACCGCACCAATGAACACACCTAAGAATACTTCAACAAGGTGAATGACATGTTCAGCATGTATATCAGCCGGGGTAACAGAAATTACAGCGGGTGGATCAATGTAACTATTGAAACCTACCAATACGGCTGCCATACCAACAAAGCTATGTAGTATTGCAACTAGCTCTGGCATTTCCGTCATTTCAACTTTCTTAGCGTAGTGGATACCGATTGCACCACCAATAACCATAGCTAATAAAATCCACGCCAAGCCTTCTGTACTAGGGCCAAATATGGTCGCAACTAGTGCGATAGCCATACCGGTAATACCGTAGTAGTTACCTGCTCTAGCTGACTCTTGCTTAGAAAGACCAGCAAGGCTCATGATAAAAAAGATTGCAGCAACAATATAAGCCGCTTGTACTAATCCTGCAGACATTTGTTACTCCCTCTAATCTTTACGGAACATTTCAAGCATACGTTTGGTTACTGTAAAGCCACCAAATATATTTATGCTTGCAATGAGCACGGCGATGAATGACAAGAAAGTTACAACGCCACTTCCTTGCCCTATCTGTAATAATGCACCAACAACAATGATGCCCGAAATAGCATTCGTTACCGACATCAAAGGCGTATGCAGTGAGTGGGAAACATTCCACACAACGTAATAACCAACGATACAAGCCAGAATGAACACAGTGAAATGCGCTAAGAACGCTGCAGGTGCGACCGATGCGACCCAACCAAATGCTGCTAACGCAACACCTACACCAACAAGCTTTTTAACCGGCGAAGTCGGCTCTTCCACTTTAGGCTCTAATTTTGGTGCTTCTTTCTGCTTAACTTGTGGCTGAGCTGAAACCTGAATCGGAGGCGCAGGCCAAGTAACTTCACCTTCTTTAATAACAGTAACACCACGAAGAACAACATCTTCAAAATCAATATTGATGGTACCGTCTTTTTCTTTGCAAAGAAGTTTTAGTAGGTTAACAATATTTGTTGCATACAACTGCGACGATTGTGTAGGAAGGCGACCAACCATGTCGGTGTAGCCAACGATCTTTACACCGTTCGCTGTCGTAATAACCTTATCCGCTTCGGTGTATTCACAGTTACCACCATTAGCAGCAGCTAGATCGACAATAACAGACCCCGCTTTCATGCTATCTACCATTGCTTTAGTAATAAGCTTTGGTGCAGGGCGCCCTGGAATCAGAGCCGTCGTAATGATGATATCAACATCTTTCGCTTGTGCTGCGTACAACTCTTCTGCTTTCTTGTTGAACTCTTCAGACATCTCTTTTGCGTAGCCATCGCCAGCACCAGTGTCTTCTTCGAAATCAACTTCTAAGAAATCCGCACCCATCGATTGAACTTGCTCTTTTACTTCGGGGCGTACATCAAATGCTCTTACGATTGCACCAAGGCTACCCGCAGCGCCAATCGCTGCAAGACCTGCAACACCAGCGCCAGCTACAAGAACTTTTGCAGGTGGCACTTTGCCAGCTGCCGTAATTTGGCCAGTAAAGAAACGGCCAAACTCATGCGCTGCTTCAACTACCGCACGATAACCAGCAATATTCGCCATAGACGATAGTGCATCTAACGCTTGAGCTCGGGAAATACGTGGAACAGCATCCATCGCCATCACATTGATGTTTTTGGTTGAGAGCTGTTCCATTAATTCAGGGTTTTGAGCAGGCCAGATAAAACTGATAAGGCTTGCACCATCTTTGAATAGTGCAATTTCGTCAATGCTTTTGTCTTTATCAACAATAGGAGCATTAACTTTAAAGATGAGATCTGACTGCCATACGTCGCTAGAAGATGAGACGGTAGCTCCGGCTTCTTCATACGCTGAATCGTCAAAGCTTGCTAGACTACCCGCTCCGGTTTCAACTGAAACCTCGAAGCCAAGCTTAATTAACTGCTCAACCGATTTCGGTGATGCAGCGACTCGCGTTTCTCCCGCGAGTATTTCTTTAGGTACACCAATTTGCATAGTTATTCCTTCACTATTGGCACAATGATTCTTCTTTTTTATCTAACGGCAGCTTTCATCGCAAGTGTTTTGTAGTAAAAATACTAAAAAATACTACATTGCGCCATAATCAAAGGTTGATTCGGCACTTTATGATGAAAAATAACGACGGACTTACACTCAGTAGAGGTCGAACCAGATTAAAAAAAGATGTTGCGAAACAAGAGATTAAACATATAAAAATGAGCCGTAAGCATAACTGCTTACGGCTCATTAAATTATGATTTTCATCAAGTAGATATCAGCTAACATCTCGACTATGAGAAAATGTTGTCACCCATTTGATCAATGAACATTTGTGACTTTTTGAGCATCAACTCATTGGCGTCGTCTTTGTTCGACAGTACATCAGAGCGAATGAAACGATGAGACTTTACTTCATCATCTAATTTCTTTGTAATCCGTCCTGCGATTCGAAATTGCCCACCTTCTGAAATAGGCTCTTGATAGATCAAGAAGCCCTTATATTCAATAGGTTCGATCTCTACCTTTGACTTAGTTTCAGCATTACCTAATCCAAACAGACGCGAAAATAGTCCCACTTATTAATACCTCTTATTTTTTTATTTGTATGAGTGGTTTTTCGAACCACTCCAATTCTACATCGTCATCAAAGCGAGGATGGCTAAACATGATAGGAACATCATCACCTCTTTCCATACGACGATCTCTTAAAATCATAGACTCAGCATTTTCAATCGCAGTTAGAGTATACTGTTTCAATATAATCAGTCGTGACTCTGCCAACGCAGAAAGAAAATCGATGTCATGACGTATGTATACTGGTCGCAGTTGACTCAAAGCTAAACACGCTATATCTGCAAGTTGCTCATGATCGTAATTGGACGCATACTCCTCTTTTGCGAGAATATGCCCAACCAGAGTTTCCATGTAATTGTGAACATCTACACTAATCTGCATTATTTACTCCTTAATCAATCACATAACGACTTACAATTTAACTATTATAAAATTTAATTTAGCGCACCCACCAGTGAACAACAAGTTTTCTTGCCAGAACTAAGGAGAGCAATTTATGTTAGTTCATATTTGTCCCATAAGTTTAGCAAAAAGCTTGGCAAATCAGTAAATAGAAGTATCCTAATAGGGTCTTTGATAAATTACTCTTTATAACTAATTGGTATACTGCTGTTAATGTCTCCATCCATTGTTACTTCAAGCTGGTTTAGGGTCTCCTTCCCTCTTTGTCTCATAGCGTCATTATGGCTCGGTATGAGTAACGTCATCACTATGACTCAAGGTAACTTGGACATCGCAGTTAATTTGCCGATTGTGCTTTTCCTCGTTGCACTACTTCTAAGCCATAGTTTTAACCAAAGCCGCTGCGCAATGATTGCAGTGGTTATGATGCTTAGTTACTGGATAATACAAAACCGACTACAATCTTCGTTAGGTACTGGTACAACACTGCTAGAACTCTCTTTACTCGCATTTTTGTTACCCGTTGCATCGCTATTAACTTATGCATTCAAAGACTCCAATTTAAGTAGCAAAAGTTTTTTACTATATGTCTTAATTAATGGTCTTTTTTTAGCATGGTCTTACCTAACCATTAGTCATTTTGGCGAAGAAAGTTTAGTGCACTTTAATGATGGCCTTCTTTTTGTTGTTCCTCAGATTTCGCGACTCCCATTCGTACTAGTTTTGTACTTAGTTGCATTAACCGGTGTTACCGCTATTTTGGTTTTGAGAAACAATCGAATTGCAGATGTTGTCTCTTACTCGGCAATCGTGACAACCACGTTTACGTTCATCTTTTTTGATACACCATTTATCTCAAGCACTATGTTCACATTAGCCGGCGTACTTCTTCTGGTCGCGCTAATATCTGCGAGCCATGAACTTGCGTTTAATGATGGGTTGACCGGTATTCCTGGACGCCACGCTTTAGAAACCGACTTAAAGCAATTAGGTAGAAAGTACACCATTGCTATGCTCGATGTAGACCACTTTAAAGCATTTAACGACACTTACGGACACGATACAGGTGATGATGTACTTAAACTGGTCGCGACGCGCTTAACTTTCATAGGCGGAAAAGCTAGAGTGTATCGTTATGGTGGAGAAGAGTTTACTGCAGTGTTTAAAGGCCGCTATCTAAAAGAAGTATTAGAGCATCTAGAGATATTAAGGGAAGATATCGCTCAATATGAGATGGCGCTTAGAGATGTGGCGACACGACCAAAAAACAATAAATCAGGTACATCTAAGCGTGGAAAAGCATCTAATACTGATACAGTGAATGTCACTATAAGTATCGGTGTCGCTGACTCCTCTACCGATAGAAAGCCACATAATGTCATTAAGTTAGCCGATAAAGCGCTTTATAAAGCGAAACAAACCGGCAGAAACAAAATAGCTCACTAGTGTGTTTTGTGTCGAATATACAAAATGAAGTAAGAGCTTAGGCACACTACAACGACATAAGTTAGGTCTGATTGAAAAACAGAACAATACTTCCACCTTTTAGTGCGCTGCCATAGTTAAAGTTTAAGCCTATGCCCACATTATCAACCCACTCAGTGTCAAACGGAGGTGTCATTAGCCATCCGATGGATGCTTCATAGTAATACCCCGTACCTAGTGGCTTTTCAACATCTGCACCTAAGTCAATACGGTGAAAGCTGGTATACATCGACTGTACTGCCTTCCCCCACTGATCAAAGTCATATTTAGACTGAATACCATTAGAAACATACCAACCTTCAGTATTCCCTATTTGGCCTTGATTCGCTTCGCCCCAGCCATGCCCGTAGAAGTAGTGCCACTTAGACTCGACACTCCATTGCCCCCAAGGACGCGCTCTTTGGTATTTAAAGGAGATAGTAGGCTCATAGATCATGCTCCATGCAGAAGTATTAACGTAAACCCCGTCCAAACGATCTTTAGCCTCAATAAGCGCATCACTTCGATATTCAAATTTATTTTTATATTGCATAAGATGAGTCGCAAACGAAGGCTCTATACTCCATTTGTCGTTAATAACAAATTTGTATTTGTACGCAATATAGCCAGCTAGAATCCTATCTTCACTATGGTCTTCAACCGTAACACCGTTCAGCTTGATATTTTTTTCTGATACCAGTCCAGATAGGCGAAGCATAAGAGACTGTTTATTGGTATCTTCCTCATCACTGAGATCAAAGGTATAAGGAATTGTTGATACTTGAATTCGGTTTCTTAAACTGACGGATTCTTCAGTGCCAATATCTTCGTTTTCTAAGTTAAACCAGTCATTAGGATCAAAGTCATGGATACCGAATGTAAAGACATCACTGTCCATAAGTATCACAGCTGCCGCAAAATTCTGTTCTAATTGATGTTGGTAGCCCTTACTCGGAGAGGCATGAGCTACAGTCGTAGAACTTATATTCGCCACACAAAGTATTGGAGCATAGACCGCAAACCTTACTGACTTATGCAATGGGTAACCTTAAACATCTACTTGAACATGACTATAATCATGACCTATCAATAGGTATAAAATCAACACCTTAGTTTATGAATATTTTGTTTAGTTAATAGCTGCTTTACTAAAAACGTGACAATACTAGTTAGCTAAGGATAGAGCAATCGCTCAAGCCACGAGTCTATGATTAATCTTTGCTTTCAGATAAAACGAACGTATTGCGGCCCTGATGCTTAGCAGCATAGAGTGCTTCATCTGCTTTTGTGTAGATTTCAGTAATTGATTCATGACCGCTTGGAACGGTGCTATAAATACCTTGAGATACAGTGACAATTCCAAAATCTTCGTTGTATTCATGATGATAAGCTAGTTCCTCTAACGCTTCTTTAATTCTTTTAGCCGCCAGTAGCGCTTTGTCATGTTCAGTGTGGCTAAGCAGTATTGCAAATTCTTCACCACCATAACGCCCCACATACTCGGCACTTCTTGAGAACAAACTTTTAGCTAAGTTAGCAATAGCAATTAAGCACTGGTCACCTTCAATGTGACCATAGTTATCGTTGAACGCCTTAAAATGGTCCACATCTAGCAGAATTAACGTTAGAGGAAACTTGTGCCGTCCGTGCCAACTGATCATGTCATGGAGTTTTTCATCGATGAACCGACGATTATATAGTGCTGTCAAACCATCTTCATTCACCTGATGTTGCAGTGCATGATTTAACTCTTGTAACTTAATAGAGGCACGCTTTAACTCTCTACGCATATGAGCAATGCGCTGCATAGCGATTAGCTTTGAATTTAGAACTATTTTATCAACGGGCTTTATAAGGTAATCATCGCCACCCGCATCAATCGCTTTAGCAATCATGCTTGGTTCTTCATGGCTGCTCAAAAATATGATCGGTATCCAATCTGGGTATAATCGCCGAATTTCCTGTGATAACTCAAAACCATTCATTTCAGGCATTGTGATATCGAGCAATATTAATTCCGGATCGAACTTTAAATAGATGGCTAATGCTTCTTTACCACTAGAAACCGCTTCAACATCGTGACCGAGTTGTTTTAAACGGATCGCAAGTTGCATTCGATCCATCTGTACATCATCAACGAGAAGTATTCGCATTGAGGATCCATTTATAGTCATATAGTCCCTTATAATATTGTGCTAATTAGACTTATAGCACTTCAAATCAGATCTTTCACTAGTTAATTAAGTCTAGCTTATTGACTTTTTATCATAAGTTTTTAGCATATTGTTTTTATTCCAAGAGATATTGTCATGACTGACGAAAAACAAACAGAACAACCTAAAGTTGACTTATCAACTGTTTCAGCAGAACTTAAACAAGTAATTGAATTTGATCAAGTTCCTGAAGCTATGCACTTTATGGTCACGTCTATTCATGAAGTTTCTGAAGAAGCGGTTAGAGAAGCATGGGATTCTTTACCAGCTAGTGCTCAAAATGTACTTGATAATTTCGAGCAATTTCACGCATTAATTTCGGTAAGCCAAGCATTTGCTGGTGTTAACGTAATGGAAGAATTTCCAACGTTAGACTTACCAAAAGATATGACCGAAGAAGACAAAGAGGCATACCGAAGCCAGCTCCTTGATCAAGTTTTACACAATTGTGTTAAAGACATGGTTAAGCAAATCAAAAAAGCTCGTAGAGATGCAATTTTGAAAAAAGACTTTAAAGAAGTCTTTGTTAAGTAGTATTGATTACATTGGTTAGGCTTTAACGACCGACAAGACTATAAATAAATAAGCCGCAATTAATCTGCGGCTTATTTTTTGCTTCGCTTCTTGCTGACGTCTCCCCAATATTTTATGGATTGTGAGAAGAACTATCAGGTAATCAAATCCGGCCATAACAAGCCAAGATCCATATGTTCTTCGATTGCATCAGCGATGCGATCTATTGCCCGTTCATTGGTTTCTATATGATCGACCTGTTTAATTTCCGTAACACCAAGCCAGCGAGCAATCATAGAAACAACGTCTGGGGTATCAAATATGCCATGAAGGTATGTCCCCCAGATTTGTCCACAATCCGATACTGCGCCGTCTAGCGATCCGCCTTGCAGTGTAATTGGTTGGTTTGATGAGGCTTGAGTGACTCCGACATGAATTTCATACCCTTTCACTTTTTGCTGCTCACCATTTAACGATATTGTCCCTGTCACGTTTGTTAACGTTTTTTGCTGTGTGAGCTCTGTATCAACAGCAAGTAGAGCTAGCCCTTCACTTGTACCCGCTATGCCCTCCACGCCATGAGGATCATTGATAGTCTTTCCTAGTATTTGGTAGCCACCACAAATACCGATAACCCTGCCACCCAATCTAATATGGCGTTTAATATCTTCATCCCAGCCTTGGCTACGTAAATATTCAAGATCGCTTCTGACAGATTTTGTTCCCGGGATTATTATAAGATCGGCTCCAGTAAGACGCTCTCCTTTACCTACATATCTAAAGTTAATATCAGGGTTCAGTCTTAATGCATCGAAGTCTGTATGGTTGCTAATTCGAGTTAACACCGGAACTAGTATGTTGATCTTACTGTTTGAATCATGAACCTGCTCAGCGTTGATTGCATCTTCAGCCTCGAGATCAAATCCATGCAAATAAGGTAGCACGCCAAGTACAGGCTTATTCGTTTTCTCTTCTAACCAATCTAAGCCTGACTGTAATAAAGCAATATCACCACGAAATCGGTTGATCACGAAACCTTTTACCCGCTGATGCTCACTTTCTGACAATAAAGCGAGTGTCCCTACTATATGAGCAAATACTCCGCCACGATCAATATCCGCTATAATAATTACTGGGATATCCGCTTTTTCAGCGAACCCCATATTGGCAATGTCATTCTCTCGTAAATTAATTTCTGCGGGGCTACCCGCGCCTTCAATAACAATGCTTTCAAAATCATTACTTAGACGCTGATACGAATCCATTACCGTGTTCATGGCAACCAACTTGTAGTCGTGATACCCAACCGCATCCATGTCTTGAACCGCTTTTCCTTGTAGTATCACCTGAGCTCCCGTGTCGGTACAGGGCTTAAGTAATACAGGATTCATATGCACGCTTGGTTTAAGCCCGCACGCCTGAGCTTGGACAGCCTGTGCTCGACCTATTTCGCCACCATCTTCAGTTACAGCACTGTTTAGTGCCATATTCTGTGGCTTAAATGGTGCCACGTTAATGTTGCGCCTTTTTAATACACGGCATAAACCTGCCACTAGTACACTTTTTCCAGCATCTGACGTGGTGCCTTGCACCATTAATGATTCTAACGAGCTTTTCATATCACATAAAATTCAAGATAATTTTCGACATGATAACGCTTGTTCTTGGTAATGCTCAATATAATGAATTGATTATGAATCGTTTTCTCAGCTGATGTTCAACTCACCCGGTGTTTAATACACACATAGATTCACAAACACCATATAACAACAAGGGAATATCATGAAAACCAAATTAATGACTTTAACAATCGCCACGACTCTTACCTTAGCTGCGGTACCAAGTTTTGCCAAAGGGAAAGGTCACGACGAAACTGCGATTCAATACAAAGGGCCTGTTGCCGTTACAACCATTAAACAAATGAGTAGTGATGCTAAGTTATTTTCAGACAGTGACGTCATTCTCGAAGGGCACTTAACGAAACAATTATCAAAAGATAAATTCTTGTTTGCTGATGGAACGGGAGAGATTATGGTTGAGCTTGAAGATGTAACTATAAATAGCATGTTGGATCATGAAACATTAGTTCGCTTATTCGGCGAGTACGAAGGTGGTTCAGCACCAGAAGTGGAAGTAGATCATATCGTAATCCTCTAAAAACAGCGTCAATTCCTCAAACGTCCAAACACTTAACATAACAATGGCCTGCTTTTTGCAGGCTTTTTCGTAACGTCAAAATTCCATCTGCATACTTAACGACTACGGAGCAGTTATGTTTAAAGTATCAAGAAAGATTAGCCTTATCGCGCTTACCCTTTTATTAACCCCTTTTGCGCAAGCTAATAACTTCAGTTACAACTACTTCGAAGTAAGGGGCGGTTTTGGTCCACAAACGATAGGTGGTGAGTTCAGTATGCTACTGATGGATAACGCCCACCTGATCGGTCGAGTAGACACTACATTTGAAAATGACTGGGATGCGGCTGCCGGAGTGGGGTTTAACGGCCCTATCGGTTCGTTTGCAGACATCTATGGGCAAATACTAATTCATCATGTAAATTTTGTTGACTCTTCGAGTTCAGATTCTGCATTCCAGCCTGAGTTTAACATAGGTGGACGAGTTTGGATGACCAACCAAATAGAATTAACTGGTCGTATTGGTCTGCATAAAGAAAGCTCTGTCTTTCATGCTGGGCTTAACTTCCATTCGACTGAAGCCCTGACACTATTCGCTGGTGCACGAAATGACGGCGTTTATGGCCCTCAGTTTTCTATAGCTGCTCGATTTAATTACTAACCTACTAACGACTTGTTACTAATGGCAGTAACAAACGAAGATATTGCTTATCTGGTAGAGCTATCACTCTTTTAGAGTTCTCTGTATAAGTAATATCCTCTCACCGTCATCAATATTTAAAATCTCTCGCCTCAGCTACGCTAGTACAAAAGAGCTAAATCACTTAAATCTTGGTATAGCTCATACTCTTGATCATTAATATGCCACTCGTATCACGAATATAATATTCCCGTAAGTTATTATACGAGTATCTAGATGATGATTATTTTATATGACGTTTAAGCCAACCTCCCCGATTCTTCAGTTCACCCTCATGTTTATTGTATTGAGCATAGTGCCGACTCTATTTTTCGTAAGCGAATGGTATCGTATAGAAGAACGTGCAACTTCTAGAGTCGAACAAGAAACTCGGGCACTACTTGAATTTAATCAATTATCTTTACAATCCACCCTCTCTGATATTGAAGCGTCAGTTGAATTGTTATCAAGCAATAACTTGTTGCATTCAGCGGTAACCGCTAAAGACACACTTAACATCAACGCAGTCCAAGACCTATGGATTCTAATTGCACGTTCGAAAGGTTATTTTTCTCATTTACGTTTCCTAGATAATTCAGGAAAAGAAGTAATCCGTATTAATAGTGTCGACAATTATATTGAGGTAGTTCCGAAAGAATTTTTACAAAATAAGAGCGGCAGAGATTACTTTCAGTACGCAAAAACGCTTAAACCAAACCAATCAGGTAGTTTTGGTATTGATATTGAGTATGAAAATGGAAAAGTTGTGACTCCAATTACTCCTGCTCTACGTTTGATTGTTCCTGTCGATGTAGAATTTAAACGCTATGGCTATTTTATTGCTAACCTCAATTTTGATGCTATCTATAATTCTTTAGGACACAGCTCAAAAAACCAACTTAAACCAGATATTTTAAAAGCCAACGGTTTTTATTTGCAAAGCCAAACCTTTAGCCAATTACTTGGCGATATTGTTTCAGAACATGCAGATTTTAATATTCAAAACCAATTACCACTGGTTTGGAAGGAATCTCAAACTAATCCCACCGGTAGTGTCTTTGATGCTGGGTCTTGGTGGTCTTATTCAAAATTATCATTATCCAGCCAATTAATGGGGAAAGACCTACTGCTCGTGCTGAATGTACCAGACCAAAAGATTAATGAAATTATTTCTGAAGAGTTCGATGATATCTCTCTGCTTGCGTTAGCTGTCTATATTATTATTGGACTGGTTACCTTCCTTTTTTGTGGCTGGAATATTCGCCATCAAAAACACTCGGTAGAAAGCCAAATTGCACGAGTTGCCATGAACGGTATGTCAGCTGTTCTCATATCTGACAGAAACAATCGTATTATTTCCGTGAATAAAGAGTTCACTCGGCTTAGCGGGTACACCTTAGATGAAGTAAAAGGAAAAAGTCCCTCAATTTTTGCCTCTGGAAAGCATCAACAACAATTCTACATTAAAATGTGGAAACACTTATTGGCCGAAGGTTCTTGGGAAGGTGAAGTTGTTAACCAGAGAAAAGATGGCTCTACCTTAACAGAGATTTTAAGAATTCAAACTGTGAGTGACCGTCAGGGAGAAATCCTCTTCTATGTCGGCTCCTTCGTTGATATTACACAACGAAAAGAGTTAGAAAATCGCTTACGTGAACTCAGCGAAAAAGATTCACTGAGTGGATTATGGAACCGCCGGAAATTTGACAAACAAATGAGACGCGAAACTCGTCGCTCACGCAGATACCCTACTCAGTATCAATCGTGCCTTGCTATTATTGATATAGATAATTTTAAACGGGTAAATGATGAGCTTGGGCACGATGAGGGTGACCGAGTCATTAAGTCTGTATCAAGCATCATATTAGAACAGATTAGAGACACGGACTTCCTCGCTCGTATTGGTGGTGAGGAGTTTGGGCTGATCATGCCACACACCCCTATTTTGGAAGCTGAAATGGTGGTTAATAGGCTAAGAATTGCTATTAGCTTATGTCATGAGAATTCCGTTTCAGTGAGTGGTGGTGTCAGCGACATCGACTCTAGCGTCGAACGGTCTTACAAACGTGCAGACATCGCTCTATATGAATCTAAGAGTTCAGGGAAAAATTGTATTTCAATCATTACTAGCCAAGAAAGTGCTGAGATTGCTTAACTATTAAATGCCCAACGTTACTATCTCCTTCGAGAGACCGATATTTTTGCATATTAACGCCCTGAGAATGAGATATTACTTAAACGGCTGTTTTCACCGCGTTATTTTAACCCGATTATCATCCTGCACTCTTATCTCTAACTCATTATTTTAATGAGCTTTATAAGACTTCGATTTATGTACTACTCTCTATGATGAACAATTGATTGCACATTATCTGGAGAATATAGATGCAAAACGCGTTAACCGTCATTTTGGCTGGTGGGATGGGGTCTCGGCTTAGCCCTTTGACTGAAGATAGAGCAAAACCAGCAGTACCGTTTGGAGGTAAGTATCGTATTATCGATTTTACGTTGACCAATTGCCTCCATTCAGGCCTTAGACAAATCCTTGTTTTAACACAGTATAAATCCCACTCCTTACAAAAACACCTAAGAGATGGTTGGTCTATTTTTAATCCCGAATTAGGCGAATATATCACCGTCGTACCCCCCCAAATGAGAAAAGGCGGAAAATGGTATGAGGGCACAGCAGACGCCATTTATCACAACCTATGGTTGCTTTCACGTAGTGATGCAAAATATGTTGTTGTGTTATCCGGCGATCACGTATATCGAATGGATTACGCTGCCATGCTTAAACAACACAAAGCAACAGGCGCTAAGTTGACGGTCGCTTGTATGGATGTAGCTAGAGAGGATGCGAACGAATTTGGTGTGATGGCGACAGACGATAATGGCCAAGTTATCTCTTTTATTGAGAAACCTATCGATCCACCATCGATGCCTGGCAATCCTACTCGTAGCCTTGCCTCTATGGGTATCTATATATTTGAAATGGAAACATTACAAAAAGCATTAGAAGAAGATTCACTTATCGAAGCTTCGAGTCATGACTTTGGAAAAGATATTATTCCGAAATTAATAGATAGAGAACGGGTATTTGCCTATCAATTTTGTAGCGATAAAGGCCGTGTTGAAAAGGATTGTTAT
Organism: Vibrio lamellibrachiae; assembly: GCF_050337265.1. Lineage (NCBI taxonomy): Bacteria > Pseudomonadati > Pseudomonadota > Gammaproteobacteria > Vibrionales > Vibrionaceae > Vibrio > Vibrio lamellibrachiae. The sequence goes on from NZ_JAKJSU010000007.1 coordinate 155,581, forward strand.
TGGAGGGATGTAGGAACAATTGATTCTTTTTATCAGACCAATATGGATCTATTACAACCTGTCCCACCTATGAATCTATACCAGCCTAACTGGCCAATACGAACCTATGAAGCACAATACCCTCCAGCAAGAACCGTCTCTTCCGCTTCCGGAAACGAAGGGATATTTATTAACTCTCTTATTGCAAATGGAGTGATTAACTCGGGAGGGTCAGTTCAGCACTCCATTGTGTCATCCAATGTTCGAATTAACGATAGTGCGACAGTTGTTAATAGTATTCTATTTGACGATGTCGTTGTTGGAAGTGGATGTGAGTTAACCAATTGCATTATTGATAAGCATGTGATCATTCCAAACAATACGAAGATTGGTGTCGATAAATCTGAAGATCTAAAGCGATTTCACATATCTAGTAATGGTGTCGTCGTTGTTCCTGAAAGCTACTGTTTTGACTAAAAAAATAGCCTTAATCGTTTGATTAAGGCTATTACTTAACTATCAGTGATTAACTGATATAAATAGTATGCTTTCTTATGGGCACGCTACTTCATCCCAAAACCAGTTTGTTTGGGTTGGTGTCTCCCAAGTGCCTGGATTGTTTTTAGCTGTAAAACACTTACCATTATGTGAATAGGTATCACCATTGGTTGCCTGCGTTACACCCGCTTCCCAAGGAGTCACACTTCCCGGCGGGGTCGTACCACCATTATCACCTCCGCCTGTATTTCCGCCATTACTAATATCCCCAAGCGGAAGATCGGGTTGCTCAAACTTAAACGCATAAGCCACGTTATTTACAGTTACGGTGTAGTTTGCCGGACCTGAAATAGGAAGGTAATACACCATGTCTAATTCATAAGCTCCACCTGCCGGTAGATCTTTCCACGCAGGTAAAGAGAACGACACTCGATGCATAGGGCCATCAAGACCACCAACATTATCAGAACGAGTATGCCCCGATGAGATAACTTTCAAACCACCACCTGACTGATCTTTTGCATTATCAGGTGCTGATACTGGGATATCAAATTGGAACTCAGTACCGCCGGGCAGTGCCTGCCCTGTGTTGTTGGTAAACGTGACTTTAGGATTAATCGGATAGTTTTGATCTCCGACCTTAAAGCCACCAACTGATACAGTAATATCAAGTGCTTCCGTCGCTAAAGATGACGTCGCTAATTTATTACCGTATGGAGTTGCTGATTTAAATTTTTCATAAATGGCTTTCGTCATGGAGTTACCCATGTGGAATTCACCATGACCTGAATTACAAGCTTGTTCGGTTTCGTCGACACCACCACGGTTACCGTTAGCATCTAGCGTATAGCAGTTGTAATCGCCCGCAAGTTCCCAGAACATGATTCCGCCAATTTCTTTATCAATGACGTAGTCGGCTTTCACGTTGATTGACGATTTATCTTCAGTTGATAAGAAGACACTCTTCTCCGCATTCCAAAGCCAAGGAGAGACTGCGACACTGTCATAATTTCGAGTGTAAGTACCAACGATTGGGTTAGTAGCAGGATCTAAGTTGTAGGCCGCCGCATAAGAGCCCCAAATCCCTTTCTCTAAGTTCTTGGCATGCCACATTGGGTTTGAACCCGCCCCCATTTCATTGCCTTTAGGGTCGGTATCGTGCCACATATTGTCGATACCTGTTGCGCCGTATCCACAATTGTTTTTCTCACCTTCGCCCGTACCAGCAGAACATTCAGATTGGTTTGGAAGGGCAGCTCGTCCCCATAAACCATTCTCACCACCAGTCACGCCTTGCCAACCACGAGTATAATATGGAACGCCAATATTAATACGACCTGCTGGCATAGAGCCGCGGAAGTAGTGATAAGCCCAGTCCGTATTTAGGTACCCTATTCCACCGTATGCCGCAGTACCATAAACATTCCAAGCCGCCAACTCAGAATCTTTACCTGTATCAAACAGTGCCGCATTGTGTCCAACGTGGTCATTCCATGCGCCATGCAAGTCATAAGACATGATATTAACGTAATCTAGGTACTTGGTTACATCAAATGTTTCCATACCGCGTAGAAGATAGCCCGACGAAGGAGCTGCGATAGTAAGCATGTAGTGCACACCATCTTGAGCTGATTCTTGGTCTAGCTTTTGACGAAGTACTTTCATTAACTCCTGATAGGATGCCCACAAATACTGACGACGTGGCTCCATAAAGTCTTTATCGTATGGGTTACCAGCACCCGCCATTGAAGTTGGGTATTCATAGTCAATGTCCAAACCATCAAATTTATACTTCTTCATCATCGCGACAGCTGAGGTAGCAAAAGTTTCGATGCCTTGATGGTTGATAGATCCGTCAGCCTTGGTTGTCATGGTATAGAAACCACCGTCAGCAACACGGCTGCCATCCGTAGCGAAATGGCCACCTGTTTCTGCCCAACCGCCGATAGAAATAAGAGTCTTCACTCCGTGTTTCTCTTTTGCTGTTGCTAGTGCACCAAAGTGCCCCTTAAAGCCGAGCGTTGGATCAATTTCAACATCTGCCCATTCCATACCAACGGCAGCGTTAGTCGGATCATTAACGTCACCAATATTCGTTTTTCCATCAGCGCCAATACTTACGAACGCATAGTTAATATGCGTGAGTTGATCCCATGGAATATCTTTAACTAAATAAGCGGCTTGTGGGTCATCGCCAGCGCGCCAACTAGTAAAGTAACCAATTACACGTCTAGGATGATCCACGCCCATGATCTCGCGACCATCTTCATCATAAGTTGTACAATAAGGTACATTCACGCCTTCTGTCTGGTATAAGCCATCAGGGCGACATGTACTAACCGTTGGTAAGCCATTGACTGTCAGCGCTACCAGCGAAGAGTCAGTCGCAGCGCCTTTATCATCAGTCGCTTTCGCATAAGCTGCCAAAGCTCCTGCTTTTGTTGCTGTGTACTCAAGTACGTAAGGTGCTGTCGCAGCAGTCCCTACTAGTGCACCTGCAACATAGAAATCAACTTTATCGACAGTTCCATCCGAATCTGATGCGTCGGCCGTTAATGTTACAACGCCGCCAACATCAATAGATGCTGCTGATAAAGAAAGAGACACACTCGGAGCCTCATTCGCTGGTCCATTTGAATCTATAACCAGAGATACTGAACTCTCTAAGCTTTGCGCCCCTTTATCATCATAGGCAATCACACTAAATAACTGAGTTCCCGCAACGGCAGTCCATGGTGCTGTGTATGGCTGAGCTGTCGCTTGAGATACTACAACGCCATTAACTAAGAAATCGACTCTAGAAACAGTACCGTCACTATCACTTGCCGACGCCGATAAGGTTACAACCTCACCTTCAGTCACTATGTCTCCTGCAACTGGCGATGTTAATTCGGCCAAAGGAACTTCGTTGACTCCACCCCCACCATTTGTACAAGTGTCTGTTAATTTCCACTGAGCGTAATCACCAGAAAAGTTGGTCGGGTTATTATTTTGGTTCCAGTAATTGGCCTTGTATGCACTATCTTCATGTTGAACCTCATCACCACCGGTATAAACAGTAGATGAGTCCCATACATTCAATGCACTACAATCAACTGCGGCATAGCTATTTGTAGCTAATAAGCAGGATGCAGCCAGTGTACTAAGGGTTAGTACACTCTTGGGGATCTTAATGTTCGCTTTACGCATAATTCTCTATCCTTAAGTTATTGTTTCAATGCGTTAATTCAGCTTTACTCTTGTTTCGCTGGCTAATTTTTATACGCAAAATAACCTTAGAATAGTTTCCTTATTAAGCCCCTAATTTATACACGTTTTGTACAATCACTCGCAATATAATTCACATTTATGCAACAAGCCAACAGTTAATTTGCACCAACAACTAATTTATTACCTTAAAAAATCAACAACTCTTTCACGACTTGAGAATCGTCATGATCTCATTTTCAACCTAATCTAAAAATAAATTGGCTGGGTATAACATAAATGACAAGCTCACGTGTTTTTTGTGTCAATTTACACACACCTGTACTGTAAATAATGTTAGCATCCGACCTCTTGTAAATAACCGTGCTTTCATTGGAGCAATTTAGATGTGGTTTCTTATTGTTCTTTTTTCGGCTCTACACGTGGGCTCGATTAATAGTCGATTTAAATGGTTGTTTTATATATCAAAGCCTACACCAATCATCTTATTGATCGGGACGCTTTTATGGTCAGGTTCGATAATGTTGCCTTACGTGCAACTTATTATATTAGGATTATTTCTATCTGTTATTGGTGATGTTTTTCTTATGCATCCCAGTGATAAGTTTTTACCCGGTTTAAAGTTTTTTCTTATCGCTCACATTTGTTATCTCGCCGCTTTTACCGGACAGATAACAACGTCTATTTCGCCTTGGCCAATTATCGTTTTATCAATACTCGGTGTGCTGGTTTACAAGTTTATATACAACCGTCTCGAAGACATTAAAATCCCCGTTGCCATATACATCTTGATAATCCTTTGTATGGCATGGGCTGCTATCGAATATAGAAGTGGTGGGTATAGTCAATCTGCTGCGTTTGCCTTTACAGGTTCAATTCTATTTTTACTGTCTGACTTTGTCTTAGCTGTCGACCGTTTCAGGGCTCCCTCTTTTCTAACAAGGCAAGTAGTCATGATCACGTACTACAGTGCACAAGCCTTCATCGCTTTATCCGCTCTCACGTTCATTTAATTCCCAATAACAGCTAGCATATAAATAGCTCCTTTTTTAGTGAATATGCATTCCACCTCATACTATTATAAGTTCAATTGTCATCAGTTTTTCCTAACAAAACCCACTTTAGCGAACTGACCACCGACTCTGTTACACTAGCGAACAAATAACGCGTCAAATAGCACTTTACAAAGAATAAATTAAAGCTATCATCCTGACGCAAACGTTTACCTAACTATTTATAGTCCTGTTCCGAGGGTTTTATGCTGTCAGATATCGAAATTTGTCGTGAGACAAAACTACAATCAATTACTACTGTAGCTCAGTCTATGGGCTTGCTCGATGATGAGTTCCAATCACAAGGTAAATACAAAGCAAAAGTATCCCTTTCCAGCGTAAAGCGTTTAACAAATGAGCAAGTCGGTAAACTGGTATTGGTTACCGCTATTACCCCAACTCCGTTAGGAGAAGGCAAGACCGTAACGACCATCGGCTTGTCTCAGGGTCTGAAGAAGTTAGATCAATCCGTTGTTGCATGTATCCGTCAGCCTTCTATGGGTCCTGTTTTTGGTGTGAAAGGTGGAGCTGCTGGTGGTGGTTATTCTCAAGTAGCCCCAATGGACGAACTCAACCTTCACTTAACCGGTGACATTCATGCGGTAACAGCGGCACATAACCTTGCCGCGGCCGCCATTGATGCTCGTATCTATCATGAACAACGCAAAGGCTACAGCGACTTTGAAGACCGCACCGGATTGACTGCGTTAAAAATAGATTCAAAGAACGTCGTTTGGAAACGTGTACTAGACCATAATGACCGCGCCCTTCGCATGGTAACGGTTGGTAAAAATGAGACTAATAAAACCATCAATGGATTTGAGCGAGAGGATGGATTCGACATATCGGCCGCGTCAGAACTTATGGCCATCTTAGCGCTAGCAACTGATCTTAAAGATTTGCGTGCACGAATTGGACGTATTGTAGTCGCTTACAATATTTATGGTGACCCTGTCACTGCGGAAGACCTACAAGTAGCAGGCGCAATGGCAGTTAGCATGAAAGATGCAATAGAGCCGACCCTAATGCAGACACTAGAAGGTGTTCCAACGCTTATTCACGCAGGACCATTCGCCAATATTGCTCACGGTAACTCATCAATCATTGCTGATAATATCGCCAATAAGTTAGCTAAATACACCGTTACCGAAGGTGGTTTTGGATCTGATATGGGCTTTGAAAAAGCCTGTAATATTAAAGCTCAGGCGTCAGGAAAAGCACCAGATTGCGCAGTTATCGTCGCGACGCTTCGTGGATTAAAAGCCAACTCAGGTCATTATGATTTAAAACCTGGACAAGCTATTCCTGATTCAATATTTGATGCTGATTCAGACGCATTGATAGCCGGATTCGATAACCTAAAATGGCACATCAATAACGTCAACAAATACGGTGTTCCAGCCGTTGTTGCGATCAATCGCTTCCCTCAAGATTGTAGTAATGAGCTATTGCAACTAAAAGAGATGGTAGAAGCACTGCCAAACAACGTAGAAGTTGATATAAGCGAAGGCTTTTCTTTGGGTGGCAAAGGGACAGTAGCACTCGCAGAAAAAGTCATGAAACAATGTGAAAATAGTGTTGTATTCACTCCGTTATATAAATTAGACCAGTCGTTAGAAGAGAAACTTATGGCCGTCGCTGAAGTTGGCTACGGTGCGAAAGGCGTAACAATGAGCTATAAAGCAACTCAACAACTGGCACAGTTTAAAAAAGATGGGTACGATAACTTAGCCGTATGCTTAGCTAAATCACCACTCTCAATCTCTACTGACGGATCTGTAAAAGGTGCACCTAGTGGGTTCGATGTGCCAATTCGCGAGCTAAAGCTATGTGCTGGTGCAGGTTTTGTTTACGCACTATGCGGTAACGTAATGACCATGCCCGGTTTACCAGATAAACCTGCGTTCATGAACCTTGATCTAGATGACGAAGGAAATATCATCGGGTTAAGCTGATCGAACATGCTTAAAACAAACAAGCGAGGCAAGTAGCCTCGCTTTTTTTCGCTCTGTATTCATATCATCAATCATGACTTTGAAATTTTTCCCATTCATTCCTGTTCTAATCTATAGACAACTTATTTGGGGAATCAATATGCGCAAACGCTCTCTCTTTACAATTTTTATCGCTGCAATGAGTGTACTTGTGGTTTCTTCGCTTATACCGGTTGAATCATCAACTAAAGCGACTAGTGAACAGAATAATCAATCTGGACACATTGAAACTGCGACACTGGCTGGCGGTTGTTTTTGGTGTACAGAATCGGATTTAGAAGCTTTAGACGGCGTAATTGATGTCGTGTCGGGCTACTCTGGAGGAAGCTTAGAAAACCCTACCTATAAAGAAGTTTCTTCAGGGAAGACAAAACACATAGAGGCCATTTCAGTTACCTATGATGCTTCACGTGTTAGCTACGAAGAAGTTCTCGATCAACTTCTACGCCATATCGACCCTACCGATAACAAAGGTTCATTTGTTGATCGAGGCCCTCACTATCGCCCTGCTATCTTTTTCCATAATGACGAACAAAAAGTGATTGCGGAACAGTTTTTACAACAAGTCGAGTCTCTAGGGATATATAACAAACCTTTGAAAGTTGAGTTGATTGAATTTGATTCTTTCTGGCCAGCAGAAGATTATCATCAAGATTATTACAAACGGAATACAGTCCGATATAAGTACTATCGGTACAACTCAGGTAGAGACCAATACCTAGACAAGATTTTTGGTGAAGAGCGGATTGATATGCCTGTTACCCTCCGAACTATGATAGACGATCAAGCACGTTTGGCGACATTGAAAGCTTACGATAAACCGAGTGACAAACAAATCAAGGCTCAATTAACCGAACTCGAATATTACGTCACTCAAGAGGAAGGAACCGAAAGGCCATTTAAGAATAAGTACTGGGATAATAAACAAGCTGGTATATACGTTGATGTCGTGACTGGAGAACCGCTATTTTCGTCGACTGACAAGTACAAATCAGGGACAGGCTGGCCAAGCTTTACTCGCCCAATTAACGACGGATACATTGAAGAACACGCTGACAATAGTTTACTTTACTCTCGAACCGAGGTCAGAAGTCGATTTGCCGACTCACATTTAGGCCATTTGTTTGAAGATGGGCCCGCACCGACAGGGTTACGCTACTGTATTAATTCGGCAGCACTTCGATTCGTACCAGTAGACCAAATGAGCACAGAAGGCTATGAAGAGTATCTGTATTTATTTAATGGCTAACAACACGCCATCATATTTAAGTAGCGTACGATTCCTAGTTATACAAAGAAAAAGTTAAACAGAGTAAAAACAAAAAGCCGAACACCATTAACTTACACAATGGCTGTTTGGCTTTTTACATAATCACATCGTTTTAATAAATAATCCGGCTATTAAGTTAAATCAAATTAAACCGTCGTCTCTCCATAAAAGTGATTCTTGGCAAACTGTCGATACCCCAAAATATCTGCGTCGCTCTGCTTGCGTATGTTGTTTGCTTTTTCGAGCAGCTCTGCCCCGGTTTCTATCGCTTCGTCGAAACTAACGTAAGGATTTGGTATCGCAGATAGCAGCAACTTTGTATAGGGGTGCTGCGGATTGTCTATCACACTGCCAGTGTCGCCATACTCAACGATTTGTCCCTGATACATAATCGCGATGTCTTCAGCAAAGTACCTAGCGGTGGCAATATCATGGGTAATGTACAAAAACGTATAACCTTGTTCGTCTTTTAAGCGCTTTAGTAAGTCCAGCACATCAAGTCGAATAGATACATCAAGCATAGAGGTCGGTTCATCTGCGAGAATGACTTCTGCACCTACTGCTATTGCTCGTGCAATTGACACACGCTGACGCTGTCCCCCTGATAGCTGGTGAGGAAACTTCATAACTGTAACATCCGGATCTAACTCAACCATTCTTAGTAGCTCATCGACCTTTACTTTCGCTTCCTTATGATTCTTTACGTATTTATGAGTAAGTAAAGGGCGAGCAATGTGATGATAAATAGTATGAGCGGGATTCAACGATCCAAACGGGTCTTGGAAGATCATTTGTATCTGTTTTCGATACGCGACTAAATCTTTACGCGTTTCAATATCACTAATATTTTGGCCTTTAAAGAAAACGTCTCCACTAGTGTGATCATGCATTTTGGTCAGTAGGCGCGCAACGGTGCTTTTTCCCGACCCACTTTCGCCAACCAAAGCCATGGCTCGGCCTTTATTTAAGTTGAAGCTAATGCCGCGTAACGCTTTCACTTCTTTTTTCTTTACGCCTTTACCAGTATGGAACGTCTTACTCATATTATTGACTGAGATAATGGTCTCACCGTGTTCAAAAGTGCTCATGCTAACGATTCCTCCAGTTGCTCTTTTCTAATGTGATCTTCAAACGCAGCTGGAATAGAATTCCAAAGTTTTTGGGTATAAGCATGTTTTGGGTTATGTAAGATATCGCGTGCGCTTGCTACTTCCACCAGCTCCCCCTTTAACATCACTCCAATACGGTCACACAACTGAGTCATTAAGCTTAAATCGTGGGTAATGAACAAAACAGAAAAACCGAGTTTTTTTCGTAACGCATGGATTTGCATTAAGATCTCTCGCTGAACAACGACATCAAGCGCCGTCGTCGGTTCGTCCATTATTAGCAGGTCAGGGTTTAACGCTATTGCGATAGCTATCACGATTCGTTGGCGCATGCCTCCAGAAAATTGATGGGGGTAATCAGAAAGACGCTCTGGAGCAATCCCTACCCTTTCCAAAAGCTCTCCAGCTTTCTCAGCCGACTCTGCTTTGTTATAACCTCGGTGTTTGTAGAACATGTCTCGAAATTGTTCTTCAACAGTTATAACAGGGTTTAGACTGTTCATTGCGCTTTGAAAAACCATGCTCACTTTATTCCAGCGAAGAGCCGTGATCTGCTTAGCACTCATTTTCAAAGTATCTTCACCGTTTAGCAGAACTTCACCCTGTGAAATATAAGCCGGTGGCTGCAACAAACGACTAACCGCAAATGCGATGGTACTTTTTCCGCACCCAGACTCACCAGCTAAACCGAATATTTCGCCTTTCTTTATGGAAAAGCTCACATTGTTTACCGCTGTAAATTCACTATCTTCAAGTAAGTAGTCAACACTAAGGTTATTGATCTCTAATGTATTATCCATATACAGACTCCTTCTTAGCCAACTCTTCTTCTGGTTTCTTCGCAAGCCTTCTGCGCTCTTTAATCAGTTTTATCCGTTGGTTAAATTTCTTCATTCCTGAGAAAGTTCGTAATCGTGGATTTGAAATTTCATCAATACCAAAGTTCAGTAACGCTAAGCCCATCCCCAATATTGCAATAGCAACACAAGGCACCATAACTTCCCACCAAGCGCCTACTATTAAAGCCGAAGAGTTTTGGGCGTTATACAGCATGGTTCCCCAGCTCACCGACAGAGGATCGCCCAGACCAAGGAACTCAATGGTTGCCTGCGTAATGATGGTAAAAATAATAGAGCCTAAGAAATTGAGACCAATGATCGATGCTAAATTCGGTAAGATCTCAACAAAGATGATACGTCTTGCAGGCTCACCCGCTAATTCACTTGCGTGTATAAACTCTTTGTTTCGAAGTGATAGCGTTTGGGCACGTGTTACCCTCGCCCCCCAAGCCCAACTTGTCATCCCGATGATTAGTGCAATGGTAAATGGACTCACTTCTCCGATAAATGCTGCTAAAACCAGCAGCAAAGGCAATTGGGGAACCACGAGAGCAATATTGGTTACAAGATTTACAATTTCATCAAACTTGCCACCAAAGTAGCCCGCAGATACTCCTAATGCTGTGCCAATAAGTACAATGATAATTCCCGCACTAAAGCCAACCGCTAAAGAGGTAGAAGTACCTTGGATAAACTGATGATAGACGTCACGACCCATTCGAGTTGTACCCATCACATTTTCAGCGCTCGGCGCTTGGTGTGGTCGAGCAACTCGTTTGTTTGCATCGTGGCTCGTTAACACAGGTGCCGCTAATGCAATCAGTATATAAAACAGAACAATGAATAGGCCGACAGCAACTTTCTTATTGCGACCCAGTAATTTTAAAAATTCCTTCATATCAAATTCCTATTAGTCACGGCGCAGACGAGGGTCAAGATAAACATATGCCATATCGGCAACAAAATTAGCGCTTAGCATTGCAATCGTCATGATCAGCAACTGACCTTGAATGACGGGGTAATCACGCGCAACAATCGCTTCAAATAGAGTATTACCAAGCCCTGGATAGTTAAAGACGACTTCAGTAATCAGTGAACCGCCCACCACAACACCCACTGTCATAGCAAAGGCAGTAATAGATGGAAGCAGTGCGTTACGAGCACCATAATTGAACATGACGCGGTTCTCAGACAAACCTTTCGCGCGCCCCATGACGATGTAGTCTTCTCCCAAAATGTTGATCAGATTATTTCGAATGGTCAGCAGATAACCACCAATTTGAACGATAACTAAAGAAATGATCGGCATCGTCGCATGTTCAATCACGCTAGAGATGTATTCCCACGTAAACATCGGATCAAGTTCTATGTCGTAAGCGTATGAGAATGGAAGCCAATTCAGCGCCACGCCAAAAATGAACATAAAAGTTAACGCTAAAACGACCGCTGGTATTGACTGTAGAACCAACGACAATGGTGACAATATCGTATCGACCCAACTGCCTCGATACCAAGCCGCAATAATCCCGGAAATAGACCCGATAAAGAAACTAATTAACGTTGACGTGCCTACTAAGAATAGAGTCCAAATCATTGAACGTGCGATCACTTCGTTCACTTGAAGTGGGTAAAACTGTACGGAAAGTCCTAAATCCCAAGTAAAGACACTTTTCATATACGTGACGTACTGCAAATACAATGGTCCATCAACAAAGCCAAAAGTTTGTTTCAGTGATTCTAAACTCTCTACAGGTAAAGGGTTACCTTGCGAGGCGAACATGACCATTATTGGATCGCCGGGCATTAATCTTGGTAAAAAGAAATTAAATGTAGCCGCAAAGAAAAAAGCTATTACATAGAATACGAGGCGGCGAAGCACAAAATCCATATCTCACTCCTTTTGAGTTGAGCTTATAGTTATTTATTTGAGAATAAGGGCTGCAGCTACCAGCCCTTTATAGATTGATAAAAGAAGAGTTATGATTTCGGCTTGATACTTAGTAGGTGCAATAGACGCTCTGGAACACCAGGGTGTACTTGTGGACGAGCTACAGGGTTATCAGCACTAAAGAAACCTTCAAAACGTGTTTCGTTGTACTGGTACCATGTTGGATTGTTAAAGACAGGTACGAACGGCATATTTTCCGCAACGATTAACTGAATGTCATCCATCACTTCTTTCTGTTTCGTCTGGTCTATGCTCTGATAAAAGCTATCAAGAAGTGCATCTAAAGCAGGCTGACTAAAACGAGTAACAGCGAAACGTGATTGACCTTGTTGCTCGCTACTAAACGCGGAGTTGTACATGTAATGAGGAGTTGCTCCCTGATAGTAAGAGTTAATCGCGGCATCGTAGCTTCCATCAATAAGTGCAGCTGTCCAAGCTGGTGCTTCTGGTGTTCTAACTTTTGCATTGATACCCAATTCTTGAAGGCCATCACCCGCGATTTGAACCGTATTTACCCAGTCAGTCCAACCATTGGGAACGATAATGTTAAATTCAATTTTCGAACCATCTGGATTATTGATATAGCCATCACCATCGCTGTCAACGAAACCATTTTGTTTTAGTAGTGCTTGGGCTGACTTAATGTTGTATTTGGAAAACTGACCGTATTTCTTGTCAACGGTGTCGTTGTTCCAAGAGTGGTAAGTCGCGCCAAGGCCCGACGGATATTCATTTATTGTCGGGTAGCCATATCCGGCAATTTCAACCATGGCTTCGCGATCCATAGCCATAGACATCGCACGGCGGAACTCTACATTATTAAACGCTTGACGATTTCCTTCATGCTGGCTTTCTAAGTTAAAATTGAAAGCTACCATTGACCCTGCAGGGAACCAATATTTGTGGTTGTTTTTATCACGAGCGACGTAAGTTTTATCAATATCCGGTAAGAATGAACCGAACCAATCCAACTCCCCTTTCTGAGCCGCGGCTAATACTTGGTCATTGTTAGCAAGTTGAGGTAAGCGCAAGCAATCAACCGCTAAATTGTCTTTGTCCCAGTAATGAGGGTTTCGACATTGAACATAGACGCGTGAGGTAAAGCGCTCTATTTCTGTCATTGGTCCACTTCCAACAGGCTCTTCATTGGTAAACGAGACAGGATCTGAAACATCTTTCCACACATGCTCCGGTACAATTGGAACTTGAACAATTTCAATTGCTGCACCGCCATCAGCCACTGGCAGGTTAAACTTAATCGTATGAGAATCAATTAACTCAATATCACTAATTCGCTGCCAGATCGCACGGCTATCAAGTGCCGCATTTTCTTTGACCATATTGAAGCTAAACAGTACATCTTGTGCACTTAGCGCTTGACCATCTGACCATTTAACATCAGGACGAATCTTAAAGGTCACCGAGGTCAAATCTTCTGCGTATTCGAATGATTCAGCCAAACGATAATGTACTTCACCACCCTGCATTGAATTAAAAATGGCCAATGGCTCAAATACAAATTCGTTGGTTGTTGGTAAGAATGTGGTTTGGTTATATGGGTTGAAGTTTCGAACCCAAGATGTTCGAAGTCTAGGTACAATATTCAGTACTGATTTTTCTGATGTAGCACCAGTGTCATTTGCAACCGCCGTCGTAGATACAAAAGCAGTGCTAGAAAGTATTGTAGCGATACTTGTAGCAAGAAGAACTTTTTTCATTAAATCATATCCTTGATTATTGTCGTTATTTGGAAACTCAATTATTGTTCCAACTCTAGTGCCTACCGCAGCAATAAAGCATGAAATCATTCAAGCATCTTCTTGGATATTCTGACAAAGTGTAATGTCGTAAATATACCGTCAAAAACGTAAAAATAGAAAATAAGCCTCTGTTTATTAAAGACATAATGACTTTTACTTAGAATTCCGTACAGTTCACATTTAGTGGCTACATACGGCATTCTCTACCACAATTAAATGAGCACCTTTTCAACTCTAGCAACCAGCTCTGCGACATTAATCGTTTGATCAATGCGAGACCGCGCGGTTATGTTAAGAGAGTTATCAAGGCGCTGTAAGCTCTCTTCAGAGAGAGGACTTAATTTGGTTTGCCAAACCGTCCAATCATTCACGTCTCCGTGGCACGCAAGCACCAGATCGACCCCTGCTTGCTGCACGGCTTGGCAACGGTCCTCCAAAGGCCCTTCTAAGCTCTCCATGTACACACAATCCGATATTAAGCTGCCTTCAAAACCTATGCGTTGTTTGATTAACTCGTTGACTGTTTTTTTCGATATGCTAGCTGGTAGGTTATCAACCTGTGAGAAAACCACATGTGCAACCATTGCCATTGGCGCATTGTGCAACTCGCTAAATGGATGAAAATCAGTGTCATCTAGCTCTGTGAGTTTGGTATCAATACAAGGGCGAGTTTTATGGCTATCCTCCGTTGCTCGGCCATGGCCTGGTATGTGTTTCAGCATAGGCATTACGCCTGCGTCCATATGCCCTTGTACATACGACTTAGCAAGTTCCGCGGTGTATTTAGGGTTAGTATGGAAACAGCGATTGGACATTACTGCATCAGCCTCGTCCATTAACAAATCAAGTACTGGACCACAGTTCGCGTTAAACCCAAGCTCAGCCATTTCTGTTGCCATCGAAATACTGGTTTCGTATGCTGATTTTTTTGCTTGTTCTAAGTCTTTGTCTGCTAGCGCTTTAAAATCACCATAAATAGGGTAAGTTTGCCACTCTTCGCCTTGTAAGTACTGAATGCGGCCACCTTCCTGATCTGTAGTGACCATAACTAGCTCTTCATCAACGGCTTGCTTAAACTGGGCGATAACGTTTTTTAGTTGAGCTTTGCTAACAATGTTATCCCTTGTAATCATTAAGCCAAACGGTTTGTATTCGCCAAAGAATGCTAACTGTTCTGAGGTAAATTCCGTTCCTGGAAAACCAATAACGAGAGGTGAGCGAGATGTTCCTTTTTTCATGACTATTCCTAACTGATTGATTTGTTATCATCTTTAAATGGGGTGAGAACCAGTTCAAGAATTAACACCGATATTAACGATATTTCTTTATTAATAGGCAACAGTCGTAAAAACTGGGTAAAAATATAATAAAGAAGAACACTCGACATGATGTCAATGAATGCCCTTAGGAATATGGGCCTCAGAAATAAATTATTGCTGACCTTTCTTATCCTCTCTATCGCCCCGATGCTGCTTATCTCCAGTATTTTTTACGTTTCGTTTGTATCGAGCACTGAAGAGCAAGTTTACGACAACCTGCTGTCTGTCGCGCAATCTAAACAGGGCATGATCAATCAACATATGGACAGATTAAAGCAACAAAGCACACACTACAGTGAGACGGACTTTGTAAAATATGCCATGAGCCGTTTTTACGGATTTCCATACGCATTTGGGCTTATTTCCGAAGACTCCCAATTCGCTGCGCAAGAGTTAAAGTCTCATCACTCTCGTTATGGTGACTTTAAAAAATTACCAGCCAAAGCATCTGGCGTAACGGGAAGCTATCAGCAAGTACACGACCGATTTGATACTGGTTTTTCTCAGTTCATCCAGAAAAGTGATTTTAGTGATCTTTATTTGATCGATGAATCGGGACTGGTTCTTTACAACTTTAATAAAGGCCACTATTTTGCTGCTGACCTTACCAGTGAGTCCTATCAAAAAAGCCCTTTAGGCATCGCGTTTACAAAAATGAGTCAGCAACTACGAGAGCATGACGGTGCTATCCACGGAAAAATCGATCCAGAGTTCAGTCTATTCCATGACTTTGCATTCGATGCAATTGAAGGCCAAATGGTTTCCTACATTATCAAGCCTTTGGAGCATCACTCCCAAGTAGCAGGGTATATAGCGTTCGCTCTTTCTAGTGATTCTATTGATAGTTTAATTCATCAACCCGTAAGACTTGGGGAACAATCTGAAGTCTACGTCATAAATCGCCAGCTAAACCCTATATCTAAGCTGATGCACGGTTCTGAGTTAATTGGAAATGTAGACCCTCGACTAATTCACCGTTATACCTTTGACACGCCTACAATCGAACAAGCACTAGAAGGCGTTGTAGGGGTGATGCCAGGAACAAATTACATCAATACACCTGTATTATCTGCCTATAGCTTTGTCGATATTGGTGATGTTCGTTGGGCTATTGTGGCTGAGCAGAGTCAATTAGAAGCCCAAGCAAGGTCACTACGGTTTGGATATCATATATTGCTGATTGGGACTCTTTTCATATTAACGGTCGCGGCCTTTGTCTATTGGCTTTCTCGTTCATTAACGTACCCTCTTCAATCTTTGATGGCAGCAACTGAATCCATAACTTATGGCGGCGCGTTGCAGCCTATTTCAGGTAAACATAGGAAAGATGAAATAGGACGACTAGCATCTCGCTTTGACGTTATGGCTAAAGCGGTTCGCCGTCAGCTCGATGTCATCAAAAATAAAAACGGACAACTTGAAGAACACGTTGATCTTATTAACGAACAGAATGTGGCACTTAGACAAGCAGACAAAATTAAAGATGAATTTTTGGCCAACACCTCTCATGAACTAAAAACCCCTCTTACCGGAGTTATTGGAATAACCGAGTCTTTATTACAAGGCGTTGCTGGTGCATTGAACGAGCATCAAGAACAACAATTGAGCATGGTAAAGAACAGTGCTCAACGTCTCGCGTATTTAGTGGATGATCTTCTTGATTTCCACAAAATCGAAAACAACCAATTAAGAGTTAGCCCTTCAGCAGTAGACGTAAATCGTTGCTCTGAAACCATCATAGCTATTACACAGCATATGGTTGGCGACAAACCCGTTAAATTAAGTCTAACCTTACCTGATACGCCGATGTTGGTCTTCGCAGACATCACCCGATTAGAGCAAGTTTTATATAACCTGCTTAATAATGCGATCAAATACACCGATGATGGAGAGGTTAATTTACTAATAAGCAATAATGAAAATAAGACAGTCACATTCTCTATAATTGATAGCGGTATTGGGATCACTGAATCCGAGCAATCGACTATTTTTGACCCTTTTGTACAAATAGATGGCAGCATTACTCGCATCCACAATGGAAGCGGATTAGGGCTCGCGATTGCTTTTCAACTCGTTAAACTGATGGATGGTAAACTATCTCTAAAAAGTAAGGTTGGAGAAGGGAGCTGTTTTACCTTTACATTACCGCTCTTTGACCCAGAATTGGAGCATCACAAATCCGCTGTTGTAGAGCACTTAACACGTAGTAGTTTAGGCGATGACGGATACCCAAGACAAAATAACGCACCATATAACGCGGGTCTGCCACTATGTCAGATGAATAACTCGAATACAGATGGCTTTAAGGTTGTCGTCGTCGATGATGAAGTATCTAATTTGCAGGTATTAAATAATCAACTGACCTACGCAGGATATGAAGTCACTTCATTTAGTGATGGAACTGAAGCTATTAATTACTTAAAAGAAAACTCAGCCGATATCGCTATCCTAGATGTGATGATGCCGAAAATCAGTGGATTCGAAGTCTGCCAAGAGTTGAAAAAACATAAAACCACACAAGCACTTCCAATCTTATTACTTACTGCGAAATCCCAGACAAAAGATCTATTACAAGCGTTTGAGAGCGGTGCCGATGATTATTTAACAAAACCTTTTATGCAGCAGGAATTGCTGGCCCGAGTATCGCATTTACTCAAAGCCAACCAAGCGGACAAAAAACTCGAAGAGAATGAGCAATTAAAAATTGAAGTTGCCGAAAGAATTGAGTCGGAATCGAGTTTAATAAACGAACAAAGCCGGATGAAAAATATTTTAGAGCAGATCGACGATGCTCTTATTAGTATTAATGGCTCTAATGAAATCACCTATACGAACGCATCAGCATTAGCATTAACGGGGAATACACTGCCACAACTTATTGGTTCGAATATACAAACGGTTTTATCCAACAAAGCAGTGGCAGAATTAAAATTGGATGCCGAATTAAATACCGAATCACCCGATGGAGCACCCATAGCGTCAACTATCGATATTGAGTCTTCCCTTGGGACTATAACAACGGTACAGGCTCAAGTTTTGGTCACAAGTAAAGAGCCAAACTTAGAACGTCACATTATTTTGAGCAAAAGAGCGTCTTCGCCCTCCTCTAATCCTACAGAGCCTAAGGTGAATTCGGAATCTGATTTTCGTAAAAACCTGGTTGTTCTAATGAATGACTCTATAGCGTTGTGGCAAGATGGTACTGGCCAAAGCAAAATACACTTAGCGGAGAAAAGTCGTATCTGGAGCGTCTACCTCGATCGAAGCTCGGCTCAAACTCGAACGATGGATAAATACTTTTTAGAGCAAACTCTTCCTAAAAAACCAAGATGGCGAGATGTGGTTCGAACAGCAACTTATGTCATTCACCATGTAGATAAAGAAGTGTACCGACACAAAATCGCCCACCTTAACTATACGAGTAATCAGATTAAGGCTTACTTATCCGAGAAGTAATCAACCGAAAATGCTACTTTCATGCATAAAAAAACCGAACTAAATATCAGTTCGGTTTTTTGTTTAAATTCTGTATGGAATGATTACTTCATGATACGCGCTTTAAACTGACGGCCTTTAATCTTGCCATTTTGAATCTGCTTTAAAGCAACATTAACCACGCTCTTTTCAACAGCAATGTACGTCACCATCGCTAAAGAATTTATCTTACCGATTTTTTTACCATCAATTCCTGCTTGCTTGGTTAATGCACCAAGAATATCACCAGGACGCAGTTTCACCTTCTTACCACCGAGTATTTGAATCGTCTTCATCGGTGCTTCCATTGGCTCTTTCTTGCTTCTTTCTGGTATAGCTGAAGGCTTAATTTCAATATCCATGTACTCATCAATCAAAGCAACACGTTGCATTTCTTTATCGCTAAAGAAGCTAAATGCGTTACCCTTTTCACCAGCACGACCGGTACGGCCAATACGGTGAACATGAACTTCTGGGTCACGTGATAATTCAAAGTTAAATACGGCATCTAGGTTATCAACATCGAGTCCACGAGCCGCTACATCTGTTGCAACAAGAATAGATATACTCTTGTTAGCAAACATCGTTAGAGCCTGATCGCGTTCGCGCTGCTCCATGTCGCCATGAAGTTCCGTAACACTAAAACCACGGTGATGCAGCTCATCATTGACGTTTTGAACTTCTTTCTTGGTATTACAGAACACCACTGATGATTCTGGTTGGAAATTCAGTAGCAAAGTCTCTAGTGCATCATCGCGATCTTCTTGGCATGACACTTTATAGAAGTGCTGCTTGATCGTTGATGTTTGATGCGTCGACTCCACTTTAACCATCTCTGGCTTATCCATGATACGAGCGGCAACGGTCTTAATCTCTTTCGGGAAAGTGGCACTAAACAATAATGTTTGACGCTGCTTTGGTGCTTGATCGATGATTGCATCAAGAGCGTCTTGGAAACCCATGTCCATCATGCGGTCAGCTTCATCAAGAACAAGCGTGTTTAGCTCATCTAAACAGATACGATCGCGAGACATATGATCTAGGATGCGTCCCGGTGTGCCCACTAATATATGCGCACCGTGCTCTAGTGAGCCAATCTGTGGCCCCATTGGCATACCGCCACAAAGAGTCAATACTTTAATGTTATGAATGCCACGAGCAAGAGTACGGATCTCTTTCGCTACTTGGTCTGCAAGCTCACGAGTTGGGCATAGAACTAAAGATTGAACACGAAAGCGTTTAACGTTTAGGTTGCTTAATAAACCCAAAGAGAATGCAGCAGTTTTACCTGAGCCTGTCTTACCTTGAGCAATAACATCTTTGCCCGCTAAAACACTCGGTAAGCTCTGCTGTTGAATAGGCGTCATCTCGGTATAACCAAGAGCGTCCAATGTTTGCAGTAGTTCAGGTTTTAACGACAGGGTCGAAAAAGAAGTTGTTGTCACGGTAATGTCCTTTAAGGCTCTTAATAAGGAGGCGTATTATGCCTATTTATAGAAAATTTGCCCGACTATTTTACCCTACTCGTCATTCATTTAAAGAATAAAGCAATAATATCGTAAAACTACTGAACATCGAGCGTATAAGTGATGAGAGGTTGTTCTAACAATAAAAAGCAAAACGCCTCTAATAAAGAGGCGTTTTTAATTCGTAATCGTGATTATCTCAACCCATGTAAAAATTCATGGCGAGTGGCGGGGATAGACTTAAATATCCCGCCTAATGCGGTTGTCGTCGTTTCACTGGTTGCATCCATCACACCTCGAGATTTAACGCAGTAGTGAACCGCATCCATCGTTACTGCCACATCTTCGGACTCTAGTAGCGTTTGTAGTGCAACTAAGATTTGCTGTGTCATACGCTCTTGAACTTGTGGGCGCTGAGCAAAGAAGCGAACAATTCGATTGATCTTAGATAGCCCGATGATCTTTCCTCGAGGAATGTAAGCAACGGCTGCCTTGCCATCGATAGTAACAAGGTGATGCTCACAAGTGCTGGTCACCGTGATATCTTTCACGCGCACCATTTCACTGACATTCATCTTATTTTCAATAACAGTGATCTTAGGGAAGTTTGCGTAATCAAGGCCAGAAAAAACTTCGTCAACATACATCTTAGCGATGCGATGTGGTGTTTCTTCGAGACTGTCGTCAGTTAAATCGAGTTCGAGAAGCGTTAAGATTTCACGCATGTGGTGCTCAATCTTCTCTTTTTTATCTTCACGACTAACCTGGTTCGGACGCATTGGCGTTTCTAAACCACGGCTTTCTAGCGCATCTTTTACTAACTTTGCGGATTCGCTAAGAGCTGACATTCTCATTCCTCTTGAATTACCCCTTTTGGATGGCAGCAAGAATACCCGTAATTGGAAATAATGACTACTCATAATTGTCTCTAGCCGTTATTGCTACTGATAATTATATGATAAAGTCGAACACAAATAATAAGATAATAGGATAACTAGATGGGCTGCTGTGACGCACCGGGCTTAATGCCTCTTGAAGATGCCATGGACAAAATGCTTTCCCGCATTAAACCAATCCAAACAACACAACGACTCCCTCTTGCTGATGCACTGGGTTACGTTCTTGCGGAAGATGTTCTTTCGCCAATTTTTGTTCCGCCTTTTGATAATTCAGCAATGGATGGATATGCCCTTCGTTTAGCAGATTTAGAAACAACAAACGTTCTACCACTAGCCGGTAAATCTTTTGCGGGCCTCCCTTTTGAAGGTGATTGGCCTGAGAAAACCTGCATTCGCATAATGACAGGGGCTAAAATCCCACAAGGCTGTGATGCTGTCGTTATGCAAGAAAATACCGAAGCAACAGATGACGGAATCGTCATTAAACAAGAGAAAATCGCTTCACAAAACAATATTCGTCCTCTTGGTGATGATATTCGTCAAGGTGATATCGTACTTGAACAAGGTGCTCGCCTAACTCCTAGAGACATCCCTATGATTGCCTCACTAGGTGTGAGCCACATTGTCGTCGTACGCAAACCAAAAGTTGCCTTCTTCTCGACTGGTGATGAGCTTAAATCACTAGGCGAACCGCTCGCTGATGGTCAAATCTACGATAGTAACCGTTACGGTATTAAGCCTCTTATTGAGAATTTTGGTTGTGAAGCCATCGATCTAGGCATCATTCCTGATTGCCAAGAGACGTTAAAAGCGACATTTGAAAAAGCTCAAACATTGGCAGACGTCGTTGTAACATCAGGCGGTGTAAGTGTTGGAGAAGCAGATTATACCAAGGATATCTTGGAAGAAATTGGTGAAATCGGCTTTTGGAAACTTGCGATTAAACCAGGCAAACCCTTTGCATTTGGTGCTCTAGACACAGCATGGTTCTGTGGCCTGCCAGGAAACCCCGTTTCAGCCATGCTAACTATGTATGTGCTGGTGCAACCTATGTTAGCAAAACTCTCAGGGCACACCCAATGGAAAGAGCAAGAATCAATCCCTGCTGTCACCAAAACAGCCTTTAAGAAAGGCCCGGGGCGTACCGATTACCAACGTGGCATTTACAGTATTGAAAATGGCCAATTCGTTGTTGAAACAACAGGAAACCAAAGTTCTGGTGCTTTCCGCTCCATGAGTTTATCCAACTGCTTTGTGGTATTAGAGCGAGATCGAGGCCGAGTTGAAGTTGGTGAGACAGTTCAGATTCAGCTATTTAACTCAACACTTTACTAGGAATTAGGTTTGGATATTTTATCTGACGCTGAAATGCTGCGTTACAACCGACAGATCATTCTTAAACAGTTTGATTTTGAGGGACAAGAAGCATTGAAGCAAAGCTCGATTCTAATTCTAGGTGCCGGTGGCTTAGGCTGCGCAGCCAGTCAATATTTGGCGACAGCTGGAATAGGCAAGTTAACACTAATTGATGATGATAAGGTTGAGTTATCTAACCTTCAAAGGCAAGTGCTTCACACTGATATCGATATAGGTGTCGCTAAAGTCGAATCAGCAAAAGCTGCGTTAACCAAGCTAAATCCTCACCTTTGTGTTGAGACCATAGAGAATCGTTTAGGTGACAGTGAATTAGAATCATTAATTGCATCTCATACGCTGGTTCTTGATGCGTCAGACAATGTAGAGACTCGTAATCAACTTAACCGTCTATGCTTTCGCAATAAAATACCGCTGATTTCTGGCGCTGCAATCCGCATGGAAGGCCAAGTCAGTGTATTCACTTATCAAAATGAGAATCAACCTTGCTACCAATGTTTAAGTTCACTATTTGGTAATAGCGCACTCACTTGTGTCGAGGCCGGAGTGATGGCTCCTGTTGTTGGAATTGTCGGCGCTGTGCAAGCAATGGAAGCGATCAAAGTCATTGCAAACTACGGAACGCCACTTGAAGGGAAGATTCTCATTTTAGACGCACTCACCATGAGTTGGCGAGAGATGAAATTATCTAAGATGCAACACTGCACTGTTTGCTCCTAACTGTAACGGGTTCTTGCGTCTTAACTGACATTTCTGATGCAGTTACTATGATTCTCATAATGAAAACCGACATATTGTCGGTTTTTTATTATGACAATCAATCTGATTTTTCTTCATTACTTTTTCACCAACACCCTCTTCACCACCATGTAAATCAATGAGTTAAAAGTGGCACATTCCTTGTAATAACGTAGGTAATCAACAAAACGTTTATTGGAAGGAGAACATCATGCGTAGGCTTATCCTATTATTTGTAGCAATTCTTATTTCGCTATCAGCTCATTCAGCCCCTTTTGAGACCTGCCCTAGTAAAGCGTATTTATTTCAATCTAAGCCTGTTCAGGTGTATGGCGTCAACCTAGTTACTGGTGAAACAAACCTACTTGAAGGTAATACAGGAACAACCGGGAATATAAATGCGGTTGGCTTTGATTTCGAAGATAAGTATATCTACGGCTATGACACAACACACAAAGAAGTTGTTCGCTTAGGTAAAGACTTCCAGTCAGAAACATTGAACGTCACTGGGCTTCCTGATCATACATTCTATGTTGGGGATGTTTATGACCACGTTCTCTATTTCTATCGTAAGGGTCAGGGTTTATTCAAGATTGATTTATACCCACTGGACACAAACCCTAGTGCAACCCTAGCTCTTGAGCTTATTACTACCACAGCCACTGTTTCACTAACTGATTTCGCCTTTCACCCTGCAAATGGGAAACTGTATGGTGTCGATAACTCTACAGGTGGACTATACGAATTCGATATAACCAACGGTGGCGAAACCTATCTTGGTAACATTGGAGAGACCGGGACATTCGGTGCTGGTTATTTTGACGTTGATGGCTATTACTATATTTCACGTAATGCAGATGGCCACGTTTTCCGTATCAACCTATCAGACCCTGATGACCTTAATGACGACATCATAGCCGCTCAAATTTTTGCTTATGGCCCAGCCTCTGGACAAAACGATGGTGCTCGATGTGCTAATGCGCCTGTTATCGATGAAGATTCAACCATTGATTTTGGTGATGCTCCGGATAGCTACTTGACGCTTCTAGATTCAAATGGCCCTCGTCACGGTATCGGATCTGGATTCTATCTTGGATCTGTTGCTCCTGACGGCGAAGGTGATGGTTTATTAGCGCCACTAGATGACAACAAAGCGGGGTTACAAGATGAAGACGGTGTTGGCTTTGTAACCGCAATCGAAGCAGGTATGACAGCACTTGTTTCTGTGCAAGCATCAACAAATGGGTATCTTTCTGCGTGGATCGATTGGAACAAAGATGGCGACTTCACAGACGAAGGAGAAAAAGTATTCTCAGATACGTTGCTGGTACCCGGTAACAACTCCCTTATGCTTTCGGTACCCAACGATGTAACCATGGGTTCTACATGGAGTCGCTTCCGCTTTAGTGACCAAACGGGAATCGATTACTTCGGCGGCGCTCAAAAAGGTGAAGTGGAAGATCACCCAGTATTGATTACAAAAGACGGTGTTGCTATTCGCCACTACCCAAGTGAATCTGGATTCGTTACAGCTGCGTTTGAAGATAACTGGCCATATACGACTGATTACGATATGAATGATCTGGTTATTCGTTACCGCGTCACTGAAACACTTCAAGACGGTAAGGTTTCACGCTCAATTATCGAAGGCTATGTCGCAGCTTACGGTGCGGGTTACCACAATGGCTTTGCTATTAGGCTTGCTGGACTCAATCGCACAGATATTGACGACGCTCTTACCACTATGACTATCAACGGGTACTTACAACCGGCTAATGGATTGGAAGCCATTTCTGAAGAAGCTATTTTTATCATATCAGACAATATGTCTAACGTATTATCGGATACCTGTGAGTACTTTAGAACGCGTCAAAACTGCCAAGAAGCATTGAACACTTCATTTAAGCTTGATATTTCAACGACCGGTGCTGCTGATACGTCAGGATTAATGGCTATGCCTTACGACCCTTTCATCTTTGCTTCTCCAGACTATTATCATGGCGATGGGATAACTTTTCAGCCTGGTAGAAAATGGGAAGTGCACGCTGCAGATCAAGCGCCAACAGAACAATTTGATGAGTCACTATTTGGACGAGGCGTCGACACCAGTAACCCTAGTGAAAACCGTTACTACAAAACCGCTAATAACCTTCCTTGGGCACTATTAGTCACTAGTGAATGGATGTGGCCCCAAGAGCGAGTAGATCTCGTTACCGCCTACCCAGAGTTTGCCACTTACGCTGAATCTGCAGGGCAAAATAGTCAAGACTGGCATTCCGAGGATAACGCGTCTTCTAACCAATTTTATCTTCCAGAGGAGTAAGGACAATGAATATTAAATGGACTGCATTATCAATCGTATTTGCTCTTACTGCCTGTGGTGGAGGCGGTGGTGGTGAAGGAGGAGGTAGCTCATCATCAACAGGAGGCAGCGGCTCTGGCTCTGGTTCGACAGGAAGTACGAGCACGATCATTGAGGAGTCTTCGGCAGAAAGTGCTGTTGTCGCTAGAACAATGCAAGATCTCGTTGTTCCTGATGACTTTAGCTATAACCCGGTAATGGGCCATCATTTTGATGTGGACATTAGTGCATACTCAAGCCAGCGTGCCTATATATCCGTATATGGTCAATTCACCGAGAATCAAGATGGTAGCTACAAACCTGATTTCAATAGCCGTATTACCTCTACGTCGTTAGATAACGGTACAGCTTCGCTGGAATTTTGTATCAGTGATTCACAGTCATCAGTATTAGCTGAAATCTGGTTTTACGACGGAAGCGACCCGATTCAACATCAATTTACAACAGCGCAAAATCAGTGGATTTGGTAGCAAGGTTCAAGTATTGAGGTGAGAGACAGGCTAAACTGTCTCTCACTTAATTGTTTGGGAAATAGTCAGATTCAACAGATGAATAACCCTAAAGTTTACTTATCCGTATTTGTAGCATCTATCCTATCGCTTCTGCTTCTGCTCCTACTCCAATTGATACACAGTGACACTAATGAAGCTGAAGTAGTAGGGATCATTATAGATCACTCTATAACTCAATCTCTCGATGGGCACAGACAGTACCTTATCGTTGAAGTACCTAATTCTGGTATTGTAAGAGTTTCTATTCCCACTACCAAAGAGTGCGATGTCGGCCATTCAGTCAAGCTTAAAGCCAATAATCATGATGCTAGCAAAGCCACTAGCTTTCAATTTATATCCTGCTAAGGTTATTTAGTTTATACACAGAGTATTTGGTCTAACCTGTCTATACCTAAACAATAAAACATCAATACAAGGAAACGTAATGACACCTCTAGTATCGCCACAATGGCTTCATGAACAAGCTTCTAACCCAAACTTAGTCATCTTAGATGCAAGTATTGATTTCCAAATTCCGAGTGAAACAGAAAAGGACAAACAAAATATAATCCCAAATGCCGTCCGTTTCGATTACAACTCAAATTTTAGTGACCTAGAGAATTCGCTCCCACACATGATGCCTAACGAAACTCGCTTCAATGAGATGGCTCAAAAAATCGGCTTAAACAACGAGTCAGTGATCATTGTTTATGACAACAGCGGTACTTTCGCCTCTCCACGCGCATGGTTTATGTTAAAGGCTATGGGACATAAAGACGTGTTCATACTCGATGGCGGGTTAACTGAATGGAAGAACTCTGGGTTTGAAGTAGCGCAAACCTATGCCACTCAAAAACAGAAAGGAAATTTTAATGGAGTACTCAACACAAACTATTTCTTATCCGCTCAACAAGTGCTTGATAAGATAGAAGACGACTCAAGTTTAACTGTAGATGCTCGAGGATTAGCTCGTTTCAATGCTAAAACAGAAGAGCCAAGAGTTGGTATCAGAAGTGGGCATATCCCTAAGTCAGTCTGTCAGCCATTTTCAGAGCTGATGAATGGCCACAAGTTAAAGCCTGTCGAACAACTCAAATCGATTCTAGACCAATCTATTGAGCCATCCAAAGATCATTACATATTCAGCTGTGGCTCTGGGGTGACGGCTTGCATTGTCCTTCTAGCAAGTAAGGTCTGTGGTTATGAAAACCTTTCAGTTTATGACGGCTCATGGACTGAGTGGGGGCAAAGACCTGACCTTCCTATCGAGAAATAAACGCCTAGGAACATTTGGGATATGCTGCCTAAAACAAAAGAGCCGCTCACGTTAGCAAAAACATGAGCGGCTCTTTTTATTTATAACGATTATTTGTGCTTGTCTTGAACAAACTTTTTACTTACATCTACAATAGCCACATCTTTAAAGAAGCTACGACCAAGAAGGATTGAAAACTTCATATGATTGCGGTCCGACAAAGTAAATTCTGTTTTCTCTTTTAAGTCACCAACTTGAACCCATGCTACAACCACTGGGCGCTTCTCTGATTCTTCACTATTAGATTGACGGATCTTAACCCAACGTTGGATAGGTAGCGCAATTTCTTTACTAAGTGTATCGCCCATATCCATTTTGAATTTAACCCAGTCTTTGCCATCTCGCTCAAATTGAACGATATCTTGTGCACTAACTGAAGATGTTGTAGCACCAGTATCGACTCGTGCTTTAAAGCTTTGTTTCATGCCCGGAATGTAAACCCACTCTTGATCGCCAAGTATCAACTTGCCATCTTCCGTTTTCTTCGGCTGAGGCTTCGGCTTTTCAACGGGTTTATCTTCGGGAACTGGATCTGGCTTAACTTCTGGTTCTACTTCCGGCAGCTGCTCAGGTTTCACTTCTGGCTCAACGGGCTCAGAATCAACCTCAGGTTTTTCAATAGGATTCACTGGCTCAGGTATCGTTTCTTGATCAACTTTGCTAGTCGTTGAACAAGCCGTCAATCCGAGGCTCAACATAACCATTAATATGAGGTTTTTTTGTTTGTTCATATCACTACCTTGTTAATATTATCGTGAAACTTGAGCAATAGCGTTTGCTACGTAAGCGATGTGGGTTTCAGAAAGCCCTGCTATATTAATTCGACCATCGCCCACGCCATAGATGCCATACTTCTCTCTAAGCGTCGTCATCTGTTCACTACTAAAACCTAATACCGTAAACATGCCTTTATGATGTTCAATAAAGTTAAATTCATCAGTACCATGTACTGTTCTAAATTCATTACATAGGCTATTTCTTAGGCTTAACAACCTTTGCTGCATTTGACTCAGCTCAGATTTCCAAGTTTCAGTTAGTTTCTCATCATTTAAAATAGTTTTAACTAACGCAGCGCCATGATCAGGTGGCATTGTATAAGTTGAACGAGCAAGAGTAAGTAACTTGCCTTTAGCATTAGTCACATCGTTAACTGATTTACCAACAACAATTGCAGCACCAGTACGTTCTCGGTATAAACCAAAATTCTTTGAACAAGATGTGGTAATCAGCATCTCGTCAACGTTATCCGCCATATAGCGCATGCCTTTGGCGTCTTCTTCTAAGCCATCACCAAAGCCTTGATAAGCGATGTCGACAAAGGGAATAAAACCATTTTTTTGTGACAATTCGGTAATCGCTTGCCAAGCAGCAAAGTCAATGTCTGCCCCTGTTGGGTTATGACAGCACCCATGAAGAAGCACTACATCATTTGGACCAGCTTGCGCAAGTTCTTTAAGCATTTTTTCGCTATCAACCTGTTTGGTCTCATAGCTAAAGTAGCTGTAGTGTTTCACTTTTAAGCCAGCAGCTTCCATAACTGGTTTATGGTTAACATAGCTAGGATTCGAGATCCATATCGTAGAGTCTGGTTGAGCAAGCTTCATTAAGTCGCCCAACATTCTAAGCGCCCCACTCGCTCCAGGTGTTTGAATAGTGGCTACTCTGTCCATTGCAGAGGTACCAGAGAGCAATAATTTAGTCATAGATTGATTAAATTCTTCGCAGCCCGCTAAACCAACATAAGCTTTGGTTTTTTGAGTGTCGACAACAATATCTTGTGCTTGTTTAATCGCAGTCATAATTGGGGTTTGTCCCTGACTGTTGCGATAAACGCCAATGCCGAGATCAACTTTGTCAGGACGTACATCTTGACGGTAAGCAATGGATAAAGAGAGGATAGGATCTAGTGTTGGTTCAGATAAGTGTGAGAACATGAAAGTCACAACCCTTTGAAATTCAAGTAATGACATCACGGTAACATTAGATTCATAAAAATCGAAGCGATATTTTAATGCTTTGTTAAATCGATATTTTGTGCTTTTTCAAATGTAGCAAAGATACATCGCTAAGTTATTGATAATTGTTTGTCTAAAACTCGTTAAAGGTGTGAATTATTTGGTTTTCACTACCGCGCCACTTAAGACTCGGGTCATATTTGTCTTGTTCAAATTTGCCATCGATAAGCGTATCAATATAAGGCAAAATTTCTTTTTGTTCAGTGTTCAACTCATCAAGTTCGTAACCGGTCCATAACCAAATGTCTTTATCTGGGCACTCGTTTTTAACTCTTTTCACTAGCTTTAGTATTTCAGAGACATTCGCAGGGTGCATTGGGTCACCACCAGAGAGTGA
Organism: Vibrio lamellibrachiae; assembly: GCF_050337265.1. Classification (NCBI taxonomy): domain Bacteria; kingdom Pseudomonadati; phylum Pseudomonadota; class Gammaproteobacteria; order Vibrionales; family Vibrionaceae; genus Vibrio; species Vibrio lamellibrachiae. Next base: position 185,027 of record NZ_JAKJSU010000007.1, read on the forward strand.
CAATCCTCTGCGCTTAATCCGGCTATCGGTTAGATCTGCAATGATCTTATCAGCAAGTTCTTGGGTAAATAGATGACCAGAGTCGAGACGTTGAGTCGATTGGTTATAGCACCCTTTGCACTGGTGTATACAACCAGAGACAAACAGCGTGCATCGTGTACCTGGTCCGTTAATAACATCAATGGGGTGATACTGGTGATAATTCATTTCAAAGATACCGATTGCTAAATTAAAAGCCGCGCTATTGATAGCACGGCTTCTTACTATATCTTAGGGTAAGAACGCTGTTCTAATGACAGGAGCTGTTACCTCAAAACAAGAGCTGTAGCTGCTTCTCTATAGGTGCTTAACGCGACGCTTAACTTCTTCTTGTTTACCGAAGTTAAATGGGCGTGCATCAGGCGAGCCTAAGTAGCCACATACACGGCGGGTCACCGACACTTTTGTCGAGTCATGATTGCCACATTTCGGGCAGGTAAAACCCTTACTTGTACAGTCAAACTCACCATTGAAGCCACATTCATAACACTCATCTATCGGTGTGTTAGTTCCATAATATGGCACGCGGCTGTAGCTGTAATCCCAAACGTTCTCTAATGCTTCAATGTTATTCTGCATGTTCGGAAATTCGCCATAGCAGATAAAACCACCAGAAGAGATATGCGGATAAGATAATTCGAAGTCAATCTTATCGTATGGGTTTACTTTCTTTTGAACATCTAAATGGAAGCTGTTTGTGTAGTAACCACGATCAGTGACACCTTCGATAACGCCGAACTCTTTAGTGTCAATACGACAGAAACGGCTACATAGATTCTCACTTGGCGTTGCGTACAAGCTAAATGCGTAACCCGTCTCTTCCGTCCATTGATTCACTTGATCCTTAAGGTAGCTAACGATCTCTAGTGCTTGTAAGCGAAGCTCCTCGCTATCATAGATATGGCTGTCCGCTCCGTGAAGAGCTGTGATCATCTCATGAATACCGATGTAGCCTAACGAAATTGAAGCACGGCCATTTTTGAAAATATCAGCAATGGATTCATCCGCTTTTAAACGAACACCACATGCACCTTCCATATATAGGATTGGCGCAACGCGAGCTTTAACGTTCTCTAAACGGCTAATACGAGTTTCTAACGCTCGACGAGCAAGTTTTAATTTCTCATCAAGTAGTTCATAGAAAGTCTCGATAGAACCATTCGCTTTTAACGCGATACGGGGAAGATTTAGGCTAACAACACCTAAGTTGTTGCGGCCTTCGTGTATTAGTTCGCCATTTTCCTCGTAAGTGCCTAGGAAGCTACGACAGCCCATTGGTGTTTTAAATGACCCCGTTACTTCAACCACTTTGTCGTAATTCAAGATATCTGGGTACATGCGTTTTGATGCGCACTCAAGAGCCAACTGTTTAATATCGTAGTTTGGGTTATCAGATGTATGGTTCAGGCCATCTTTAATTGCAAAAACCAGTTTTGGGAATACGGCTGTTTTGGCATTTTTACCAAGGCCTGCAATGCGATTTTTCAAGATAGATTGCTGAATTAAACGTGATGCCCAACTTGTACCAAGACCAAAACCAAAAGTAACAAATGGCGTTTGCCCGTTTGCTGTATGGAGCGTATTTACTTCGTACTCAAGTGACTGGAATGCGTCATAACACTCTTTTTCAGTACGTGTATTAGCAAATGCTTCAGGTTCACGAATATCCCACTCTTTAGCAATTTCTAGATGCTTCTCGTAGCTTGCTTTAACATAAGGTTCCAGCACTTCATCAATACGGTTAATGGTTGTTCCACCGTAGATGTGGCTAGCAACTTGAGCGATGATCTGTGCAGTTACAGCGGTTGCTGTAGAGATTGATTTTGGCGTATCAATCTCAGCGTTACCCATTTTAAAACCATGAGTCAACATGCCTTTAAGATCGATAAGCATACAGTTAAACATTGGGAAAAATGGCGCGTAGTCTAAGTCATGATAGTGGATGTCACCTTCTTCATGAGCTTGAACAATATCACGTGGTAATATATGTGTTTTTGCGTAGTGTTTTGCAACAATACCTGCTAATAAGTCGCGTTGAGTCGGGATAACTTTTCCGTCTTTATTAGCATTTTCATTGATTAGATCAACATTGCTCTCTTCAATAAGACCTTCTATCTCACGAGTTAATGTACTCTGTTTTTCTCGTGCAATATCGCGGTCATGGCGATATTCAATATAGCCACGAGCTAAAGACTTAAATGGCCCTTGCATGAGTTCATTTTCAACAAGAGTTTGAATTTCTGAGATATGGACTTCATCGTGATCTTTCAGCTTCAGCTCAACCGCTAACGCAACATTCAGTGCGTAAATAGCAATTTCTTTATCCACGTTTTCCGCCGCACTTTCCACTGCTGCTTGAATACGATCCCTACTGAACGGAGCTCTTGAGCCGTCACGTTTGATTACGATTGGTTTCACTATTTCCCCTTACCCTAAGCATACCCACAGACTTATCCACAAACACACTATATAGGGTGATTATTTGACCGACTGACACTATATATTGTGGTGTATTTAACAAAAAGCACAACGCGAGAGTATTGATTTGGATCAAGAAAACGTGATGCCTGTTCAAGATCAATTCGATCTTTTCTCCTCACTTCTCACTTAGAAAAGAAACGATGAAATAAGTATGTTTTATGAAAATCACACTTGATTTTTTTATAACACTGGTAGAATAAAGGCTCTGATTGGATTCACAGTAACTATTGTATGTATCTTAACCATCTACTTCGAATATTCATCACTGCAGCGATTTTTCTATCGTTTTCTATTCAAGCTGAAAAACCATTAAAAATTGCGAGCTGGAACATTGAATGGTTAACCTCGCACCCAAGTCCTAATATTTCTTCATCATTTCGATCCTCAGATGATTACAAAAAAATTGCCCACTATTATTCAATGCTAGGCGCCGATGTTTTAGGCTTCCAAGAAGTCAATGATATTGATGTGATTAAAGGCGTCGTCGGGAGTGACTATACGATCTGGATTTCTGACCGTTCGTTGCTAGAAAACAAACAGCATCAATTTCATGACATAAACCAATACACTGGATTCGCTGTTCATAAAAAATTTGCTGTTACATCAATGCCAGGTATACGCTTGGAATCGACAGCCACAAGTAAACTCCGCTTCGCATCGTACATAGTACTCGGGCCTAACACTGCCCAACCCATTCATATGCTATCAGTACATTTGAAAGCGGGATGTATTGCGAAGTATAGAAATAATAAGAGTTGTAGGCGGCTCAAAGCGCAAGCAAAGCGTTTGAACCTTTGGATTAGAGATCGAGAGTTAGATAATGAAGCATATATAATTCTAGGTGATTTTAACCATAATCTTAGCTACCCAAGTGACTGGATGTGGGCACAGTTAACCGTCGATACTCAGGCGGCACTAGCAAGTGCAGCAACCAAGCCAGATTGTAAAGTAAAGTCACGTAAACAACCCGAAGAAACCTTTCAGTATCGATCAGTCATTGATCATGTTGTAATCAGTAAAACGTTATCATTTACTGTTGCCAAACAGCAACTCTACGAAAGAGAAGACTTAATTAAATATCACCTGAGTGATCACTGCCCTGTTGTATCCGAGATACATTATCGCAAGTAGCCAATAGTACTGTTTCTAGTCTAAAGCTATTCGTTCTGCTTGCGCGCCCCAACAAACGGTAACGGCAATCGACCACATAAGTATTGTTTCGCCAAAGTGATGCCCACAAACATGCTCAATACAAAAACAAGAATCACATTTGAACCACCTGAAATACTGCTTACTGCGGGACCAGGGCAGATTCCGGCAATTCCCCAACCTAACCCAAATATGACTGAACCAGTAAGCAATGTAGAATCTATTTTAGGTTTTACTGGCCAATTAAATTTAGCGCCATCAATTGCTGCTGTCCGCTTTTTTATCACTAAATGGTAAAACGGTGTGAACACCATAAGCGCACCACCCATAACAAAGATTAAACTTGGATTCCATTGACCAGTTACATCTAAAAAGGCCAAGACTACTTCAGGGTCAGCCATGCCTGATACAATCATCCCAGAGCCAAATAACGCTCCAGAAATAAGGCCCACAACGATATTTGATAGATTCATTACATCCACCCCATCATTCGTTTAAACATTACAACAGAAATCGCCGTAGCCATAAATGTTACAGTAGCAACGATAGAACGCATGGAGAATCTCCCCATTCCTATAATACCGTGTCCACTTGTACATCCATTCGCTATTCGAGTCCCAAAACCGACTAAGACACCCGCTATAGCAATCGTTACTAAATTATTGCCTGATACATCTGGAAGTTGGAAATCAAACGGAGCTACTATATATGCACTGAAAATCATCCCTACGACAAAAGCTGCTCTCCAACTTGAATCATGTTTTTTTAAGGACAACAGTCCACCAACTATGCCGCTAATGCCTGCAATTTTCCCGCTAAACAACATCAATATCGATGCTGATAGCCCTAACAACATACCACCAAACAGTGCTTCCAAAGGAATGGAAAAAACCATACATCACCTCTAACTATAATAACTTTCTTATTTAAGCACCCTAGCGCTAGCTACGGTTCAACTTATTAATTCGGTATTTTTGAAGTATATATGCAAACTAAAAATTAGCAATCACTAATTTAGCGTATTGACATGTACAAACACAGACATTAGCATGTCCTAAAGTAAGATGTTTCTTGTTGGGCTTAATCAGTAAACAAACCGTACCCTGTTATAGTGAATGGTCGGTAATAGATTGTTAATATGTTTGCGATTTATCATCAAGACATAAAAAATCAAACGTAATTCGGAGAAAGTAATGACTAAGATCTTAATTGTTGGCGGTGTAGCTGGCGGTGCTTCCGCAGCTGCTCGTGCTCGTCGTTTGAGTGAAGACGCCGAGATTGTGATGTTTGAACGAGGACCATTTGTATCGTTCGCAAACTGTGGACTTCCGTACCACATAGGTGGCGATATCAAAGAACGTAGTAAGTTACTATTACAGACACCTGAGAGCTTTCTTGCACGTTTTAACGTTGACGTTCGTGTATTGAACGAAGTCACTAGTGTCGACCGTTCAAACAAGACGATAACAGTTAAAAACCTATTGGATAATAGTGAATACAAAGAATCTTACGACTTCCTTCTGCTTAGTCCAGGAGCAGGTCCGATTGTTCCTCCTATCCCTGGAATTGATAACCCGCTTACTCACTCACTGAGAAATATTCCAGACATGGACAAAATTCTCACAACCCTAGATCGTAATAAACCACAACATGCTACGGTTGTTGGTGGCGGATTTATTGGCTTAGAAATGATGGAAGCCTTTCATCAACAAGGTATCAAAACAACACTTGTTGAAATGGCGGATCAAGTCATGACGCCTGTTGATCGGGAAATGGCAGGCTTTGCTCATAATGAAATCAAAGAAAAAGGTATCGACTTAAAACTTGGCGTTGCCCTTGAGTCTGTCGAATATAAAGATAACTCTCAAAGCCTTTTACTTACCTTAAATAATGGTGAGCAAATAGAAACTGGCATTTTAATTATGGCGATCGGTGTGCGCCCTGAAACAACACTAGCATCGGAAGCTGGTCTTAAAATTGGTGAGCTTGGCGGTATTTGGACCTCTCCAACTTTGCAAACTAGTGATCCTTTTATCTATGCAGTCGGTGATGCGATTGAAGAAAAAGACTTCGTAACTGGTTCACAAACCATGGTTCCATTGGCTGGCCCTGCAAACCGTCAAGGTCGCATGGCTGCAGACAATATGCTTGGTGGTCAAGAAACCTATCAAGGCACGCAAGGTACAGCGATTTGTAAGATTTTTGACCTTGCAATAGCATCAACAGGGAAAAGTGAAAAGCAACTTAAACACGAAGGTACCGACTACGAAAAGGTATTCGTTCATACGGCAAGCCATGCCAGCTACTACCCTGGTGCAGAAATTGTGTCGTTCAAAATGCTGTTCGATCCAAAAACTGGAAAAATATTAGGCGCACAGGCTGCTGGGAAAGATGGCGTTGATAAGCGTATAGACATTATGGCAGTCGCTCAACGTGGAGGTATGACGGTAGAGCAACTTCAGCACTTGGAACTAACTTATGCTCCACCGTACGGAAGTGCTAAAGATGTGGTCAATCAAGCCGCGTTTGTTGCTACAAATATCATGAAAGGCGACGCTACACCGATTCATTTCGATGAGATTGATCACCTAAATGAAAACCAACTACTATTAGATGTCCGTAATCCGGGCGAGCTATTAAAGGTCGGCTTCATCGAAGGTGCGATTAATATTCCAGTCGATCAACTGAGAGAACGTTTAGATGAATTGCCAAAAGACAAAGAAATTGTCATCTATTGCCAAGTAGGGTTACGCGGTAACGTCGCCTATCGCCAATTAGTTAATAATGGATTCAAAGCAAAGAATTTAATTGGTGGGTATCGGACCTACAAGACGGCACAGCTGTAATATGTAATTGAGAGTAATTAAAATAAAATGAACACCTGTCATGGTGTTCATTTTTATTTTCAAAGGCAGATTAGCTGGGCGTTAAGCTGTTTCTTCTTTTACTTCATTTTCAGTTACTTCACTTTTCACCGGTAATACTTGTTTTACATAATTCCCGGGAGCCGTTCGAATAGCTGGATTGATTTCTGAGCCTTGAGAATAGGGTTCGACCTGATATTCTGGGTTAAATGTTAACAACCATTGATGCCAATGATTCCACCAAGAACCCTCAGTTCGAGTCGCATTCGATAGCCACTCTTCTGGTGAATCATCTAGATTATCATTCAACCAGTAACCATATTTGTTTCTAGAAGGGTGATTAACGATGCCGGCAATATGACCTGATTCGCCCAGAACAAAGGTCTTGTTACCTCCAGATTTCAACGCTCCGCGGTAAGTCCCCTGCCAAAGTGCAATATGATCTTCTTTGGTCGAAATAAAATAGCTCGGTATCTTTATCTTATTAAGGTCAATCCATACACCGCCAATTTTCACACCTTTATCTTGAACCAATTTATTTTCAAGATAGCATTGTCTTATCAGGAAGTTATGGCATGGCGCTGAAACATTTGTACTATCACTGTTCCAATACAACAGGTCGAAATCTACCGGACTATTACCTTTCAGATAATTATCAACGTAGTAATTCCAATACAAACTGTTTTCTCGTAATAGACTGAACGTTACACTCAGAGATCGGCCGTCCATATAACCTTTAGCACTGTTCTGTGCTTCTAACGCACTCACTATGGTTTCATTAATGTACGCCCCGACTTCGCCAGGTTGCGAAAAGTCTAACAATGTCGTAAAGAATGACGCAGATTTAATGCGTTTTTTCATTCGCTTAGCAGCGTAGTAAGCAACTGTTGATGCTAACACTGTACCACCGATGCAATACCCCGCAGCGTTAATCTGCTCTTGTCCGGTGATCTCTTCAATTGCAGAGACGGCTTTAACAACACCTTCTGTAACGTAATCACCAAACTCTACATGCGACTGCTCTTGACCTGGGTTTCGCCATGACATCATAAAGACGGTATGCCCTTGCTCGACTAGCCAACGCATCATGGAATTTTTTTCACGCAAATCCAAAATATAATATTTATTAATGAACGGCGGAACAATCAGCAAAGGCGTGGCATTAACAGTCTTAGTTAATGGCTTATATTGGATTAGTTCGAACAATTCATTTTGAAAAACAATGTCACCTGGTGTATTTGCAACATCATCGCCAATACGAAATGCATTATTATTGGTCATACGAACTTTTAAAATGTCCGCACTAGACTCCATGTCTTCATTAAGCTGCTCTAAACCTTTAAGCAGATTTTCACCATTTTGTTCAAGTGTTAGCTTCAACAATTCAGGGTTAGTCGCAATGAAGTTGCTTGGAGATAATGCGTTTATCGCTTGGCGAGAGAAGAACATGATGCGTTCTTTCGTTTTTTCATCAACGCCTTCAATACTGTTTACAGTATCAAAATACGTTTTGCTAAAAAGCAGGTACGACTGCTTTATAAAACTATAAAAGGCATCATTTTTCCATGCTTCATCAGAAAAGCGCTTATCACCCTTTTCTGCTTCAAGAAAACTTTTTGAATTGCCTTCTAAAGCAACATTTTGCCAAATTTGAAGCTGCTGCTCCCACCATTGGGTTTGCAACTGAAGTAATGCGGCTGGTTGATTTGCAGCTTGCTCAAAGAACTTTGCTGAATCTTCAAAGTTTACTTCTTGCATCGCCTTATTAAGGGGAGAGTTAACGGCTTCCTTGTTGAGTTCAAGATCCTTCCACCACTGTTGATTGGTTTCTTGGAGTTTTACAAGGTAGTCCGAAAAGAAGTGTTGGAACATGATTTCTACTCCTATCTTCGGAAAAAAGCCGCCTAATTAAAGGCGGCAAGGGCTGTGCTATGCAGGAGTTACAGTTTTAAGATTTTCCGTAGTCATCTGATCAACGTCATCTTTAAACTCTTTTGCAATATTTTGAATCTTATTGCTGTCATCTGTCAGTTGCTGAGACAATTTAGTCATTGCAGACAGCTGTTGACCGCTAAATGCTGTTAGAGAAGTTACGTCGCGAACTTCACTTGCAGCTTTCATTTGGCTGATACCCATTTCGCTATAAGTACGCATTGCGTTTAGCTGGAGCTCAGTCAACACTTCAATATTCTTAGTCACTAGCTTATTGAATTTTACATAAGGCTGTAGAGACTGTTCAGTTTGGTCTGTGAATGATTTGAAAAAATCTGTATACATGGTCTTGCTCCTAAATAAAGGGAATATTCCGTTTAACAACTAGATTGATTTAACTATGACAGCCGTGCCCATGCCGCCACCTACACAAAGCGAGGCGACTCCATATTGACCACTTCGTCTATTTAGTTCGTGTATAAGAGTTACGAGGATACGATTTCCTGAAGCTCCTAATGGGTGACCAAGTGCAATTGCACCGCCATTTACGTTGGCATTATCTAAAATAGATGATGCCGAAACTTGATGTTCTTTCGCCAAAGAGTGCACAACACCCAACGCTTGAGCCGCAAATGCTTCATTAAGCTCATAGAGATCAATATCGCTAATGCTTAATTGTGCTTTTTCCAACGCTTTTGTGACCGCTTTAACTGGCCCTAGCCCCATCAATTTTGGGTCTAAACCTGTTTGCGCATAACTTGCGATTTCTGCGATTGGTTCAAGGTTGTACGTTTTTACTGCTTGTTCTGACGCTAACACCAATGCACTCGCACCATCGTTAATGCCTGATGCGTTACCTGCTGTTACACTGCCTTCTCTATCAAAAGCTGGACGAAGTTTTTCTAATCCGCTTAGAGTGGCTGTTGCCTTAGGGTATTCGTCCGTATCAAAAACGATAGTTTCTCTGCGTTTTTTTACATCAACTGGTACGATTTCATCCTTAAACACACCACCTTCAATTGCAGCAACTGCTTTTAGTTGGCTTGCCAATGCAAATTCATCTTGCTGCTGGCGACCAATAGAACATTCTTTAGCGACATTCTCAGCGGTTACACCCATGTGATACTGATTAAATACATCAGTTAAACCATCGTTAATGAGTAAATCCGTCAAATTTAGGTTACCCATTTTATGACCATCACGTACCGAAGCAGGGACAGTAAATGGAATTTGCGACATTACCTCTACGCCTGCCGCTACCACAACTTCGGCATCACCAGAACGTATATGCGAAACTGCATCCATAACAGATTTCATTCCGCTGCCGCACACCATATTTAGGCTATATGCAGGGACACTAGAAGGAATTCCAGCATATATCGCAGCTTGTCTACCGACACTCATACCTTGCCCAGCACTGATAACGTTACCAACGATCACTTCATCAACGTTTTGCGCCTGTATGTTTCCAGACTCAAGTGCACCTTTTATTGCTATAGAAGCAAGTTTTCCAGCTGTTATATCTTTAAGACTTCCACCAAATGAGCCGAGGGGGGTTCTTTTCGCTGCTACTACAAATACTCTTTCCATCATTTCACCTTAGTGCATGTATAATCCGCCATTTACCGATAATGTTTCACCGGTAATGTAGGCCGCTGCATCGCTTGCTAAAAAGCTAACTGATTCTGCTATTTCTTCTGGGGTAGCCAAACGCTTCATTGGAATCTGAGCCTTAATTGAATCAAGGACTTCAGGTCTCATTTGTTCAACCATTGGGGTTCCCGTATAACCAGGAGCAACAACGTTAACTGTCACACCACTACGAGCACCTTCAGCGGCTAATGCTTTTGAAAATCCAATCATTCCAGCTTTTGCTGCTGAATAGTTTGTTTGGCCGAACTGACCTTTTAGTCCGTTTACAGAAGAGATGTTAACGATACGACCGCCACCTTTCTCACACATAGAAGCGAAAAGAGGTTGAGTCACATTGAATAGGCTATTTAGATTGGTGTCGATCACATCACGCCATGCTTCCAAAGACATCTTCTTAAATTGACCATCTTTAGTAATACCGGCGTTGTTGACGACTACATCAATGGTTCCTTCTTCTTCTAAAAGTTGGCTTAAACGTTCTGCACACTCCGGTGCATTAGTAACGTCCAACTCGAATAAGCGAACATCTTCTTCAGTAAACCCTTTTTCGGTAAACCACTCTAACGCGCACTCATAATTACCCGTGTAATATGTAGCAATTACACGAAAACCATCTTCGACGAGTTTAGAAGAGATCGCGGAACCTATTCCGCCTTTTGATCCGGTGATCAAAGCGAGCTTTTTCATTGGGGACTCCATTCTTAACAGCAATATATAAGCGTATTTCAAATGGTGCATGCAATAGCACCAACTAACGTGTTTAATATTTTGATTCTTTCTTAGTTGAAGAACCTTTCTGTTAATTAATCTAAGCCTGTTTTATTACAAATAAAATACTATTTATTTTTTAAGATCCATAAAGTTGAACAAGATCCCACTTATGATGAAATGTTAAAGGCATGTTAAACACAGTAAGCCATTGATAATAAAGCTATTGTTACACTTATCATCAAGAAATTGTTTTTGCTAAGTTATTGATTTGTAATGGGCATTGGTCGTGTAACAAACGCGTTGCAACATTTAATGTAATTTCAAAGCTATTAATTCCAGCTCACATTATTGATAGGTATGTCATTATTTAAAGTTGATTTCAAGGTGCACTAAATTAATTCATAACTTTAATAAGATGCATCGTTTTAGGGCAATAAATATATGTAAGGTAATAATTTAAATATCGTCATTTAATTGTATAACGATATAGATATGTAAAATATTTATGTGATCGGATATTTTATCAATATTACCTATTGGTAATAATTCAAATATTGAAATGGTTATCAATTACAAAGTAGGTGGGGTGTGAGAGGTATTAGCAATTAATAGAGTAATATGAGAGCAAAAGTATTCATGACCAAAAGAGCACCTCTTGGCCATGAATGTAGAGGTTTGAATTATGTGCTATTTGCGCTTGCCACGACCCGCATGTATTTTCATCTTCGCTTTCATTTTTTGTTTCTCTGAAGAGCGTCCACGCTTCTTGGGCGTATGTGCATTAACAACTTCCTCATTCAAACTCGGTTCAAATCCCTCTAACCACTCTTGTGGTAGATGGGTATCAAGTAGCTCTTCTACCGCTTTTAGTAAGTAGTCTTCATCGCGGCTCATTAATGACACAGCTAACCCGGTTGCACCCGCGCGTCCTGTCCTTCCGATACGGTGAACGTAATCTTCAGCTTTGTATGGCAGATCATAGTTAATGACCTGCTCTAGCTGCTGAATGTCTAGACCACGGGCAGCTACGTCAGTAGCGATAAGAGCGCGTACCTTCCCAGACTTAAAGTCATCTAGCGCTTTCTGACGAGCACCCTGACTTTTATCTCCATGAATTGATGCCGCTTTTATTCCATCTAACTTGAGTTCTTTAACTAGCGCGTCGGTACCCTGCTTTGTTTTTACAAACACGAGCACTTGTTGCCAGTTTTTTGAACCAATCAAGAATGCCAACAGTTCACTTTTACGCTTTTTATCGACTGGATACACAATCTGCTTCACGGAGTCAGCGGTGCTATTTGATGGTGATACCTGCACTTCAACAGGATCAGCCATCATTTTATGTGCAATAGCTTTAATCTTGTCATCAAATGTTGCGGAAAAGAATAATGTTTGACGTTCGTCATTCATGCGATTGAGGATTCGCTGAATATCAGGCATAAAGCCCATGTCTAACATTCTGTCCGCTTCATCAAGCACCAGCACCTCTGTCTGACTCAAAACAATGTTTTTGCAAAATAGATGATCTATTAAGCGACCTGGGGTCGCGACTAGAATATCCGCGCCACCCTTTAGATTGGTAGTCTGCACATTCATGCTCGTGCCACCGTACGCCGTCACGACTTTAATATCGGTATCTATTGCATAACTTTCTATGTTGTCAAAAACCTGCTGAGCTAATTCTCTAGTTGGGACCAGAACTAATGTGCGAACAACACGGCTATTCATTTCTCTGTTCATGGGATTATCGAGAAATCGTTGAATAATCGGTAAGCCAAAAGCTGCTGTTTTTCCAGTACCCGTCTGAGCACCAGCTAATACATTCTTCTTAGCGAGAACGTGAGGAATGGCTTGTTGTTGTACCTCGGTAGGCTGTTTGAACCCGAGCTTTTCTACAACACCAACAAGCGAAGATGAAAGACCTAAATTTTTGAAAGGATGCGTCATGTTTTGTACCCACTATTAAACTCGCGCGGATTCTATCAGAACAAACCTACGAAAGCAGGTAATTGTGAATGTTGTGGCGTTTCAGGTTTATTGTGTTTTCTGGAATTTAGCCCATAAAATCCACGAGAACCAATACGTAAACATTAGTATACACGAGTGGATATTCTGCGTTACAAAAAGCTTGCCTTCCAAAGTCAAATACTACAGAATTCAAACCCAACAGACATATAACCTAACAAAGTAGCAATTGTGCAGTTACATACACCACAAGAGCAGCTCCGTACAAAAAAGTATACACATGAAAAACTCAAAGATATTTGGTAGTACTCTGATTATAGCCGGCACTACGATTGGTGCTGGAATGCTTGCTCTTCCTATTGCTTCTGCTGGGATAGGATTTTCCACATCGCTAATGATCATGCTTGGTTTATGGTTTCTGATGGCTTTTACTGCATTGTTAATGCTTGAATTGCACCAACATGCCGATAGTAAAGCGACACTTCACACCCTTGCAAAACAAATACTTGGCAAGAAAGGTCAGTTGTTGACTAGCTTCTCTATGCTGTTTTTATTCTATTCATTGTGTGCGGCATACATAGCGGGTGGTGGTGCACAGTTCTCAGATCGAATCACGTCTTGGACAGGGTTAGACATAAACCCACAGATAGCGACCATATTATTTACCTTGATTGTTGCGGTAATCGTGACTTTTGGAACAAGTACCGTCGATAAAGTAAACCGAGTTTTGTTTATCACTAAATTGATCACCATGGTGGTCGTACTTAGCTTCTTAGCTCCAAATGTTACCCAAGGCTACCTGCTCAGCATGCCTATTCAACAAGGTTTCGTAATCGCCGCTATCCCTGTGATTTTTACGTCATTTGGCTTCCATGGAAGTATTCCGGCTGTCGTAAATTATTTAGACGGCGATACACGATCACTGCGAAAAGCAATTATTCTTGGCTCTTCAATTCCATTAGTTATTTACATCTTTTGGCAAATCGTCACTTTAGGCGTTGTGAGCCAAGAGCAGTTAATTGAGAACTCAGGCTTATCATCACTAATCAGTGAACTCGCCATCACTGTGCAGCAATCAAATATCAGCCAAATTGTCGGTATTTTTGCAGACCTAGCACTGCTCACCTCTTTTCTGGGTGTAAGCCTAGGTTTGTTTGAGTTTCTAGCGGATTCGGTAAAAAGCAAGACGAATAAAGTCAACCGAAGCTTTGCAGCTTTGATTACCTTTACTCCCCCACTTGGTTTTGCTCTTTTCTATCCTCAGGGCTTTATCATGGCACTGGGTTACGCAGCGATTGCACTAGCAATCCTCGCCATTTTCCTGCCTGTATTAATGGTATATAAAGTTAGAAAATCTAACGAATACCAAGCGGATTACCAAGTTTTCGGTGGGCAGCCCGCACTCATCATCACAAGTGCTGTTGGTGTCTTAATAGTTTCAGCTCAACTAGCGATCAGTGTTGGTTTATTGCCTGCTCTTGGCTAATTTAAACCACTCAGCGTTTAGCTCTCTAATAAGAAACGCTGCCTAGATTAATATCGGCAGCGTTTTTCCTTGTTTTACCTGACGAATCGCTAAGTGCGTGTGAATGTCTTTCACTGTTTGGATTCTCTGCAGGTAACGGGTAAATTGCTCATAACCTTCGAGGTCTTTTGTCACAACTTCCAATAGATAATCATACGCGCCAGAAACAACATGGCAGTTAATCACTGCATGAGTATCATGCATTGACTGCTCAAACGCATCGATTGAATTCGCTTGATGGTTATTCAAACTCACTTCAACAAAAAAAGTCATTCCTATCCCTAGCTTTGACTTATTGAGGCGGGCGTTGTAACTGTCAATTATTCCGTTGTCTTCCAGCTTTTTTAAACGTCTAGCGCACGGGGAAGCAGAAAGCCCCACTTGGTCCGCTATTTCGGCAGTAGGTAATCTCCCTTGCTGTTGTACTAAATCTAATATACGACGATCTATCCGATCCAATTCCATCAAATACCACCCTTACGCTCGATTAGCTCAATATTATCAATTTACGCGCTATATATCGTCACAGAATTATCACTTCGATACCGTAAACGACCGAAACATGCGTAAAGTTTAAGGGATAATAGTACTTATTAACAAAAATGTAACGATTATGTTTTCTGGATACCTAGCGATCATCACAACCATCTTGTTGTGGTCCGGCTTTTTCTTATCACTAAGAGGCGGAGCGATATCAGCACTTACCCCTGCTGACATGGCCTTAACTCGATTTCTTATCCCAGCATTAGTGCTGCTACCGATTACGTTCTATTCAAGGAAACTGATTTTCTCAGTACCAAAACGGTACCTTGTTGGAATGGTTGTTGGCGGAGGGCTTCCTTACCTTCTAATAGCGGGACTCGCCATGAATTATGCAACTGTTTCTGACGGCAGTGCACTGGTACCGGGCACGCTTCCTTTATTTGTTTCTGCTATTGCGGTTTCACTTTTCGCACAACCACTGAGTCAGCATCGTAAAATCGGGCTCGTCATGATTGTTCTCGGCATTTCACTGTTCTTATGGTCTGGCATTTCTGAGGCTGAAACAACGCTTGTACAGGGTCATGTCCTATTCTTATTCGGCAGTATGATGTGGGCTATTTTTACCATTTGCGCTCGTATCGCGAACCTTCCGGCTTTAGTATGCGCTGGTTTGATTTCGCTCGTTTCATTTGTATTGCTGTTGCTACTTATAGTAACCAATTCGATTGAAAGCTCTTTGTTCGTATTCGGTAGTGGGCAATCTTGGTCGTCAAATATAGAGAACTGGCCATATCAAGAACTCTTTGGTCATTTGTTACTTCAGGGAGTTGGAGCAGGCTTGATCGCGTCCTTTACCTATTTGCACGCTATCTCAAAATTAGGCGCAGAACGAACTGCAGCCTTTGGCTCACTTACTCCCGTCATTGCCACACTTTTGGCCATTGTTATCTTTGGAGAAGTACCGCCGGTAACGACATGGGTGGGGTTGGTCTGTATTTGCACGGGAAGTATTGTCGCAAGCAATGTGTTCATGCGTGAGGATGCCTCTTTGGCTTACCAACCACCTAAACACTCATAACTATTGCAGCCATCACTTTAACTAAACGAAAAAGTGATGGCTAATTTTTTTAAACTTTGAAAAATCGAAGTTCAAAAATCAATCGTTCATTTAAAGCAGATATCAGCCCAACGAGCGAGGCCTGCTGTCACTGAACCAAAATAATTGCCACTCACGACTGGAATATTCGGTAATAGGTCCTCTACGGATTTTCTTAAAAACGGAGATCTCGCTGAACCACCAGTCATAAAGATCACATCCGGTTTAACACCGCTCATCGCGACAGCTTCTTTGACTAGATCAGCCATTTTAGACTTAGGTTGGTCAATGGCATCAATCATTTGTTGTTGGCTAATATCAACAGCAATAGTTTCAGATAGTAAATCAATATGAGCTTTATATTGCGTGTCAGAAGAGAGTGCTATTTTTGCTTCTTCAGCACGGCGTACGATGCTATAGCCCAATGTCTCGTTATAGACCTTTAGAAGCCTCGCCAACTTCTCAGGGTCCCCCGCTTCTTTTTGTAGTAACTTCAATGCTGCCAAATTCGATCTTGTATAGAAATCTTTTTGCGCTTCGACATTATTAATGGCAATTGGATTCCAGAACTGTGTAATTGGCATCTCAATACCAGTTGTCGTTTTACTTCCAAAACCAAATGGGCTCATCAACAGTCTAAACGCAAGGTGTATATCAAGATCATTTCCACCAACACGCTGTCCACTATGGGCCAGTAATGATTGTGTACGGTCAGACTTTCCTCTCCAATCCGGTCCCATTTCAATGATTGAACAGTCAGTGGTACCACCGCCAATATCCACAACGAGTACCGTTTGATTTTCGGTCAATGTCGCTTCATATTCCAACCCTGCCGCAACTGGCTCAAACTGAAAGATAACATCATTAAATCCAGCTCGAGTAGCTGCTTTCATTAAGATATTTTCTGCTTGTTTATTCGCGTCTTCACCACCACGGCCATGAAAGTTAACAGGTCGACCTATGACAGCTTGAGTAATGGAACGCTGTAGATTCAATTCTGCTTTGTTTTTAATATTTGCCATCATGGCGCAAACTAAATCTTCAAAAAAGCTTAATTGAACATCATGTAAACCCGAAGCACCTAAGAACGACTTAGGTGACTTTACGTAATAGACATCTCTTGGGTCTTCAAGGTATAGATCAAGAGCCGCTTGACCAAATGCTACGTCTTCTGGCACTAGGTCTATGCTTTCTTCCCGGTTGAATGCGATTGAACGTCTCAGTACTTGCTCGCCAACAGCGTCTGCAGGTGAAATGTTGCAGTGTCGAAATAGATGCTCAGACACTGACTCCCGAGTGGGGGCACATATAGTCGAGGGAATATAATAGTGATCACCTTCAAGTGGAATTAAAGTGGGATTCCCATCTTGCATAGATGCAACAGAGCAATTTGCTGTTCCGTAATCAAAACCAATAAACATGGCGACCTCAACTTATCTCATCATGAGACAGACAATAAAAAAGGTCGGCAATGCTACACCAACATCGTGATAATTTCTAGAATGAATCAACGTATATCTCCGAGTCTGATATACTCATCCCATCTGAATAATAGCCACTTAAAAATATGAAATCTCCATGTATCGGTGCGTGTAAAAGTAATGGTGACATGTGCATCGGATGCCAACGTACAACAAAAGAAATCGCCGAATGGCAAAGCTATAGTGATGCACAAAGAGACGTTATTATGAATGAGCTTAGGGGAGAGGTTTCTAGCCATCAATGCCCTAAATGTAACGCTCAAACCCAATGTGACGTACAGAATGGAAAAGAGACTTGCTGGTGTTTTTACATTGAAAAGCGAGATAGCGCTGACGTTAAGGAGTATGGGGTATGCTTATGTAGAAAGTGCTTAAGTTCACTTCCTATACTCTAGAAACAACATGAGGGAGCGATAAGCTCCCTCTGTTACAACTGTACTTCTTATGTCGATTACGTTTTACTTGGCTTTTAAAGCTTCCCCTTCAAACGTAACCCCTTCCCAACCTGAAACCATGAAGTTTCGAATATTTTGATGATCATCATTCTCTGGATTTTGTAATACATCTTCACGGTAAAAGCGGCCAAAGCACGCTAATGTTTGCTCAACAGATAAATCTAGAAGTTTTCCTAAAGCGAAAATTTTACATGAACCATTATTCTGATTCTCTAGGTTCACTGTTTTTCCATTATTAAATGCGGTTGGAGTAAACTCAAAGTTTTGCTCAATTACAGCCATAGTTTGTTCAAACTCAATAGCGTCAGATGCTTGATTCAGTTCATCAACAAATAGGTTCAATTCCATTCTATCTCTCTTCATGATTTCCGATTGAATTGGAAACATACCACAAAGTCATGCATCTATTGAAGAGTTCAATTTACATTGGATTCCAGTGGATTGGCGGTGTTAACCCCCACCTTTTCATTTCAGCAGGATGATAAACGGCGCGTCCTTTTCGACCAATTTGAATAGGGATCATTGAAGCTAGTTCGCCACCTAAAATCCGCATCACCAACTCACCAGCTTGCTGTCCTTGTAATTCTCCAAATAAAACTACGCCACCAGCCGCTTTTTCCGCGCCAATTGAAAAATCCCAAAAACCAAATAATGGAACGGTACTGTGTTGATTTGTCCACCTTAAAACCTCGTCAGCAAGTACACTGCTACCTTGTTTGTCTACAATCGTGTGGTACAAACCCACCACAATCGCACTAACCTCCTCTCTAGCACTATTCTCTACGCTTTGATGCCACTGATCTAATGTCTCAAGTGCCAATAATTCAATTTCTATATTCAGATTATTGCTAATCGATTGAGTCTGAGTTTTCATGTAGTCGATTGCTATTTGAGATGTGACCCCACTGTCAAACATGATGCGAATTTTCCGCTTATCATCCGCTATCATTGAACCTATATCTGCCATCGTTTTAACAAACAGTGGCTGCTCTAATACTCCAGTTACAGAAGCGGCTCCTTGATACTTGTTCAGTAATGACCGTGGATTGGAGTTAACCCCTAAAAATACGATTGAAATTGGCTCATCATAAAGTTTGGGATACATGTAACGAAGCGCGTTATCATCTCCAAGCACTACAATACTGGGACGTACTTTTTGATAGTATTGATAAGCTTCATCCGCCATTTTCTCATACTCATTTTCTGGAATTCTCTTCGTATCCATCTGAAAAGTGGCTAGCTCAACATCAGAACTAATAGAACTTTCTAGACCTTGGATATAGCTCTTATCCCAATCATATTCACTATGGTAGCTTTCAATCACTAACACTGAACTTGATGATACTGAAAAGCTGATTAAACTCAGTACAAAAACAAGAAACTTCATTTAACCACCTCAAACTGTGCTAGAACTCATCAGTGCAACCCTACTGATAGTTTAGTCGGTTAATTGCTGAACACCGAATTCGAACTAACATCTATAATGTAGTAATCGATATACAGATTAGGTGGCGCATGGGTAAGAATAAACAGTTTGAATACAGCATTAACAACCCACTCTATAGCCGTATTGGTCGCAGAATCATCCTAATCATGATTATTTTGAGTGGTTCGATTACCTTGCTAACTACTCTTATGCAGCTCTATTGGGATTACAACAAAGAGTTCAATGCTGTTGATCAACGTCATTATGAAATTCAAAGTGTCCATGCCCCTCTACTTGCTTCATCACTATGGAGTTTTGATCTGGTTGTTTTACAAGAGCGATTAGATGGTTTGGTTAATTTGCCTAAAATTGATTATCTGCGTGTAGAATCAGGAAATTACTCTTTTAGTGCCGGTGTAAAAGTAGCTGGCGATTCAGTTTCGGTAACCTATCCTCTAGAGTACTCGACTAAAGACAGCTCAGAGGCAGAACTGATAGGAAAAATCTATATTGAGTCTGATGCTCAGCACATATATGACGCCCTACTTAAACAATTCTTTATTACCCTAGCGCTAAACGCAATTAAGACAACATTGGTCTGTTACTTAATTTTGATGGTCTTCCACGAAAGCATAAATCGACGAGTGTTTTTAATTGCAAAGTATCTAAGAAGCTACAACCCGAGACACCCTTCTGACCCACTCGTTCTATTCTATAAGAGTTGGATAATGGAAAAAGACGACGAATTAAACTGGTTGGCCGATGAAACAAACAAGATTACGGGTGATGTAACTAAGCTTTATAGCAACATTAAGTTCGAGCAAGAGCGCCTTACTGACTTTACCCACGTTTCCTCCGACTGGTTATGGGAAACGGATGCACATGGACAGCTAACCTTCTGTTCAGAATCTATGTTAGAAGCGCTAACTATAGATCCTTTTAACAAACCACTTATCTTCGATGTACCCCAGTTTGAAGATCTAAACTCGTTGCACAAAGTAATACGTTCTACCAACGACTTTACGATGTGTGAACAGTGTATCGTTATCGATGGCGTTACTTATCATATGCTTTTTCAAGCGTTAGCGAAATTTCTAGACGGCAAATTCATAGGTTATCGTGGGACAAGTATTAACATTACTGCACTTAAATCTGCACAGTTGGAATTGGAAGAGCTTAATGCCAGTTTGGAACACACTGTCGCGGTAAGGACGTTAGATTTAAAGCAAAGCATGGAACAATTACAAGCGACCCAAGAACAACTGATTGAAT
The DNA here is from genome assembly GCF_050337265.1 of Vibrio lamellibrachiae. NCBI lineage: Bacteria > Pseudomonadati > Pseudomonadota > Gammaproteobacteria > Vibrionales > Vibrionaceae > Vibrio > Vibrio lamellibrachiae. Next base: position 205,559 of record NZ_JAKJSU010000007.1, read on the forward strand.
CGGAAAAATTGGCCGCTCTTGGTGGATTAGTGGCAGGTGTTGCCCATGAAGTGAATACACCGCTCGGTATTTCAGTAACAGCGGCTTCTGTTATTCGTGATGTGACCTCGGAACTAAATAGTGCATTTTCCAACCAAACATTAACAAGCACTCAGTTTAGTGAACTTATGGGGCAAATCGATGAAGGTAACAGCATGCTCGAGCAGAATCTTAATCGAGCAGCAAAACTGGTAAAAGATTTCAAACAAACAGCAGTCGATCAAGTCTCTGAAATTCGAACTCAATTTGGGGTAAAACAAGTTCTCGATGCCTTGATAGCGAGCCTTCACCCTGAAACGAGACGAATTCCGGTCACACCAAAAATCGCTGGGGACGAACTTATAACCATGAGTAGCTTACCGGGAGTTCTTACACAGATAGTGTCTAACTTAGTGATGAATAGTATCAATCATGCCTTTGAGGAGACTAAAAGCCCTGAAATCTCAATCCACTTTTCCCAACAAGATGACAATATTGTTCTAGAGTATCAAGATAATGGTTCCGGCGTTCATCACTCATTACATCAAAAAATATTTGAGCCCTTCTTTACCAGTAAACGCGGCAAAGGCGGCAGTGGCTTAGGCTTGAACCTAGTTTTCAATCTGGTTAAGCAAAAGTTATGTGGAGAGCTTCAGTTTGAATCACAACCAGATAAAGGGGTTAAATTTACGATCACAATGCCCCAACAATTACCCGCGACAGTAAATAACACGTTACCAACGGAGTGATTTCAAGCCGCAGACCCAATAGAGATCATGAGTTATCGATAACCGAGAAAGAATACTGCGTGGTGAAAAGGAATGCCTCGGATATTAACGTTGATAATAGTGTGCTAATCAGGAAGATCGTTTCGAATTTGAATAAAATCATCCCAGTTGTCGATCATTAGATCAACCAATTCTGGTTCAAAGTGCTTACCCTTTTGAGCAATGAGTTCTTGCATGATCTCATCATCAGGCCATGGCTCTTTATACGACCGCCACGCCCCTAGTGCATCAAACACATCCGCCAAGGCTACAATTCTTCCGCTAACGGGGATGTCATAACCTAGCAAATTCGAAGGGTATCCAGAGCCATCCCACTTCTCATGATGACTGCTCACTATCTCCTTCCCTGTGACGATGAGCTTTCTCTTAGAATTACTTAATATGTCAACGCCGAACTCAACATGCTTCTGCATGATTTTCCACTCATCGGCATCCAATTTCCCTGGCTTATGCAAAATGCTATCAGGAATAGCAACTTTACCAATATCATGAAGAGGAGCCGCGTCTTTTATAAGAGTAACCACGGCTGCCGGTAAGCCATACAACTCGGCTAGTCGTTTGCTTATTAGCGAGACTCGCTGTACATGCGCACCTGTTTCTTTACTTCGTGCTTCAACGGCATTAGCTAGATTGTGTACGAGCTCTTTAGACGTTTCTCGTAAATCAATTAATAAGTTCAGGTTTTCAAACGTGAGGCTGATGTTGCGCATGTAGATCTCTAGCAACTGCTCATCTAACGAGTTTAGGTTTCGATTTAAATTCACATACAGAAGACTATCAGCGCCCTCATCGGTATAGGTGTAAAGCACAAATGCATCATCAAAGCGTGCCGTCTGTTTATTCTTCAATACTTCATGACAGCGTTCTGATACTAATTTCGGTAACTTATCCAGGACACATTCATAATAGAAGTTTACATACCCCCCAGTTGCAGCAAGTGTTAAGGCTCGTGACGCTTCCGCTTCAGGGCCAGGTTGAACGACACAATAAAATGCAGATTCTTCTAGCTTTAACAAAGAGGTTAACTGGCTTAATACTGAAGATGCATACTCCTGTAAGCTACTCGTATTTTGGACCAATGCAGACGCTTTAATTACACGCCTTAACCCTTTTTTCTGGTCTTCTATAAGACACAAATCTCTGTATGACCGAAGCATTGAATAGAGGAGTGTTTTTAGCTTTTGTGTGGTGAGTTCGGTTTTCTCTTTATAGTCATCAATTTCATATTCTTGAATAACCGTATCTTCAGGAGCTTGTCCTGCTTGCCCTGTTCGCAGTACTAGACGTATTAAATGGTTTTGATCTTGCTCCCTTATATGCCGCACAAGATCTAAGCCTGCGTGCTCGGTTTCCATCACAACGTCAACCAAAGCCAGAGCTATGTTATCTTCTTTAGCCATTAGCTCTTTCGCTTCTTTTGCAGACAAGGCAGATAAAATTTCCAAAGGTCGATCTTGAAATTTAAAGTGACTTAATGCGAGACGAGTGATCTGATGCATTTGCTCATCATCGTCTACAAGCAATAAACGCCACGGATTGTTGTTGTGTTTAATCACATTAGATTCATCGTCGTCACTTTTATCATCGCGCCGATCTGCAAACAATTGCATAAAACCTCATTTTTTATCTAAACCACCTCTTAAGTTCTAGCACAAAATCGTATATTTGCACCTATATACAACGAGCTTTAAGCGTCTCAATTGCACGATTTCACACAACAAAAAGTCAGCGTAATAGATTAAGGATTACGAAGAACATCGTCATTCAATAGTGACGAAATTTTTCACATACAATACATAATATAATGAACAAATAGCTGCATAGGTGCTCTGAATGGCGCTATGTCGTGTAACAACTCACCTCTAAGCCGATATGCTTCTGTGTCTAAATATGTTCGGCCTGACGTTATACAAAGCACCTCACATCATCACATTGAACAATTACGCCTTACTCAGCTTTCAATCGTTAAATACTGCCCGCTTAAATATTAAGGGCACAAAAAAACGAGTAATTAGATTACTCGTTTTTCGTATCGACTAAGTAACCCTAGTATTTAAATTGTGATATTTCTGCACTCAGTTCTTCAGATTGATTCGATAGCCCTTGCAGTACTTCATCGACATCGTTAACTTGCACTGAAACAGCTGAAGACGCATCGGCGATGGATGTGATACTTCCGCTTATCTCGTTTGTTACCGCTTTTTGCTCTTCCGTCGCTGAAGCTATTTGGACATTCATTTCGTTTATTTCGTTTAGCATTGAAACCAGTTGAGTGATCATTTCAGTGTTTTTACCACAGGTGTCTACGCCTCGTACAACCGTAATATTGGCGCTTTCAATACCTTTAGCCACACTATTGGTCTCTTTTTGAAGAGCCTCAATTTTGTCACGTATTTCTTCAGTTGAAGATTGTGTACGTCCCGCTAGTGAGCGCACTTCGTCTGCCACTACTGCAAATCCCCGACCCTGCTCACCGGCCCTAGCAGCTTCAATTGCGGCGTTAAGTGCTAACAAGTTCGTCTGCTCCGCAATGCCTTGGATAACATCAAGCACTTCAGCGATAGAGTTTGTTTCTGTATGTAGCCTTGTAATCGCTTCAACAGCAGTATTCATTTCATCGCTTAACTGGCTTATTTCTCCACCAAGGGAGTTCCCAATTTCAACTCCTTGAGTACCCGTGTCGTTTGCTTCTTGAACATAATCAGCAGCACGGCTTGCATATTGAGCGACCTCACCAATAGACGCACTCATCTCGTTGACTGCCGTAGCAACGGATTCAGAACGGTGGTTTTGATCTTGCACTGCATCACGCGTGCTATTCATGTTGCTCGACATGGTTTGAGTATTACTATTCAGCGTCTCTGTTGCACTAGCAAATTGTTTGATCATGTTCTGCAAATGAACAAACAGAGCGTTTAGTGAAACGGCTAGGTCTGTCATTTCATCCTGGCCTTGCTCATTTAAACGTGCCGTCAAATCGTTATTCTTACTAATTTTCTGAATCTGGAATGACGCAACACGAATTGGTTTCGATATACCTGAACCGACAAGATAAGAGAGTGCAATAGAAATGGCGACAATAACCACAATTGCAATCAGAACAGTTATTAACATCGAATTAACTAATGTCGCTACATCTTGTAGAGCTTCTTGTTCGTCGATCTCTGTTAAAATGCCCCACTGCATCCCAGCGGCATTTATTGGCGCATAAGCAGAGAAAACCATGACTCCTCGATAATCAGCTAAAACCTCAATACCGCTTTGTCCCTGTAACGCACGTTTTGCAGTCGTAGTCTGAACACTCTGTCGTCCAATTGCAGAGCCTTTATCTTTGATCTGGTCAATCAAGTTTTGAGATACTCCAGCCCGACTAAGTGCTGAGAAATAATCGTTTGGTGCTTCAATCAAAAAACGTGACTGACTTCTTAACAACCCGTCTTGCCCTATAAGATAAGTTTCTCCGCTGTCACCTAAACCGGCATAGCTCCAGTTCTCATCAAAGGTCATAATGGCGTTAATAACATCCACTGGCATTTGGAAAATAACGACACCGACTTTATTTCCATTAGAAAATACAGGCGTGGCTATAAACGAAGCCGCAGCCTCATAGGAAGGATAATAAGGGGCGAAATCTTCTAAGTGAAATTGTGATTCTCCCATTCGTACGGCGGAATTAAACGCTTTAGCGATACCACTACCTCTATACGGTCCTTTTTGTAAATTTGTCGCAAAGTCCAACTCTTTAAAAACCGAATAAACAACATTCCCCTCGAGATCAACTAAGAAAATATCATAGTAACCAAACGCCTCTAAATAATGTTTTATGCCTGGATGATACTTACCATGAAGTTCATCGTATTGATTCCCTAGACTGTCTGCTTGGAGCTCATGTTTATTACCTAATCCATTGGGGTTTACCGCTATATAGCGAGCTTGAAGCGCGGTCCCCACCTCTGAAATTTGGGCTAGCTTTTGCAGCTCATTGCCTGAATTTCCGCTATTGGTATTACGATAAGTTGCGCCAAACTCAGACGAGTAATAAGACTTCAACTTTTGCTTATCACCATCAGAAACACTATTGACCGGATACGCATCAAAGGCATCATCAAAACCGACCATCGCTTCTTGAGTAGAAACATCATCGGCAAAGGTTTCAATCTGAAAATGCAGTTGATCGAAATAACGTTCAATTTCTGATTTTTTGATTTCTCGTACTGAAATAAGTTGACTGGATGCCCGATCAAACAAAGCTTGCTCTGACATAATTGATGCGCGCCAACCAACGAAACCGCCGGTAGCAACAACGCCTAAAGTACATAGTAATGTACATGCGATAATAATTTTTGTAGCAATCTTCATAACCAAACCCTACAGCCTCAAGCTGAAATGTTCCCTGTCAATTGTGCATTCAAATAACACAAAGTTAGCCAACTGGTTTGTATGAAATATGTTTTATTATTTGTAATGAGTTTAGATGCAAATTTCCAATATATCGACGCGATTTTAGGCAGTTACTAATGATTTTTTAGAAAACCCTGTCATTTCTTAAACTTAGTTGCATAGTAAATCTAACGCGCGTCGTTATTCTATAATGCAATCGGCACTAGGTATTGATGCTTAACCTGAAGACTCTTGGCGTCATTCCACTCCATGTTTTAAAGCGAGTACTAAAGTTTGATGCATTTGGGTATCCAACGATTTCGCCAATATGCTGCACTGACCACTCAGTTGAAACCAATAAACGCGCGGCGTATTCCATGCGCATTCTCATAACATGCACTTTAGGGCTATGATGATAAAACTGCTGGCACAAACGGTGAAAATGAGGTTCTGAGCAAGGAAATTCAGACGCTAATTGCTTAACCGTCCAATCCTTATGAAGTTGCCTTTGTACGAGATCGAACACACGATTCATGCGGTTTTTTGTTCTCGATTGCTCTAGGTTTATCGGTGCATTTATAAGTAGTTCTATTTGTTCTACCGCTCTTAGGCCGACCGCTCCCCCTAAATTGATAGGTAATGAGATAGAACGCAGCATTGATAGAATTGCAGCATAGATTACTTCTGAAATTGGGCTCAAGAAATATTGTACTTGGTTACTAATAACCTGTGACCAATCCTTTTCGGGATTTAAAAATACCCAAGCGATTTGCCAGTCTTCTTCTTCAATCCCAAAAGCAATTTCAACAAATGCTGGGGTCGATATCACCGAGCTAGATTCTAAAATATACCGTTTACCATTAACCTCTAGCCAGCCTTTTCCTTTTACGGTGTAAAGTAACATATGCTTATGTTGATTCTTTCTATAGACAGAAAAAACATCGCGGCAAGTTGCTATGCCACACTGAATAATTCCATGTTCTTCAAGCAGCATAACGTTGCTTTGGTCAATGAATTCATGCTGGGTTTTTTCTGAAATCAAGAGTCTTTCTTGTTTATCGTTCATCTGTTTATTTAGATCCCTTAATCATCCGAAAATTCATTATGATAGTTTTGCAAAAGTTATTGATATGTTTAGACAATACATACCGCCAAACAATAATTAAACTTCTCTGTATCAACTAAGAGGAAATTTGCGATGCTCTCTACTTATCAAACACTCGACCGACAGTTTTGGCGTAAGCTGATTGACATAGGACTACCAGTCTCAATGCAAGCGATGCTATTTTCTTTGCTTGGTGTGGTCGATATCTTTATGGTGAGCCAGTTAGGCGAGTCAGCAACTGCAGCTGTCGGCGTGGGAAACCGAATCTTCTTTTTCAATCTTATCGTCATCGTTGGGACAAGTGGTGCAGTCAGTGTGCTAGCTTCACAATACTTTGGCGCAGGTAACATTGACGGAATAAAACGTACTCTAGCGCAAACTTGGGCGGTCGCTATACTCGTTACCTTTCCCTTTGTGATTCTCTATACATTCGCACCAGTATCGGTTGTATCAATCGTGGCATCAGACCCTGAATACATCACACTAGCAACAGACTATCTCAGGGTTACAGGCATGAGCTTACTGTTAACAGCCATCGTTGTACCGATGGAAAGCGCTCTTAGAGCCGTTGGCGAAGCAAAGATGCCAACCAATGTCAGTATTATCGCTATCTTCATCAACGCTTTTCTGAACGCTCTTTTGATTTTTGGTTTATTTGGATTCCCCGAGCTCGGTGTGCTTGGTGCCGCTATTGGCACGCTCGTTTCACGTATATTCCATACCGCAATACTGTTTTACCTAGTAAATAAACGTTATTCACATTTACTACCAACTCAACGTAGCTGGCAAGATGCTAAGTTACCTGAACATCGAAAGCGTTATATCAAGATCGCGACCCCTATGATAATTCATGACACCTGTTGGGCTGGCGGTCTAATCATTTACAGCGTAATTATTGGACAGTTAGGGGTAGGTGAATTAGCTATCATCTCTTTGCTAGCTCCCATTGAAAGTGTTCTTATTTCCGCTTTCCTTGGTTTTGCGGTCGCGGCATCAATTATACTGGGCAACGAGATCGGAGCAAAAAACTATCAGCGCGTTTCTGATACCTCTTGGTGGTATGTGATCACGAGCTGCATCTTGTCTATTCTACTCGCTCTACTTTGCCTTATTGCCGAACCACTGATAACCAAAGCGTTTTATCATAGCCCTCTAAGTGACCCAGAAATGGCCGTGAAGGTCTGTTTAGTTATGGCATTTGGCATGATTCTTAAAGTGTTTAATATGGTGGGGATTGGTGGTGTATTGAAAAGTGGCGGTGACATCAAATACAGTATATTCATTGATCTGTTTGGACAATGGGCTATTGGTATCCCACTAGCCTACTTCACAGGTATTGTATTAGGTTGGCCTTTGCACATGGTTATGATGGTCATACTTTTAGAAGAAGTAATAAAGATTTTTCTTACTGCACAGCGTATTCATTCCAAAAAATGGATTAATAACCTAGTCGAAGAGCCTATCCCCCAAATGATTTAGTTTTCCCGAACTCACACCCAAAGGCCTTTAGCTTTTGTCACTGACCCGTGATTCTGCTCTTGGCCTTTTTTTAGTTACCAATATCTTCCTCTCCAATTTCTAAAGATAAAAGTAATACACAAGTCCAACCGTAGTGCTTACTCCAAACGTATTGCTTACTCCAAACGTATTGCTTACTCAAAACGTATTTTTAGTCCAAAAATGAGCCTATTGCTTGTCAGAAGCGAGTAAATGAACTTGCTAGATTAAGTGGAATTTCACTGCATCTTAGAATGTGACTATCCACGACATAGGCTTATTATGAATTTTTCACCAACAAAACTGATCACGAGCGCTCTTATTTCAACGCTCTTTCTATCCCCACAGCTAAGCGCCGAAGAAACTGCAATCAAAGAAGGCTCGACTCATAAACAGCAAGAAAAAAACGTCGATATGAGCGACCCAACCGCTGTTTATTCTTCCGTTGGGACGAGCATGTCATCCAATGGTGATATAGACGTATCAGCCGGGTTTGCGTGGGGAAAGAATTTGCTCTCAATTGAAACAAAGCAAGGTACAGACGCTTTAAATACTCGTTATGCTTGGATGACAGAAGGGAAAGGCATCTACGCGGAAGCCTATTTTAATAGAGAGACAGAGACTCAATCAGGCAGTGTCGGCTATATCCATACATTTGAGCTCACCGAAACTATCAAGATCTACCCTCTCGCAATGGTTGGCGTCAATAACGACGAGCTATCTAATAAGACCATCGCCACAGGTACGGTTGGTATGTATACCCGTGTCAATATTGGTAGCGGCTTCCACCTTGGTGTTGACCCGTTTTACACCCTAGGTGAAAACGATTATGAAACTCACTCTGTCGATACATTTGTCGGGAAACAAATCGATAATCACCGTGTGCGAGTCGGTGTAAACTCAGCGGAAGAAGAGATGTATTTTAAATGGCAAATGGCCTTTTAATTCGACATTGGTAATGAGTTAGATGCTTCATATAACAGGCCTTTCGACATTTAACTCAGTTTATCTTCAAAAACGCCAAGTTCACGTCCTAGCCAGATTGCTCGCTCGGTGTGGTCAAGTAACTCTTCTCCACTCACTGGGTGAATTAAAACAGCCATATCACCTCGAACGCCATCTAACCAGTTAACAAAGTTACGCTCGTCATTAGAAAAATGAATTTCAAACATTGGCATTTTGTGCGGGCCAACTAGACCCATATTTAACGGAAACACCTGTAGAACATCACGCCTTTCAGCGGTGATAAGCTCTTTTAATTGCTCAGCTTGCTTGATGTTTTTTAAAGGGAAGTAAACATGTGCATGAAACATTTTTATACCTGTTAATTGTTGTGCTTAATAATTGTTGTCGTTGCTTCTTAGGCTAATTCGTTATTATGTTTCAATGATGAGTTTCCATTTCGGCCCATTCTTTTGCTGTTGTATCACTTGGGAGGTACTTTAAAACTTTACAGGGATTCCCCACTGCGATGACATTTTCTGGAATATCTTTAGTCACGACACTTCCCGCACCTATTACCGTATTCGCTCCAATAGTAACGCCACCCAGAATAATAGCACCACCGCCAATCCAACTATTGTTACCGATCGTTACCGGTTCGCCACATGCAACTGGGTGGTACCTTTCAGATGCGAGTACAGGATGAGACGCGCCACAAATCTGTACGTTAGGCCCAATAAGAACGCTATTGCCAATAGTAACAGGCGCGATATCCAAGATAATCAGGCCATAATTACAAAAGCCACCACGGCCAAACGATATATTTTTTCCCAAGTCGCAACGAAACGGAGGAACGATAATAGTATCTTCAATATGACCAATAATCTCTTTTAAAAGCTCAGTGCGCTTTTGTTTTTCACTCGGTCTCGTCTGATTAAAATCATAGAGTTTCTCTTGGCATTGATCGTATAACTCATCCAGCTCTGATGTGATTTTCGTCTGAACTGAGAAATCACTAATTTTCATTGACATATACAGCCTCTAATACGTCTTTAAATTTGGTAATTAGCCTTATTTCCGATATCAAAATGTAGTGGCATTTGCCATTTTTTTAACGCTAAATATGAGAATATTAAGGCACAAATAGCAGTCAGACCAAAACAGACCAACCAAGCCTCTATGGCCATAAAAAGAGTTGTTAGTAATAACAAAATTGGTATTAGTTTTAATCCAAATACGTTAAAACAAAACGATTCCTTTAATGCTATTCCTGAAAAGGTGACAAAAATAAATCCATAAGCAACCCAAGCAAAGTCACTATTGATTAATACTGTAAATAAGACGATTCCTATCCAACTTGACCACGTTATTACTGCTCTAATATTCTTGTCATAAACATGAAGGTTAGCTGAACTAAGTGCTGCGGATATGACAAACAAAATGGCAGGGTTAAATAAAAACGTCGAGGGTAAATCACCCCAACTCAACTCTACAAAACCAATGACGCAATACCAAGCTAGAGAGATAGAAAACAAGCTAATGCCAGTTCGATAAGCAACCACACTTAATTTATCAAATTGGTCCAATTCTTCTTGATGCTCAGTGTTGGCCATAACTTTCCATTAGTAAAATAAGTGATGAATTTTTTAGGATGCTTTTAACGAAGACTTTAAGTCCATGAGGATAATCTTACCAATGACAACAATACAGATTAACGACAGCACCTCCTCGACCACAATGAGGTAAGAGACCCATAAATCCGATTTGTTCTTTGGTAAGTCAGTCAAAGGTAAACCAAGAACGCCAACCCAAACTATGATATATACGCACACTAAAGTAATACTGATCTTAACCATATTAGACACTATGTATTTCCTTTCCTAGTTTGTGCGATTTTATAAAGGCCAATTTTACTGCTCAGCAAGATGAATTACAATCTTACAAATAGCTCAGTTTGTGACAATTCATGTGTAATTTTTAATCAATTGAATCTACAAAGAGTACTTTGCATAATCTCAGCTTTGTCTCCCCTCCCCTTTAACTTATAATGAGCGCGATTTTACTCGAGATTTAAACATGATTTCTAAAAACCAATTAAAAACACTTCGTGCTCTAGGCCAAAAGAAGCAGCGTAAAACGCTGGGATTATTTTTAGTGCAAGGCGAAAAAAACGTCTTAGAACTGGCCAATAGCTCTCTAGTGACTAAACACGTATTTGCAACGCAAGAATTTATATCAGTGAATAGTGGTGAATTAGAAGGTTTAGATTGTGTTGAAGCATCTTTAGATGACTTAACAAAAGCCAGCACGCTGCAAAGTAATAATGCTGCTATTGCCATCGTAGAAATACCAGCAATAGCAATACCAGATTCAAAAGGTCTAATGATTGCGCTAGATGGTGTCTCAGATCCAGGAAACCTAGGAACGATCATCCGATTTGCAGACTGGTATGGCATTAAGCATATTATTGCCAGTAGCGATTGTGCGGATCCATACAACCCTAAAACAATAAGTGCAACAATGGGAAGTTTTGCCCGTGTTGAAGTGACACTTGTTGATTTACCTTCCTATTTGGAAAACTCGCCGCTGCCTGTCTACGGTGCTTTTCTAGAAGGAGAGAGTGTCCATACAACTACCTTTGAGTCGGAAGGCATTCTACTGATGGGCAGTGAGTCACACGGTATTCGAGAACACGCGGCCCCTTTTGTTACAGATAAAGTGACTATACCCGCTTTCGGTGGTGCAGAGTCTCTTAATGTTGCAATGGCAACAGGGATTATTCTCGATAATATGAAACGCCAAGTTACAAACTAGTAGGCATAAAAAAGCGCTAAGTTCTCACCTAGCGCTATCGTTCAATGTATCTATAACAAGCTTTATTTCTATAACAAGCTTTATTTCTCTAACATGCTTTATTTCTCTAACATGCTTTATTTTTCTAACAGACTAAGTTTGTTTGGTACACCGTCCCACTCTTCAGCGTCATCCAGAGCAGGCTTTACTTCGGTAATATTTGGCCAAATTTCCGCAAGTTCTTCATTTAGCTTAATGAACACTTTTTGATCGTCTGCCAGTTCATCTTCTTGAAAAATCGCTTGAGCATTACACTCAGGGACACACAACCCGCAATCAATACAATCAATAGGGCTAATCGCTAAGAAGTTTGGGCCTTCATAAAATGCATCCGCGGGGCATACAGCCACACAATCGGTGTATTTACATCTTATACAGTTATCCGTTACGACAAATGCCATGAATATTAACTCTTAGTTCATCAAATTAAGGATGGGCGATGATACTGATCCTTAGTGAAAATACAATCGTCTGAAAACAAAAAACGATGAAAATCGAAAAAAGGACCCTTCAAATTAATTTCCATCAAGTATATGACACATAGAGCTACTTCACGTAAAATACGCGCCATTGTGAGCTTTGTAATGAGCAAAACGCCATTACTCAGCTAAGACACCTAAATAACATCGAGAATGCCATGATACGTTTAACTGAAATTAAGCTTCCACTTGACCACGAAGAAGAAGCACTCTCCGCTGCAATTATTAAGAAGTTGGGAATCAACCCTGAGCAATTACTTTCGTTTACTATGTTTAAGCGTGGGTATGATGCTCGTAAGAAATCCAAAATTTTATTGATCTACACTCTCGATGTTGAAGTAGAAAACGAAGCCGCTCTTCTAGAAGCTTTCACTAGCGATCCTCATGTGAAAGTAACACCTGATATGGAATACAAGTTCGTAGCAAAGGCACCTGAATCTCAAACAGAGCGACCAGTTGTCATTGGATTTGGTCCTTGTGGTCTTTTCGCTGGGCTTGTATTGGCACAGATGGGTTTTAATCCAATCATCGTTGAACGTGGTAAAGAAGTACGCGAACGTACTAAAGACACATTTGGTTTTTGGAGAAAGCGCGTACTTAATCCTGAATCAAATGTTCAGTTTGGTGAAGGCGGCGCTGGTACATTCTCTGATGGTAAACTTTACAGTCAAGTTAAAGACCCAAAGCATTACGGCCGTAAAGTCATTACCGAGTTCGTCGAATCTGGTGCTCCTGCGGAAATCATGTACGTGAGTAAGCCGCATATTGGTACATTTAAGCTAGTTACAATGATTGAAAAAATGCGCGCTAAGATCATTGAATTAGGTGGTGAAATCCGCTTTAGCACACGTGTTGATGATCTTCATATGGAAGATGGTCAGCTTACTGGTGTGACGCTTTCCGATGGCGAAGAGATCAAAACTCGCCACGTTGTCTTAGCGATTGGACACAGCGCACGTGACACATTCGAAATGCTGCACGAACGCGGTGTCTACATGGAAGCTAAGCCATTCTCAGTTGGTTTCCGCATTGAACATAAACAATCAATGATTGACGACGCTCGTTTTGGCAAGAATGCGGGTAATCCAATATTAGGTGCGGCTGATTACAAATTGGTTCACCACTGTAAGAATGGCCGTACTGTTTATAGTTTTTGTATGTGTCCAGGTGGTACCGTGGTTGCAGCAACGTCTGAAGAAGGCGCAGTTGTAACAAACGGCATGAGCCAATACTCTCGCGCTGAACGTAACGCGAACAGTGCAATTGTTGTCGGAATTTCACCGGAGCAAGATTATCCAGGTGACCCTTTAGCAGGCATTCGACTTCAGCGTGAGCTTGAAACGTGTGCCTATAAGCTTGGTGGCGAAAACTATGATGCACCGGCTCAAAAAATTGGTGACTTCCTTAAAGGCCGCGATCCGAGTGCACTAGGCAATGTTGAACCATCATTCACACCGGGTATCAAATTAACTGACTTATCAAAAGCATTACCGGACTTTGCAGTAGAAGCAATTCGTGAAGCGATTCCTGCTTTCGACAAAAAGATCAAAGGCTTTGCAACATACGATGGTCTTCTTACCGGTGTAGAAACTAGAACGTCTTCGCCTGTTTGTATTAAGCGTGGCAAAGACTACCAAAGCATTAATCTTAAGGGCTTCTTCCCTGCAGGTGAAGGTGCGGGCTACGCTGGTGGAATTTTATCTGCTGGTATTGATGGGATTAAAGCAGCTGAAGCTGTTGCCCTATCAATGCTTGAAACGTCTTCCGAGAGTTAACATTTTCTAACAGTAAGTGAAATTTAGCCCGTGTTATTTATGGATAACTCGGGCTTTTTTGTAGCACATCTAAATATCAATATATACATAACAGTGTAAGGTAAGATTCAATATATGTGATCAATGTACGCATTAATTTGCACTGCTACATTGAATTAACATTTAGAAACATCTTTAATTACCGTACATTCCTACTATAAAAGTATTTTGATGGACCTATATAATCCGACCGATTCACTTAGAAACTTGATTTTACAGGGTATTTGTATAGTTTTTGGTATTCTCGCTCTATTACTCAGCGCTGTAAATTTCTTTCTTTCTAGTGACTATTTACTGGGTAGCGGACAAATCTTTCTATCTCTTTACTCTTGCTATCTTTTCATTTTGTTAAAAGACAACAGAGTGAAAAACCTTCATATTAATATTTATACAGGCTTGATAACGGTACTTGTCGTCTACGGTATAAGTTCAACGCCAACGACATCAGGCATACTATATTGGTCGTTTTTAATGCCTGCTATTTATCACGTATTTTACTCCATGCGTTGTGCATTAACTTCTTCAGGCATTCTACTCATTTGTGTTACAACTATTTTAATTCATAATATTCAAGGAAATGTTCCATTTCCAATTATTAATTACACCCTTATGTACATCGCTATATGGGCAATATCTTGTTCACATGAATTAAGTAGAACGAAAATACAAAGCGCTCTTGAAAAAGCGGCACTTAACGACCCGTTAACTGGAGTCAAAAATCGCCTATCACTTAAACAAGACTGCGAACAAATTCTCCATAATCAACCAGAACTTAGCGCTCTCTACTTGGATATTGATCTCTTTAAATCAATCAATGACAACTATGGGCATGCCGCCGGTGACCAAGTTTTAGCCTTTACCGCAAAACTGATTAGAAATACCGCGAATACTGATTGGATTTATCGCCTTGGGGGAGAAGAGTTTTTAATCATTGTTGAAGGCGATGTGCACGATGGATTTAATATCGCCGAGGATATAAGGCAAGCAATCTATTCATCCAAACTGATTTATCATGGGCAAGAGTTAATATATTCAGCTAGTATTGGCGTTGCTAAATTGGATCTTTCTCTTAGCCTTGAACAAGCCCTAAATCCATCAGATTTAGCTTTATATCAGGCAAAATCTGATGGTCGAAATAAGGTCTGTGTGAATATCTAGTCTCAGAAGTTACTAGCTTTTTAATTGTTGAAGCACATGCTCATAAACAGCTTCAGCTAAACGATGAGTCGCTATATTTCTTTCAACAATATGATGATCAATTGACCCACGCTGAACCACGTTAAACCAATCTTTAATCATACTTTCAAACCCTTTGCTGGTTAGCATAGGAGTCCAATCTTTTAAGGATACTTGGGTTTGATGTTTGTTTTGCCAAACCTTTCCTTGTAGAAACGAGTCAAATTCAACCGTTTTATTTTCATAGCATGCCATCACTCTTTCACATGTGACCCCATAACTTCGATTCATAGACGCATTAAGAATGGTTTCTCCCGCTTGCCATTGAATATCGAGCCGAGTCAGTGCCGCGCCATTGGACTGATGGGTTACGAAGACGTCCTCCAATGTCGCCTGACCATTTAGGTTGATGCTATCAAGCGGGTGAATAAAATCATCGAAAATGAAGGTTCTCAACTCACCCGGTAGGTTATGCCTATGTTTTTCCCATCTCAATGCTGTTAAAGAACCTGTATTACCGTGTTTGAGTTCTTCTATTTGCTGATTGAATAGAGGGATGTGGCGACGATTAAAGCCTACATACAGTGGGACAGATTGTTGACTAGCAATGTCGTAAAGCTGTTCAACCTGCGAAGCTGTGTCTGCTAACGGTTTATCGACAAACGTTGGAATGCCTTGTTTTAAAAAGTAACTCGCAATATTAAAGTGAGCAGCCGTTGCTGCATGTATCATAACTGCATCAACATTCATCATTGGGAGTGAATGGTAATCTACACAATACTCTTTAATTCGAAACTGATCGGCAACGGCATGTAATACTTCCGAATTACGAGTGCAAAGTACCAACTCTAACCCTTTAATTTGAGCCAGGATGGGTAAATACGCCTTAAGGGCGATGTCACCCAACCCTATAATTCCAATTTTCATTTACCTTCCTTCTCTATTGTAGAGTGTTTAATCATTTTTTTAGCGCTTTTAAATAGGCGCTTTCCCTGAGTAATTAACTTCTCACCCTTAAATTGAGCTTCTCTGTTTTGCCTATTTCTTTGTATATTTTTAGCTTGGCTGTATTGTTGAGACAATCTTGTTTTTAGCGCTGCTACGCCAAAAGGTGCGCGTGCTTCTCCTATAGATAAAGCATACAGATCATCAAATTCAAGTAAGCTTTGATTATATTCAAGTGCTGCAACTATCGTAGAGGATTTTTTGCATGTTGGTTTGTCTAAATCATAGGGAGGAGACCATTCAAGTGCAGGGGCCAAACGATCAACTTGATTGAGTACACCTACAATAACAGGCTGTTTTTTAGAAATGTTCTTTCTTTCATTATAGAAATCATGGAAAGCCTGTTTTAGGTTACTATCTAGTTGACGAGACGACTGATTAGCTTTCAAGACCCACAATACGATATCCGAATTGATCATTTCTTCCAGCATCTGCCGCTGAGTTTCAGACGTTCCATCCAGTCCTTCCATATCAATTAGTGTTAATGCTTCCTTTTCGTCAAACTGACAGTTGTATGTGGTTACCCCTTTAGAAGATGGAATCTCATCAGTTTCGGCTGAAAACTCATCTTTTAGTGCATTAACCAATGACGATTTACCTACGCCAGTTTGTCCAACTAATACAATCCGCACGGGCTCAAGTTCAGGTGCTTCTCTGTGTTTATCTATTGTGGCTATTGATGAGGCCGTCACCTCTTCATCATTAATGGTGAAACGACCACTATAGAGATCGATACTGACAGACGCGGCTTCGTGTAGCAGAGCTTTCTTTGCGTTTATTTGAAGTGCTGTATAACGACTTGAAGACTCGGTCATTAGTATCTTGTTTCTGATTTCATCATTAACCAATTTAATCGGATTAACATAAGCGAGATAGGCTTTTCGCCCTAAGTTTGCAAGCTGCATCATGGCTAATGCTTTATCACCATATTGATCTTGGGTTTTATAAATCCACTTAATATGAGAAACATTTATCGCTTCGATGCCTGGTACATGCTCACTCAGGGTACAGCGGTAACGTCGGCTAACCTCCTCTAGAAGCTTAAGCCCTTCGGGTACGGTAAATTCAAGTTCTTTCTTACCATAAAATTCTGCGACTTTTTCGACCACACCTAACCCGTGAATGTAAAGAGAAGACCACTCATCATCCTCTTCAAGTTTCTCATCTACATGCTGTTTAACTTGATGCCATATTTCAATTTCATTTTCAGACCAATCACTGGATGCTTGAACAAAATCTTCATCAGGCTTTTCCTCGGCGTGATTTTCTAATTTCTTCGACTCTTTATATCGAATTATCAACATCGGTAGCAATGTAACCACACTAACCAACATCAAAGAAATCGAGAGTTCGATTAGATAGCCATGTTTAAATGAAAGGAAAAGGCCAAAAAGCGCCATAATAAACATTGGAATCACGGCTAATACGATACCAAGGCCAATTCCGCCTTCAGATAAATGCGCCAACACATGTGAAGCTTTTTTCCATTTACTCATCGTTTTTCGTTTCTCCACTACTCTCTTTGGCCTTGCGTCCCTTATCTAATGCTTCTTTATATAACCCCTGCATGACTTCTGCGCTCACTGGCTCATTCCTACTTTTATGATAAAAATAGTAACAAGCCGCTCTTCCTAAGCCATAAGTTGTTCCGAAGCTCAGCGCAGCTGCGGTTACTGCACCTATGGTTTGTCCGTAACCAGGAATTAATTTCGTAAGCTGTCTAGCGCCTAGTTTAAGGCCATATTGAATGCCGAAACTGCTGCCTAACGTGCCAGTCAACTCTGCGAAGGCTCTTTTATCCCACGTAACACCATATTGATTAGCCAAGCTGTGAAGCATTTTTGCTTGTATGGCAGGAACCGAAACTAAACCCACTGCAGGAATAAGCTCAGATGCACTGACTGAACCGCAATACCACAATATTTCGTTTTCTAATTTATCGAAATTGGCTTCTTCTACACTGGCGTGCTCACTCTCTTCTACCATCAAGCCAATGATGGGCAGCAACTTAGCGAGCCTATCTATTAAACGGTCAACATTATAGTTACTCTTACCTTCATTCGAAGGCTCAGGGGCAAGCTCGAAATCAACTTCTATTGAATCAATACCTTTACCACAGGCTTTAGCCAACTTTTCTTTATGGAAAGCAATCAATCTTGTCCGATCAGAATCGGAAACTTGCTTAACTGCAGTATAAACAACAAGAACTTTCTCTATTTTACGGCTATGTTTGACTGTTTTTAGCGCCGACATTAATGAGCTTTGTTCAGGCTCATCTATTTTGATAACGACAACTAATGCCCGCCCTTGTTTTCTTAATTTACTATTTGAAGTGTCACCATGGATAAATAGTTCTAAATCATCACTAGGATCGTAGCCAGCTTCTGCCAGCCCACGCGTATCTAGAAAACGGAAAATAGGCTTATCTAGTGGGAAGTCATAGATTTGAGCGGTTTTAGTGCACGGCTGAAAACCATTACCAACTTCAACCGAGGTGTTTCCTGTCAACGCTTGTATTAAAGAGGACTTTCCAGCGCCTGTTTTTCCTAAGAGCCAAAGAGTTGGTAGACTCTGACGTTGTAGCTGATGAGCTTCGGTCAAGTCTGAATTTTTTTTAGGATTGATAAACTCTTTTATCGACTCGTACATCTTCCGACTCCGTTATTGGTTGTTATAGCTGATCTTCAATGGGCAGCAACCCAGATAACCACGCGCCCATTCTTCGCCATACGCTCGCTTCTGGTTCAGTCGTTAACGTTAAGCTATTTGAAGGATCATACCAAGCGACATTACCGTCATGAATAACGACTTTGTATGCATTCATTTCCAATCGTTGTGCTATCTGGGAAAGAGATTTTTGAACATACTCTTCGTGCTCAATAACAACCGCCATTTCCGTATTTAGGTTTGCAGAGCGAGGGTCCCAATTCAACGATCCCACAAAAATCTTGTTGTTATCGAATAACATGGCTTTAGCATGTAAGCTTGAGCGACTGCTGCCGGTAATCGTCCATTTATTCTCAATATCGGCACTCGCCTTCACTTCCCAAAGTTCAACACCACCTTCAACTAACTCTTTCCTGTATTTTGCATACCAACCGTGAACGGCAAACACGTCATTGGAAGCAAGCGTATTAGTAATAACGGTGATTTTCTTTCCTGACTGTACTGCTTCAACGAGCTTTTCTGTCCCTTCCTTTGTAGGAACGAAATACGGTGTAATCAGCACCAATGAGTGCTCTACTCTATTAAGTAACTCAATTAAATTATCCACCAGCAAGCTGTCTTCACCCGACACTTTATCTGGAGAGTCATACCACAGCTTCCCTGGACCCCAATAGAGCGAGAAGTCACGGTCAAGTAACTGTTGATATAATGGTAGCGTGGTAAAGTTATACATTCCTGAGGTAAACTTCGCTTCTAGTTGCTTCTCTTCAAGAATCTGATTAACGGCTTCCGCTGACAGTACTTGTGCATCTGGGTAAATCCACTTCATTGGCGTTGCGTAAATGCTATTCCAATAAATATCAAACTGATTCGCAGTCTCTTCTACCGTATTACCATAAAGCAACAGATCAAAATCGCCGAACTCTACGCTGGATTCAAACGAAAAATATTCATTACCTATATTCCGCCCACCAACAATAGTATTAACGGAGTCTACTGTGAGTGACTTGTTGTGCATACGGCGATTCAAACGATCAAAATCCGACACGAACGCCAAACCTCTAGCCGTTCGATATTGGTGAGGGTTAAACAAACGAACTTGAATATTAGGATGGGCATCAACTGTCGCCATTCCTCTATCATTACGACTTTGCATATCATCCAAAAGAATTCTGACCCTTACTCCTCTCTCCGCTGCTTCGTACAGACGCCATGTAAGTAACTGACTGGTCTCATCGTCTCGGTATATATAGTACTGAACATCAATACTCTTTTGAGCATTTTCAATTAGAGCTAATCTTGCTAGAAGTGCATCGTGACCACGCGTCAGAGGGAAGAAGCCCGTAAATACATCAGTATCAAAGCTAGTTTGGTTGAATATGTCATGGAGAGGAGAACTTTCTTGATAACCAAAGTGGTGAGTGACTGTTTTCGGCTGATCTCTGTCTACATAACTCATTGAGCTACAACCGTATAAAGTAACTAGTAGTAAAATACTCACTATCAATCGATTTGGTTTTCGAACTTCCAACACTAACAAACCTATACACTTACCAATGTAAGTAAAACATGATTCAATATAAGGATTATTGCATATTTCAACAGGTTAGTTTTTTATATTAACCAAGTAGGAATGCTATTAGATGTGAAAGATGGATAGTTCAAGAAGAGTAAAAACAAAACTGCCCAAGAGTTGTAAACTCTCAGGCAGCCGAAAATATAGAAACTGGGTGTTTAGTACCACGTCAAAAAATTAACGTGGTTTTACAAAATATTATGAACGACGATTATATCGACCGCCACCTGCTGCGCGCGCTTTATGAGAAGAGGCAGCCTTCGCTTGTGAATTAAGAATAGATTCAACCGTTAGGGGCATAGGATCGCGGGGAATAACACCTACTGCATAAGTTCTTTGACGTGGCGGAAGCTGGTATTGCTCATCACTCGCTTTTGGCATGCGCTTAAATCGTGACAAGTAGAAGTTTTCAAGTTTCTCACGCGCCCACTCTGTTTTACGTAAATATTTCAAACTACTAGCGATAGATGGATTAGTATTGAAACAGTTGAAACGCATCGCGGCATCAAGAATATCCCACCCATAGAAGTCAACAAGCTCAGTTAAGAGTTGTTCTAGTTTAAGACCGTGTAATGGATTGTTTTGTTGCTCTTCTAACATGTTTGCCCTATTGATAATATGGTGAGATCTTCGCGATTATACGCGTAATTAGATCTGAATCTAACTATTATCGACATTCAATTCTCTCCTAAACGAGTGAAGATATGAGATGCCCTCGATATGCGTGACTTTTGAACTACCTATGCTCACGAATCGCACTGTTAAGCTCAAACATAAACATTGGATTCTCTTCTACAAAATCATTCGACACATATATGCCAAACTCCTTCTCCTTTTCTAATATGATTTTGTATTTGTTTGATCCTTCAGCTAAATGGCTAAAAACCACTTCTGCTACAAAAATCGCATCTACCTGCTTTTCGTCCAACGCAGTGACTAATGATTTTATATCTGCTGCAGGAGGTAACGCTTTGTACTCATTGCGTAACAACCAATAACTGGTATTGGTATTGAGCAAGCTCATCACTTTCGCATCAGTTTTGAAAGCGAGGCTTTTCGGGCGAAGGTTCTCACTGCCTTCCATTAGTACCACCCATACCCAGCGATTGATCATCAATGACTCTGAAAATACAGCGTATCTGTCTCGTTCGTCATTTTTAGACGCCATATAGAAACCATCAGACCGTCCACGCCTTAACTCTTTTAGAGCCCTGCCGTGATTAGACCCAACTTCGATACTGTATTTAACATCGATAGAATCAAGCACTAAGTCCATTTTATCGATGCCTATACCTACTGGAACACCTTCAGAATTAACGGTTGTATAAGGAGGAAAATCAGGTACGAAGAAGTGCATGTTGTATTGGGCACTAGATGAAAATGAAAAGAGAACTGCAGTACATAAGCCAATAAAAGGACCAATTCGTTTTAACATAGTGTTCTTACTTGTCATTCCAAACTTAATCTAAGTATAGGAATGAATGAACAAATCAGATCATGTTTTGTATTCTTTTCGATTTGCTTATTACTAACGGCCGAATTTATCACCTGAACAACTTAGTTAAAAATAGTACCGATTAGGCTTTAGAACGCACTCAAATAACGATTTTTCCTTTCAAATACAGAACACCATAACCTGAGACCATGACTCTCTCATCAGCAACTTCACAATAAAGCACTCCACCTCGTTTTGATGCTTGATAGGCTACTAGATCATTCCTTTTTAGTACCTCTGACCAATACGGAGCAAGCCCAGTATGCATCGATCCTGTAACCGGATCTTCATCTCCACCATTTGCAGGCCAAAAATAACGAGAAACAAAGTCATACTCTTTTGATTTTGCTGTAACTGAAACATCAAATGGCGCTAGTTGTTTTAGTTGTCCTGTATCGTATTTTACTTTATCAACATCTTCTTCCGATGCCATCACCGCCACATAGGCCTGACGATTCTTAAGCACTTTAACGGGTTTAATTGATAGTCCTTTTAGTAACTCATCAGGGCAAATCAATACCGGCTCTAACTCTTGCTTAGGGAAGTTCATTTCGATACGTCCATCTTGCTGTTGAACGACGGTTAGGTTGCCTACATACAAAGTTTCAAACTCTATTTCACCGATACAAGAGTAATAGTTAAATAGCACAAACGAAGAAGCAAGGGTTGCATGGCCACAAAAATCAATTTCCGTAAGCGGTGAGAACCAGCGAATCTGATATTTGTTATCAGCCAATTTTTTTACAAATGCTGTTTCAGAAAGGTTATTTTCAGCCGCAATATTTTGCATCAGTATTGGATCTAACCATTCCTCCAACGGCACAACCGCTGCTGAGTTCCCTTTAAATTTTTCATCTGTAAAAGCATCTACAACGAAGATATCTAACTCTTTTTCCATATTGGACTTGTCCCTATAAGATTATCGCTTGACTATTATTAGTACAATTTAATATCACAGAACACCGGTGCGATGTATAGGATTCTATTTATAGAAACAACCAACGCATTTCTTAATTACTCATCATATTTACAGCCATGGCTAACAATAACACTGCAAAGATTTTCTTTATCGTTGGAACAGGTAAAGTCTGCGTAGATTTTGCTCCCATAGGCGCCGTGAACCAAGAAGTACTCACAATACCTAATAAAGCGGGCAAATATACAAACCCAGCAAAACCATCGTCTAATGAAAAATGACTGCTACCTGAGCTTATGTAACCGATAGAGCCAAATAGTGCGATGACAATTCCGCAAGCTGAGGCACAACCTATCGCTTTTTTCATATCGAGTGAGAAAAACGTCAACAAAGGCACCAAGAGCGCACCACCGCCAATACCTATCATGGCAGACAGCCCTCCAGTAATCGTAGTCAGAATAGTTAACAAACCTTTATGTGGCAGCTGGCGCTCTTTCGGTGACTCATTTTTACTGCTTAAGAACATCTTCAATGCGATAAGGACAACGCTTACAGCGAAGACTATACGAACAACCAGCTCTGGTAACAATGCCGCCATAAAGCCACTGACAAGCGCACCTAGGGCAACGCCTGTCATGATCCAAGGGGCTATTTCCCATGGCACATTACCATTTTTGTGATGAGCGATTGCTGAAGACGTTGATGTAAATAAAATCGAAGCCAAAGACGTTGCAATTGCTGCGACGACCACTTGCTCTGATGGTAAAACTTCAAAGTGAAGCAATATACTGCTGAGGATAGGGACAATCACTAACCCCCCACCAATCCCTAACAGCCCAGCCAAAAAACCAACGCCACTGCCTAGCAATGCGCAATAAATAACTAATAACAGTAAATCACTCACTTAATAAACCTTGTTAATAATATGGATAAACATGCTATGTAAATTAGTCATGTTCGAATTGGTCCAAGTAATATAACGATTTAAAATAGAATGAAACATGAATATTTCTCATGTTGAATGTGAAGTAAATCCATTATTAATCAAGTGCCGATAAGCGTTATAAATAACACTCTGCTCTTAACCACCGTTTTGGATCTTTAGGAATAAATAATAAAGGCAGTGGTAATACAAACTGGGGAAAAAAAATAATCATTAATCCCAGCAAGAGTAATGAAAAACTCAGCTTTCATCTAGGATATAGGATATAGGATACAAATCACCATGAACAAAGATTTTACATTTACAGTTAAGAGCCTTAGTCTCGATGAAAATTATCATCCGTCAGACAGCACTCGTATTACAACGAATTTCGCTAATTTAGCTAGAGGCGTTCGTCGTCAAGAGAACTTGCGTAATGCCCTAAAGATGATAGACAACAGTTTCAATGCCTTAGCGCACTGGGATAACCCAAAGGGAGATCGTTATTCGGTCGAGCTTGATATTATATCCGTTGATATGGACATTGAAAGCAGTGAGCAAGCATTCCCTTCGATTGAAGTATTGAAAACCAATATTGTCGATCATAAAACGAACAAACGCATTGAAGGTATTTTAGGGAATAATTTCTCCTCTTACATTCGAGATTATGATTTTAGTGTATTACTACTTGAGCATAATAAGGATCAATCTCAATTTAGCATTCCAGATAATTTTGGCGACCTACATGGAAAGCTCTTCCAATATTTCGTGAACTCTAAAACATACCAGCAGCACTTTCAAAAGTTACCTGTTATCTGTCTCAGTGTTTCAGATAACAAAGTTTATAGCAGAACGGAAAACCAACACCCAGTGTTAGGTATTGAATATGAACCAAACGAATCGTCTTTAACTGAGCAATATTTTAATAAAATGGGCTTACAGGTTCGCTATTTCATGCCGCCAAATAGTGTTGCACCATTAGCCTTTTATTTCTTTGGTGATTTACTTAATGATTACTCTAACCTTGAACTCATCAGCACCATAAGCACCATGGGTACATTTCAAAAAATATACCGCCCTGAAATTTACAATGCGAACGCAATTGCGGGTAAATGCTATAAACCAAGTTTGAAGAGTTTGGATCACTCATTAACTCAAATTGTTTATGACCGAGAAGAGCGTAGCCAGTTAGCTATTGAGCAAGGAAAGTTTGCTGAAGAGCACTTCATCAAACCATACCAAACTGTACTTGAGCAGTGGTCTGCCAATTACACTCTTTAACTAACTAAATAATATGACGGCATTGATTATGAAAACATTATTACCTACTTCAACGGCAGGCAGTTTACCTAAGCCCTCTTGGCTCGCAGAGCCTGAAACACTTTGGTCACCTTGGAAATTACAAGGTAAGGAATTAATAGACGGTAAACATGATGCGTTACGTTTGTCTTTTCAAGAACAAGAACAATCTGGCGTCGATATTGTTAGTGATGGTGAGCAAACGCGCCAACACTTTGTTACTACGTTTATTGAGCACTTGAGCGGCGTTGATTTTGAACAACGAAAAACCGTTAAAATTCGTGACCGCTATGACGCGAGTGTACCTACCGTAGTTGGCCCCGTTTCTCGCCAAAAACCCGTTTTTGTTGAAGACGCTAAGTTTTTGCGTAAGCAAACCAATAAACCCATTAAATGGGCCCTACCTGGCCCAATGACGATGATCGATACTCTTTATGATGACCATTATAAAAGTCGTGAAAAACTCGCGTGGGAATTTGCCAAAATCCTCAACCAAGAAGCAAAGGAATTAGAAGCTGCAGGGGTTGATATAATCCAATTTGATGAACCTGCTTTTAATGTATTTTTTGATGAAGTCAATGATTGGGGTATCGCTTGTTTGGAAAGAGCGATAGAAGGCCTAAAATGCGAAACTGCGGTACATATTTGCTATGGGTACGGCATTAAAGCCAATACCGATTGGAAAAAGACTTTGGGGTCAGAATGGAGACAATACGAAGAAGTGTTTCCCAAACTCCAAAAATCTAATATCGATATTATCTCATTAGAATGTCATAACTCTCGTGTTCCAATTGAACTACTAGAACTTATTCGCGGTAAAAAGGTAATGGTAGGTGCTATTGATGTCGCAACCAATACTATTGAGACGCCAGAGGAAGTCGCTAATACCCTACGAGAAGCACTTAAATATGTTGACGCTGACAAACTTTATCCGAGCACCAATTGTGGCTTGGCACCTTTATCTCGTCATGTAGCAAAAGGTAAGTTAAGTGCTTTAAGTACAGGGGCTGAAATCATTCGAAGAGAACTTTCGCTTTAGTACTAACCGATAATATAAAACTGGAGGAAACTAGTACATTCTAAGGAAAAATCTTCAATTGACCATAGAAAGTTGTTTTCAACCAAAGTGCTCAGTCATTAGGCTGAGCACAAAAAACAAAAAACTGAATATAGTAACCAATTCCCTTTCGAACAATAGGTTGATCAACTTTTCACTACCATACTTCCACCTAACGAATAACCTAGATTCGTTCTCAAATGGTTAACGCTTACTTAGCAAACGCCAAAGTCCTACGACTTGCCTAGTCCCTTTCCTAACTAATAGATAACGACTCGTTTATAACGTACAATATGGCCATCAGTTCCAATCAGAACAGCGCTAGTTTTATGTTCCCCACTATGTAATCCATAACTCTAGTTTTCACAACAAAGGCAATATATTCAAATGGTTAACAACGCAATACAATGGTTCCCTGGGCATATGCACAAAGCCCTTAAAGAAATTGAAGAAGCGATCCCTCAAGTCGATGTCATTATTGAAGTTCTTGATGCTCGTATACCATTTAGTAGTGAAAACCCGGTAATTTCAAAATTACGTGGCGACACACCAGTTGTAAAAGTACTGAACAAAAGAGACTTAGCCGATCCTGAACTCACAAAGCTATGGATCGAACATCTTGAGAAAGAACAAGGTGTTAGAGCAATTGCAATTACTACTGCGCACTCTCATGAAGTGGCTATGGTCATGGATGTTTGTCGTAAGCTTGCACCTCACCGTGAAACAATTGGCAAGAACATCCGTACCATGATCATGGGCATCCCTAATGTGGGTAAATCGACCATCATCAATTGCCTTGCGGGTAAAACAATCGCAGTTACAGGCAACCAGCCTGCTGTAACGCGTCGTCAACAGCGTATCAATCTGCAAAATGGCGTTGTGCTTTCAGATACCCCGGGGGTTCTGTGGCCAAAAGTAGAAAACCCTCATAGTGGGTTCCGCTTAGCAGCAACAGG
The DNA here is from genome assembly GCF_050337265.1 of Vibrio lamellibrachiae. Taxonomy (NCBI): domain Bacteria; kingdom Pseudomonadati; phylum Pseudomonadota; class Gammaproteobacteria; order Vibrionales; family Vibrionaceae; genus Vibrio; species Vibrio lamellibrachiae. The sequence continues at coordinate 232,504 of NZ_JAKJSU010000007.1, forward strand.
CGCGGTTAAAGACACAGCAATGGAATATGACGAAGTCGCTTTTTACACGGTTGAGTACTTAGCTAAACAGTACCCTGAAAAGCTTAAAGAGCGTTATATGATCGATGAACTTCCAGAGTCTGATGTTGAGCTTATGGAAGAGATAGGCCGTAAGCGAGGCGCTTTGCGTTCTGGCGGACGTGTTGATTTACATAAAGCATCTGAAATCCTTCTTCATGAGCTTCGTAGCGGTACACTTGGTCAGGTTACTCTTGAATTACCAGAAATGATCACCGAAGAGCTAGTCGAAGTTGAAATTGCTGCTGCTAAAAAAGCGGAACAACAGATTAAGAAGAAAGAAGAACGCCGTAAACGCTATTTGAGAAACAAACGCTAATAGTTCGAAATACCCCAGCTCTGGCAATGACTAAATTCAGAAACAAAAAAAGATACCATCAATTCGAGGGTATCTTTTTTTTTCCTGTTTTTAAGTTGCTATAGCTGAAAACAAACCTTTAGTTGAAAGATTCTTAGGTTGATGCAACCTTAAACTCGCCTACCATTGCCTCTAAAGAGTTTGAAAGTTCATCAAGTTGACCACTAGACTCTGATATCTGATGCACTGAACGTTCAGCTTCAATCGACATCAAGCTTATCTCTTGGATATTTCGATTTATCTCCTCAGTCACACTGTGCTGTTCTTCTGCAACCGTTGCTATCTGTGTTGTGATATCGGCTATAACATCCACGGATTCAGAAGCCACTTTGAGCGATTCTGTTGTTTTTAAGGCGTAATCAGCAACATGTTCAGCGTGCTCAATGCCATGTTCCATAACCTCTTTCGTTTCTATGGCATCACGTTGCAAGACCTCTATCATTTGTGAGACTTCTTCACTGGATTCCTTCGTGCTTGAAGCGAGTGAGCGAACCTCATCAGCAACGACAGCAAACCCTCTTCCTTGCTCTCCTGCTCTTGCCGCTTCAATTGCAGCATTTAGTGCCAGTAGATTTGTACGCTCAGAAATTGAAGTAATGGTCGTTAATATGTTCGAAATATTATCAGCGCTGCTATTCAAGCGGGTGATCTTTTCACGGGAGTTATTTAACCCATCAGATAGTTGACGGATCTCACCTGATACGTTGGTGACTTGTCTATAGCTAGTGGTGACTTTTTCCTGTGCCAAAACGGCGGCTTCTGCTGCTTCATTGGTGCTTTTTGTCACCTCAGCTACTGTTGAAGATAACTCATTCATTGCATTGGCGACTTGATCGGTACTTTGTCGTTGTTGATTGACACTTCGGTCAGTGTCACTCGTTACTTCCATCAATTGCTGAGAAGCGGTTGACTGCTGTAGAGCAGCATCAGAGATCTTAATCAACATCTCTTTCAAACTTGTTGCCATTTGGTGCATCGATAGGTAAACACCACCAGCAGACTCATGAATTTCAAGATCTTCCGAAAGATCGCCATTGGCAATATTACTCGCTATACGTTGCATCGCACTTGGTTCACCGCCTAATGGTTTCATTATGCTCTTGGTAATAAAGGTCGCTACTGCGAATATGCATAGAACGACTATGCCACTCAACGTAAGCATAATGTCCCGTAACTCATAAAATGCAGCGCACGCTTCTTGTTCATCAATTTCAGTAATGATCGCCCAATTTAAACCATGTACGCTTAAAGGCTCGTAAGCAGAAAGAACTAACGTTTCGTTGTAATCGAATATAGCGCCGATACCTGACTCACCATTCAGTGCTTTTCTTACTGAATCCGTATTTACACGGCCCGTTTCCGGTCTTGCAAACGAGGCGTTAACACTTCTATTCGTCGGGTCTAAAAAAGAGTCCGAGCGCATTAACTTATCGCCACCAACGAGATACGTTTCGCCCGTTTCTCCTAGGCCGGATCTTTCAGACATAATCATATTTAAACGATCGATAGGAAACTGAAACGCCAACACTCCTACTTTAATTCCTTTATCGAAAATTGGAACAGCAATAAAGCCAGCAGGAGCGTTATACGAAGGAAGATATGGTGTGAAGTCTACTAATGAGGCCCCTTGAGTTCTACTGGCTGATTTGGCCTCTTTAAACGCTTTTGCCAAACCACTATTTGCATAAGGACCATCAATCATCGATGTCCCATAATCGACCTCTTTAAATACCGAGTAGATGATATTTCCGCTATCGATATCTAACAAGAAGATGTCGTAATAACCAAACCTATCTAGCAAGTCTTTTAAATACGGATGAATACTTTCATGCACATCATCGTAATTAGAGTTTCTACTAGAGCGAATTTGGCTATCTTTGTTACCAACTTGCGCTTGGTTATTGACTATATAATCAAGCTGAAGCAGTTTCCCGCTAGAACTAATGTCTCTAGTAAGTTGCAGCGAGGTTACCTCACCTTTAGTGGCTGGCGATTTCTCTGTTAGTGTCGATATGAAGTTTTCTTGATAGTAGTTAGAAAGTGTACGATCAATGTCTGCCTCAGACGTATTGTTACTGTCTAAAGAAATTTGATGAAATGCGTTTGTAAATGCTGTTGTAGCATCAATGATCGATTGATTATTTGCTAATGAATTTGCTTGTTCTACTCTGGTATTTAGATATTCAATTACGGCCGATTTCTTCACCTCTCTTAACGCTATCAATTGACTAAACGTTTGCTTTTCGAAATTGCTATTAGCCACATTTAGTGACCAAGCTGAAATAATAATAGCAGGAGTTAGACCGATAACGAGTAACGTTATCAGCAGTTTATATTTTAATGACATGGTTACCTTCCCAATCAACGAGGTATTGCCTATCACTAACATTCAAAGCTTTAAATGATAGGTAGACTGACGGTTACGTATCATTTCTGAAAAATAGCGCAGACACGATGACGTAAGTTGTTTGGGTGCTTAGCGCACCTAGCCTTTTTAGTGACTTTATTGTCACTTATTTATTACTGACTCACTAATCGTAGTAGAGAACTAGTTGCATAAAAAAACCGCCTCTGTATTTTTGACCTAGATCAATTAACAGTGACGGTTCTTGTTGAGTGTTTCATTAATAAAACACAATTATAATGGGGTTATTGTATCGTAATGTAGGGGTTAACTACTCAATATTTGCTAATTTGATGAGTACACCTTCAAGTTGATCCCAAGGAAGAGGTTGTGAGTCAATCACTTCAATACGAGACTCAAACCCATCCAAAGAAATCTCGTTCACAGAGACAACTCCATTCGCCGAATTGAACGCGAAACAACCTTGATCCGTGTTAACTACGGCCTTAACACGCTCGGCAGTTAACGCACTAAACATTGAGAAAAGCTCGTCGAAATCAAATTTATGCTCAGCCCCAAACAGCCAACCACAGCTAAAGTAACCCTGACCTTTGTTCTCTTTTCTTATATGAGCTTGACCAGGAGGAAGTTGGAATTGAGGTTCCATTTCAGCGTGTTGATGATGATGCTCTTCAATCTGAGCTGAAGCGCTTGATTGCAATCTAACATTATCAAGGACTTCTAGCGGTAGATCGCCATGCTTAACAAGCTTACTGAACGTTTTGGGTGGGTTTTGATCGGTAATCCAGTCATTAAACGCGTCAATATCAGAAACATTACATTGGTCGACTTTGTTTCCAATGACTACATCTGCGGTATCCAATTGATCATTAAAGTTCTGATTATCTAAATACTTAGTATTCTGTAAGTTTCTTGGATCAACTAAGGCTATCGTCGCTTTTAAATCCACATAATTTTGATACTGCGGCGAAATTAGGGTTGCGACGACTTTTTTAGGGTGACCAAGCCCTGTCGGTTCAATCAGTAACCGGTCGGGCTTTGTACGTAGTAAGGTATTGATACCTACAGACATAGGAACACCAGCAGTGCAGCACATACATCCACCTGGAACTTCCTTAATTAAAGCTCCTTGTTCAGTTAAAATAGCACCATCAATGCCTATCTCACCAAATTCATTAACCAATACCGCCCACTTTTCATTCTCCGGCTTATTTTTTAGCAAATTCAGAATCGTCGTGGTTTTACCGACCCCGAGAAAGCCAGTTATAATATTTGTTGGGATTCGCTTTTCCATTGAATAGCCTTAACGCAGGAATAATTTTGAAGAGTATATCGAGAATTGAAAATTATTGAATGTAAACTTCACTAGTTTATAAACGACGAAAGGCGCACTACTGTGAGCGCGCCCTATCCCTCGCTACTCAATCGTGAGTTCGCGAATCAAGCCGACTGATGTTGCGACTTGAACTTGTGCGAGGATCTACAAATTTGTTACTTTGAATCCATCCAAATTGTATGTAAGGCCCTAATTATCCTCCATGCGAGTCGGTAGTTCAGAATGCCTTACATATTAACTATGGCTTAGATCCTGACAATTACAAGTGACGTTCGTGAGCTAGATCTCAATTTCAAACACTATTTATTAACGTAAAAATAATATCGATAGAGCAGCTATTTTGAGTAACTTATTTTGCATCTTTAGGTAGTGTAATTTTCAGTATCACCACCAATGCCATCAGTACAAACCTACTTAGATTGCAGGGCTAAGAAAATAATAGCTTTAAGGTGCCATAATCTATTTCCGTTGATTGCATCTAAGCCTATTAGGTTGTTATTATGCGCACCTTAAAGCCCCCTATCCATTGGCTCAATTTTCATCATTCCCAAACGGAGTAAAGCGTTGAACTGGAAGAGATTCACCCAATTTAGCAGTGTGCCCCCATCACAAGCTTCATTGGCATTAGGCATGATTGGTTTAGGCCAAGCATGGGACCTATATATACCAGTATTCGGGGATCTGATCAGACCCTACCTAGCCGGGCTAGGTGCGCTTCTTCTTTTTCCTGTGTTATTGAAATATCTTACAAATCATAGGCTTTTCATTAGCGACTTACGACACCCTTTAAGCGGCAGTTTAATGGCGCCTATTAGCATGTCTCTGCTGATACTCTGCGACTATCTAGCAGCAATATCTCCCATCATTGCCTACCCTATCTGGTTTGCAGCGCTGACTCTACACTTAACGATGATGACATTATTTTTCAGTTTTCAACTCTCAAACTTTAAGATGTCTAATGTAGTACCCAGTTGGTTTCTCTACCCTGTAGGACTAATCAGCAGTTCATTGGCTGGTACACAGTTTGGATACAACGTCTTTTCGTCAACCCTTGTGAATACCTGTATTGCCATCTACTTTTTCATGCTACCACTGGTATTGTATCGATTAGTTTTTGAAGGTGCCCTTTCTATTAGAGCAAAACCAACTTTGGCAATTATGGCCGCACCAATTAACTTAACGTTAGCCAGTTATTTGGTTAACTTCCCTGACCCTGATCCGATTTTAACAGGGGCTTTAGCTGGTATTGCGGTCACTATGACCTTATTTATCTACCTTTGTTACTTCCGTTTGGTACGTCTTCAGTTTCGCCCATCGATAGCTGCACTCACGTTCCCTTCGGTAATAAGCTCTGTTGCCATGTACCGACTAACTGACTTCTTTGAAGAGTTTCACCCTCACTGGCACTGGTTACATAAGTTTGGGTTATTAGAGCTGACGATATCCACCGGGCTAGTTATTTGGGTTTCTATCCGTTATGTGAAAATGTATTGGCCTACATTAGGTAAAAATAACTAGGCTCTATGTTCACCCTTTAAGGAATAAGGCAGGGGTTCCCCCTCCTTATTTTTCCACCCTACAACCCTATTAACAAATTACTCATTAACTAGTACTCTAAAATTGCCTTCCTTTATTTACAATTAATTCAATGCGAAAATTTAATGCACTTATAAAAAGATTGGTCATAATTAAAAATAGATTAGACTTCGTGATGGTACGGATCTGTATCCTTTTGTATTGATGATATATTTTTATTTGTAACCTTAACTAAAAAATAGATATTTCGTAGTCGACCAGTTCATATTTTACTGTCATATATATTTTGTCAGCTGGCACTGAACCATTTAAAATTAGAAAGGTATGACTATGAAATATACGACAAAATCATCGTTACCCGATGTGCTGGTTAAGCGATTATCACAAGGCATCGATAATCTGATTTCTCCCAAAGATCGAGGCCGAAACTTAGTCTTAGGAAGAGAACCACAACATAACGATGTGATTTTGCAAAGTAACGATTACTTAAGTTTAGGCAGCCATCCGGCGATTATCGACACACAAGTTACGTCTCTTATATCTACAACTGATAATGCTTTCATGTCCAATGTATTTTTGCATAACGATGGCATAACTCAACGAGTTGAAAATGAAATGGCTGAATTTACCGGCTTCGAACATTGCACAATTGTACCGTCTGGATGGATCGCAAACACCGCTCTAATGCAAACAATATGTAACTCTTCAACGCATGTTTACATTGATTTCTATACTCACATGTCATTATGGGAAGGTGCCCGTTACGCTGGGGCTAATATTCACCCATTCATGCATAATAACCCCCGTCATTTAAAGCGCCTAATTCGAACTCACGGCCCAGGTATTGTTGTCGTTGATTCAATATACAGTACATTGGGCACTGTCGCCCCGCTTGTAGATATTGTTGAAGTTTCTAATCAAAATGAGTGTGCAACAGTAATCGATGAATCTCATTCATTGGGTACTCATGGTCCTGAGGGGGCGGGATTATTGAAAGAGTTAAACTTATCTTCACAAGTTGATTTTTTAACGGCTAGTTTGGCCAAAACCTTTGCTTTTAGAGCTGGGGGAATATGGTGTAACAATCGATTTGGCGAAACACTGCCCTACGCCGCTTATTCATCCATATTTAGCTCTGCAATGATGGCAAATGAGTTAGACCGAATTAGCGCGACGCTTCGAATCATTAAATCTAGCGATAATGATAGAACAAATCTGTTTAGTCATTCGCATGACTTGATTGAAGGATTAAAAAAGATTGGATTCAATATTCGCAGTGAATCACAAATAATTGCCCTAGAAACAGGGGATTCATCTAATACAATGAAAGTAAGAGATTTCTTAGAAAGTCACGGGATATTAGGTTCCGTGTTCTGTACACCAGCGACACCAGATAATAAAAACATTATTCGTTTGTCGGTCAAAAGCAACATGAAGTATAAGGAAATATCTCATGTTCTAAGCGTATGCGAAAAAGCTTATAGTCACCCTGAACTGTATTTTATTTAGCGGATATCGAGCTAATATTGGAACTTACAGATTACTATTTCAATGCGCTATTTTGAGTAGCGCATGTTATATATAGTGTTCTAATTTTGACAACAGTGCCTCACTAGTTGCGGGCTTTATAATATAATCATTCATTCCAACACTTTTCATCTGCTCTATACACTCAGTGCTATTATCGCCTGTATGCCCAATTACTGGAATATCAGACCGTTCTATTAATGACTCACGGAGTAACTTAGTGGCTTCGAAACCATTTACATGTGGCATTTCAATGTCCATGATGACGACATCAATATCCTCTGTTTCAACACATCCTAGAACTTCACTCCCATCTTGTGCTTCAATTACTTGAAAGCCTTGCTGAGATAGCAAAATCGACGTTAGAGAGCGGAAAGAGTCGTTATCGTCAACGAGAAGAACTTTACGGTCATAGGAAATTGATTTCTTGGGTATGATATTTCTTCCACAGCAGCCATCTACAAAAATTAGCTGATCCAGAGTATCTGTAAATGAGTAAGTCATATCTGACTTGCTGACCGCTGAGAACTGTAAAAAGCGATTAAAGTTGGTATGGTACTGCTTATCTGAACGATATAGATAAATAATCTTTGCTTCGGTAAAGCACAGCTTTCCTTCAAGTGAATTCAAATCTATCTCTGAGATGGTATCAAGATCAATAAAAATCAAATCGTATTCAAATTGATACTCTTCTAATTCAAGCGCTTCGCCTATACCGACAGAGGTGAGCTGATAACCTAAATAAAAGGAGTGTTCGTTCAAGTTTCGAGTAATGACAAACTCAGTTCCAATAGACAATATTGACTTATTGCGTACTAATTCAAATTTAATGTTCTGGACATTTGTCGATTTATACTTAGGAAAACGTAATATAAATTCAGTCCATTCACCGACTTCAGAATTACACTCAATGTCGCCACCAAAAGAACGCATCACTCTTCGACAGAAAGGAAGCCCTAGCCCATAACTACCATTCTTTCCGAACGTATAGAAGTCATTAAATATCGCTTCAATTTTTCCATTTTCAATCCCTTGCCCATTATCTCTTACTCGTAAAGTATTCGTAGTCTCTTCACAAGCGATTTCAATATGGAGGTTAAAGTCCGATTCACTCTGATAATAAAATGCATTCTTAAATAGGTTATATAAAGCATACTTAAGTAACGTATCACTACCGAAATAATCAAATGACTCTGTTTTGGTCACAGTAATGGCATCTTTCGCATTAAACGATTTGTAAGGATAGCTACTGATGGCTTCGGCTAGGACAGTATCAATTTGATGTTTGATAAAGGTTGAGCGCGATACTCGATTCTGATCAATTGAAGTCAGCAACAAATCGATAGCTTCGTTACCATTTTGAATGATGCTATTAGCGTCGTCCAATAACTCATTCATTTTTTTGCAATCGCTTTTCGACAAGGTCACTTCAGAAGAAACATTCCTATCGATTGTTCCTTTTAATAAATCAACTGTTGCTTTAAGTGCGCTTAACGGGTTTCTCATTTCATGGGCTATGCCAGCACCAAATGATTTTGCTAAAGAAATTCTAGCCTCATGCTCTAACTGATTTCTAAAGTAAAATAAATTACCAAATAGATAGGTAAAAATAAAAACAGGAACATAAGACCAATCAATATCTTGAAACTCTGACTGCCCTGTAATGGCATGACTTAAAACAAAAGCGGCACCTACTGAAGTGATACATTGCCCTATTAATACTTTAGGTTCATGAACCAACAGGATATGTAGAAATATCGATGCCATGAACGACATTACCCAAACGCTCGACCAGTCATTCATAATTAACATAAATGAAAAAAAGAAAGGTAAGCACAAAGCAATGCACAATAGGTAATAATGCGGGAGGTATTTTTTAAGATAATTAGGCGCGAAGTCCCTTAGTGCAAGAGCGAATAAAGATAGAGCGCACATCAACCTAAACGGCAGATTCTCATAAGGCTGGGGAAACACATAGGTCCAAATATAGTAATATGATGGAAAGCCAATAGCACCCATCCACCCTACTATGCTTAAGTTCGGCTCAGCATACTTGTATATTTTGTTGACTACAGCCATGTCACCATCCTAGTAGATATGCTTTGACGTCAATTTCTTAAACTTGCTTGTTCGGTATATCTCATCTTCAAATAGAACAATGGGTGAACAAAATTGTCACCCTTCGTTATTACGTTAGCTTATTAGAAACACTTGGACTATTAAACAAGTCAATTTTTGTCGTGTTAACTAGCTAATCACCTCTATTGAACTGCCTTCCCTGCTAGGTTCAACATCTATTCTTAATGACATTTGCTCTTTCAGCTCACTGACGTGTGAAATTATACCAATCGTCCGACCCCCTAGTTGAAGGTCTATAAGTGTTTCTATCGCTAGATCAAGAGACTCGGGATCTAAGCTTCCAAACCCTTCATCAATGAATAAAGTATCTAAACGAATTCCACCGCTGTATGACTGAACCACATCAGACAGCCCTAATGCGAGAGCGAGTGCTGCCATAAATGACTCGCCACCAGATAATGTCGCTACATCTCTAAGTTTACTGGTATACCCATCTTCAACCATAAGGTCTAGCCCTGAACCCACATTACCTTTGGCGCGCTGTTCTTTACGCTTAAGCTCGTAACGTCCTTTACTCATTTTACGCAAACGTAGTGACGCTTGAATTAGCACATCGTCAAGCAGCACTCCGAGGACAAAACGGTGAAGGCTAATTTTAGAGCCTGTTTTACCATTGGCAACATCACTTAACGTGCCTACGATTCTATATTCTTGGTTAAGCTCTTCGTTTTGCTTAACCAATATTTCAAGCTTTTTTTGTACTTCAATATAACGATCTTGTACTGACTTAAGCTGAGTGTACTGATTCAATATTTCAGCATGGCTTGCCTCCGCCACTTGTCTTAATTCAGACAATTTTTCACATTCTGGCATTTTCAGCCCGACAACACCCTCTTCCAAAGTTGCCACTTCAGCCAGTAACGTTGTCTTAAGCTGCTCAAACAGGTTGATAGCTTGTTCTAACTCGTCAATATCAGTCTTTGAAAGACAAGAGCTTAAGTAGCTTGATTCATCAGAGAATGGGCTCTCTTCCAACTTAATTTGCCACTTCTGAGTAACTTCATCTACCTGAACTTTAGCCTGCGATAGCTGCTTGTTCAGCTCTTCTACACGTGCCTGACTAGAGATATACATCTGATTGTATTGATCATACTCAGATCTTGTCGATTGTTCATTTTTAGTAATCTGATCTAGTAGAGTGCGTTTTTGCAACAATTGCGACTCAACCCGTGATAAATCTTTCAGTTCTTCTGGAATATCTGACGTTCGAGAATCAACTTCTGTTTGCTCGCGAGCAATCAGTACTTTCGCATTGCTCACTGCTTCTAACTGCTTGTTTAAATTATTTTTTGCATCCGCCAGTTTTTGGCTAACTTGCTGAAGTGCAGTTTCAATTTGTTCAGGCGTTGTTTTAATGAGCTCGGCCATCTCTTGCTCGAGTCGTTTAACCTGTTGACCTATCTGTTCAATTGAAAGTGACTCTTTCGATAATAGTTGCTCATCGAGAGTCGAAATCGCCTGTTGTGTCAGCGCAACCTCTTTATCACTCTCAGCTAACGTATCAGTGGCTTTTAGCTCAATATTAACGATCTCTTGCTGATGGGCTCTTGCCACATCAACATTATGCTTTGTCACTTCTTCGGCTGAGAATTGCGCTGGTTCTGGGTGCTCACAACTGCCGCAAACTGGGCATGCTTCGCCCATGTGCAATTGTTTTGCAAGTTGGGCTGCTTGGCTTGAGTGCCACTGATACTCTAAATTATCAGCATAAGCGATTGCTACTGCTGTTTGCTCTTTCGCAACAGACAGTTTATTAACAGCGTTTAGACGTTGTTCTTTTTTAATATTATGTTTTTCTTGAAGAACACGTTTTTTCTTTTCTAGCTCAAGCTGCTCGAGCAATCCATTATATTGCTGCTGAACAACAGGGATTCTCTGCTGGCATTGCTTTGCTTGATCAAGTTGCGATCTCTTGGTCTCGAGATCAGCTTCCAACTGAACGAGCGCGGTCTGTAAGTTATCTCGGTTACCTTCAGCTTGTAAACAATGTCGCTGAGCTTGAAGTAACCGCTGTTCAAATTGAGTTCTTTCCAAAAGCTTTGTTCGAACCGATTCCAGATTAAATATCTGGCTCTGCAATTCAGGTGACGCGGCTAGATCTTCTATTGCTTGTTTTAGCTTCGCATCGACAACCAACAAATTTTGCTTAGCCGTTGCAATCATTGCACTAGCTTGAACATGCTCTGATGTTTTTTCTGCCAGATCTTTTTTGCCTACAACAAGCTGAGAGTATGGAACATCAAGTGTTTGCGCCGATGCAGCGTTACTGCGATATACACGTTTTTGGTTCACATTCACTTCACCAGCGAGCAGCTCTTGTAACTGAATCTTTTTTTGCGCTAACTGAGTAAAACGGTCGGCAAGCTCTTTCGCTGACTTCTCTTGAAGCTGGGCCCGCTCTAACTCAGTACTAGATTGTGTCATCTTTTCAATAGCCAAGGCCAAACTATTGCCGTTCTCTTCCAAACTCAGAGCCAGTTGAGATTCGTCTTCAACGTTGGCTACATCAAGCACGCCCTTAGTCTGGTTATCAAACTCGTCTTTTGCCTTTCTAATCCCGGCTGCTCTTTCAAACAGTGCTCTTTCGATAGCTGAATAAATATGAGTTTGAAACAATTGACCAAAGATCTGCTCTCTCTCTTTTGAGGTAGCCGTCAGTAGTTCACGAAACTTACCTTGCGGCAATACCATAACCTGACGAAACTGTTTCACATCAAGGCCTAGTAGGTCACGAATCTCTTTTAACACTGGTGTGGGTTTATTTGCTAGAAGCTTTTCTTCACCTTCGACTAGCTCGTACAACGTGGCGGAGTGAGTCCGTTTTGTTGTCCCATCGCCTCTCTTTTTTGGTACTTCTTGATCCGGTGAACGTACCACTTTATAAATACGATCAAACAATTTGAACTCAAACGTCACTTCCGTAAGCAATTCAATATCAGCATAATCACAACGCATCTGATCGCCAGTGCGCTCACTACCTGTCGTTTCGCCATAAAGTGCGTAACAAATCGCATCTAAGATCGAGCTCTTACCCGAGCCTGTCGGGCCATTTATCAAAAATAACGGTGCGTTACCCATTGAAGTGAAATCAATGCACTGTTTTCTAGCAAAAGGACCAAAAGCTTGCAGGGTTATTGTAATAGGCTGCATGGTTATTCCTTATGACCAAGTGTTAGTTCATTAATAACTTCTGATATGGTGGTGTTTTGTTCATCAGATAAAGTACTCTGCTGTGCTTCCAAGAAAAAGTCTCTGAACATGTCAATCTCGCCTCTTGCTAGTCGTGCTTTACCCATCTCTTGATCAACACCAATCAGCATACCTGGCTTTTCTATGTGTAATACGTTTGGGTAGACCTTACGCAGCTTTTCCATTGGATCTAATATGGCGTGTTTGTCAGTTAAGCGAACTAATAGGTAGTCATGAGAATTTGAGTCGTTTTTCCCTTGTTCTAAAATAGTATCTAGTTCGTCTTCTATGATTCGCATTTGATGAGGAGAAACTAAATCAATATGTGTGGCCGATTTAAAACCCTCTTGATCAAGTTCAACAAGCGTCATGCCTTTCTTTTGATGCTGCTCTGAAAAGCTATACTTCATCAATGACCCAGAGTAGCGAATAAACTCCTCACCTTTTTTCTGAGGCTGATGCAAGTGACCTAAAGCGACATAATCAAACGATGTAAAGTGTTCATGACTGACTCTGTCAGAGCCACCGATGGAAAGTGGACGCTCGGATTCTGACTCAATCGCACCATCCATATAACAATGGCTTAATAGCACGTTCTTATGGTCAGCTTTAAAATGGGCTGCTAGCTCAGAAGACAGAAGCTGATGAGCCTCATCATGATTAGAGACTGGCTTCTTGTAATGATGTCGTACGAGTTCAGGATCGTTATATGGCATGCCATAAAAAGCAACGTTACCAGCCTGCTCGGTATTGATAACAATAGGGGCAAGCATTTCATCAAATGAACTAATGATATACAGCCCTGAGTCACGCATTTGACTGGCACCAAAGCCTAAACGTTTAGCGCCATCATGATTACCGGGAATCATAATAATAGGGGTTTCTAGCTCACTACAAATAGTGTTAACCGTCTCATTCATTAACTCGATTGCAGCGGTAGGGGGGACTGAACGATCATAAATATCGCCAGCGATAATGAGTGCATCAACAGGGTTTTCACGTATATATTGAATCATCTGCTGTAAAACGGCTTTTTGATCATTGAGCAGTGAAACATTGTGAAATTGACGGCCTAAATGCCAGTCAGAGGTGTGAAGAAACTTCATAGGTCCCTGTAATTCTAATGACTATATTTGGGCCTAATAGTAACAAGAAAACAAAAACAATAGGAATGCTAAATCAGCAGTAATACTTATACTTACGAAAGAAAACTGACGCTTAGAAAAGAAAACAGCCACCTTCAGTGGCTGTAATTTTCATTTATACCCCAGCGAATGGAGCAAAGTAAACTAAGGCTGACCAAAATCCAAGCCAAGTCATGACAACCATGACATCAAACCAATCGCGACTCCACATTGCATACCTCCCGTCATCTTCGCACCCTCTCCACGAAGATGCCTTTAGATTAGGTTTAGATATGCAAACAATAAGCCATGGTAAGTCTACCTGCTTTTTACTGCTGTTTTATCAAATGCTTGATTAAGTTTTTCAGGAAAATGAGTTAATAACTCCGTGAAACAATCAGCCATGGATAACGAAGTGACAATCCCATCGCCTTTCATTTTGAGGATCGAATCATAACCTTCTTTACCTTTCATGGTATAAGCTGAAGAGGCCCCCGTATAGAGACATTCAGGCTCGACGTCGCGCCAGCCTTGACCATCAACATATATTCTAAGGTTTTGTATTCTTTGGCCTAAATCAGCTGATTCTTCATAAGTAAAACTTAGATTATGAGTATAGGGATATGATCCAGAACCCGTGCCATTCACACCGTTATTGGTCGCATTATTAATTGCACCTTCTAGAACACTCGCCAAGTGTTTACCTTTTATGTGGTAAATACCGATAGGAACGGCAAATGGCAGTAATTTTCCGGCAATATCGGCGACAGATACATCACCAGGATTGAGTGAGTTCCTAACACCACCAGCATTATGAAGTGCAAAATCAACACTGTGTCCACGGCGATTCATCGCGACTAGAAATGACTCGGCAACCATTGGAGCCAAATCACTACCACCTTGGGCATCAGGTAAGCGTATGTGCCGTAACTTTTGATTTGCATGAGCGATAATCTGCTTTTGTAATATTCGGACTTGGGGAATATATTTTTCCAGCAAGATACTTTGGGTGCTTTTGTCTTTCTTGCAGACTACAACGTTAGGGTGCTGCTTCAAAAACTCACACGCTCTAACATGAGTGTTATCACAACCTGTGGTATGCATATTAGCATCTAAGAAAAGACGACGACCTAACAACAGCTCGTTTTTACCAATTAAAGATGTCACTTCACCAGATTCGTCAAAGTGTATTTCACAGTGGCCCATGCTGAGCGCATGAAAACCGGCTTGAACAACGTAAGTTTTATTAACTTTAACGCCGTAATCATCATCTTTGCCTAAACCTAGAGAGCTAAAATCCCCCTGAAGACGGTGGCTATGCCCGCCGACAATGACCCCAATACCATTCACTTTTTCAGCTAACTTTAGATCGGCTTCATAACCTAAGTGGCTTAACAGGATGATTTTATTGATCCCTTGAGCGTGTATTGCTTCAACCGTTCTCTTCGCTGTTTCAGTCGCGTCGACAAACGGAGTATCAAAGTCTGGGTTAGCAATATCCGCCATTTTATCCAGAGACAGGCCAAATATAGCGATTTTTTCTCCTTGTACATCTTTCGTAATCCAAGGTGCTATCTTTTTCTCGGCACAGTAACTGAATACATTATTTGAGTCTGAAACTCTATATTCCTTATCCTGTCGCTCATTGGATAAATCCCAATTGCCACATAACAATGGGAAGTTAGTGCGTTTTACAAACTGAGCAACTGGCTCGTTACCCATATCAAGTTCATGATTGCCCAATGCCATGGCATCTATTTCTAAAGCGTTAAGCAAGTCAGCATTCGCTTTACCTTTAAAAAGAGAGAAATACAGCGTTCCTTGGAAGCAATCACCGGCATGTAAAAAGACAAAGGGTGTACCTAAGGCCTCTGCATTCGCTTTAATTTGTTTTGCGCGTGTTGCTATACGCGCAAATCCACCTGCGCTCACGAACGGCGTAAGTTGTTGGTTTTCTACATTCAGATTCAACTGTAGTGAGGTAGGCTCAAAATAGGAGTGGGTATCATTAATATGTGCCAGAACGATCTTTGCTGGTCTATTTATCATCTCTTCATTCTTCATCTATCTTCTATTCCTCCTCATCCTAGCGTCTAAATCATGACAGAATCGTGACTTTTATGAAACGTCCTTGAAAAAGAAATTTATCATTCGCAAACTCGGTCAACTTAATTAGACGAATATTAAAAGGTTACTAAGTAAGGCTCTACAGAATCTGTGAACTAATAGCCTACTTATTCACTGTTTTTCAATTATGCTTATTATTGCAGGAGATAAGTAAAGACAATTTAAGTTGTAGTTTGAGGCTTTAGCTAAATAGCTATAGCCAACTGGATAGGAGTAAGCCTATGCAAATTGAGCGAATTGAAATTTCCGGCTTTCGAGGAATCAAACGATTATCACTGCCTCTTGGAGAGCTAACTACTCTTATAGGCGAAAATACTTGGGGAAAATCCTCACTATTAGATGCACTCTCTGTAGCATTACCAGCAAATGGAAAGCCTTATCAATTTGAAATGCAGGATTTCCATGTCGATTATTCTATCGCTCACCCGCAAACACAGCACCTACAAATTGTTTTAGCATTAAAATCAACAGATAAGCATGAAATTCGTGCAGGGCGCTATCGAAAAATAAAACCTATTTGGGTTTATGATGAAGACAGCAATGCCTACATCTACTATCGAGTGAGTGCCACACTAGATCAATACGATGTCACGACCAATTTTGCCTTTTTAGACACAAAAGGAAATCCACTTCCTCTACATCATTCAGAAAAACTTGCTCAAGAATTGATGTCACTACACCCTGTGATACGCCTTAAAGACTCTAGACGATTTGAGCGACCATTTGACGAAAAACAAGGGCTAAACACTCGTGTTGAAAAACGGATCAACAATACTTGTCGACGTTTATTAGCGACTCCTGGCCATGTTAATAAAGGGGAAATGCGCAGCAGTTTGAACTCCATGAACATGTTAGTAGACCACTATTTCTCCTTCAAAAGTAGCTCACGCAGAAGCCCACGAAAACAAAGAGACGGTCTGTTTTTTACTAGTGCACCTACTGAAAAAAGTGTTTCTCAAGTGGTTGAAGAAACAAAGAGCAAACCAACAAGGCTTTTAATGATGGGACTGCTTAATGCTTACCTTCAAGCAAAAGGACCAAATGATTTGCGACGGTGCGCTCGCCCATTACTGATTTTAGAAGACCCCGAGGGCCGATTACACCCAACACACCTCGCAAGGGCATGGAGTCTTTTGCAACTGCTTCCGATGCAAAAAATTCTGACTACTAACAGTGGTGAGCTTTTATCTCAAGTTCCTCTCTACACCATCCGTCGTTTAGTTAGGCAATCAGACAAAACCATTGCAACCTCACTACCAAGCAAAGGTTTTAATAATGATGAGTTGCGCCGAATTGGGTTTCATATACGTTTTCATCGCTCCGGCGCATTGTTTGCGCGGTGCTGGCTACTCGTAGAGGGTGAAACTGAAGTTTGGCTATTCAATGAATTGGCAAACCAATGTGGTTACAACCTTGCAGCAGAAGGCGTTCAAATTATTGAGTTTGCTCAATCAGGGCTGAAATCACTAATAAAGGTAGCGAAAGCATTCGGGATTGATTGGCACGTTGTCACAGACGGAGACGCTGCAGGTAAGAAATATTCAGCGTCAGTTCGAGGTCAATTGGGAAAAGATCAAGAACGCCATAGATTAACGGAACTCCCTGACCGAGACATAGAACATTATCTCTATTCACATGGGTTTGAACATTTCTTTAGAGACATGGTTAGAATTCCATACGACCACCCTATTCCTGCCAAAAAGGTCGTTGCCAAGGTATTAAAAAAGCATGCAAAGCCTGATCTAGCATTGGCAATTGTCTCTTATTGTGAAGAACAAGGTGTCGACTTTATCCCCGTCCTTCTTCGTTGGACACTAAAAAGAGCAATTACTATGGCAAATGGAAACACCTAAATTCCCTATGTATTTAAGGTGTTACTAATAAACTAAGGGATCTACTTCTTCATCACATATTTACGATTATCAAGGGCACAATTCTTATCAGGTGCTAAGATCAAACAGATTACAATATTCTACACATTGCACATTCCTTACTACAAATGGGAATTATTTCAAACAATGCACTTATCGCATTGCCAAGATATAAGAGCTAACACAGCCAGATTTTGGATGTAGATATAATCAGCACGACGTCAAATGATGAGGCTTATATGTATAACCAAGATACCGACGCGACGCTGTTGGCTAAAGGACAGCGCGTAATTATTAATGAATATGACAATACCAAAACCGCTTATAGCTTCCGCTTAAGAGAAGACAAAAACCTAGAAGTCATTGCTCTGATGCTCTGGGATGAGTCTAAACAGAATGGTGGGAGATCGATAACTAATTCAGCAGAACGAGTGCTAAAAGATGTGATTACTTTGTGCCCTCAAGTCCCTAACATTGTCGTGTATAAAGACAACTCGGGACGCTGGGATCGCATATTTTGTTTGCCTGATGCTCGAAAAAGACTTCGATTTGTATCTATCGGCCCAATACGCCGGGGAAGTCCTGCGTTATGGGAAGATTGTCTAATCTTCAATATATGTATAGAAGTCTTTATTAACGAACGTTAAAAGAGTGGGATAAGTTTTCTCACTCACTAAACTTCTACGTTGTTGCTTTAGTAACTAACGATCCGTGGTTCAATTTTTGGTGTAACCATAGGCCGCTTGCTTTCATTAAGTAACCAAAAACACCACCAAGAATTAATGATGGAACGACCAATTGCCACTGTCCTTCCGCTGCAAACGTTGCACAAGAGCCAATAAACGTCCCAGGGATATATGCCAACCACTGCTGTTTTGCTTGAATACACATAAAAAACGCGACGACCGCTGTTACTATGTAACCTACAATTTCTAGACTCAATAGCGAAGAGGTATGTATGATCACCAAAGCCCAAAAAACACCGGTCATATTGGTAATCAAGCTTTGACCTAGCCCTTTTAATCCACTAGTAGGTGAAGCAAAATAACTCGTGCAGCCTAAAAACCCTGCCCAAGACAATAAACCTAATGAAATGGCTATCCATCCCCACAACCCAGATAGAATTCCAGTTGTTAACGAAATCGCGACTAAGGCACTCATGTACTCTTCTCCCACCTCGAGTTTTTGAACCAAGGCATCAAACAATTATCAAGAAAAAATACTAATTTAAAAACCAACCCCATTAAGTGATGAACACCCCATCTTTAAGCAAGCATCATGCAACAAAATAATAAATATCCTTCAGCAAACGTTTAACCAACAAAAACCGTTATTTAAATTAGAGAATGTTTGTCCTGTTCGTGAATCTAATCAACAGAATTCTCAATCCAGTAAATACATTCTCACTACCTACATTTCGAAGATGAATGTATAGAATTATGATTCCAATCTTAACTTTCACTATCAAATTATTTTATGATAACCTAATTCATCATTAGCTAGACTTATACTAAAATTAAATAGCTATTCAAATCTTTCGATTGTGCCAAATCGAAAGACTTTACAATGCAACCAAGACAAAGGATCTGTTATGGCAGTAACCCAACCCAACAATAGTGAAATGTTTTCACCAAATGAAATGATGGCTGAAGCTGAGAAGTTCGCACTCAGTAAGGCTCAAAAAACCAGTGGAATGATTTTAGGTCTTTCTGTTATGGCTGGCGCTTTCATAGGTTTGGCTTTTATCTTCTATATAACAGTGACAACAGGCAGCGCGGTTGCCGGTTGGGGACTTAGCCGTCTTGCGGGCGGTCTTGCTTTCAGCATGGGCTTAATATTGATTGTACTCTGCGGAGGAGAGCTATTTACTAGTTCAGTACTTTCAAGTATTTCATGGGCGAATAGACAGATAACGTTTGGGAAAATGTTATCCATATGGGGGAAGGTTTATCTAGGTAACTTTTTAGGCGCGATGTTAATACTGCTTTTAGTCACTGCTGCGGGGCTTTACCAACTCAACGATGGGCAATGGGGCCTAAACGCACTTAATATTGCACAGCACAAGTTGCATCATACTCCTGTCCAAGCTTTCTCTCTTGGCATTCTTTGTAATCTACTTGTCTGTCTTGCCATATGGTTAACTTTTTGTACAACAAATGCGATGACTAAAGCCATGTTGACTGTATTACCTGTCGCTATGTTTGTTTCGACAGGTTTTGAACACTGCGTTGCCAATATGTTTATGGTTCCTTTAGGTATCGTTTTACAGAACTTCGCACCAGATAGCTTTTGGTTACAGATTGGTTCTACACCTAACCAATATGCTGATCTGAATATTTATCAGTTCCTCACTGCTAACTTGCTTCCAGTTACGTTAGGAAATATTGTTGGGGGCGCTGTTCTTGTTGGGCTGGCCAATTGGAGTATATATCGACGACCTCAACTGAAAGCAGCTAAACTAGCGACTATCCAATCTACAACTAGAATAATGCCAATTAAAGCGAGCACAGGCCATAAGCATATTTTTGTTAAACAAATAATGAATGCTAAGCCAACAACTCTAAATGCCGAAATGCCGACTTCCGTCGCTATCGATATATTACTAGACAATAAACTCGTTGGAGCACCTGTTTGTGATATTGAAGGTCGCCTAGTTGGTTATTTCTCGGTGCATGATGTGATGGTGGATCTTTGGTGCCAAAGCTACTCGCCAGATACAAAACAGAAAGTTGTTGACCTGATGTCACGTGATGTTATTGCAGTACAAGCCAGTGAACATTTAACCGATGTTGCTGAGTTTTTATGTATTGATAAAGAACAACTTTACCCAACGAGTAACACCGGTATTGCAACTCATTTAACTACCTTCTCATTAGAAGATAGGGCTAGATCAGTTAAAGTTAACAAGCCACATTCACTTCCTGTGTTAGAAGATGGAATATTTGTCGGAATGATTAGCAGAAAAGAAGTATTACTGGCAATGCGACCTATTTATGGTGAACGATTAACGGTCGTAAATGATACTGCGAAAAATCATGCATAGTTTGGTTTAATTGTGACGATAAAAAGCCCACGGATAATTGACGCTGTGGGCTTTCGTTTTAAATTAAGACACTGTTTAACTTGGATCTTATTTAAACTAAAGAGTGTCTATTTTTTAATGCCTTCGATATGGAGCTCCATATCAACATAGCTTGAATCACCCATCACTTTAATTGCAAAATCTGCTAACTCTAAACGTGTGGTGCCTACAAAACCAACACGCTGCCCACCCCATGGGTCAGTGCCTTCGCCAATTAATTCTGCATTAATCGTAACGGGCTTAGTTACACCGTGCAAAGATAAGTCACCGACAATATCAAATTGCCCTTCACCGTTATCAATCACTTTATTACTAGTAAAGGTTGCTGTATTGAATTTTGAAGCATTGATGAAATCATCGCTGCGTAAATGTTTATCACGTTCAGCATGATTAGAATCTAGACTACGTGTATCAACGTTAACTTTAATCTTTGAGCTCGCTACATCAGTGGCGTCATAAGAAAACTCACCATCAAATTGATTAAAACGACCTTTGATAAAGCTGTAACCAAGGTGGCTTACTTTAAAGTTAATAGAGGCATGCGCACCTTTTGTATCGATCACGTAGTCCGCAGCGTTTGCTCCCATTGATGAGAACATAGCCATTGCTAATCCAGTTGCCATTAGTGCTTTTTTCATTTGATTCTTCCTATCATCTTGTTGAGCGTATTATCTTTAGTTATTAGGTGATGCTTAAAAGCTGCAAGGGCATGAACAAGGCTCATAATAATGAGTGCCCACGCCGCAATGCGGTGTATTAGGCCAGCTAGATCAGCTTGCCCTTCAAAAAATGATCCCATTCCTGGTACTGTAAAGAAGCCGAACACATCGATACCACGACCGTCTTCAGTTGAAATAAGGTAGCCAGTAATAAATATTGTAAACAGCAAACAATAGATTGCAGCATGCGCGAGCTTAGCTGCTACAACCTCTACCTTATGCCCCTCTATTGAAGGAGAAGTTGTCATCGTTTTCCAGACTATGCGAAATAACGTGACAAAAAATAACAATATGCCGATTGATTTATGCCAATGTGGCGCGACACGATACCATTCGCTGTAGTAGCTTAGATCAACCATCCAATAACCAACAGCAAATAAGCCAAATATGACGATAGCGGATACCCAATGGGTAACGCGGGCTGGCAAATTATAGGTTTGTACATTACTACTCATCATGTAATCCATTTATTTTCGAGAATGAGAATCTAACTCAGTTAAGAATACGGTCGATTTATTTGATGTATACATTATTTACCAAGCTTTACAGTCGTAAAAGCATTAAAACCCGATGGAGTCATTCAGTTTTTTCGAAGAACTTTTCTCGTAAAGCCAAATCGCTTAAATTCCCGAACCTAACAAACAAAGTCATTACATCAAGAAATTAAGGGCATAACTCCCCACCTTAGAAGTCAGAGATTTTTTCTATTTGGTAGATTTCATCAGTAATATCCATCACTTTTTTCTCTAGAATGGTTTGTGCGTCTTGCAGCCCCTTATTGTAGAACGCAGGACCGAAATGTTTGCATATATGATCAAACAGAAATTCAGCGTCAAACTGCCCCAGTTCAACATCAAATTCGCTCTCAAGATACTTTTGAAGATTTTCACTCATTGCTTGTTTTTGTTGGTTGGTAAACTCTATCTCCGTCATAACAGTCATCCTTTTGGCTAATCTATATTCATACAATCAAGTATTTCTTATTTTCTTGCTAATAAAAGTGGTAACGATCATGAAGTTACACATTCTGCACCGCACAGAAGCATAGCTATGGTAACCTTTAGAAACAAATGATTGAGGTTGTCATTCTATATTTGGGGTATATCCGTTGCTGTTAGATGTATTGATTCAAAGTGTTAACGAATTTCAGGTTGATTGCTTAAAGCTATGCGAAAAGCACTACCCGACGATTCACAACCAAGGTATGAGTCAACATCACCTCGGGCTGGCTTTCTCTCGCAGGCTTTCACGCACTTTAAATGAGTTTGGTCATCACTGCGACTATAGCGCCCTAGAATCAATACGAAATACCGACGCACCACATCACTATCGTGTTAGCTCGGATGCAGGTACTGTTTGGATTCTCACCCATCATATGGTTAGCGCAGGTAAAACCTGTCGCCAAAAGCTAATGAAAGATATTGGGGAGTGGCAACAAGAGTATGGATTTGCGATCCAGCCTAACGACCTCTTATTATTGCTGTCTGATCATTGGATTAGCCGAAGCAAACAGAGCCGTGAGTTATTACATTGGTGGACGGGACGACTGCCCGATGAAATTGATCAGTATAGTGCCCAAGGGATCAGCTTGTATGAAAGTGATTCCCAACTGACCCATCTGCTTGAAAGTCAGTATAAGCTTAGCCCCTATTATATTAAGTTTTCACACCCATTAAAGCACTCCAAAAATAAGCAGCTCGTTCGAAAATATATTCAGCTGTATGCCATCATTCAATGGAACTAGTAAAGTAGATTTATCGTCATCTGGATGTCAAACGCTCATCATTAATCTTTCATAAAACCTCTCTACACTATACAGAACGCCCGCCATTAGTAGTTTTCTTAGTAATAGTGAAAAAGCTTAAAAGATATCAATATGAACGCTATGCTGTTCTTTGTAACCTAAGTTATCACAGGGTCTTCAAACAAAGTAACTATGGCTTTTCAGCTCAAGGCCAACAGATCATAAACAATCGTTTTGGCCAAACATTCATTCGTGTTCTTTGGAATAAAAATGATGAAGAAGTCATCATAGTTATTAAAGGTTCGCATAACGTATGGGATTGGCTACTTACTGCCCAGTTATGGCTTAAAAGCTGTCGCTGTTTTGGGTTAAACTATTCCATTCATTCCGGGTTTCATTATCTGTTATTCCAAGATAGTGTTCCGAAATACAATAAAGACCAACTTGGCCTCTCCGTTTTTGACCGACTGTTTAATATTATCACTCCCCTTATCCAGCAGGGTAAGCGAATTACATTGACCGGACATTCATCTGGAGGGGCAATTGGTTGTGTTATCGGTGATGCTATTGAGCAACGTCACCCAAAAGCCGTTAAAAGAGTCGTCACTTTTGGTCAGCCAGCGATTGGTGGGACAAGGTTCTGGCATAATTATTCACTAAAACACAAAACTTACCGTATTTGCTGTGATCTTGATATCGTCACTTTTTTACCACCGATTCCATTGTTATATCGCCATGTTGGTAAGCTACTGTGGCTATACAACGGGCGGATATATGAGAACACACCAACAGCAATGAGGCTTTTACGCTCTGTAGCATCTTGGATACTGAGACCTTTTACCTATCATCTAATGAGTAAATACATTCGTAAAAAAGATTATTTTGACAAGCGCTGATAAAAATTTGAATTCAGTCTGAATTTTTATATATTAAATTATAGAATTTGAGTCATGATCTCATTTACTTACAAAATTGGTTTAACTCTTCAGCTGAGCAATTATTATACAGGTTCTTTATAACCAATGATTTGTTCATTAATTATACAGGCATTATGATTTTAACTACAAAATCACAATTTCAACCTTTGATTTCTACCGATGTGAATGGTGAGTATATTGCTCAATATTCAAACTGGCATCTGCGAAGTGTTTTTCAACCAATATTTACTAATGACCAAGTATTAATAGGTGTAGAAGCACTCGTACGAATCACGACATCTGAAGGTCAAGCAATCCGCCCGGATCTGTTTTTTAGCTCTACTAATATCTCCATTAAAGATAAAATCAACTTAGACAAATTAAGTCGTGTCATTCATATACGAAACTTTTCTATTTCCCAATACAATCATTTGACTCTATTTCTAAACATACTACCCAGTGTGAGTGAATATTTTGCATTAAATGACGTCGAGACGTGTTTATTATCGAACCGACTCAATGAGCTAAGAATAGATCGCTCGCAGATAGTGATGGAAATTGTTGAGCTCAATGCTAACAATGAATTTCTCTTCTTAGAGGCTATAAAAAAACTCTCTCATGCTGGTTATCAAATAGCTATCGATGACTTTGGTGCTTGTGCATCCACCATTGAAAGGGTGAAGTCTTTACAGCCCGACATTGTTAAACTCGACCGCGATCTACTCCTTGAGCATATGCGAGGCCACTCTTCTCGGTTTATGGAGGGGATTAACGTCGCTCGCTCTATAGGAGCAAAAATCATCGTAGAAGGTATAGAAACTCAAGAACATTTAGATGCAATGATCAAGCTCGATCTTGATATGTTTCAAGGTTTTTTTCTTGCTACACCACAACCTATTCTCTCTAGAGTCAAAAATGCAGTTTAATTATTCAGCATATTTATAATGCCTACTCTCCAATTAATGTTAATTAATAATCAACCATAGCAAAACAGCCACAAGCACAACACACCAATAACACAATGCATTTACAAGCTACATTCATTTACGTTACTCCATTAACTCCTTATTGCTTTAGATCATGTAGAGCTGATGTTTTACTCGTGCTACATGAGAAACTTTTGTACATTCATGGTTACAAATTGAAATATCCATGAAGTTATTACAATAGTTTAGAGAGGGATTTATGTTGGAGTTATTCATCGGCATAGCAATAACAGTTGCTGTCGGTTACTTTATTGTTAAAGGCTACAAACCAGCTGGAGTTTTATTAACCGCCGGATTATTACTACTTATTACGACAGGTATTATCGGTCATACTGTGTTACCTGACTCTATTGCTTCAACCGGTAATATGTTCACAGACTCATTAGAGTATGTAAAATATATGCTGCAATATCGTGGCGGCGGCTTAGGGATGCAGATCATGTTGCTTTGCGGGTTTGCTTCTTATATGACTCATATTGGTGCAAATAACGTCGTTGTTAAACAATTTTCAAAGCCTCTATCTGTCATAAAGTCCCCATACGTTTTATTGGTCGCTGCTTATATTGTTGCTTGCTTAATGTCGCTTGCGGTAAGCTCTGCAACTGGTCTAGGTGTTCTCTTAATGGCGACGTTATTCCCGATGATGACCGCGATGGGTATTTCTCGCCCCGCTGCTGTTGCTGTTTGTGCATCACCAGCCGCTATTATTCTTTCCCCTACTTCGGGCGACGTTGTTATTGCAGCGGAAAAATCCGGCTTACCTCTGCATGTTTTTGCAGTTGAAACCGTTTTGCCAGTGTCTATTTGTGCCATAATCGTCATGGCTGGCGCTGCGTATTTTTGGAATAAATACCTAGATAAGAAAGAAAGTACGCCAATGGAGCGTATCGACATTTCCGAGATCGAAGTTAATGCCCCTGCGTATTACGCAATATTGCCATTTTTGCCGATAATTGGGGTCTTCCTATTTAATGGTGAAACAATTCCTGGTCTTTACCTAGACATCTACACCATCGTTGTTCTTTCAATATTTGTCGGTGCGATGACAGATTTCATCACTAAAAGATTCAATGGGCAGAAGACTCTAGAAGATCTTGAGTCTTGTTACCAAGGCATGGCAGATGCATTCAAAGGTGTTGTCATGTTGTTAGTCGCTGCTGGCGTTTTTGCACAAGGTCTAATGTCAATTGGTGCTATTGATAACCTGCTTCATTTAGCTGAAGCAGCAGGGGCTGGTGGTATCGCACTTATGTTTATTCTTACGGGTTTAACAGTAGCAGCAGCAATTGCGACAGGTTCAGGAAATGCGCCATTTTACGCTTTCGTAGAGCTCGCTCCTTCACTTGCTGCAAAGATGGGCTTAAACCCGGCTTTCTTGATTATTCCAATGCTTCAAGCCTCCAACTTAGGCCGTACAATTTCTCCGGTTTCCGGTGTTATTGTTGCTACCTCTGGTATGGGTAATATTAGTCCATTTGAAGTGGTGAAACGAACATCGGTGCCTGTTCTGTTTGGTCTCATCACCGTAATTATCGGTACTGTTATTTTAGTTCCAATGATGGCATAAAAACCTTTTGATACAATTAGTTATCAAGAAAAACAAATAAGGCTCCCATTGGGAGCCTTATTTATATTTAACGCTTTAGTTTCAAATTAATGACGCTTACTTTGAATCACCAAATCGCTCTAAATATAATACGGTTGCGGCAGTGCGCGAAGGTACTTGAAGCTTTTTCAACAAGCTTTTCATGTGTACTTTAACAGTCGATTCAGAGATAAACAGGCGATCTGCAATCTGTTTATTTCTAAACCCCTTTGCTACTTCCTGAAGTATCTGCCTTTCACGAGTCGTTAATTGAGAGAAGATATCTTCCTCACTTCCTCGGTGTGCTAGGTATTTAACCACTTCTTCACTGTACGCTTTATCACCTGCAGTAGCCTGCTTCAATAGAGCAACCAAATCATCAGGTTCTGTATCCTTTAACAGATAGCCATCGGCACCCGCTTTGATAATAGCTTCAATGTCTCCACCGTTATCAGAGACTGTCAAAATGACGATAGCGGCTGTAGCGCCATCCGCTCGTAGTGCTTTTAACGTATCTAACCCTGACATTCCTTTCATGTTTAAATCGAGCAGTATTAAGTCCGGCTCAATCTCATGGGCTTTGGCTATTGCATCGGCACCGTTGCTCGCTTCGGCAACAACGTCAAATTCATCCTCAAAAGCCAAAAGCTGGCTAATACCACGTCTCATTAACGGGTGATCGTCCACCAACATTACTTTACAATTTGTCAAAATCTACGTCCTTAAGCTCGTTGATATTTAAGAATGACTGAACACCCGTTGTGTTTCGAAGAGTTTATTTGTAAATCACCTTTTAGACGAGAAGCACGTTCATGCATTATTGTCGTTCCATAGTGATTTAGTTTCTCTCCGTTTTTTTCAAAGCCGACACCATCATCGACTATTGATACAGTCACCATATTGTCTTTTTCTACGCAATTTACTTCTATTTTCGAAGCATTTGCGTGTTTAATTGCGTTAATCGTTGCTTCACGTATAAGTTGCAACAAATGCACTTGCTGGTGTGCATCCAATTCAATTGACGACAGTTCGTTATTCAATTGAATATCAGCTTCCGTTCTCTGCTCTAACTGTGACAACATTTCATGTAATGCTTGACCGAAGCTACCTTCTTTTATCGTCAAACGAAATGTTGTTAATAGCTCTCTCAGTTGCGTATACGCAGATGAAATTCCACTGTGAATTTCACCAATTACTTGGTTAGCTTGTTCCGTATGTCCATTAGGCTCTTGCTTAGCTAACACTTTTTTTAACAAAGATACTTGGATTTTCAGGTATGAAAGCGATTGAGCCAATGAGTCATGTAACTCTCTTGCTATCGTCGCTCTCTCTTCCATAAGAAGCAGTTGTTCTGCTTGTCTTTGGGCCTGATTATAATAAATAGCTCTTGATAAAATCTGCACAAAATTATCTATCAACGCCTGATCTGGGCAAGGTAACCCACTTTGCCAGTAGAGAAAACCTAAATGAACGCCATCAAGCTCAAACGGCTTCCTTTTGTTGTAATCATCACAAATTTCTCCCGCGACAAGTACAGTATTTTTTTCCCCTACTTCACTGATCTCTATTTTGGCGCTTTTAATACCTTCTACATTGGCGATTTGATCCAGTATCGCTTGGAAATTGTCTTGGGTAATGCGTGAGGCAGTCAGCTCCTGAGAAGATTTATACAAAACGCCCAAGGACTGATTCGCATGCTGTAATTTGTGCGTTTTCTCGTTCACGGCTTTTTCCAAACCAGAGTACATACTCCCCAAATCTGCAGCCATCTGATTAAACGCTCGAGTCAGAATACCCATTTCACTTTTACTTGAGGTATCAAGCCATACATCAAATGTTCTATCTTTTATTTGTTCACTGGCCGTGACCAACGATTTGAGCGGGCCTACAATTTCTTTTCGAATATATCGAACGACAAAAACACTGACAATCAGAATGGCGCCTAAACCAATCCCACCGACCCAAGCCAACACCATTAGTTTTTTTTCAGAGAACATCTGCAGTTTGAAAACAAAATCGTCTATTTGTGAAACAAATTTTGCAACGACAACTGAATATTCTTCTTTCTCGTCACTCTGTAATATTTTCTTGAGCTGATGCCATCGTGAAATCAAACGATAGTAATCTTGTGTAATGTCATCAGGAACGATAAAGCCCTGAAGCTGCTTCATAGATGATGAATAAATTGAACGCTCAAATTGATAGATATGAGAAGAGTAATTTCCCGATTCAGTTTCAATATCATAAGCCAATCGATAACTTTGCATTCTCATCGAGCCTGCCACGTTAACAGCCTCTGCGTCGTTTATGCTTGATGCTAGCGTAATAATAGCCAAACTCGTCGTAACTAATGACAGCAATACAATCAACAACATAGCTTTCGCAATTGTACTCGTTACCGAGTGCTTAACCCTTTTGAGCAAAGATTTCTCCTTGAGATATTTTTATAATTTTTCTCATAAACAATAATTTCTTTTCGTCTTCTATAAATATGTGATCACTCACCATGGAATTTATTGATCTAAAACATAAAAAGTACCCAATTAACCCCTTCTGGGTATTTATTCAAATATGTCAAAAACTACAATTTATGTACAGATAAATACTGTTTATTAACAAGAAATATAGACTACCCTTAAGAGGTATTTATCAATTTAAGGCGGAGCAGTGGTAAACCTTTCTAGAAGAAGACTATTTTCAAGGACTAAAGTGGATGATAAATCAGTCCGCCTCCCTTGGCTTAAAAGCCCTGACGAATTTGTTTACGACTGTACACGATGCGGAAAATGCATTGAGAGTTGTGAAAATAAAATCATCGTTAAGGGTGAAGGTGGTTTTCCTACGATTGATTTCTCTATCGACGAGTGCACATTTTGTTACAAATGTGCAGATTCATGCCCTGAATCTCTATTTAAGTCGCAGCATGATTCACCTTGGTATGCTGAAATAACTATTGAAGATCAATGCTTAGCGTACAAAAACATTGAATGTCGAAGCTGTAGTGATGTGTGCGACGCTATGGTGATTAAGTTTAAACCAGAAATAGGGAAAGTCGCACAACCCAATTTGGACCTTGATGAGTGTAATGGATGTGGTGCCTGCGTTTCAGTTTGCCCGACGTCATCCATCAAAGTAAGTAATGTCAATAATAACGAGATATAACTATGGCACTAAATGAAGTGCACATTTCTAGTTTAGTGGTGCATGTTGCCCCTGAGCATCTAGATACGATTAAAGCTCAAATCGAAACATTCGATAATGCTGAGATATATGGAGATAGCCCAGAAGGAAAAGTCATTGTGGTTTTGGAAACTGAAAACCAGGGATTTGTAACAGATACCATCGACGCTATTAACAATTTACCAAACGTTCTAAGTACTGCATTGGTGTACCACCAGATTGAATCAAACTTAGACGATACGGATATAGACACTGGAACTAACCATTCCCACACTGAGGGTGAAGTATGAAAATGACAAGACGAGCGTTTGTGAAAGCAAACGCTGCAGCATCAGCAGCTGCAGTTGCAGGCGTAACATTGCCAGCAACAGCAACGAATCTGATTGCTAGCTCCGATCAAACAAAAATCACATGGGATAAGGCGCCTTGTCGTTTCTGCGGTACAGGCTGTTCCGTACTTGTTGGTACTCAAAATGGTAAAGTTGTAGCCACACAAGGTGACCCAGAATCACCGGTAAACAAAGGCTTAAACTGTATCAAGGGTTACTTCCTTTCAAAAATCATGTACGGAAAAGATCGTCTTGAGCAACCGCTACTTCGTATGAAAGATGGAAAGTACGATAAAAACGGCGATTTCGCTCCAGTTTCATGGGATCAAGCATTTGATACTATGGCCGAAAAATGGAAAGAGGCCCTTAAAAAACATGGACCTACTGGTGTCGGTATGTTCGGTTCAGGCCAGTGGACAGTAATGGAAGGTTACGCTGCAGCCAAAATGATGAAAGCGGGTTTCCGTTCTAATAACATCGACCCTAATGCCCGTCACTGTATGGCCTCTGCTGTAGGCGCATTCATGCGTACATTTGGTATCGATGAACCAATGGGTTGTTACGATGACTTCGAGCATGCTGATTCTTTCGTTCTTTGGGGTTCAAACATGGCAGAAATGCACCCGGTACTTTGGACTCGTATCACCGACCGCCGCCTAAGCCACCCACACGTTAAAGTTAACGTACTATCGACTTACTATCACCGTTCTTTCGAGCTTGCGGATCAAGGTTACATCTTTGAACCACAAAGTGACTTGGCAATTGCCAACTTTATTGCCAACTACATCATCGAAAACGATGCTGTAAATTGGGACTTTGTTAATAAGCACACTAACTTCAAGCAAGCGACAACTGATATCGGTTACGGTCTTCGCGACGACGACCCACTACAGATGAAAGCCGCGAATCCAAACGTCGGCGCAATGAAACCGCTTGATTTTGAAGGCTATAAAGCGTCTGTAGCTCCTTACACGGCAGAGAAAGCGTCTGAGATGTCAGGTGTCTCGGTTGAGAAACTTATCGAGCTCGCTAAGCAATACGCCGATCCAAATATTAAAGTAATGTCGCTTTGGACGATGGGTATGAACCAACATACTCGTGGTGTTTGGATGAACAGCTTGGTTTATAACATTCACCTGCTTACAGGCAAGATTTCAACTCCGGGTAACAGCCCGTTTTCACTAACTGGGCAACCGTCTGCTTGTGGTACCGCTCGTGAAGTTGGTACTTTCTCTCACCGTTTGCCTGCTGATATGGTTGTGGCGAATCCTAAGCACCGTAAGATTGCAGAGAAAATCTGGCAACTACCTGAAGGCACCATTCCTCCAAAGCCTGGCGCTCACGCCGTTGCTCAAGACCGCTTGCTAAAAGATGGAAAAATCAACGCTTACTGGATCATGTGTAACAACAACCTTCAAGCTGGTCCTAATATTAATAATGAACGTCTGCCAGGATACCGTAACCCAGATAACTTTATTGTTTGTTCTGACCCGTACCCTACTGCAACAGCGCAAGCTTCAGACCTTATCCTTCCTACAGCAATGTGGATTGAGAAAGAAGGGGCTTACGGTAACGCTGAACGTCGTACCCAAGCTTGGTATCAACAAGTAGGTACCGTTGGAGAAGCAAAATCTGACCTTTGGCAGATCATGGAGTTCTCTAAACGCTTCAGCATCGAAGAAGTTTGGGGTGAAGAACTTCTAGCGCAAGCTCCACAATATCGTGGTAAATCAATGTACGACATGCTGTTTAAAAACGGCGAAGTTGACAAGTACCCTATTGAAGAATCTCGTGAGCTAAATGACGATGCTCATGCTCAAGGTTTCTATGTACAAAAAGGCTTGTTTGAGGAGTACGCAGAATTTGGTCGCGGTCATGGCCATGATTTAGCACCTTACGATACTTATCATCATGTTCGCGGTTTACGTTGGCCTGTTGTTGATGGTGAAGAAACACTTTGGCGTTATAAAGAAGGTTCTGACCCATATGCTAAAAAAGGATCTGGTTGGGATTTCTATGGTAAACCAGATGGTAAAGCACTGATCATTTCAGCGCCTTTCGAACCTGCACCTGAATACCCTGATTCAGAATTTGACCTTTGGTTATGTACTGGTCGAGTACTAGA
Organism: Vibrio lamellibrachiae; assembly: GCF_050337265.1. Taxonomy (NCBI): domain Bacteria; kingdom Pseudomonadati; phylum Pseudomonadota; class Gammaproteobacteria; order Vibrionales; family Vibrionaceae; genus Vibrio; species Vibrio lamellibrachiae. The sequence continues at coordinate 264,800 of NZ_JAKJSU010000007.1, forward strand.
GCATTGGCATACAGGAACAATGACTCGACGCGTACCTGAGTTGTACAAAGCGGTCCCTGATGCTCTGTGTTACATCCACCCAGAAGATGCAAAAGCTCGCGGTTTACGTCGTGGTGATGAAGTTCTTATGGAAAACAAACGTGGTGAAGTACGTGTTCGTGTTGAAACACGCGGCCGAAACCGTCCACCAAAAGGTTTGGTATTCGTACCATTCTTTGATGCACGAATCCTCATTAACAAACTGATCTTAGACGCAACTGATCCACTATCAAAACAGACGGACTTTAAGAAGTGTCCAATCAAGATCACTAAGGTTTCTTAATAGGTAAATTTTCACTTACTAAGAATGAGAACGTATGGCAGTTGTTTACTTAAAAAAGCCAACAACTGCCAATCAAAGGATTAGCCATTAGGCGGAGAAATGAACATGAAAAAACTGATTACGGCTCTATTGTCAGTTGGTCTTTTATTTACTGGTGTAGCTCAAGCAGAAAGTGACAACCCTGGCGGTATCGGTGGCGTTGAATCACTACGTGGTGCAAGTGAACTAGAAGTAACACGCCCAGCTGATGATTTTAAAAAATTCCCAAGAGAACAAGTATTAGACAGTGAATATGTCTATCAACCACCTCTTGTACCCCACTCAATCAGAAGCTACGAAGTTTCACTAAATGCTAACAAATGTTTAGCGTGTCACAGTTGGAAAAACGCAAAAGAGATGGGCGCAACTAAGATCAGTGTGACTCACTATGTCAACCGTGAAGACGCAGTACTTGCAGATGTGTCGCCTCGTCGATACTTCTGTCTTCAGTGTCACGTTCCTCAAGCAGCCGCTAAACCACTGGTTGAGAATGAATTTAAACCTGTTGACTCGTTACGCTAATCGTAGCCTGAGTGGAAGAGAGGCTATTTTATGAAATTACTTAAAGCGTTTTGGAAGCGACTATCGAGCCCAAGTAAAGCAGCGGTTGGCGTTGTGTTATTTATGGGTTTCGCAGGTGGCTTGCTGTTCTGGGGTGCATTTAACACGGGTATGGAAGCAACCAACTCAGAAGAATTCTGTTCTGGTTGTCACGCACCTATTGTTAAAGAGATTCAAGAAACGATTCACTATTCAAACCGTTCTGGTGTTCGTGCAATCTGTTCGGATTGTCACGTACCTCATGAGTGGAGTGACAAAATTGTACGTAAGGTACAAGCATCAAAAGAGCTATTTGCTCACTTCGTGCTTGATACTATTGGTACCCAAGAGAAATTCGAAGACCGCCGAGCTTATTTAGCGGAACGAGAATGGTCGAGGTTTAAAAACAACGACTCACTTGAGTGTCGAAATTGTCACGAGTTTGAGTTCATGGACTTCTCGGAACAAAGCTCTCGAAGTGCTAAACAGCACTCAACGGCTTTAGCATCAGGTGAGAAGACTTGTGTAGATTGCCACAAAGGTATTGCACACAAACTGCCAGACATGCATGGTGTTGAAGGCTGGTAATAAGGAGTCAGAATATGAGTACACTAGAATCTGCTTTTTGGCATATTCTCGGCTACAGCGCGATGCCAGTTATTATACTTGCAGGTTTTGCAGGTGTCGCTGCGGTTAGTCTTTGGTTACTTTCGCTAGGAAAGGACAAAGAAGTTTAACCTTCGCTATTGATTAACTAGCTAAATAATAAAAGCCACCGTTTGGTGGCTTTTTTGTGTTCGCAATAACTAGAAAAGAAACACTAATAGATACAATTCTTTGCAGTGAGACTAGTTACTTGGGTAACCTTGTGGATTCGTTGATTGCCAGCGCCAAGTATCTTGCGTCATTTGTTCTAACGTACGCTCAGCTTTCCATTCTAGCTCATTGATTGCCTTACTTGGGTCTGCCCAACATTCTGCGATATCACCAGCACGACGCTCAACAACTTGGTAAGGAACAGGCTTACCGGAAGCGGACTCAAAGGCTTTAACCATATCGAGAACACTGTAACCATTTCCTGTACCCAGATTGTATATATGCAGCCCTTGTTTCGTCCCGACTTTTTTAAGAGCAGCAACATGACCATCAGACAAATCCATCACATGAATATAGTCACGTACTCCAGTCCCATCTTTAGTTGGGTAATCGTCACCAAATACAGAGAGAAACTCACGTCGACCAACGGCTACTTGAGAGACAAAAGGCATCAGATTATTTGGAATACCTTGCGGGTCTTCACCTAGCTCACCAGTTGGGTGTGATCCTACTGGATTAAAGTAACGCAATAAGGTGATACTCCAATCAGGGTTAGCATTTTGGAAATCCGTTAAGCACTCCTCTACCATTAGCTTACTGCGGCCATAAGGGTTCGTAGCACTTGTTGGAAAGTCTTCAGTGATAGGGACTGAGGCAGGATCGCCATATACAGTCGCTGAAGAGCTAAAGACTAAGCTTTTAACGTTGGCTTCGCGCATCGCATCAACCAGTACCAACGTGCCATTGACGTTGTTATCGTAATACTCAAGTGGCTTCTCAACCGATTCTCCAACAGCCTTAAGTCCGGCAAAATGAATAACGTTATCAATATCGTGATCGTTCATTATTTTAACGAGCAGCGCTTTATCGCGAATATCACCCTGAACAAAAGTAGGACGAGAACCAGATACCTTCTCAATGCGCTCTAAAACACTGCTCTTGCTGTTATAAAGATTATCGAAAATGATCGGTGTCATACCCGACTCAATCATTTGAATACATGTATGACTACCAATGTAGCCCATGCCACCTGTTACCAATACGTTCATGTCACCTAACCTTTAGCTAATTCTTAGTATTTGAAAACTTGTTTAAGTATATACAAACAAGTGTAGACCTCATAGAAAAATGCCTATCGCTTTGAAACTTCAGCCACTTTTCATTAGTGTAAGAAGTCTTACTTGTTACTTTTATCACCTTTATTAATCATAGGTTTGGTTACTATCATTAAATAACGTGTAATGAGACTTTTTAATAGCAGCCAAACACTAGGTATAGCGATGACACAGACAACAATTACCTTGAATTGCGATATGGGCGAAAGCTATGGAGCTTGGACGATGGGATCTGACGAAGCAGTCATGCCCCATATCAATATGGCCAATATTGCTTGTGGATTTCACGCCTCTGACCCCAATATCATCAGCGATACTATTGATTTAGCTTTGAAATACAACGTATCCATAGGTGCACATCCTAGCTACCCTGATCTACAAGGGTTTGGCCGTCGTTCAATGGCATTTGAACCTCAGCAGCTTTCTAATATCTTGATTTATCAGATAGGTGCAATGAAAGCGTTATGCGAAAGTAAAAATGCACAACTTGACTATGTTAAGCCTCACGGTGCTCTATACAATGATATGCAAAAAGACGTTCAAATCTTCGAGGCCGTTGTTGACGCCGTATCCTGTTTCCACATTCCACTAATGACATTAGCAACACAGCAAAACCAATCAAAGTTAGAAATTGCCGACCGCTATGATGTTCCTCTGCTGTTTGAAGCCTTTATTGATAGAGCCTATCTCGCAAATGGTTTACTTGCACCCAGAAATACTCAAGGCGCAGTTCATACTCGCCACGAAGATATTCTTAATCAATTAAAGCAAATAGTGCATTATCAGAAAGTAACGACGCTCGATGGATTTGTGATTCCTATAGAAGCAGACACCATTTGTGTTCACGGTGATAACGAAGATTCTATTCAGCTTATCCAAACCATATCTCGCTTTATTAATGAAAACTAAACGCTTTTGGCTTACTCACATCGACTCTATAGGGGGACGTTATGTCTTTTCCTTACACTATTGAGCCTATCGCTGAGTGCTCACTGTTAATTAAATTTAATGTAAAACCATCAAATGAATTGTCACTGTATATTGGTTCTTGTGCACGAGTTCTGTCAGACACATTCCCTGACTGGTTGATGAATATTACGCCTTCTTACTGCACTATTCTGGTTGACTACCTTCCTCATCGCGTCTCAATGGATGCATTCATCCCTTTGCTTGAAAAATCCTTAGAGCAAGTTGGTCTTCAAAAAACATCATCAGACCCCATAATCCTTCTCCCAGCCTTTTACGACCCGTCTGTGGGTCCTGATTTGGACATGTACTTTAAAGATGGCTTAACACTTGATGACGTCATCACTTTTCATACCCAACAGGTGTATACCGTTTCGGCTATTGGTTTCACAGCAGGGTTCGCTTTTTTGACTGACGTTCACCCTGCTTTGCAAAAGCCTCGTCTCCCCTCCCCTAGACTGGAAGTCCCGCAAGGAAGTATTGCGATTGCCAACAATCAAACCGCAGTTTATCCAGATCAGTCTCCCGGAGGTTGGAACATTATAGGTAATTGTCCTTACGAGTTGTACAACCCTAACAAAGAGCCAATGACGCCTTTCTCTATTGGCGCTACAGTCCAGTTTACGTCAATCTCTAAAGATAAATTTATCGCGCTTGGCGGTAAGATTCCTTGTAAGGAACGACTATGAAACAACTTCATCAAGGACTGAAAATCCACAAGTCTGGTCAACTGAGTCTTATTCAAGATTTTGGTCGATATGGTTTTAGCCACCTAGGCTTAACTCAAGGAGGCCCAATAGATGAATACGCATACAGCTGGGCAAATCACCTTTTAGCTAACCCTATTAACTGTGCAACAATTGAAATAACGCTTGGACAAGCAGACTTTGAGGTTTTGAAACCTTGCACCCTATCCATTGCTGGAGGAGAGCTGGGGGTAACCCTCGATGGTATTAAGGTTAAAAACTGGTCTACCTTCAATGCTCAGAAAGGTCAAATACTCAAATTTGGCTTTGCTAAGAACGGCTTAAGGTCTTATTTGGCAGTTGTAGGCGGTTTTAATGTTAAGCAGCAACATGGAAGTTGTGCCACTGTCATGAGAGATCGCCTTGGGGGACAAAACGAAGATGGAAAACCAATAACACACGGCGATGTGATCTCTTTTAGTACGCATCGACAGCAACTTAAACCCAACTCTCTCACTTTCCGCTTCACACCAGATTACAACCTTCCACTTAAACTTAGGGTCATTGAAAGCTATCAACACAGCCAGTTCTCAAGTGACGCTATGACTGCTTTTTATCAACAAACCTTTTCGGTTAGCCAGCATATAAACCGGATGGGCTACCGATTGACTGATGGTAAAATAACACCCCCAGCGGGTGATATATTGAGTGAAGGTATAGCATTGGGAGCAATCCAAGTCCCCCCAAATGGTGAGCCCATCATTTTACTGAACGACCGCCAAACAATTGGAGGTTACCCAAAGATTGGTTGTGTTGCGCGAATTGATTTGCCTAGGCTTGCTCAAGCAAAACCAGAGCAAGCCGTTCAATTTGTAAAAGGTGATCTGAAGGGATTACAAGACGTATGGTGCCAGTGGGCTCGATTTTTCGGCTATTGATTGTATTTAGAATTGATTTCTTTCTAATTACACTTTAAGCCCAAATAACGTAGAAAGTCTTTTTTCTGCCTTGCTACGAACCCGTCAGCATTGCTAGTTCTATTGGATAAGAACGTGCGGCTGCAAGTTCCTTAGCTTTTGTTTCAACATCTTGATAGCTTAACGAAAGCGAAACAGGATGTAGTTCTTCAACACTTGCTTTTGTATCTTCCTTCAAACCCCAGTTAGTCACGAGTTTTCTTGCTGCTTCTAACGCAGAAGACCCTTTCACCACTTCAATTCGAGCATAGTTTTGAGGTTCAAAACTTACATCTGTAGATCGCAATGTTGAATCTGTGCCTGGAATTTGCTGGGCGCCATATAACGGTTTAGCTGCCATTTCTGCAGAACCAAAAGAGGGTATAAACTGTTCCATATGATGGACCGCTTTTAGAGTTCTTTCCGCCATAACATCGTCAGGCCAACCTGTATTGATCTTGCCTACTAATCGACATGGCAATTTAGGCTGTGCAGAGTTCGAAGTGGAAGATGCCAGACCATCCTTGAACAACGTAATTTCCTCAGTCATACCATGCAACTGAAAAACTCCATTGGCGTAAGGCGTTAATTGCGCCATGCCCTGCGAAGTGCCTCTCGGGCCATGGAAAATAACCTCAGGCCACTGCTGTTGACACGAAGGCCACTTGGTAAGATACGCAGCCTTAAACTCCACCATACGTTTACGCTGATAATCTGCTTTATCATCAACGGTACCCGTTTGATAACCACAAGCATTGACTAAGTAGTCGCAGCGTATTTGCTTTGTCTCATGCTCTGAATCCTGATAGGTCAATAGCCAACTACCGCCGTCGAATTGCGCTCGAATTAAGGTTGTTTGGGTCATCACTTCACACGATTTAACCTGTTCAAGAATTAAACTCGCACTCGCGGCCAAACGAAACACACTCCAACCATACTCTTGTACCGCGATTACCGGATACTTCAAGGCATCGAGGTTGGTATGTTGAGCGAATGGGATTACCCAATCATCTAGATCGATTGGGTTTTCACCTTGCTGTTTTTGTCGAAGTTTGACTAACTGAGATTTACTGTAGGATTTGAAATAGTGTTCTGGCTTTCCAAGCACTTCATTTTTTGGCTCACGCGTGATCAGCTTTTCATAACAATCTTTGATGATATCTAAGCGATGTAAAATGTCATTGGGATTACCCTCATCAGTCAGGGGAGTTGCAATGACCGTTGGTCGACGGTTGATTGTATGCGGGAAAAGTCGAACTGTATTTATCGATTGCTCTAGCAGTTCTAGACACTGCTGCGCCGATATTTCTCTATAGAGGTTACCGCCAGCATGTAAATGGCAAATAGGAGGGCCGTTAACAAGCCCTTCACCCTTTTCAATTAGAGCTACGGAAATACCTAATTCACTTAAATGTACCGCAGCAGTAGAGCCGGAAACTCCACCACCAATAACGGCGACCTTAACGCGTTTTAAGCTCTGTACTTCATTTTCCATGATAAACATCAGTAATTTTATTCTGTGCGTATTTTAGAACCTTGTAACTCTTAATCAACCGATATTTGTAAGTAGTTATCAACATAATTTCCAAATATAAATGTTAAAAATAATCGAAAAAATGCTTGACGCATTAATTCTAAATACAATTTTTTACAGTCATGTGAATAACAACATTCTCCCAGATCATGTATTCAAAGGGCTCGGCTATGATCACACTTATCTACAGGCTAAGTTATCCAAAACTTTATCCACCGTTTTTGTGGATAACTGTTCAAAACGTTTAAGCAAATACTAATTAATCTCTTTGTTCATAGGGGTTAACAGTGTTTTAACTAAACTACCCACAACTACGAAAAGTGTGCAAAAAGCAATCAAAGGAAGAGCAAGCCATAGTGAATTATGCCAAGAAATGGGAAGTTCAAAGCCGAATTTCAAGATCGCGGCCACCACCAGTTCTGCACCTAAACTAGCAACAACCCCAGCAACCAATGCCATGAGCCCATATTCGGCCCATATTGTTCGTTTTATAAACTTATGTGTCGCTCCCAAAGTTCGATATAAACGAAGTTCTTGCTGTCGCTGGGCAATGCTAAGCTGCAGTAATGTGAAGATGAGCAACAACCCAGCCACCCCTCCTAATCCCGCTAGCAATGTTATTGCCCATACGAACTGTTGCAGCAATTTTTCAATTTTATTCCCCATCTCGCGAATATCCATCAAGCTAACCGTTGGATACTGACGAGATAAACGCGACAGTAGCGCTTCATTTTCTGGTTCTACTCGAAAACTAACCAAATAACTCGCCATATGTTGAGACATTAAATCTGGCGTAAAAATGAAATAGAAGTTTGGTTTCATTTCTCGCCACTCGACATGTCGTATGCTGTTGACCGTCGCTTCTACTGCTTGTGCGCTCACAGTAAATGTCAGTGTATCACCAACCTCAATACCCAAGTCTCGCGCTACTTGCCCCTCTACAGATACGCCATTATTTGTCGTCCACGCTCCATCTAATATTGGGTTGTAATCTGGTAAAGATTCCCCCCAAGTAAAGTTGAGTTCTCTTCTAAGTGCGTCGCTTTTCTCTTCGTCAGATTGACTAAGTTTTGCGTCCACTCCATTGATCTGAGTTAAGCGCCCACGGATTATAGGGAAAGCCTGTGAACGTTCGATGCTATGGTCATCAAGTTCTGTTAGGTAGGGCTTGATCTCATGCTCTGAAATATTAAGTGCAAATGCGTTAGCAGCATTACTAGGAAGCGTTTGCTGCCAATCTTGCAGTAGATCGGTTCTTACTAACCACAAGGTAGCCATCAACATTAACGACAAGCCTAGAGCACTATATTGCAAACCTGTCATAAATGGCGTTCGATGAATACGATTAAGCGCCAACTGATATGCCGGAGACAGCGGTATTTTAGCAAGCACTTTTGTAACCAAAAGACTGATAATAGCCAAAATCAACAATATGCCGACAAGCCCCGCAAACAACATCCAAACTAGAGTATTCGTTGCGTAGTAGGTAAGTAGTGGAAGAATTGGAACAGCTATGAGCCCATAATATCGACGTTTCATTACAAATGAAGTGGTTGGCTGCATCGCTTGCGCAGCACCAATATCAAGTAAGTTCAGTAGTGGAATCCCAAGCGCAGGAATAGCAATCAGTACACATGTAAACAGCGAAAGTATATAAGGTGATAGGCCATATGGGGGTAACTGTTCCGGCAGTACATCTACCAACGGTAGCCTTAACAAATACTCCAATAACACTCCAGAACTAAAACCAATCACAGTTGAAATCAAAAGCAAGATGCCCATTTGAAGTAATAGCCAACGAGTCAGCCAGTGCTTTGTTGCGCCTAAGCTTTTAAGCATTGCAATCGTAGTTCTTCTTGATGCTACGTAGTTCTGACAGGTTAGAACTAACGTAGCTGCTGCCATCAATATCACGATAGCGACACTAAGCGACAAGTACTGGGTAGTATTGTTGAATACGTCACTTGTTCGGCTTGCAGTATTGGTGTCCTTCCAACGTTCACTTGCCGTCAGTTCCACTTGTTCTTTCAGCAGTTCAAGGGGTGTAGATTCACCGTTGATATACAATTGATATCGAACTCGACTGCCTAGCTGAATTGCTCCCGTTTTATTGATATCTGAGTAGTGAATCAAAACTGTTGGCATCTGCTGGAATGGATTAAAAGAGAGGCCAGGTTCTTCAGCGATGGTGCCCGTTACGATAAAGTCAGCATCACCAATTGCCAATGTATCGCCAATCTCAACATTGAGCTGAGCGAACAACCTTTTATCAAGCCATAACTGGCTTTCTTCGACATGGTTTTTCTCTTCATTTTTAGCCGATAATCGCATTGTCCCGCGTAGCGGATAGCTGCTTTCCATTGCCTTAACCGAGACTAGTTGCATTTCGGTGTCGCTAAATGCCATAGTCGCAAAGCTTGTGACACGACCAACCTCAACCGGAGTCTCACTAATGGCGGCTTCCAATGACTCAGGAATAGGGTTCGAGGATTGAAAAACTAAATCTGCTGTTAATGCCTCTTTCCCTTGCTTTACCACAACTTGTTCAATGCGTTCAGCAAGTGCTGATAATGCAAACACGCAAGCAATGATCAAAGAGAGTGACAACATTATAGGCCAAAGTTGGCCCTGCCTAATCTCTTTAACGCTCCAACTCAATAACCAAGCATTATTAGAAATTGGCGTTGTTCGATTCAAAGAAGCTGTCATTCTACTTCACCTGATGTTTCTTTCTCGACAGAGCCAGTCTGTAGATGGATGGTTCTGTCGCACTGTTTCGCTAATGCTAAATCATGAGTGACCAACACTAATGTCGTTCCGTGTTGCTTATTTAAATCGAAGAGTAATTCAACAACTTTACCCGCTGTCTTTTGATCTAAGTTACCTGTCGGTTCATCGGCAAAAAGAATTTTAGGGTTAATCATAAACGCACGCGCTAACGCCACTCGTTGCTGCTCTCCCCCAGATAATTGAGAGGGTATATGCTCAATCCGACTGCCAAGACCTACTTGTTCAAGTAACTCTTTTGCTCTTGTTTCATCAACAACCCCTCCATTTAATAAACACGGCAAAGTAACGTTTTCGAGTGCCGAAAGTGTTGGGACTAATAAGAAGCTTTGGAAAACAAATCCAATTTTATTAGCTCTTAACGAAGCACGATCATCGTCATTCATATCTGAAATAGTGCGTCCTAACAACTCTATATTCCCATTAGAAGGTGTATCTAATCCAGCTAAGAGCGTCATCAACGTCGACTTCCCTGCGCCTGATGTACCGACAATAGCGATGGTCTCGCCCTCTTTGACATCGATATCAATATCGTTAAGGATAGTTAGAGACTCGCGGTTATTTGAAATAACCTTTGATACTGACTTTGCACTGATAATGGATGGTTGCATGATTCGACTATTTTCCTTGGTTCTTGTTTTTTTATTTTCAAATTTACTTTTGTTTTCTAACGTGGCAAACAGCAGCACATTACTGGTACTTGGTGATAGCTTGAGCGCTGGCTATAACATGCCAATAGAACGGGCCTGGCCTTCACTTTTAAGTGACGAACTGGCAAAACATAACAAAACCGTTCAGGTTATTAACGGTAGTATCTCTGGCGATACCATAGGTAACGGATTATCGCGTTTACCGTTATTAATCAAAGAGCACCAACCAAAGTACGTGTTAATTGAGCTGGGTGCAAATGATGGTTTACGAGGTTTCTCCCCTAACCTGATCTCCGGCTCTCTCACAGAGCTAGTAAACCAAGTAAAAGAAGCCAATGCGATCCCTTTTCTGATGCAAATACGCATCCCTCCTAACTATGGAAAACGTTACAGTGACGCGTTTTATCAGATATATCCAACTCTTGCACAGAAAGAGCAAATTGCTTTGATACCTTTCTTTTTAGAACAGGTCGTTATAAAGCCGGAATGGATGATGGAAGATGGGCTCCACCCAAAACCAGCTGCACAACCTTGGATCGCAAGTTTTGTTGCGCAAGAATTATCTGTTCATCTTTAATTTTAATGGTCTAGCTCAATGATAGAAACAAAGGGTTAGGGTATTTTTAAGATCAGTTTGTTGTAAGAAGGTCCAAAAATGATCATAAAACCCATCATCCAAGGCATGGTTGCTCGCTCTGCTCATCCTCATGGCTGTGAACAAGCTGTGCTTGACCAAATTGAATTTGTTAAAGCAGCTAAACCCATAACAGACGGCCCAAAACGTGTACTTATAATCGGAGCTTCCTCCGGATTTGGCCTTGCATCTCGAATTGCCCTTTCATTTGGTGGCTGTGAAGCTGATACCATCGGTATTTCATTAGAGAGAGACCCAAAAGCTAAGGGAGGCGCGAGCGCTGGTTGGTACAATAATTACTATTTTAAACAACAAGCAGACATAGCAGGCCGCCTTGCAATTAATATTGACGGGGATGCTTTTTCTTCCGAGACTCGCATTAAAGCCATCGAAGCCATCGAAACCTACTTTGAAGGTGAAGTCGATTTAATTATTTACAGCCTGGCCACTGGTGCAAGACCAAATCCAGAAACGGGTGAATTATGGCGCTCAGCCATTAAACCTATTGGGCAAAGTATAGAAAGTAACTTGATAAGCCTCGAAGACGATACTTGGTCTAATGTTATCTTAGAGTCAGCCAATGAAGAAGAAGAGCAAGCCACCATTAAAGTAATGGGTGGTGAAGATTGGGAAAGCTGGATAGATACACTAATCAATTCTGAATCTGTGGCGCAAGGGTGTCAAACTATCGCTTTCTCCTATGTTGGTCCAGAGGTCACCCACCCACTCTATCTTGATGGAACCTTAGGGCGAGCAAAAATTGATTTGCACCAAACGAGTCACTCTTTGAACTTAAAGCTCGCAAATTACTCAGGAGGAGCATACGCCACCGTTTGTAAGGCGCTTGTCACTAAAGCCAGTGTATTTATCCCCGGCTTAACGCCATACATGATAGCGCTATATAAGGTAATGAAACAGAAAGGCTTACATGAAGGTTGTATCCAACAGATGCAAAGACTGTATCGTGACAATCTTTATTCTGAGAATCACATCCCATTGGATGGTGAGCGCCTATTGAGGATCGACGATTTGGAGTTAAAACCTAGCGTTCAGACGGAAGTTTCTAAAATATTAAGTGAAATGACAGAAGACAATTTCAAAGAAATAGCCGACTACCAAGGGTTTAAGTCTGAATTTTTAAATCTCAACGGTTTCAATTATGAGACAATTGACTATGACAGCCCAGTTGATATTGATAAGTTTGTAACTCCAAGTAACTAAAATATATGAAGTCTCACATTTGATACTTTAATTAATGAACACGGCCCCTTACTATTTATGGGGCTTTTTTTTGTTACATTACCAAAGCGTTCTTATAATTAAGAAGTTGAATAACATTGAGCAACCAAATTAACAGTCTAGAAGCAATGGATGCTTTATCAGACTTAAAGGAACAAGGAGCAATAGATATGTCAAAAATCGATGCTCAACAATTAGCTATCCCATCATCTATGTTGTCGGGGTGGCAAAATACATTGAACTTACTTGCTGAGATCGTTTCGGTCCCTTCAGCTTTAATCATGCGAGTAAAAGAATCGACTATTGAAGTTTGCAGCTCAAATAACAACTTCTCTAACCCATACAATGTTGGTGACAGTGAGAAACTCGGCCAAGGTTTATACTGTGAAACAGTGATCAATCAAGGTGTAGAATTATTAGTCCCTAACGCCATGCTTGAATCAAGCTGGTGTCAAAATCCTGATATTAAGTTGGGGATGATTTCTTATTGTGGCTTGCCGCTTAATTGGCCTAATGGTGAACCTTTTGGCACCATTTGCATTCTTGACGAGAAAGAGAACTCCTACAGCCCTAAGTATCGCAGCTTACTCGATAGCTTTCGAGTTTCAATTGAGTCCCAATTGATGACTCTTTATCAAAATGAAAAACTTTACATATTAAATCATGAACTGCAAAACCGAGTGAACAATCGCACCAAAGATCTCGCAAGTCTAAATTACTCACTCAATAAAGAAATCGATAAAAGACGAGCAGCAGAAGAACAGGTTCAGTATCAAAAACTGCATGATATAGGCACTGGGTTCTTAAATCGCAACGCCTTAGAAAAAGAGTTGTCATATCAACTCGACTTAACCGGTGAAAGCCAACACGACATTGCACTGGTACATATCGGTTTTACGAATGGGCGACGACTGCAATCTAAATATGGTTACCATGAGTGGGATCGTATTTTGACTCATTATCGCTACCGACTTAATACGTGTATCCAAAATCTTGATGTTATTACCGCTCGACCTACCTCGACTGATCTTGTGCTCATTGTTAAGTCATCTCAACTGAAAGGCCAAGTAGAAGCACTTTGCCACACTCTTGTTGAGGTGGGACATTCTGAATTTATGATTGAGCAAGAGAGTATTCACCTTCATGCTTATATCGGTATAGCGACGTCGGAAGATACGACTGACAGTTCAGAGCTTATCAAATACGCTGCAGAAGCAATGCTTTCTTGTAAAGACTCTGGCCACAAATTTAGTTTTTATTCGCAAACATTTTCAGAAAATCACAGCCACATGAACCAGCTTGAAAGTTATTTGCTGCAAGCGGTAAGAAGTGACGATCTATTACTTTACTTTCAACCTAAGGTTTCACCCGTTACACGGCGTTGGACAGGCGCTGAAGCGCTATTAAGGTGGCGACACCCTATTTTAGGCGATATCTCGAACGAGCGTCTCATCCACATAGCAGAGCAAAACGGGTTGATATTTGAAGTCGGTAACTTTGTATTACGTTCAGCGGTAGAAAAGGCGGCTCAATGGGCACAGCATGTCTCTGACTTTAAAGTAGCGATTAATATCTCAGCGATTCAGCTTAAAAATGTCAATTTTGCTAATCAGGTAAAAGATCTTCTCGAAGCTTATCAGTTACCAGCGCACTATTTGGAACTTGAAGTAACTGAGAGTGGTTTGATTGGTGATGAAGCCGTTGCTAGTAATACATTAATGGCATTGCACGATATTGGTGTAACCCTGTCACTGGATGATTTTGGTACTGGATATGCTTCGTTTCAATATCTTAAAAAATACCCATTCGACTGTATTAAGATTGATAAGAGCTTTATTCAACAGCTTGAAAGCAGTGAAGAAGACAGAGCTATCGTTCGTTCAATTATTAACGTAGCGAAAAAGCTAAATTTGAAGGTCACCACTGAAGGAATCGAAACATTGAGTCAAGAAGCTTTTATCATCGGTGAAGGTTGCGAATATGGACAAGGTTATTTGTACGCGAAGCCCATGCCCTGCGATGAATTTGAGGTCGGATTAATCAATCAAAATCTCTCAAGTGGCGACCAATTAGCAATGCCTCATTAAAGTGTTGAATTGTCTTTACTCTATGGGCGGTGGTTTCTATAATCGCCGCCTTAATATTTTTACGTGAGCAAAATGGATATGGACCAACTAACCGCTGTCCTTAAGAAACTAGAAAAACAAAATTACCGTGCCTACCAGCAAATCAAAGGGCAATATGATTTCGGTGATTTTGTACTACACATTGACCATATCCAAGCTGACCCATACGCCTCTGCTTCTCGTTTTCGTGCGACTCGAGCATGGTCACTCACCGGTCTAGATTGGTTAAAAGAACAATCTTATGACTACCAAGTGGCGGCACGTGATTTTATTGCACGTAGTTTTGCCGAGTTTGCGAAACAAGATAACAACATAAGCATTGCTCATTCTGGCCAAACGGTACTTGATAGCACTTCAGTACTATTTACTGATGAAGGTATCGAGCTGCGTTTTCGCATTAACTTACCTGCAGACAGCCGAAACATTCTGGCAAAGAAAGCTCTGAACATCATTACTTTCTACCTGCCAAAGTTTATTCGTAAATGTACGCTTGAGCGTGAATTGAATAAAGACGCTCTTATTAATCACTGTCAGGTGATTGAAGACCAAGCAGCAATGCGTGCTCAGCTAGCAGAAAACAATTTAACCGCATTTATCGCTAATGGTAGCGTTCTTCCACGTATTGCCGGTAACTGTGATTTCCCAATGAAAGATGCGGTTGCATTTACAGCGCCAGAGTCATTACAAGTCACACTGGATACTCCACACCAAGGTAAAGTAACCGGAATGGGTATTCCAAAAGGCATCACACTTGTTGTTGGCGGTGGCTTCCATGGTAAATCTACACTGCTTAATGCCATTGAACGTTCAATTTACAACCACATTCCTGGCGACGGTCGTGAAGGGATTGTTACTGACACTGATGCAATGAAGATTCGTGCTGAAGATGGACGTTGTGTGCATCATTTGAACTTATCAAACTACATTAACCATTTACCTATGGGTAAAGATACAGCTGATTTCACAACGCAAGATGCCTCAGGTTCAACCTCTCAAGCAGCTTGGTTACAAGAGTCTATCGAAGCGGGGGCTCGTTCTATCCTAATTGATGAAGATACCTCGGCAACCAATTTCATGATCCGTGATGAACGTATGCAGGCTCTAGTATCTAAGGGACAAGAGCCCATTACTCCACTTGTGGACCGAATTGGACAACTGCGAGATTCATTAGAGATCTCAACAATTGTTGTCATGGGCGGTTCAGGTGATTACTTAGATGTTGCTGATACAGTTATTCAAATGCATGATTACCAACCCGTTGATGTGACTGAAAAAGCCAAGCAAGTTATCTTGCAGCACCCATCGGAAAGAACGAATGAGTGTGAGTCTCCACTTGAAACTTTCAAGCCACGCGCAATTCACTGCACTGCACTGCAAACACTTCTAGCCGAAGGAAAGTTCCGTGTTTCAGCTAAAGGCAAAGAGTCTCTTCGTTTTGGTAAAGAATTTACGGATCTAACAGCGTTAGAGCAGCTTGAGTCTAGCTCCGAAATCAATGCTATCGGCTGGGCGTGGTTCCAATTTGCTCAAACTCCTGGATGGTGTCAAAACCCCGCGAAAACATTCGCTGAACAACTTGGTGACGATTGGCATGTGAACATGCCAAATAATGGTGATCTTGCTAAACCTCGTGTTTTAGATGTTATGTCGGCACTTAACCGCATGAGAAAATCACAGTTTAAAGCGAGCAACTAGCTTCTATTAAACATCAAAAAAGATGGCCTTCCGCCATCTTTTTTGTTTGCATTTAATAAGTTAACCATAGAAGGAAAGCTATCTAGTGCCTAAGGATATGCCAAGCTTCACACAGCACTCTAAACTTATCAGCATTGCCATTGTCTCTATCCGGGTGCCACTTAAGTGCGAGCTTGCGCCAAGTTTTTCGAATTTGAGCTGACGTTGCATCCGGTTCTAGCTTAAACAACGATAGTGCTTTCGCTCTATCCATATCTTTACCATTCGTACTACCCACAAACTCTCTATAACGTGTCCAAAACTCATTGAGTAAGCGTTTCACTTCCCCCTCGTTAGCTTCGTAATTAATCCACTGCATATAATAGTCTCGAAGTGGATCATCTAAGTCTATCGAGCAATGTGATGCTACCGTTCCAGAGAGCAAAGCAATATCCATTGCCTTTACTTGTAGCCAGCTATCGGGGTATAGGGTTTCTTGCAATTGGTACAACGCATTCATAATCAGAAAGTTCTTTTTAAATAAGTCTTTCTCTGGTTGCTCATCAAGTACTGGAACAAATCCAAGATCAGTAATATGCGACGCCAAAGTATGTACTTTCCATCCTGATGGTTTTTTTTTCAAGACTTCTAGGATCGGCCACACCAGTGGATTTTCCATGTAACTTTGAAAGCATGCAGCAATGTCATGTTGTACAGTCATATTAAAAACAGGTGTAAGGGGCTTTCTTTAATTGAAAAACACTAACGTTAATTTGTCGAGTTATTCGCCAACTTTACTTTTCATGATATGAGCCCTGCGGCAAATATTTGATTAGTACAGCAGCCACACAACTATTTGCAACTCTTCGAATCAGCCGTCCACACTATTATTGATCCACTCTAAATATGGGTTGAGTCCATCGGTAAATGGGACTTGTACAATCTGAGGCACGTCATACTCATGTAATCGCGAAATTTCATTCTCTAAGCGTGAATAACACGATTTTCGCGTTTTTATAATAAGTAGTACTTCCTCACTAGAACAAAGCTCACCATCCCAAAGGTAGTGACTCTGTATCGGCATTGTCTGAATACACGCAGCCAGTTGAGACGAAAATAGCTGCTGAATAATTGAATTTGCACTCTCTAGGTTGGGTGTTGTGGTTAACACCATACAGTTAACTATATCCATACTTACTCCACATTTTTTAACAAGTAGTAACAAATCTATGAATTGCTTCTCAAAATAAGCATGAAAGCTAGCGAAGATATTTAACAAACTGAGATGTAGGCTAAGATGTTTGCATGCACCTTGCTCAAGGTGCTGCAAAGCTGCCGAGACCACTATATGAAAAAAAATAATAATATAATAGATGACCCTACGAGCTGCCCACTATGTGCCAGCGATGACTTTCTAATCTCAGAGGATAATGACACTCTCATTTGTGCCCAATGCGGCATTCACTTGCAACACGTTTCTCACATCCAGTCTGCAATCATGTCACCCTGCTCTTCTCTAAAGAACAAACTTATACATTCTGCAAGCTGTGCTGTTCATTAAGCCAAGATTGAATAAGAGAAAGCTCTGAAAACGTTTCTATTTGGGAAGTATGATATTTAGTATCACTAAGTAGGAACGTTTTAACGCCGGCATTTATCCCAGCTTCAATTCCTTTTTTCGTATCATCGACATAGATACACTCAGAAAGGGAATACCCCATGTTCATCGCAGCATAACAAATTAAATCAGGATCAGGTTTCCAGCTATTGGCATCAAAGGCAGAAAACATCTTTCCTTTGAAATAAGGTAACAAGTCCGTTAACTCTAACGAGTATTGGATTTTTTCTCGCGGCCCATTTGATACGACACAATACTCAATACTATTATCACTCAAATAGTTAAGTAATTCTTTAGCTCCGCTCATTGGTTTTAGATCGTGCTCGAACAAAAGTTTAAGTTCAGTTCGATATAAAGGCTCTAATGCGTCAAGTGAAATAGACACACCTACGTGATTGCATGCTGCTAATAGGATGTCAGCGAGCTTTCCACCTTCGAAATGTTTCAGTGCATCTTGCAACGGAAAGTTAATATTGAATCTAGCAAAGACGTTCACCAATGCTTGGCAA
This sequence comes from Vibrio lamellibrachiae, assembly GCF_050337265.1. NCBI lineage: Bacteria > Pseudomonadati > Pseudomonadota > Gammaproteobacteria > Vibrionales > Vibrionaceae > Vibrio > Vibrio lamellibrachiae. The sequence goes on from NZ_JAKJSU010000007.1 coordinate 283,011, forward strand.
CACAATCGTTCACTGTCTATCAAAGTGCCATCACAATCAAAAATAACGCATTTAATATCTTGAGCCATAAGTTACCCTTATTTACCAGATTCATCTCATCATAGTAAAAGTCTTCAGGCAAACAAGGATCTATATAACACAACGGCACTGTCATTCAGGCCAATAATGTAAAAGTACGGCTCAGTCACTCTTTTCAGATAGGTTACTTTACTTTAACTCAATATATACAACTTGATTCTTAATTTTTTGGTCGGAAACAAGGTCTATAAGCTGTGAAGTAAACACTCGTTTCGTTTTTTCACTATCAACAACTATCTGGCAAACAATATCGGATACCAGTATTGCCTCTTCTGATTTTGTTACAATGGCTGCTGCTGTAGGCTCACCATCGAGAAAAGCAATATATAAATCACATGGGGGAGATAAAATAATTTGAGTAAAGAACTCTAACACATCAGCTTTCTGCTTTTCATCTTTCCACTGCGAAGCTTGTAATAGTGAAAACATTACCGTTAGTCGATGAAAATCAACAAGGTAAACATCCTCAGGCTTAAAAATCACCTCAATTTCTTCATCGCTGCTTTGCCAAACCTCATAAGTTGATTGACTGTTCGAATGCTCGTACAAAGCTTTGCCGACTAAGCTCTCTTTGGTTGGGTATTTGACATCCACATGATCAAATAACCATTGGTTCTTCATTTTAACGATCGGTAAAGAGCTTATAGACATGATTGTTTTCCATACTAAGGAGTGTGTTGAGGATAACGACACTCATCATCCTCCACAAGCGTTATTATTTAAATTAACTAATGAGGTAAATGGCTAATTTTTCTAACTATTAATTTGTCCCAATATATGATTAAACAGGTTTACGTTTATAGCTTGAGTCTTATACACTAGTTTTCCGTCTAAATTATATGAGCAAACACGGATGATAAAAAAAATTGCACTCGTTACAACGTTAGCAATAGCGATGACAGGCTGCGACAGTAGTGAGGTTGGCGATGTCAGCTTAGGTATGTTTACGCTTAAAGATATCAAAATATCAAATTTGGATGATGATAAAATTTCGGGGGTGACTTGTCATATCGCTTCTATCGAAGCAAATCTAAGTTTATCTGATCCTAGTGATAGCTCTATCTCGTGTCGCCAAACTGGCGAAATTACACCAGAGATGATCGCCGCTATCGATAAATCAAAATCAGGTGAAGTTGTCTTTAAGAAGTCGAAAAGCATCTTCTTTAAAACGATGAAGGTTAGACGTATCTATGATGCCGAAAACCAAACCCTACTCTACTTGTCTTATACGACCAAAGAGACCGATGGCAGCTTCAAGCACAGCCTATCAACAGTGCCATTGTGGGGAACAAAAGCTTACGTTGAAACACAACCTACGCCATAGAAGCCATTTATTAATGTTCAAACAGCGAGTATGAAAAGTACCGATTGAACAAAAGAGCACTTATAAAGTCGCTATCGATTAATAAAATAGTCAAATAGAGGCAGACAGTAACCTTGACTGCCTCTCATATCTCTTGTAATTGAATGTAACGAAACTGTCATTATGTGATATAATTCAATAAAATCCCCAACTACTCTTTTCTCATGAAATTTCCCGGACAGCGTAAATCTAAGCATTATTTCCCAACACATGCTCGTGATCCTTTGGTCAATCAAATTCAACAAACACCTAAGTTGCACCGCCCAATCATTGTCGGTGTTGGCCAAACAATTGTTGATATTGAAGCAAGAGTTGATAACGAATTTTTAGAAAGATACGAACTTAGTAAAGGACATTCATTAGTCTTAGAAGAGAGTAAAGCCGATGCTCTTTACCTTGAGTTAGTCGAAAAAGGTCTGATTACTCATCAGTATCCTGGTGACACGATTGGTAATACTCTACATAACTATTCTGTATTAGCTGACAGTAAATCTGTTCTGCTAGGTGTTATGTCGAAAAACATCGAAGTTGGATCTTATGCGTACCGCTACCTTTGTCGTACCTCTTCTCGCATGAACCTAAACCACCTGCAAATGGTTGATGGCCCAATCGGCCGTTGCTACACCTTGATCACAGAAGATGGTGAACGAACCTTCGCCATTAACGAAGGACACATGAATAAGCTACGACCAGACAGCGTTCCTGAAGATGTGTTTGATAAAGCTTCAGCATTGATTGTCTCTTCATACCTCATGCGTGGTAAACCCGAAGATCCAATGCCTCAAGCTGTTGCGCGTTCAATTGAAATAGCAAAATCAAAAAACATTCCGGTCGTGTTAACGCTTGGTACGAAGTATGTTATTGAAGGCGCAGAAAAGTGGTGGCAAGAGTACATCAAAGAGAACATCACCATCATTGCGATGAATGAAGAAGAAGGCGAAGCTCTAACTGGAGAGAAAGACCCTCTTATTGCCGCTGACAAGGCCTTAGAGTGGGTTGACCTAGTACTATGTACCGCAGGCCCTGTTGGCCTTTACATGGCAGGCTACGTGGATGATTCAGCAAAACGTTTAACTGAATTACCCCTACTACCGGGTAATATTCCTGAGTTTAACGAATTTGAATTTAGCCGTTCAATGCGTAAATCAAATTGCTCTAACCCAGTTAAAATCTATTCTCATATTGGTCCGTATTTAGGTGGCCCATTAGAGATAAAGAACACTAATGGTGCGGGTGATGGTGCGCTTTCAGCTTTGCTGCATGACATGGCTGCAAACAGTTATCACGAATCAAACGTGCCTAACTCAGCAAAACATGACCACCCTTACCTAACTTACTCTTCATTGTCTCAGATTTGTAAGTACGCAAACCGAGTGAGCTATGAAGTATTAACTCAGCATTCACCTCGCCTTTCACGTGCGCTACCAGAACGAGAAGATAGCTTAGAAGAAACATACTGGGATCGTTAATCTCGTTTCATTTCTGTTCTAACTTGCCTTTTTGTTCTATTTTCTCAACGCGTTATACTTGCTCAGCCTAGTTCTTTTACGAAGTTCTGGCCTGAGTAAGTAATTCAGATAGCGCTTTTTGCGACTGTACGATCAACTCTTGTAACTGGCTCGCTTCTTGGTTATAGGCCTGAAGTGGTTGTTGATGTTTTTCTATCTCCAAACAGACTTGATACAGCCTATTCAGACCTAAACTCGCTGCTGAACCTTTCAATTTATGTACCGTTGCTTTTACATCGGGATCACTTTTCTCATTCACCGCTTTTTCTAAACTCGCTAAGGCTTCATCACAGCCTTTTTCAAACAGCGTTGTAATATGAGTGACGGTGTCCAAGCCTAAAACCTGAATATCGCCAAGCAATACCGCATTATCGATCAAATCCAGATCATCCATAAGCACTTCCGAATCTTCCGGCGTAAGATTTTGTTGTGCCATTTTTTTCTGAGTAAGTGCCGATTCAGCCGAGAGATTACGGCGATCCACACCATCTAGGTGCTTTGTTAACGAAGCAAGCATCGTATTCAATTCGTCTCGATTCAGAGGTTTAGGTAAGTAACCATCAAAACCAGCAGCTAAGTATTTCTCAACTTCTTCACTAAATACATGAGCCGAGACAGCAATCATTGGAATGTCACTGTTTTGAACTTTAAACTCAGCCAAAAGATCAAGCCCTGAGCAATCTGGTAGGTTTATATCTAGTAAAACGGTATCAAAGCCTGCCGTACGCTGCCCATTACTGGTCTGTTCACGAATGCCTTCGCCATGATTTGCATAAAATTGTTCTCTTGCTTCTTTGCCAGACTGGGCAACACTGACGCAATGACCTAGGCTTGTTAAAAACCCTTCCGCGACTAGGCAGTTCACTGGATTGTCTTCGACCAACAGAACATCTAATGAGAGCGAGTGAAGATCCGAAGAATGAAGAGAAGTAGCCTTTGAGGTGGTGATGTCACTTATAGAAGTCAAAGGCTCAGCGCCATCGTTGCTTATTTTATCCAATGGGATCGTAAACTGAAAGCAGCTTCCTCTTCCTACATCAGAATCCACATTTAACTTCCCTCCCATAGCTTCAACAATGCGCAGACTAATAGCCAATCCAAGGCCAGTGCCTCCATGAGATGAGTTTAGTTTGGAAGCCTGAGTAAATGCATCAAACAGAGTACTTTGTTCTTGTTTTGAAATACCAATACCAGAATCTGATACTTCAAATACAAGATTAGCGCTTTGTGTATCTTCTGATTCAATATGAACGTAGATATCTATATGACCTGACTGCGTGAATTTAATCGCATTACCGACTAGGTTATTCAGCACTTGGCTTATTCGTGTTTTATCCCCTAACCAAAGCTTATCTACATCGCTTTCGATGCATTGATTAAATTCGACGCTTTTTTCTTTGCTCCGTGCAAAAAACAGTTGATACGTATCATCTACTAAGTGGTGCAAATCAAACGGTGCAGGCCGAATTTCTAAATGCCCAGCTTCAATTTTTGAGTAGTCGAGAATATCGTTAAGAATTGCCAGTAAGGTTTTACCACTTCGATTAATCACATCGACATAGTTATTTTGCTGTTGATTGAGTTGGGTATCTTGTAAAAGTTGTACCGTACCTAGCACCCCATTCATTGGCGTTCGGATCTCGTGGCTCATGGTTGCCAAAAATGCAGACTTAGCTCGATTAGCATGCTCTGCCGACTCTCTTGCTTCAGCGTGATTTGTAACTTCAACATTTAGCTTGTCATTGGCTTCCTGAAGCTGCGAAGTTCGCTCGGTAACAACCTCTTCCAAATGCTCTTTATGTTCTTGTAGGGCACGCCTTGCCAGTGACTCTCTTTCGGCTACGGTTTTCAAAGACTGTGCGGTATCACGTGCTGTGACTATCGCTCTCCCCATCTCTGCCAGTTCATCATTACCTTTTACTGAAACATCAACATTGAGTTGCCCTTTTGCTATCGACAACAGCGCATTCGAGTATTCATCTAAGCGCCGAACAACCTGAATGTAGACCACTCGCCAAACAATAATGACAACAATAACAAAGCCTATCACGGCCAGCAGGGTAAGCGTCCATTGCGCGGTGTTCAATGTTGCTTTTACGTTTTCAACCGCCCGTTGCGTTGACGCATTCGAATCATCAACTAACTGGTTAACCGTGGTATTCAGTGCTGCCATTTGCAACATGTTCTCTTGCATTAAATTCTGAAGAGATCGCTGATTTTGATAGCGCTGATGTAGCCGCTCGAAAATGCCACTTTTGTCGTCTAACCCTTGCAGTAATATTTCCATCTGTTTTGATCGAGTTGGATCTTCGACTGCTTTGGCACGTCTAAGCATGATGGCTACATTTTTCGAAAATTCACTGCGTATCACTTCAATGCGCGAGATATCGGTTATCGTTTGTATCTCTTCAATCTGATTGAGTACTTTGTACGCCAGTAAATGAAATTCATGGAGTCGCTCTGAAAGATCCAGATCCACTTCGACCAGATCATCTAGCGCGTGATAGACATTTTCGACCTGATTTTTATCCAGTAAGTCATAAATGTGGGTAATATTTGCGACAGCAACGGTACTGGTATTCAGTACCTGTGTGCGAGCCAATTGTTCAAGTTCTGTCGCTAGCTTACGCATTAGAATGACTTGTTTATCAATATCAGACGCATACTGAAGCTTTTGCTCAACCACAATGCCAAGTTTTGCTAAGGTGTCGATGATTACCTGTACATCTTGTTCAAGTGTGTCAAGTAAACGCGGCTCGAATGTATCAGAGCCAAGCTGCGTAATATGAAACAGTAACGTCTCCAACTGATTGAAAAGAATTTGACCCGCCTGCTTATGCTCTTGTTTAGATTGAGCACTAGAGAGCATTTGAACAGAAGTGATAATCCGAGCGCTTAGCTCTGATACCTTACGAGCTTCAATCATCGATGGAATACTTCGATTCACCACGTTGCGTTCTGTTTTGGCAACAAATGAGAAGCCAAAGACACCAACCAATGCCGATAGCAAAACAATCAGAGCCATCGCAGAAAAGGCAATGAGCAACTTGCGTCCAATACTCGCTTTAGCCAACAACATGGTAAACTTCGCTTCTTAAGTTTTTAATAATCAGCTATATTTTGCAGTGTTTATGATGAAGATGCCAACGAATAACTTTATGCATGCACCACAGTTTTTAACTAACAGACCTATCGCGTTCCAAAATAGTGCTATGCAATATCGCTTGTGCCTTCTGCTGCCATTTATACTATCGATTTGGGCGGCTACGTTTTCAGTCTCAGCAAACAATATCGAAGCTAACAATATCAATGCTAATAGTATCGAAGCTAAAAACATCGAAGAAAGCAGCTTACCGACTCGTTCCCACAATATTTGTGCAGTATACCCTCACCTAAAAGACTCTTACTGGCTCTCGGTTAATTACGGCATGGTTGAAGAAGCGACAAAACTTGGTGTTAATTTAAAAGTTTTTGAAGCTGGTGGTTACCCAAATCAAGTAAAGCAGAAACAGCAACTCAAAGCATGTGTTGAGTGGGGCGCTGATGCAATCATTTTGGGGACCGTTGCCCCAAACATCTATTATAACGACTTAAAACAGATCACTGACAACACACCCATTTTCGCCACTGTAAACCACCTCTCGGTCAGTAAAAACAATCAAAATGTACTAAAAGGAACTGTTGGCGTTGATTGGTATTGGATGGGCTATTTAACCGGGGAGTATCTTGCAAACAAACACCCTAGTAACTCCGGTTCGGTAAACGTTGCCCTACTCCCCGGCCCTTCTTCTAGTGGCGGAACGAAGCCTGTTATTAAAGGTTTTTATGACGCAATAAATGATAGCGACATTAAGATAATTAAAACTTCATGGGCAGACAACGACAAGGAGTTACAGCGTAACTTAGTGCAAGAACTCATTGAGGGATACAACGTTGAATACATCGTTGGTAGTGCTGTAGCGATTGAAGCTGCTATAAGCGAAGTAAGAACTTTAAAGCAAACAGCGCCAATAAAATTGATTTCAACCTATTTAAGTCATGGGGTTTACCGAGGCATTGTACGTAACCGAGTTGAGTTTGCACCAACTGATCAAATGGTTAAACAAGGTCGACTGTCACTTTTGCAGGCTTACCACTATTTATCGGGCCAAGCCTACGAGGCTATTCAAGAGCCAAAAATTCAAATCATTACAAATTTTGATACCCAACAAGATATTATCGAAGATTCGCTTTCTCCATCTGGTTACAGGCCTACTTTTTCAGTCGGCAGTATTGATTAACAACTGATTTTTCATAATGATAGAGATAATAATTAATAAGGAACTCTCCATGGAAAAAACAACTCGCACCATGCCAGCGCATAAGAACGTTGCTTTGGTTGCTCATGACCATTACAAACCTGAGCTATTGCGCTGGGTTCAAGAAAACAAAGAAAAACTACAAGGTCATTTTCTGTACGCCACAGGCACAACAGGTCATATGCTTAGCAAAGAGACAGGACTAGCAATTAAGAGTTTGATCAGTGGCCCTATGGGTGGCGATCAACAATTAGGTGCGCTTATTTCGGAAGGTAAGATTGATATGATGATCTTCTTCTGGGACCCACTTAATGCAGTTCCACATGACCCAGATGTTAAAGCACTGCTGCGAATCGCCAGCGTGTGGAATATTCCTGTTGCAACTAACCGTGCTACGGCAAATTTCATCATTGAATCTCCACTGCTTGAGAAAGAGATCGATATCGAGATTCCAGACTATGCCGCTTACCTAGCAAATAGAACTTAAAAGACGCGATGTATCGAGCGCGACATCGTGGGTCAAACCTCCATGCTGTTTGAGCATCAAGCTGTCAGGGCATCTATACAATAACGCTTCATACTCAAACAGAGATGAAGCGTTATTTTATTCTAGCAGCAGATGCATCGTGATAAGATTTTCGCGAATAGCCTTTGGCTTGGCCTATTTCTTTTTGACCACTGGATAATCAGAGCCAGTAAGTTCCTGTACAAAGCTAGAACCATTTCCTGAATGACAAATCCACACTTTCTCTTTCGCTCTCGTCATTGCAACATAGAATAAACGCCTCTCTTCTGCATATGGAAAATCATCGTCTGATTGTGTTAGCGCACTGTTTAAATGTAAGGCTTTCACTTTCGCCGGAAATTGCCCTTCGTCTACAGAGAGAATGAAAACAAAATCAGCTTCCTTACCTTTACTGGCATGACAGGTCATAAACACCAGATCGAGCGAAGTGAACTGTTTTTTCCAATCCGCTAAAAGTTCAGGTTTGTGGTAATGATTTCTCCCTAGCAGTAATACCGATTTTTTACTTTTTGCGTTGTTATTTAACTGATCAAGTGTTTTCTCTATTCGGCTCATTGATGCAAGATACACCGACTTTTGTTTAATCTCTTTATGACTATTAAGTTCTTTATTCAGCTGAGTAGGATTTTGCTGAACAAATCGATTTGCAACCGCCCCTATCTGGTTATTAAAACGATAAGTTGTATCCAAATGGTGCACAGTCGAGTGTGGGAAACGGGCTTCAAAGCCTGTCGTCAAATCAACATCTGATCCTGCAAATTGATAAATAGATTGCCAGTCATCGCCCACAGCGAACAACACGCACGGACTTTCACTCCGAGTTTGGTTACACAGTGCTTCAACCAGTGCTAAGCGATCCGGCGAGATGTCTTGATACTCATCAATCATGATGTATCGCCAACTACCTTTAAATTTGTTCTTTTCAACATATTTAGTGGCACTACGAATCATCATATTGAAATCAATTTGCTTCTGCTCTTTAAGCATCTGCTGCCAAGCTTGATAACAAGGCCACACCAAGCCAAGCTCACTATTAAGGCGTGCGTATTCTCGGTGAGATATTAACTTTTCTTGAATCTGTTTTTTGGTTAACCCAGTAGAGGACAATTGTGTTAACTGCTTCTCTAGCCACGCGATCAACTTCGGATTTTCAACGTGGCTGCCTAATTCATCATCCCCAGCTAGATAAGCAATTGGCCACTTAGAAAGGTGTTTTTGCCAACGTTTGAAATTCGTTGGTGTCATCCAGTGCTTTTTCAACCAATCAATACACCACGCTTTACGAAGGTTATCGTCGATAGCAATTGGCGATAGCTCGACTCGCTGGTCTTCTACGCTATTGATGATGTGTAAACCAAGCTGGTGGAATGTATTCACTTTGACACTATCTGCAGGTAAACCTACTTTTTGAGAAAGCCTTTCATTCATCTCAGTTGCTGCTTCTTTGCCAAAAGCGAGGAGCAATAACTCTTCAGGCTGCGCCGCATGGCTTTGTAGTAAATAGGCAACTCGTGCGGTCAATACACTGGTTTTCCCTGACCCTGCCCCCGCGAGTATCAAGTTATGATCATCATTAATTAATACGGCTTGTTGCTGTGACAAATTGAGCGGCGACGACTCTAGTTGGTTAAACAGTACTTGCCAATTTAAACGCTCAGTTTCGAGCCACTGTTTGTTTCGTAATAACAACGACTCTTCAGCGTCAATCAGCCAAGGCTCTAAAGCCTTTACACGGCTAGGCATTCGTTGCGCCGCTTCTTCTAGCGTCATTTCTATATCAGAAAAATCATTTAACACTTGATTCGACCAAGTTGCTACTTGAGAGTGAGTCAAAAAAGCGGGAAGCTTGGTTAAATGAGTAAGAGTTTGCTCCCATTTAGGTAAATAACAGTTCAATTGTTCACATTGAGTATTATGCCAGCGTTGATAGCTCGCAATAGCAAAACGAACGAACTCTCGACAACGCTCCCACGGTAATCCCTGTACCAACCAAGAACGCTGCTCACCCGCTTCTTCGTGAGCAAAAAATTGAATACTTCCCCAAAACAACCCACGCTTCAGCGTCACCGTACCGTTCCAAACATGAAAAGGAATGTGTTCTTCCGTCGACTGCGAAGACAAGATCAGAACTGCTGATTGAAGTTCAGCTTGATGATACTCAGTTTGAATTAAATACTGGGCGGTTTTGTTAGCGGTTAACTGCATTGAAAATAGGTCCACAATTGCTGTTGAATGAGTATATTACAGCCATTTAGCTATGTGATAAAATAATGTCAAATCTTGAGGGTTTATCGCTAGTATTTTATAAGTCGCTTCATTGAACGACCAATACTTTTAGTTAGATGTCATAAGGTTAGCGCCTTGTTATGAAAACCTGATACACTACATTTTTCTTCTGTAAGCTTGTTATCGTGCCATTTAGCAATCAAATCCGCCTTTATTGGGCAAATAAAACCTTCAACTATAGCGTATTGATTTTAGTCACTCTGCTTGGTGTTGTTGTACCAGCTTGGTATTACCAACTTAACTCGCTCATCATACCGCTTATTCTTGGTGTAATTGCAGCAGCGCTTGCAGAAAATGATAACTCCTTCACTGGTCGTCTTAAGTCTTCTCTATTAACGTTATGTTGCTTTGCTTTCGCTGCAACATCCATAGAGCTCTTATTTCTCCACCCTGCTATTTTTGCCATCGGCCTCGCTTTATCGACTTTTGGTTTCATCATGCTAGGTGCCATTGGCCCTAGGTATGCAAGTATAGCGTTTGGTTCGTTGCTCATTGCTATATATGCGATGCTAGGCGCACACAATAGTACTAACATTTGGTTCCAGCCGTTGCTGCTCATTACTGGTGCGGCGTGGTATTACGTCATGTCGATGATTTGGCACATTGTTTGGCCGATGCAACCCGTACAACAAAATCTAGCCAATGTTTTTTTACAACTAGCAAACTATTTTGAGTCTAAAAGTAATCTGTTTCATCCCGTTTCGAATCTCATTCCACAGCCCCATCGTATTGCAGAAGCAAAATTAAACGCCATAACGGTAACAGCGCTAAATCAGTGTAAGAGCTCCTTATTAACGCGTTCGAAACGTGGGCGAGTCGATAGTCGCAACAGCAAATTTATGAATATTTACTTTCTCGCACAAGATATTCACGAACGGGTCAGCTCCAGCCATTATCGATACCAAGAACTCGCGCAGGACTTTCAGCGCTCAGACGTTATGTTCCGTTTTAAGTACGTTCTTGAAGCGCAAGCTAAAGCCTGCCGAGAAATCGCTCAATCTATTCGCTTAGGAACGCCGTATCAGCACTCGTCAGAATCAATGACGGCAATTAATGAGTTGCAAGCATCGTTAGCATTTCTCCAGCAGAGTGAACAACCCAAATGGCGGATCTCGCTTGCTCAATTAGGCTACCTTTTTAATAATCTAACTACGGTAGAAAAGCAGTTGCATCACGTGGGCTCCCCTGAGGTTAACCCACTTGAAGAGAGCGACCTATTCGACACCGATGCCCACACACTAAAAACCATGTGGCTTCGAATTAAAAGTAACTTCAATAAAGACTCTCTACTGTTTAAACATGCTGTTCGGCTCTCTATTGCACTAACGGTGGGCTACGGCATTATCCAACTGTTTGACTTAGATCGCGGCTACTGGATATTGCTCACCACACTGTTTGTGTGCCAGCCAAACTATGCTGCAACAAAACAAAAACTAACTGCACGCGTTATTGGGACGATAGCTGGGTTGTTAATTGGTGCTCCGTTGTTGATGCTTTTCCCATCTCAGGAAAGTCAATTGGCCTTAATCATAGTAACAGGTGTCATGTTTTTTGCTTTCCGTATGAACAATTACAGTTTCGCAACTGGATTTATAACGTTACTCGTTCTGTTTTGTTTTAATCAGTTAGGTGAAGGTTACGCTGTCTTACTGCCCCGTTTAACCGATACTTTGGTGGGTTGTACACTTGCCGTTGCGGCTGTCATGTTTATTTTTCCGGACTGGCAGTCAAAACGATTACACAAGGTTATCGCTCATGCGGTTGAGTCTAATAATTTGTACTTGGGACAGATCATCGCTCAATACAGAGTCGGTAAAAAAGACACTCTAAATTATCGTGTTGCTCGTCGAAACGCTCACAATAACGATGCAGATTTGACTCATGCCATAAGTGCTATGTTAGCTGAGCCAGGTAAATATCAAACAGCCGTTGATGAAAGCTTTCGTTTCCTAACATTAAATCATGCGCTGCTTAGTTATATCTCAGCGCTAGGCGCTCATAGAACACGTATTGAAGATACAACAATTCACCAGTTAATTCTTGATACACACAATGTGGTTCACAAGCACCTTAATATGATTCAACAACAAATGTTAAACCAATGCGATAGCTGTGATACCGCATTAATTGATGAGTTAGATTTAACACGTCGTTTAAATGAATGGCGTGAAGATGATGAAAAGTCTGCTCGCATGGTGTTGCAACAACTTTATCTCATTTACCGCATGTTACCTGAACTCCACTCTTTGGCTACAAAGCTTGCAGTTAGAGGAAAAAAACCATAATTTTTTTCGATTATAATCCTTATCAAACAAACAGTTGACCAGAATAACACCAGAGACTTACATAACATTTACGTTATTCGGACAATTCAAGTATCGCTTCGCTTATTATTTGCTCTATCATTTTTATAATTCAGTCAGGATGATTTTGAATTGAGTTGCCAAGGTAGTGGCAAGCAGCCTGTAATAAGGGGAGCCAACATGACACAACTACAATTTGAACAGTTGAAAAGCCAAATTCAACTACTCACTCCTCAGCAATTAAAAGCTCTACAAGGTGAAATTCATACTAATCTCAGCCCAACTCAGGCAGAGCTAATCACTGACGAAGAGCTTAATCTTATTTCCAGCCTGTTTGCATAATCACCTCACTAATCGCCTGACCGATTCACTATCCTTTAGATAACTGCAATGCCATTCGTTAGCACAACTTGCGGAAATTACAAATGGGTCTTAAGCTTTTAATAGCAGAGGGTGCCCTATGTCAGTATCGAGTATTCAGTCTGGATATCAAATCATCGAGCAGTCATCGAGAATGGCAGAAGAAGCTGCGCATGAAATTCAAGTACAGCCACAGCCTCCGATGGCTCCCGTTGAAATTAAAAATGATTTTGAGTTCAATAAAGTAAAGTTTGAACCCCCAGAAGAAACGTCATTTTCATACACAGACCCCCTAATAAAACTCAATCAAGCGCATCAATACAACAATATCGGTACAAACATGCTACAAAGAGATCAAGATATGATAGGTACATTGTTAGATATTCATATTTAATTACTACTTTTTGCCCCTAACCGTATATCAGACGTTGAGTTTATTCACTTTCGCAGTAGAATCTCATCAAAATAATAGATTCGACTTACTATGCCTAAATTAAATTTACATCGACGCGATTACGTCTCCATTCTCAATGGAGATGCCGATTCTCTTAAGTTAGAGCAAACATTTAAGCCTAATCTCACCAAGTCCTCGCTTCGCCTTACTCCTAGCCCATATTTGACTGACCGAAATTTAGACAAACGTTGGCAGAAACTAAGCTCAATGACGGATCAAGCACAACTTCTCGACCCGTCAACGCTTAGCCAAAAATCGGCATATGAAAAAAACATCGAGCACTTTATTGGGACAGTCAAAGTCCCTGTTGGTATCGCTGGTCCTCTGAGAGTTAATGGACTTTTCGCTAAAAATGATTACTTAGTCCCACTCGCTACAACAGAAGCTGCGCTCGTTGCCTCTTATAATCGCGGTTCTCAGCTCATCACTGCCGCTGGTGGCGCAAGTGCCATGCTGTTAAACGAAGGTGTAACTCGAACGCCAGGCTTTGCGTTTTACAGCTTAAAAGAAGCGGGGGAATTTGTAGGTTGGATTGTCACCCAATACGACCGATTTAAAGAGATTGCTCAAGCAACTACTTCTCATGGAAAACTCACAGACATCAACGTCAACATTGAAGGCAATCACGTTTATCTGGTGTTTGAATTTTTAACTGGCGATGCGTCTGGGCAAAACATGGTAACCATTGCCACCAATGCAGTATTTGAATACATACTGTCGACAACTCCAGTAGATCCTGAATATGCCTTTCTTGATGGCAATCTCTCTGGTGATAAAAAGCCAAATGCTCACTCTCTTCGCAGTGTTCGCGGTAAAAAAGTCACCGCTGAAGTTCATTTATCGAAAGAGTTGATTGCTAAGTATTTACATACAACACCAGAAAAGATGATGCAATTTGGCCAGATGACTACCGTTGGTGGGGCATTAAGTGGCACCATTGGAATTAATGCGCATTATGCGAATGCATTGGCAGCGCTATACATCGCTTGTGGACAAGATGCAGCGTGTGTTGGTGAATCGGCTGTTGGCATGACAAGAATGGAAGTAAACAAGCATGGCGGACTGTATGCGAGCGTTACACTGCCGAACATTATGGTTGGTACTGTCGGTGGTGGAACTGGCCTACCAAGTCAAAAAGCTTGTTTAGACATTCTAGGACTACACGGCAGTGGTAAATCACAAGCTTTGGCTGAAGTCGCAGCTGTACTTTGCTTAGCTGGCGAACTATCTATTGTAGGTGCATTTTGCGCAGGACACTTCTCAAGAGCTCACCATAAACTCGCTCGGTAGATACGCACCTAACGAAAAGCTAACTCATTTATACTCTTTATCAATAGCGATACATAAGAAATATACAATCTGTTAGCTTCTTCTCGATTCTGAATCACATTTGAACAAATTTCCTCCACCTTCGATGAGGCGGTGTATAATTTAACTATTGAATTATCACTAATATTCTCATATGACGCCAAATTCAAACCCAATTGCCGACCTTTATCCCCTACTTGTGCCTGGGCTAAAGTTCTCTGCTTCAATCGAGTTTGGACCAAATGACAGCTTTTCCTTTCCAACTCACATAATTGGCCATAAGGCTGATGGTTACATTATTATAGATCTACCAACCAAGGCAAAAGAAGCGTTGTTAATGCGGAAAACTGACAATGTTACTATTATCGTTCGTGGCATTTGCAATACGAAACTTGGGCATGTCATCGCGTTTAAAAGTCGAATAATCAGTAAAATATCTCGCCCCGTTAGTATTATGTTCCTCAGGCTACCTAAGCATTTTATTTCAAAGCCAGCACGAACACATGAACGTTTTTCTTTCGATATTCCAGCCACCATCACTGAAAAAACTAAAACCTATCACGCTCATTTAATTGATATTTCCATATCAGGTTGCGCACTATTCATAGTTGGTGAAAACGAACTCACTCTAAGTAGCGTTATTGATGTTAAATCTGAAGTGACAGAGTTAATTAAAGAAAGCATTAAGTACAACATCGCCAATATTCAGAAACAAAAGGATGGGCATAAAATCGGCATTCGATTTAATCATTCTATCGAAATGGGTGAAGAAATTAAGAATAAAGTGTTGGAATTAGCAGTTCAATCATCATCTCTATAAACACTCATCTTTTAAATACTCAAACGCTTGATATAGCTCATTTTCTTTAATCGGCTTTATAATTATGTAGTTTGCACCCGCACTCATAAAATCTTCTTTAGTCCCCAGATGCCCATCAGCGGTACAAGCAAAAATAGGGACTTGGCTGTTAAGCTCTTGTCTTATTATTCGAGTCGCGTCTACCCCATCCACCTTTGGAAGTTGATTATCCATAAGAATAAGGTCAAACGAGTGATGTTTGACTTTATCAATCGCCTCTTGCCCATCTTTCACCCAAGTAATATTCATTCCATATTTTTCACAAAAAGCGCGCGCAATAAATGCGTTGGTATGGTTGTCTTCAACTAAAAGAACATTGAGCGGTGAATCAAAAAGAGTCTCCGGTGAAATGATGGTAGGAGCAAGTTCTTCTACTGTTCCACACTCAATGCATCGAACTGGCAAATCGACAGTAAATGAAGTCCCGACGCCGAACTCGCTCTTGATCTGATATTCTCCACCAAGTAACTCCACTAGGTTTTTAATTATGGTTAAACCTAATCCACTGCCACCATATTCTCTTGCAGTTGACTCACTAGCCTGTACAAACGGCTCAAAGATTCGATCTATATACGACTCTTCAATACCTATCCCAGTATCAGAGACTGCTATATGTAACACAGACTCACCGCCCCTATTACTATGAGTGAATGAAATTTTTACGAATCCGCTGTGTGTGAATTTAACGGCATTGCTAGTCAAGTTAAACAAGATTTGAGTAAGTCTGACTTTGTCCGTTGAAATAACAGTCTCTTCAGTAAAGTCGGTTTCCATAATAAATTCGACATCTTTCTCATGGCATAAAGGCGAGAAAATTTTGTCGACGGCCTGATACGTCTCGATAGGGTTAAACTGAGATAGTTGTATTGAATACTTCCCTTGCTCTAGTTTCGAGAAGTCTAATATGTCATTAAGAACGGCAAGAAGATGCTCGCCACTATTGCAAAGTACATTCACGTTTTCGAGCATCACAGAGTCAATAGACGAGTCTCGAAGCAGTTGTGATACCCCTAAAATTCCATTCAATGGTGTTCTTAATTCATGACTCATTTTGGCTAAGAAATCGGCTCGGACCCTAGCAAGTTCTTCCGCTTCAATACGAGCTAATTCGCTCTGTTTTTCTGCTTCAATTAAACTTGTTATATCTTGGCTTTGAGCGATTACCTGTTGAACCTCATTATCAAATATTACTGGAGATAGATTCCAGCGAAAGACTTGATTTCCGATAGGAATATTAACGCCCGTTAGCGTTGCACCTTGAGCAGCCATTTTTATTTGAGGCCGAAGATTATCCAACAGCTGTTGATAGGTATCATCTTGATCTTTGTAAATACTAAAGTGTTTTTCAGCAGCCGGGTTAACCTTACTTACTCGACCATCAATATTCCAAAATAAAATAGGCGACAGTGAAAAGTTAAACAAATCTTCAAACTGCTTCTCTTGCTCTGTTAATCGTTTAAATGCATCTTCGAGGGTGTGTCCAATTTGATCGAACTCTTTGATAGGGCTACCAGAAAACTTATTTACATTACGCAGGGCAACCGCTTCTGAAGTATATTGCGTTAACATATCTAGCTCAACTGACACTCGCTTATTTAGCCAATACCATGTAATTCCGCCGAGTATGAGCATAAATAGTAATAATACTCCGCCCAAAAAATTGTAATGCTGAATAAACTCCGCTGAAGACAGGTTTTTTTGTACCGTATAAATAACTATTGAGGTTGCACTCCCACTTACCTTTAGTGGCGTTTCAATCACAATATATTTACTAGAATTTGCTAACCCATCGAAATAGGTTAATACATCCTTTTCCTTATACGACGAATTTATGTTACCAATGGTTGATGCTATGACATCTTCATCAATAACCATTAATGCGTTATCTGAATTACTGTCTGATTTTAAGGCATCCATTAACGAATAGTTCTGATTGAGAACGACACCTATGTGGTACATCGCCAGTACTTCCCCCGTTCTTGAGTCCACTATCGGGGTACGTCTGATAAGTAAAAACTTAGCACCTAATAACGAAGAGGTTTTTACTAAATGCCAGTTATTGCTTCTAGTAAGGTCTTGGCTAAACTTGATGATTGAGCTCTCTTCAATACCAAAAAATGTATAGCTTTCATCACCCCAGAATATTGCGTCGTCGGTAATGATGTAGCGAAAATCAGGTGTTAACTGCGGGTTTAACTCATCAACATTTGCGAAAAACTGATCTAGCAGCTCGACATAACCCGTTTTTAATGCATGAACTAACGTATCATTTCTACTGTAACTATCTTGCTGACTTCTTAATGAGGTGAGCTCTAAGTTAAAAAGAACCTGCACTAAACTGTTGGTTTGAAGCCTTGTCCTTTCAATTTCATTATCAACAGCTCTAGATGTGGCTTGGAAGTTTTGAAATAAAACAAATAGCGTCACCACAACCATTACGGTGAAAACCGTTCGTGTTATTAATGTGGCTAATTTTATTGTTTTGTTAGCCAAAAATTGTTGATAGATCATTATTGGTCTGAATACCTGAAGGCGTAGCGCTTAAGCTCTTCAATTCTTTCACCGACATCTTTCGTTGTCACAAGCTCGAACTCTCCCGAATATAATAACGGAACCTCCCTCCCCTCTAAATCCAATTTAATCGATTCCGCCATTGCAATACCAGTATCGTCATTCATTCGCATTACGGTTACGTCTAAGTCTCCTGACTCAATCGCCTCTAGTTCTGCGCTTCCGCCACCCCAGCCATTTAAGATAATATCTTTACGATCACGATCCCTTAGCGCCTCTGATGCACCCAAAGCAACGTCTGTCGAGCAGGCATAGATAAAGGAGATATCACTCTGATTTTCAATCGCTCTCAATGCAGCTTGATAACCCGACTCCCTGTTCGCTTTAGTATAAAATGAAGACGATAACGTATAATCCCCTTGATAGTTCATACCCGCAATGAAAGTATCTCCTCTTGCGTCACTAATGTAGCCTTTTGAGTAGTAGAGCATTGAATAAGCGCTACCTTTTGGAACACTCTCCTTAAAATAATGTTCCAATATTTGTGCTCCCATTGCGTGATCAAACCCTACATACATAAACGGTTGACGATCATCCCACGCTCTTACTGGCGTGGTAATATTCTGTAGAATTAATTTGGTATCAGTTGAGCCTAGAACATGTTCAATGAACTTTCGGTGCCGAGCGGTGTATAAGGTAAAAACCAGGTAATCCGACTTATTTTTTAGCGCTCTCATTAAGGATTGATTCTGCTGACGGGTATCGCTATTTATTCTGGTAGTCACCTGATTTAATTCATAATCGATACCCAGTTTATCCATTCTTACTTCAAAGGCCTTAATATTCCTGACCCAATAGTCGGAGATCTGATCGCCAGGAGAGACAATTGAGATGGTAACAGGTCTATTCTGCTTAATGCTAATTGGTCTGGGGTCATCACGCACGATTTGTGTAAACCGATCGGTAAGCACGGATTGGTCAGGGTGAGCTTTTAAAAACTCATTATATCCCCAGTAGTCTGATAGCTCCTGCGTAGAGTGAGCATTAAGTACTGCTGAAGGTAAGCAAAAAGAGATAATAATGAATTTTAAGAAATACTTCATACGGGTATTTGTAAGCATAGTTTCCATATTTGGACGGCTACTATAGGCGCTCCCGTCACGAAAGGTAAGAGCGCCAATGTAATTTATTTCATTTATTCTTTAATTAACAACTTTATGTAACGAAATTAGAAGGTAAACGCCAGATTAGCAGACAGACCATATTGATTATCACCTGCATAATTACCCGCAAAATCAAGACTAACTAGATCACCAGGGCTAATACCAATACCGGCTGTTACTGAGTCATCAAGCGTATCTTCAAGATCCATTTGATAACCAGCGCGAAGCTGCGCCCAACCAAATGCATTCCCTTCAACACCAAAACGTAAGAATTGAGTATCATCATCATAACCACTGAATCTTGACTGTTCGGTTAAGTCCCAATCCATTGTCGCTATAAAGTAATCCATAGTGTATGCACCCGATACCGTTACTTGAGTATCAAGCTTATATTGAGTCGCCTCATTGTTGATAACAACAGTATCGATGGTTTGAGAAAATAGGTCTTTCACCGCTATTGCCGCTCTAAATTGTTGATACAGCCATACTGCTCCTAGGTCTATATTAAAAGACGTTTTTGATGTTTCACTCTGGTCATAATCGCTAATATCAAAATCTTCTACACTTAGAATTTGCTTATATGTAGTCATATCTTGAAACTTTGGTGTAATACCTAAAGCGATATCTTGTCCTTGAAACGAGAAACGTTTTGCTAATGCCACGCCGATTTCACTGTAGCCAAAAGCAACCATATCAACTTCTGATGTTTCATATCGATCTGCCGTATCTGTTGAATCTGCTACAGATGTGATATCTGGTAACGCTAATACTTCAGCATAGCCACGCATAAATATATTCATCGATAAAAGATTTAGAGGGATGGCTACTGCTGCCCCTGCGCCACCACTGGCTACTACTGGTTTGTTTGACTCTAAAGTATCTAAGTAAGCATTTAATTCAGCTTCAATGGCTGGATCAATATTGTTTTCATCATAATTATTGATTGTATCTTGGAGGTCATCGATTGTATCAATTGTATTATCCGTATCTCTAACATTGGCTCCTAAGCCTGGAAAAAGCACTCCGAATCTATCACCGTCACGATGGACAGCAACAAGTGCCGGGTTATGAAATGGTGCTAAAAGGTAATCAGCTGTACTAACACCCGTATTTCCCATACCATTACTTCGAGCATCTGCAACCGATGTAGCCGCAAGAGCGTGTGTTGTTACAATAGATAAGCCGAACACCACTGATAGTTTTATTAGTTGTTTCATTTCCTTACCAACCTTTTTTATGTTCCCATAATAAGGTTAATACATGATTACAATTTCCACAGAGTTTTTACATTTAGGCTATTTCAATGACTTGCTCTAATGCGACTAAACCAGAAACCAAGGACTCTTTCTTAGATTTGGGTAATCGTTTAATACGATATTCAATTTGAGAGGCTTTACTGCGATTAATACCCGCTTTTTCGTACCAAACTAAGGCTAACGGGGACTTTCCTTTTAAAGCTTTCGCTCCTTTACCTTCACAGTGCTCTTGAAAGCGGCGGTCGACATCTGTAGTGATACCACAGTAAAGAGAGTTGTTGGGAGTTCTAACTAAGTAAACGTACCAGTTAGAACTCTCCTTTTCATTTGAGCTTAGCTCACTACCTTGAGTCATTAACTTGTTAAGCTATCAATTAACTCTTTAAGTTCAGCCAATTCTAGCTTCTGGTTCGCCAATTCATTCTTCAGCTCAGAAACTTCTGCTTCTAATTGATCTATACGCGAGTTACCTGCCACAGGTATTGTTGTTGGTGCTGCCGCAACTAACGCTTCAATATCGACTTCCCCACTAAATAGATGCTGATAACGAGATTCACGTTTTCCGGCTTCTCTAGGTAGCTTAACAACTAAAGCGCCCGCTTCACGATGGCTCATTGCATCCAAAATGGCTTCTACTTCTTTTACATCCGTGAACTGGCACAAACGATTGGTTCTCGTTCTTAGCTCACCGGGTGTTTGAGCACCACGAAGAAGCAAGCAGCAGACTATGCCGCGTTCTTGGTCGGTAAACTTTAAGTCACCAAATTCTGTGTTACAAAAACGATGAATGTATTTCTTAGTTCGGCTATTAAAGGCACTTTCATCATTAACCAGTCGTTTAGAGATTAACGCTTCTAGCGTGTCTTGTACTTCTGCATCACTTATCGCTAACACAGGATCGCGATTACTTTTTTGGTTACAGGCGGTCGTTAAACTATTTAGCGTCAGTGGGTAGTAATCAGGCGTTGTGACTTCTTTCTCAATGAGACAGCCAATAATTCGCGCTTCGATTGGGCTTAGTTCGATCGTCATTTTTATTATCCTTTTCGCTATAACTCATGCTTACTTATCTAAACGAAGATAAGAAAGTCTACACCACTAGTGCTCTGACATTAGCGGTACAATTCTCATATTGCCATTTTCATCAACCATAAAAATGCGTGAGCGATTTAGCTCTACTTCCGTCATTTCAAGCTTATCGCGTTCAGATTGATAAGCACTACGCAGTTT
The DNA here is from genome assembly GCF_050337265.1 of Vibrio lamellibrachiae. Lineage (NCBI taxonomy): Bacteria > Pseudomonadati > Pseudomonadota > Gammaproteobacteria > Vibrionales > Vibrionaceae > Vibrio > Vibrio lamellibrachiae. Next base: position 304,514 of record NZ_JAKJSU010000007.1, read on the forward strand.
ATACGAAAGTGCTTGTGCACCCTCAACATCAGACTCAAAGCGGTCGAGTTCTAATTTAGTTGGCTCTTCACCTGTATGAACTTGCAATTCAACTGGCACTATTATTTCTGAGCTGTTCATGTCGTCAATATTCTCTTCATAATTCACGTCATAATATAGCGACTCAGGCCAATAAAACAATGCACTCTAGAGTGGTTGGTGAATAAATGGGCAAGATCTTGTTCGTATTGATCTAAAGACTGTTATGTCTTTCAGTGTTGTGCTTTAATCGGGGCAGTTAACGTTAATTGTTGGGAAAAGGAACCTATGAGTAGTGTATTAGAAATCGTAAGCCAAGCACGTCGTAAGAACAAATTAAAGCGTGAACTTTTAGACAACGAAAAAAAGGTTCGTGATAACCGTAAGCGTGTCGATCTGCTAGAGAACTTACTAGATTACGTTCATTCAGGTATGAGCCACGATGAGATTGTCTCTATCGTTAAAAACATGAAAGCAGACTATGAAGATCGTGTTGATGATCACATCATCAAAAGTGCAGAAATTTCAAAAGCACGTCGTGATATCAGTCGCCGCATTCGCGATCTTACTGAAGAAGACAAGCAAACGAATCAAGCTAAAAAATAAGCTCTGTTAAAGTTGCCCTGCCAGGTAGGGTTTAATCTTTATTCGTTATAGACGATAAAAATCCGAGTCACTTCTGACTCGGATTTTTTGTTTTTATACGGCTTCAATGGCAAATTGATTACAGCATTTCTTTGGCAATCAAATGCAACAAGAACGTTTCACGCTCAATACTCATGCCTTTCTTCTCGCTTTCAGCCATGGTTTTTTCATTATGTGTGATCGCATCATGAATATTAAGCCACACGGCTTTCATACCATTTTTGATTTCGTAATCTTCGTAATTCGTATCGCCAAGATTTCGGTCAATTTTACAAGTATAGCAGTACGAAATCATATGCATGACATCAGCATCATCTTTATACCAAGGACGAAACTCTTCAACGATACCAAACGGTTTAATACTGTGAATATTCTGTGCGCCCGTCTCTTCTTCGAGCTCACGCACCATACCTGCAATAACATCCTCACCTTCATCAAGGCCACCACCGGGAATGGTGTAGTCATGATACCTTTCAGTGTAAAGAAGCAGTATATCCTCACCATCTATTACAATCGCTCTTGCCGCGTTACGCTTATAGATAGTTTGTTCATCCAAGTGCTCTATGCTCGGGTGAACCATGGTTGTAAGATGTCTCATATGGAATGGTCTTAAAGTATAATTTGGTGAATGCTACCACACTGCATGGATGACTACGATTTTGAGCTTGCATATATCTACAGCAGTACAAAATAAAACGCCTTAATCAACAATAGATCAAGGCGTTAATAATATATATTTGACTACAATTAACCAACCGTCAGTAACGGGTACCCAAATAGCCACCCTACCGAATCTGCTATGAATACCGAACCAAGAATAACGAGTAAAGTTACAATTGCAGGTTTTCCCCAACGTTTCATAACCGATGATATCGATCCAAATACTAATTCTGTCTTATTCGGTGCAATTATACGGATGAGTAGCATAGTGAAGAATACTGTTACAAATGCAATATTGTAGACAAGTAAAGCAGCCATTGAAGCGACTAAATTTAAGTCAGCTCTGAGGATTTGTTCAATACCACCGAAGTATGGGATAGCCCCGGGAACACCAACTATTGTTAAAGTGATGCCTAGTGTAAAAGCACTAATAGGCGTAAAGGCAGCCTCTGATTTATTGCTAGATTCTTCAGTTACCTCTATTTTTGGTAGTTTATATTGCTTCCAAGCATAGAGCAGTACGCAAATACCAACTAAAGTCTGAAATACAAGTTCTAATGTTTTTGGTTCATCCCACCATCGTGAAAAACTCGGGCCTATAACTTCGAATACATAATCGAACCCAAACAACAATAGTATTCCAGAGAAAAAATAGACTACGAATATACCAAGAATAAAACCCAGGGCCCCAGATATGTACTGTTTCCCACCAAGAATAGCAGCCATAGGAATAAGAGCTAGTGGTATCATTGATGTACTATCGAGCAAAGCTATAGTTATAAGAATAACAAACAAGCTAATCATTTACTAAAAACCTTCTACAAACCATGCGGATTGAAGACCGCGTATAAATACAAGACAATCAACACTAGCTTATTGGGGGCCAATTACAAGTATAGACCTCACCAATAAGTGTAAAAATCTTCTACTGATTTACATAACAAAGATTATAACTAAATGACTCACAAGCTATCGACTAACTCTATATTTCTAATTTTTTGATCAAGTATAAACAGCGTCTCTGTAGCTTGCATGTACTGAGGGTAAAGCTCAAACTGCTGACGCTTCTCTTCGGTCATTTGATACAACTCTTCTAGTAGCATTAACTTCCAATATAGAGGGCTAGTATGCAGCATCGCTAGCAAAGGTTTAAACACCACCTTTTCATACGCCAGGAACAGGTTCTCAAGAAGCTCATTACGCTCACCTTCACTTTTTATCGACGCTTTAAGTGCTGTTTGTGCATGAATGTAATTCTGATTCGTAGCTAATATATCCATCACAGACTGATTGGTCTTAGCTAGATCGATTAACGCGACATTAATTGCATCAAACCAACTCTCTTTGGTTAATTCCGCTTCATCCATATTCTGAAAATCTTCGCGGATCTTTCTTTCTACCGCTTTTTGAGCCGACATTACAACTGAACGCACTTTTTGAAAAGGCAGCTGAAACTCTTTACTTTTTTCGATGATCAGCGTGTGGAAACCACCACCTGGAAGGTGAATGTTACTCTTAAACGTCGCTTTAGCATGTTCTTGTTGTGGCGTAAGTTCGCTCATTTAAACTGTGGTCCTTAATTTGGCTTTCTATGCCTGTATTGGTTCCATTTTAATGGATGTTATTGTCGGAATCCATAACGTATATGACATTATGAAATGAGGGATAACTGATCATGGTTTCAGTGTGTTATGCTCTTGTTACCTGCCGTAACCTTATATTTTCATGCACCCATCACAATTACTATTAGACATATCGACTCATGCATTACTGCATCTTGAATTTAAAAAGCTAGAACGTCACTTAAACATTGCTGAAAAAAACCAAATACTGGTCCAATTTATAAAGCCAATAGTAAAGAGTGCTCGTTTTCGCACGGTGAAAAAAACAACAAAACAATGGCTATTAGCTGGTCGTCAATTAAAAGCCGACTTCGAAGTCTTCTTAACTAGAGAGCACTCACAGCTTCTAGAAACATGTTCAACAGACTTGTATCAGTTTATCAGTTTAGTGATGAACATTGAGTCACAGCTCAAAACCAAGGTTCAATACTCTTTAGCGAAAGATATCGACTTAGATGCACGTTTTGGGCAGGTATTGGTTTGTGTTGTCGATGAAAGTCTTGATTCAAGCTTTGATGAAGATGGCCTAATGACCCAATCAACACAACTGCTGTTCGTAGGTAATGCGGATTTTAAAGAGCAGTTTTCTAACGCTGTTGAACAAGATAGCCATTTTCAGGCGATTGTCGCTTATGAAGACGATTGTCACTTACGTATTGAGTTAATGAGATTCTAATAAAAAGCCATGCTATTGATGCTTGGCTACAATTGTTTGGTCATTAAACTCAGCAGTTGAAGCTTAGCTCTTAATTTTAATTGTTCATTCTTTTAATTAATGTTTAATTTAGTACTAGCTATCTTCAAAACTTGGAGTATAGTGCAGCCTTGGCTCTTACCTAAGAGTTGTTAATGTTACATTTAGTCCAAGTTCCCTCATAGACAGTTCTCGATATTCTCGTACAACATCTCTGCGTCAGCTTTACCTCAATCGTTCATTCAATAGCTTTTAATCAGACCAAATAAATTACCCTTCACAAAATAGTCATATTTATATGCTAAATCTAAGGGTACAAATTAATTATTAAAAGGTACAACACTATGTCTCGCAGAACGAGCCGCCAAATCCATTGGTACAAATTAACAAACAAGAAAAACACGATTCAATCAAAAGGAAATAAATGTTCAAAATAGAAATAAACTTATACAACGAAGACCTATCTTGGGTCGCAGAGATACACCAGCTCAACAGCGATATTTTATTTCGCCATATACTGCCAAAGCTCAAGAACCTCAGCAGCCCCATAAACTTCCAATTTGATGAAGTTTCACAAACCGGTAACGTCACATCGGTTTCAGGCGCCAGATTAGGAAATTTCACAATCCTATAAATCTGAATAAGCGATTGCTGCTGTAGTAAGAAAGAACGTAATAAGTAAAAACCATTATCATAAAGTAAAAAAGCCGCACAAATGAAAAATCATCTAGTCGCATGTATTTCAAGTTTAACAATCGCACACTAGATTATATTTCCGCTGTCTATTTTCAATTCCTCTCAAAATAGCAGCCTGCGGCTCAATATCTCACCACTCCAGCCTCAATCGTCACATTTCCTCATATTTAGTTCTAGCCATACCGCAATGACAACTCCTTAATTACACATCAAAAGTTCAACGTTATTTTTAAGACATACTTAGCTAGTAAGACTGATTAAAAAATTGAACAATGGCTATTCGATACGAGACGGTAGTGATACCCTACTAAGTTATTGAATCAATTGAATGTAGAGTAGGAGTAATATGCAAACTAGTTTCAATGAACCGCACCAAGAAGCAGACGGTTCGGACATAGTTGATATAGACTGCCTGTTCTATTTAAACCAAATTAACAAGGGACGATAGATGGAGCTGCTTGGATTAATCGGTATTCTCGTACTGTATATTTTATATAAAATGCAACAAAAGAAGTTTCGCGAACGGCTTGTTGAGCCCAAATATTGGCAAGAGCTCGTTAGTGAAGGCAACTTATCTAAAGAAAAACAACAAGCTCTTTGCAAACGCTACAACCTCCCACACCTTGATAATGAAAAAAGCATGACTGAACATGTCGATGATTAGAAAAGTACAAAAGCGATAATTAGCAATTTCTTGGACTGTTCGCCTTAGAAGAAAAACGAACTCTTAGAACTTTCCCTCTCTTCTTGTGTTTGAAAGCTCCTTTCATTGGAGCTTTATTTCAATTCAAAACAACCCATACACATTGTTCTTCCCATCTTGCTCTTTCCCTTTCAACTGATGATGCTTGGGCTTTCCGCCAAACAAAAGAATGTAGAGTTGATTATCTCGGTACGTTCCTACCACGTAGTGATCGTTCTGTATTACATACTCAACGACTTCAGCTTCTGCATCGGTGCAAAGATATTTAATGTCGAGGAGTTTTATCCACTTCAGGCCAATAATGTTATCTGCCTCAATGAAGCCGCCAAACGGCGCCCAAAATTGATTACCGCGCTTTAATAGTGCTGCAATTTTACCATCGCTCTTTGTGCTTTCCCCTATTGGCCCACTACCATTTAATTTCAAAATGCTGTAACCAGAGCTAACTTGAATAGATTGAAACATAGAAAAACCACAACAACTGTACAAAAACACAGTATAACGTATTTTGCTCACATTTTAGATTAGAACGATAAATAGGTAATTTGACAGATAGGTTAATATTAAGTTTGACGATAGAAATGCGTGGTATTAGAACTAAACTTACTATGTTCCGAACAAAAAAAGAGCCACTTCAAAAGCGGCTCTTACTATTTGTTTTTCTTATAAAAAGTTTTACTTCTTAAAGTAAAGGTTACTCTTTACCAAAAACGTTGTTCTCTTGCTCTTGTACGCGGATGAACGTTGTACGCTTCGTTAGCTCTTTAAGCTTTGCTGCGCCTACGTATGTACAAGTTGAACGTACGCCACCAAGGATGTCATTGATAGTGTCGTTCACGTCACCACGGTATGGTAACAGTACGGTTTTTCCTTCAGCTGCACGGTAGTTCGCAACGCCGCCAGAGTGCTTAGACATAGCTGACTGAGAAGACATCCCATAGAACTTCATGAACTTCTTACCGTCTTGCTCAACCACTTCACCGCCAGACTGTTCGTGGCCTGCTAACATACCGCCAAGCATTACGAAATCAGCGCCGCCGCCGAACGCTTTAGCAACGTCACCAGCACAAGCACAACCGCCGTCACCGATGATCATACCGCCAAGGCCGTGCGCAGCGTCAGCACACTCGATGATTGCTGAAAGTTGTGGGTAGCCAACACCTGTTTTAACACGTGTCGTACATACAGAACCAGGGCCGATTCCAACTTTAACAATGTCAGCACCCGCTAGGATTAGCTCTTCACACATATCACCAGTAACAACGTTACCAGCAGAGATAGTCTTTGTTGGGAATTCAGCGCGTACACGCTCAACGTACTCAACTAGGTGCTCAGAGTAACCGTTTGCAATATCAATACAAATAAACTCTAGGTCTTCGCTTAACGCTAAGATCTCTTTTGTTTTTTCAAATTCACGGTCAGAAGTACCTGTTGATACAAATACTTTGTTTAGAGTCTCTTTATCCGCGCCTTTTACGAAGTCAGCCCACTGCTCAACAGAGTAGTGTTTGTGCATTGCAGTCATAACACCGTGCTTTGCAAGCTCGGTTGCCATTTCGAAGCTACCAACTGAATCCATGTTAGCTGCAATAACAGGAGTACCAGACCATTGACGACCACTGTGCTTAAATGTAAAATCGCGGGTTAAATTTACTTGAGAACGACTTTTTAGTGTTGAACGCTTAGGGCGAAACAGTACATCTTTAAAGCCTAACTTAAGTTCTTGTTCGATACGCATTGTGTAAATTCCTTGATTTAGTAGTACATGTTCCAGTGGGCATCTAGCTCGTATGAATAACTACATCCATCATTAAGCATAGTGCGTTGGTAACTCGTTGGCAGACGGTTTACCTTTCTTCGGACACAAAAAAACCGGAGCGTTGGCAGACGCTCCGGTTTTCAGCATTATAGGTCGTGATTTTTTTCCTGCAAGTCTGATAAATTAATTTTTTTTATGTTACCTTACGTAGGAAAGCACCTAGAGAAAGCAATCGTTTACTCCTCATGCTTTCAATCGGTTAAAATTAGAAAAGTATCAATAAGTTATCTTAACTCTTCGTTGCACTCATTCGTTATCCATAAATTCCAATTTCATCCACGTTACACTCTCTTACTCAATTTCAACCCATATCTCGATCTAAATCACTCTTTCGCTGAGTCAATTTCCATCACTTTTTAATTAAAAAGCGGTCGACGATCGACGTTTACGCAAAAAAGTGGCCTTTTTTCGAAACTATTTTTACTGAATGGGAGTGAAAGTTTTTAGATTGACGGTGGTTTACTTTTGGATCAGTTATTGCAGTAGAAAAACACGGTCAAAAAAGCGGCAGTTAAATTGTGAAATAGTCAGGGAGATGGCAATGAAAACAGTGAGTATCTTATTTATGGTGGTACTAATTAGTAATGCATTACTCTTTTCTCATAGCGTAACTGCCAACGAAAAAACACATCAACTGTTTGCAGATACAGGCTATGCAAACATTAAAGGCGAACTAGGTAGTGAAAACGCATGGGTTACGAACATAGGTTACAGCTATTTTCTGTCCCCTTTTGTGGGCTTAGATGTGGGGTATACCAATATCGTTTCTGACACCCCTCAATATTCCAATGAGCATTTAGATGTTATTGATCTTTCTTATCAAGGTTACTTTGTAGGTACACATATACAGCATCCAATCCAAAGTGTCGGTTTTGTCTACGCTAAAGGAGGGATGAGTTACACAACTCTAGAAGAGACTAACCTAACCAGTAACCCTAATACGCCTATCGAGACTTCGGGAACACACCCTTACTATGGAGTAGGCATTAAAATCAATACCTTCTTTCAGCCACACCTAGACATCAATATTGAGTATATCCATCAAGAGTTAGAAGATGACTACTCTAACTCGGCATTTTTGGTTGGTGCGAGCTTCAAGCTTTAATCGGTTATAATAAAGCGTAACCGCTAACAACCAACCGGTTACGCCTCAATGGTCAAAAATCAAACTACCCGCGTCAATTATTTATCATTTTTTGCTTGAATAGAAACTAATGCTTCTGCTGTCGCGTCTTGAATAGATAAAAACATCGATTTAATTTCGCCTGTCGGAGTCCTCATGGGGTTCAGAGTAACGTTCTGATACATGAATTCGGCTTGTTGCGTAATAGGTCGTACGTTTCGGCAATGAAAAAGATAAGGTCTCTGCTGCCAAGTAATAAAGCTACGACAACCAAGATCATAAACCGGCTTTGTTTTTAGTCGAAACCAATCTTGAGGGATTTCAGGGAACAACTCGAAGAGCGACTTACCCAGAACGTCATGCCCTTGCTTACCGCTATGGTGAGTCATAAACCCATTCCATACTTGAACGTTGTAGTCACGATCGATAACGATCAACCCCATATCAACGTTCTGTACCATGTCCACCATCCAGTGGAATTGTTCAAATTCAGCAGGAAGATTTAACATTAAAAGTCCTCCATCAAGTAAGCAAGTTTGTTGTCTAAAAGTGGTAGAGATTCATCAACAAACATGAACAGTAAATCACAACGAATAGATGTGCCATCTATGTTGTAGCTAACTTCAAAGGTCATTGTTTTGGTAAACGACCCACTTGTCGAGTTGATGATGGAATCTATGGAAATATGCTGCCCTAGCAGTACTGGTGAGCTTTGGAAGAAACGGACTTCTGATTGCTCACCTAAGCCATTTAAAAATGAACCGACTAAAATATTCGACACATCCATCAATAGCTCTAGCTCCTCTAGCTCTTCACTATCAGCGGGGATCTTCATCAATTTCTTTAGATCACAAACACTTGAGTCACTCAATAAAACTAAAGCTTCACCTGCAATACCTTCACCACTGAACCCTTGGCACACACCAGAGACTTGATCATTTTCAGCCAAGTCACGCAATGCCATATGAAGTTCACTGAGCTCAAGAATATTCACATTAGGTAGTGGCAGGTGAACAAACACATCAAAATGACGCGCCAACGCATCAGCAGCTCGCCCGATTGATACGTTCGCGACTTCCATGTAGATATCTCTACGGCGAAGGATCGGCAAATCAAGAGGAGCAGGCGTGATTATTTGAGGTTGTACACTTGGCGCAACAAGAGTTTTTAATACATCATTAAGCAGCTTCTTATCGATCGGCTTTTGAATAAATGCTTTCGCACCTAACGTATCGACACGCTCTTTTGCTTTCGGCTGAATATCACCAGACACGACGACAACGGGAATGTCGTAATCGCGTTTTTTAATTTCTTCCAGAGTTCCGAATCCATCTAACTCAGGCATGGTGAGATCTAGGAACATTAGCTTAAATTCTTGTTGTTCTAACTTCTCTAATGCATCAAGGCCATGTACTGCGAAAGTAATCTCAGCGTTAAGTGATGCAGGGAGAGAACGAGCCATCTGTTTGCGTGCTAATGCAGAGTCATCACAGATGAGAACGGGGTAAGACATGCGTTCACCTATTATTATTTAACTATCCTTTAATTAGAGTGTAACAGATAGTTACCGTATCACTCTCCGAATAGACATTTTTCTCTCTTTTTATTGATTCTATTATAAATTAAGCTGGGAAATCGGACTGTTTTTGATACTGAAAAGCTCAAGACAAAAAAATACCCTCTAGTGAGGGTATTTTTAAAATTCATCGTTATTTTACTTAGATTCGTTCAATTTTACTTAGATTCTATTTCGCCATTTGGATGAGCGACTTTCCAATTAACCATTCAATTTCACGAGTGCTTTCTTCACCAAATTGCGTTTCAGTCATTTTGTATAAACGTGAAATCCCCTGCGATGCAAACTCATGAGCACGGTCAGCAGTAACAATATGGTGGAATAGCAGACGAAGGATTGCCAAAAATTCTTTGTTGCTTAATGCGTTGATCCAACTTTCTGAAAACAGTTTTAGATCACCACTTACATTTAAATGCTCAACAAAGATCTTGAAGATTCGACCATCCAATGCCGCAGTAAAGTCTGTTTTCTTTGGGAAGTGGTGACTAATCCCAGTACGAGATACGCCAGTCTGTTGGCTCAAGGTGGTGTATGACATTTTGTCATAGCCTAACCTTAACAGCTGGTCAACGACCGCATCCATAATTGTTTGAATCGTAATTTCAGTATCTTCTTTACTACGCTTTGGCATGGTTTAACTCTTCTCTTTATTAACTACTTCACTCAGCCTGAGTACAATTCAACCCAGTAATAACTATTTTCGTATCTATGACATGTTTTTGTATCTATGAAACGTTTATGTGCCTATAAACGCGTTACTCAACTAAGTAGCACATGTACGTTGGCTAGAAACAGGCAATGATTGCTCATAGATACCTATCAAAAGAACAGGTTATTTATCACCAAGAAATCATTGAACAGAATGATGTTACATATCTAAGCAATAGACAACTCACAAGCAAAGATTCTCGCGCTCTTTTTCTATATCGTTACGTATAAATCCGACCTTGATCACACTTAATTAAGCATCGATGTGATCGATTAGCTTATAACCAATTCACGTTTGATAGTTAAATCGTCGATACCTGTGCAGTATAACATTCTGTTACTGTCTTGCAGAACAGCGTGCTTTTTTGTGGATAGAGATCAAATTGATATGTAATATGTCGGCAGTTTACTTAGGAGTATGTGTAATGAGCATCGATAAAATCGACAATGATGTATGTGAAGCTTGCGGTTCTGCTGGCGAAATTGGCTTCATGATTAAAGAAGGGGATGAAATTTCTGAAATTACGATTAGCTCCCCTGATTCTGCCGAGCTAAAGAGTGAATTAGATAAATACCTAACTCTTGCTAAAGAAGTATGTAAAAACGTCGAATTCGAACTGTCTGAGATTACTGAAGCTTCTACAGAAGTCACTGCACGTTTCAAGTTTGAAGTCAGTGCTGAAAAGCTGATTTTTGAACTGAAGACGCGTTCTCTCAGACGTTAGGTTTAAAGGCATTAAGTTTAATTAATATCCATTGATTACAGAGAGTAGGAATCGTAAATCTCGTTACGTTTTCTACTCTTTTATTTTAGTCAGAGTGAAAATCACAGTTTTTTCTCAATATCATTGAATCCTTTCGACATCCTAACGATACTGAGTACTTGACTCGCAATGCTTGGCCCTCTTCTGTATGAAAGCCACTTTTATTACTCTGCTACTGCTTTTTTCTTTTGCCGCCCTTAGCGAGCCATTGGATCACTATAAAATCCTTAATCACCTAGATAACTATGGCAACTTAGACCTACGTAATAAGCCTTACACTTCGTTACCCGATGGACTGATCGTGAAAGGAAACCTGAATATCTCTAAGACCTCTATCGCTAAGCTACCAAAAGCCATCGAAATTAATGGGAGCCTTGAAGCAACGAACTGCGAGTTAAAACAGATCCAACGAGGTGCATCAATTAAGGGCTACGCGAATTTACTGGGATCCAAACTGACTCGCTGGCCAGGTGGAGTAAAAGTGGGCGGGTACATCAATCTCACGGACACAAAGGTTGCAACCTTGCCACCGAGAATGAAAGTAAAAGGAGATTTAAGCGTAATTAGAACGCCCTTAGAGCAGCTTCCTGAGGGCATTATTGTTGAAGGCAGTTTATTTATAGGTGGTTCAGGTATTACAACCTTCCCCGATACAATGACCGTTAACGGTAATATTTACCTCGGTGGAAACACCATCACTAAGTGGCCCTCTAACCTCACTCTTGGCGGCGCTGTTGCCCGCTAGAGACGAGCGTGATAAGCCGTTTAGATCTACCGGATAAAAAAAGAGATGCTAAGTGCATCTCTTTCTTATATCTGCTTTCTAACACAATACTCAATTAGTTCTGATTATGAACTGGGTTCGCATAGCTATCTAACAGGTACTTGTGCGCATCTAATGGGAGTTGCTCAAGCTTCTCTTGTAGACGTTCACGTGTGCCCTGCTCTACGTCAGACTCAATGTCAGCGGCTAATTGGTTAATTGGGAAAAGCTTGTAGTTCTCATGAATTTGGCGGTCAACTTCAGCGGCAAACTCATCAGGGGCTTCGTATGACTCAGCAATCACATCACCAAAAGCAACGTGAATTCGACCTTTGTCACCAACAATACCCTGAATAATGCTCTCGATGTCTTCAAACTCACCTTTGTTGTACTCGCCATGCGTTGCTTTTTCATAAAGCTCACGAGCTTTAGCAATATCACAAGGGTCATTCTCATAAGAGATAGAGACTGGCACTATTCTCAGTGACTTGGTGTAGTCAGCAAAACTGATTTTCTGTTTGCGACCTTCTACATGGAACATTTTCAAAATAGCCGGATCGGTAAAATCGTTACCATCTTTTGCTCGACCCTCTTTTTGCGCTATCCAAATCGAGTTACCAGAATCTAATGAGTGCTTAATGTAGCCAGACAATGTGCCTAGCATCTTCATCATCTCACGCGGGCCTTTCGCCGACCGCTTCACAATAAAGCTTTTATTCAAACGCATAAGCTCTGTTGCACAAGGCTTTTTCAATAGATTATCGCCAATCGCAATTCGTACTGTTTTGTGACCACTTTGGTAAAGACCGTAATTTACCAGCGCTGGATCCATGGCAATATCGCGATGATTAGAGACAAACAGGTAAGAAGTGTCTTTGTCTAGCTTATCAAGGCCACTGTATGTCACACCGTTGGTGGTCGTTTTTAGTGTCTTTGCGAGATATTTTTTAACTTCAATTTGAATCGCTTCAATGCTGGTCAGTTTTTTCCACTTGAATTTCAAGTACGCTTTAACAAACGGACTCATTACCGCCATAAACCAAGAAGCATGATTTGAAAAACGATGGTGAAGAATCGCACCGATAAACTCCTCATCATTAATAAGGCGTTCAATTGCTGCTGGAATCTCATCGTCATTGTATGGACGAATATCTACATATGGATCAGTATTTAAAGTCATTATTTACTACGTAATCGAAAAAAGGAAAAAAGCTCGCCTATTCTACGCATAGTTCACAGGGTTATCAGCAATAGAGTTCTCATAACAACTAAGGTCTGACCAGATAAATGTGATTACCCTTCAGTTCTATTGGCATTTTTTGACAGAAAAGGTAATCTTGTCGCCCCAAAGCGGGTCGCAACACATCTAGTTGCCGCAGAGAATAAGGCGAAACTCATGAATTACGCAGTTCAACATCAAATTACCCAATACGATTTCTTAACCACAACACCTCGTAAAAAGGTCATTAAGAGCAGCCTAATCCGTGTTATTGATGGAATGATGTTGGTTCGTTTAGGTAAGAATGAATATGCGCTTCACAAGGGAGAATCTATTTGGATTCCTCTTGATTGCCTTTGTAGCATCACGTTCTTTCCTAGTAGCTTAATCCAAACTATCGATTTTTCTTCTCGCTTAGATTTAAACTTTCCTACGAGCTCTGGCCAACTGAAACCCCAAGAGCTGCTTACAGCACTTTTAAATCAACTCGTTGAGCTTCGTAACCAACCTGAAGATGAACTATACACTCAGGCGATTCTTACCTTAATAAAACTGGAAGCGTTAAATCTAAAACCAAACCTAAAGCTTGATCGATTCAGCCAAGCGATTTCATCATGGAAGCCCTTAGCAACAGCTAAACTGGATGCACAAATTCAAATTGCATTGCTCATCCGAGAAGCAAAAAAACGCACCCTATCAGGCCAAAAAAAGCCGCTCATTGTCGAGCAGCTTTTTGCTGGAAATGAAAAAGAGTGTGATCAGGTGGCGACTCTCATCTTAGGTCACACGTTCTAATTTCGTTGTAATCAGTACAGACTCTCTATCCGAATAATAAAGTACTGAACCAAGGCTGCCCTATCAAAACGGTCAGCCTATGAATGTTCTACTTTAGCTACAGCTTGACCAGCATCATGCTGCTGTGTGCCGGAACAGAAAATGTAAGTTGACCACCTTTTGATTTAACATCAAAGCCACTTAGACAATCGCACCACTCACCCGTAGCGTTAACGTCAACCGATGTTGTCTTTGCTGACTTATTCAACACAACAATTCCGGCTTCTCCACGCTTAAAGATGAGTAAATCTTCACTGGCCTCTACCATCACCATCGGCAATGCCTGCATTGCATTGTAAAAACGAATTCGATTTATCATTCGCTCGTCGTGCCAAGCTTGCTGCCAACGTGGACCACCTTCTATATCTTTTACGCCACTTGTATTTAGATCGCTATAGATTAGCGGCGCACCACCATCTCGACCTAAAATATACGTGTACGCTAACCATTCATTCGCTTCACTCATCACCATATTCTCAAAGACTTCGTTATTTGGAATATCGTGAGTAATGGCAAATGTTATAGCACGACGTTTGGATAACGCCTGACCGAAGCAATATGGATCAACCAAAGATTTCAGGCTCCCTTTTGGTTGTAGTGCATCAAATAACGTTTGAAACAGTGGGAAGTCATATGCCCCAAGACGCGTCTCTTTTAAGTAAGGCTGCAAAAACAGTTCGTACTCTTCTTTTGTTGCCCCACCATCGGTAATAATTTCTCCAAAGATATGAACATCCTGAGTGATTTCTTCACTCCATACTTGCTGCAGTTGCTTCAAAGTAATGTGTTTTGCTGCATCTATCCGAAAGCCTTTCACCCCTAGTTTTTTAAGAGCTAGTAAATACGATCTTTGCTGCTTGATCACATAATCACTGTCTCGGAGCGTTGGTAAGCCGGGATCCTTTGGCCCTCCGGTGATTCGACCGTTTTGAACCTCCCACTTATCTTTCCAATCTTTAATACCGAACGCATCGACAAAATCTTCTTCATTGAATAGAGGCGTTGATAAGTCACCAAATAGGCGTAGCGACTGATAATATTCAGAGTTCGACTGGTATTCCGTGACGTCATTGGCACTCGGATACTGCAAATCAGAGCGTATAGAGGATTCATTAGCCATGTGATTGAACACCACATCGACATAAACAAAGATGTTGAACTTGGCTAAACTCGCGATCATTGCAATGAAGTCATGAGTATTACCCAGTTGGTTGTCGATAACTCGATAGTCTTGAGGCTGATATCGTTGCCACCACAGCGTACCATTTGGATGAGTTAGTGATTTCATAGGCGGAGAGACCAATACGGTTTTATAACCTGCACTTGCTATCTCTTCTACACGTTTTTCTACTAACGCATAGGGCCAATCAAATGCGTGTAAAATAACGTTGGCATAATTCACGTCTTCCATACGTATTTAATCCTTTAGTTATGAGTTCTACTTTCTATGTCGCCATTATATAAGCATTTTATTAAAATACATTCCCCCCGCCTTACTATCTACCCGTATGAGTAAAGGGGCGTAGTAGATGCTAATTCAGCGCACAGGAAACTTATATTCCCCCTCATAGTTCACTCTTCCGTATGAGTTTCGCGCATAACATCGCAATCGCTGAAGCCACATCTATACTTAGTTGGTCACTTTTTAACGAGGAATAGAAGGAAAGCATAATGGCGTTACGTGTCGATATTGTTTCAGATGTGGTCTGCCCGTGGTGTGTCATTGGCTATCTACGTTTAGAGCGTGTCATAGATCAGCTAGCCCTAACACAACCTATCGAAATACATTGGCACCCCTTTGAGCTAAACCCCGCCATGAGTCAAGAAGGAATGGATTTGTATCAGCATACGTTTGAAAAATACGCCGCGACCAGCGATGCTAGTGAAAGTGCTCGCCAATCTATAACCCAGCTCGGCCAAGAGCTCGATTTTTTCTTCAATTTCACAACTGACATGAAAATCTATAATACTCGCAAAGCCCATCAGTTGCTGATGTGGTCAGCGCAATTTGGTTTGCAATACAGCCTAAAAATGGCGCTGTTTAATGCCTACTTCACCCGAAAAATAGACATTAATTGCATTGATAGTTTATGCAACATAGCAAAATCAGTCGGTCTGAATGCCGACGTTGCAAGGCAAGTCATTAACGACAAAACTTGGCAAGATGCAGTAACAACAACAGAGCTGCAATGGGTAGAAGCGGGCATCAACGCTGTCCCTGCTTTTATTTTCAATCAGAAACAGGTACTCATTGGCGCTCAAACAGAATCGACACTTGCCGATATAATCAACGACATTCTATTGTGAATAGACTCTAATACAGTCAATACAACTATTGGTTATCATATTAATAACGAATAAACGTTGCTCTCACTAGCCTGCCATCATAAGCTCAGTTCAAATCAATAATAAATGGTAAAGTTATGAAGAGCTCATTTGTGTACCCTATTGGCGTACAAGGAAAACCTTGGGGTGACCAAGAACGTAAAGAATGGCGTGATCAGGCGATCATCAAGCGTGAATACAACCTTGAAGTCGTTCCTAAGATTCAAGCATTAGCCGATAAGTACGATGTCGAGCAATACGGTTCTCTATCTTATGATCCTGAGCGTTACCCGCTTTTCTGTATTAAAAGCCGCAATTGGGACGAAAGTAAGCCAACGGTCCTTGTTACCGGTGGCGTTCATGGCTACGAAACCAGTGGTGTGCATGGCGCGCTTAAGTTTGTCGAGACTCAGGCGGAATTTTACAGCAAGCACTTTAATATTGTTGTCGCGCCATGTGTAAGCCCTTGGGGTTACGAGGTTATCAACCGTTGGAATCCAAACGCAATTGACCCAAACCGTTCATTTTATAAAGACACGCCTGCTGAAGAGTCTGCTAACTTGATGGCAATGGTTGAAAGCCTAAACACAGACATTTTCATTCACGTTGATCTCCACGAAACAACTGACAGTGATGAAACCGAGTTTCGCCCGGCATTAGCTGCTCGTGATGGAAAAGAGCTTATTGAAGGAATGATTCCTGACGGTTTCTACACCGTAGGGGATACTGAAAACCCACAAGAAGCCTTTCAAAAAGCAGTGATCGACTCAGTGAAGCAAGTCACTCATATCGCTCCTGCTGATAGCAATAACAGAATCATCGGTTCTGATGTTGTGCAACATGGCGTAATTAACTACCCACTAAAAGAGCTTTCGTTGTGTGGTGGTCTAAGCAATTGCCAATTTGGAACGACAACAGAAGTTTACCCAGACAGCCCTAAAGTAAACGATGAAGAGTGTAATCATGCTCAAGTTGCTGCGATTATCGGTGCACTAGATTTTGGTATTGAGTATTTAAAGCAGGGTTAGGGATCATTTCTAATCAATCATTACCCTTCAATCCATCTTCTCATACACTTTAATAGTGATGAGAAGGTGGATAGAGTTCGATTGTTTACTGCCCCATCGAATCAAAATAATCAAAGATAACCTAATTAACTTGCTCTATATCCCCTAGCATCCAACTTTTGTAGAAGTCTTTTGTTTCAGGACCATATAGGCGGAATAATAAAAAGAAATCTTCTCCTGTTGGTACCCAGTTTGACTCCATTCCTTTTGGTGCCTCTGGCGAAAAATAGATATCATACGAACCATCTTCATTAACTTTCATCTCCTCTGCGTTACGAGAGGAAAACCCGACACGCTCTGTATCTTTGATAAAGTTCTTCGTTTCCATGCTATAGGCAATTGCAGACCAAAAATCTTTTGCCGGTGTATCTGAAGGGACATTAAGTTTGTAGGTCTTATCACCATTAAGCATCTCCCCAGCAGAGTCACGAAGTCCTGTTAAATAAAATGTGCCACCACCCAAATACTTCGGTAAATACGTGATCCAAAAATAACTACCACCAGCGCGATCATCTAGTAACACTTCGCTGTCAGTAGTATAAGGAAAACCGACCTTAGCCTGACCCTGCGCAAAATCCCAAACTAGCCACTGCGACTTTAATTCACCACTGTTACTTTTCCACAATGGAATGGTGGCACTACCAGGCTCAACAAAGAACTTTTGCATCGAAGCATAGGCAAGTAGTAGGCCTTCATTCATTGCTTTTTTCTGTATGTCCGTTGGTTTAAATGGTTTACCCTTTTCAATGCCCAAATCTTTAAGCATTGACACCATTACCTTGTCTTGCTCACGAATCGGGTTATTTTGAACAATGTAGTCTATATCCTGAAAGTAGGTTTCGTTGTAATAAGGAAGACTATCGTATGCTATGTCAGTTGCATCAATATGGCGCGTTTTCGATGGGCTGCTCTCCTCAGCAAGCGAATATATCTTCACGCGTTTAGCATAATCAGCAGCGTCTTGGTCTGTTGCCCCGTTATACAGCCTAGGTCTAAATGAAAAACCGTAGTCATAACTGTCGGTTTCATAAACCAAGAAACCTTCTGATTCTAACTGTTTCTTCGATTTTTCACCCTGGTAGTTTGGTGGTAAAAATAGATATTTCCCTCCTTCGCCTTTATCAGCACCTGCAGGACCAACATCCTCAATTGGTTGTTCCCATTGGTTAACAAACGTACCGAAGTAACTCACTTTATCTGTCGCTGGCGGAACCTCCACAACAATAGGCCCATTGCGAGAAGTAAAAGTACTCCATGAATACGCAGTAACATCATTGGCAGTTAAAAAACCTTTATCAGAACCAAAAGGTTTAGTGACATAAATAACATCATTGTAATCACCACCTAAATCGCGACGCGTCGCTTTTAAGAAGTCGACCTGCGTAACCGCTGGCATTGCCCATATTGCCGTTTGAGTCGCGCGTTGAACCATCATTTTGTATTCGATATCTTCAATAGCAGAAGCTCGTTCTAAAATGTTGTCGGTATTATTAAATGCTTCCGCCGTTATTTGGGTTTCTTCAACTGCACTGTTGCCTGCAATTGAAGACAAAGGAAGCAATGCCGACAATAGGATGGTTGTTAGCAGTGTTTTTTTCATAACTCACCTTTTTATTAAGTTGTGAAACGGCTGAACAATCAAGTAGCCGTAAATTTAATATTGAAGATACTTTACAGGTACGAAATCGCCTGGCTTCCAACTCTTATCAAACCACGCTTTCTCTGGGCCATATATTCTTAGTAATACGTTGTAGCCCTTATCTGGCATTGTTTGTACCCAGTTGCCTTCTTTTCCTTCAGGTACATTTGGAGAAAAGTGAATGGTTACCGAGCCATCCTCGTTATATTTCATTACACTACTGTTGCTATCCACCCCACCTGACTTCTGATCCGTTTCCAATATTGAGCGAGTTTGGTTGTCATACACCATGAATGACCAAAAGTTAGCCGAAGGCACTGGCCCTGGTAGAGTGACGGCATAATGTTGACCACCATCAAGTCTTTGACCATTTTGATCGGTTGAAGCGATTTCATATACGGAGCCCTTGCCAATAGCGGGCTGAGTCATTGCAGGTGTTACGCCTGTGGCATAAAAATGAAAAGCTAATCGATCATCGATGGCTCTTGCACCATCATCTAAAAACTCGTAGCTACCTGACGCCAATGGTGAATACCACTGTCGATCTGAGTAAAAGAACAACGCCTCATTTCTCGGACGGTACGTTGTCGTGCGTGCTGCAGAAGAACCGATTTTCGATGCTTCTTGTAAGATTGATTTCATGCGTGCATCAGGAGCAAAAGGTTGACCCTTTTTGATGCCAATTGATGCAGCTAGACCAAGGATTTCTGGATCATATGATCCTTCTGGTTCGTATTGAATCACCTCATTGATTTCATCAAAAATCGTCTCGTCCATTGCATGAATAGTGTTGTATTGTTTACCAGATAAGTTAACAAACTCGGTTTTTTGCTCTGGGTTGCTGTAAGGGTATATTTTAAACCCACGCTTAAAGTCAGCGACTGATTTCTCTAACTCTCCGTCTTTGATAAACACACGCATGATTAACCAGTGACGGTATGTTTTACTTTTTACTACATGATAGCCTTGCGGGATCTCACCCTCATAGTCAGGGCCTACAATAAAGTATTTGCCACCCTTACCCTTATCTGGCCCCGTTATGCCTATATCAGAGACATATTGAAAATACGCATCATCAAGTATGCCTAATATAGGCGTTTGTACATCCAATACGACCGGGCCATTTCTTAGATCCACCTCCGTTGTAGCATAAGGAGTCGTTGTTTGGGGTGTTAGCCATAACGAACGCGCATCCATTAATTGCTCAGTAATACCAACTGTTTTGTTTTCTTCAAAACCAATCTCTTTATGACCATTCAGCATTCCATACATTGAAGCGGTAGGCAGAGCATTAATAAACAGTTCAACAGCTCTGGCTGTGTCTAAGTAATCATAAGTTTTCTGTGCCGTTAGTTCAGAAGGAAATCCATCATTAAACGTCAACTCCCCGAGGTAATTACTGCTCACTTCATTTGGCGTTATAACAGATTGAGGTACCTTCGCTTCATAAGTTGGTGAGTTAGCAGCCCACACACTATTTGCTAAAGTGAGAGTGGTAATAACAGCAACAGTTAATCGTGTAATTGTAAATTTCGTCATAATGATTCTCTTCTAATCTAAATGTGACTTATCTTGGGTTAAATAGTACACAGCGTGCCAATTTGCGTATATCGACTTATAATCATATTTAATTATGATCAAAGTGAATAATGAGCCCTTAATGGAACATGAAATATCAAAGCTACTATCTAGACGGGACCTAAACTTAATCGTTACCTTAGATGTACTTTTGAAAGAACGTAACGTCTCTAGAGCTGCAGAAGTTTTATTTGTGTCCCAATCGGCGATGAGTCGTTCACTAAAAAGGTTGAGAGAGACATTTGATGACCCACTCTTTACTCGCGTCGCAACTGGGTTAATCCCTACTCCAAAGGCCTTAGAGCTTGAGAAACAACTAAAGCCGATTCTTCTTAGTCTCAATGAGATCTTTGCTGAAGAAGCATTTGATCCTATGCTGTGCGAGCAGTCATTTTCTATTGCACTGCCAGCATTCATTTCAAGCGCAATCACGCCAAAACTTTTACGTCAGCTTGATGAATTTGCACCAGGGATCAGTATTAAAGAGTATCCAGCTAAAGCAAACCCGTTTACCGCCATAGATCAAGGGTACATGGACTTTGCATTGCACTATTTAGAGCCAACTCACGATAAATATATTGCTCAAGAGCTTGGTATTCTCTGCCCTCAACTTTTTGCTCGTCGTGACCACCCACTATTAAAAAGCGAAAATATAACGTTAGATAAAGCGTTGGATTACCCTTTGCTTGGGATGTTAGTAGAAGAAGATATCTACCATTCGTTTAGCGCGCCTATTTTACAGGTATACAGTGATTTAATGATAGACAGGAAGCCAAAACTAAGGAGCTCGCAAACGCAGATATTGATCGACGTGATGTGTAGCTCGGATGCCGTACTATTTGGTACTAATAGTTTACAATCACTGAGTGGGTTTAATGAGGATTTCCAATTGCTGCACTCAATGGAAAATGAGAAGCGTTACACCGTGCCTGTTTATCTCGTTCAACATGAGCGTACTGAGCACAGTTCTGCTCACCAATGGATGAATGCATTGCTTTCACAGCTTCTTCAAGAGTTATTAATTACAACCAGTGTTTAGAAGTAATCATGCTCAAGTGACGGCGATCATTGGCGTGCTAGATTTTGGTATTGCACACTTAGCAGTTCAGTAGCCGAGAACTTCTGAATAAACTAAGTACCGCTTGATAAACGACAGCTTCTATTTATCAATTACATAGAATGTGAACTAATGACGGGCTAGATGAACATGATGTCTACTTTCTCGGGTAAAGATCACAAGTAATAATCACGGCATTTACACTACAGCAGCCGCTTTTTGTATTGCTCTGGCGTTATGCCCGAGTATTTCTTAAACATTGAAATATACGGGCTCGCTTGGTTATAGCCTAATGTTAGGGCCACCTCTTTTACCGAGTGGCCTTTTCTTAATAGATCCATTGAATAGAGATATCTCACTCTCAGCCTCCACTCCGTAAAACTCATTCCAAGTTCCGTTTGGCAATGCCTTGCAAGAGTTCGCTCTGTCGTATGCACCCTTTCAGCCCACTGCCCAAGTGATGTAGTATCTGTTGGGTTCTCTTCCACAGACTCTAAAATTCTCGCAAGGTATTTATTACTCGTCGTCGGCAAGAAATGACGCTCTGTCTCTTCTGTCGCTAATTGATCTAACAATACTTGAATAAGGCGCTTATCTTGCTCAGATTCAGCGACATTGATTTTTCGCTGACGAAAGTCATCAATAATGGCCGAAACAATGGAGGTCACTTTGATTAGGCTGGTATGGCTTGGGAAATCGGCTGTTAACTCATGGGCTACGTTTAAAGAGCAGTAATCAAGGGGCTTACGATTGAAACTGCAATGTTGTGCACCCGCTGGCACCCAGATAGCTAGGTGAGGAGGAGCAAGAAAACGAGTCCCTTCTGCTTCCATCTCTAAGATCCCACCACTGATCAATTGAACTTGGCCCCAAGGATGGCTATGAACACGCGTTTCAGTATTAGATAGAAACGCTTCAAAATTCATAAATACATCTGATGGTGCTCGCGCAATTGATAAGGATGGATGAAGTATTCGAGCTGGTTTTTTCAATCTTGTCTTCCTATCACGTCACATGTCTTTTAAAAGATACATGTTATTCTACCGACCTGTCAGACTTATTTCCACGGTCAATAATGCGATAGGGTTCACATGGTTTATCTACTTCCACTTTTTACGGTCATCATCTGGGGTGGCAACTCTATCGTCAACAAGATGGCTGCTACCGCCATAGAGCCTAGTGCAATGAGCTTCTATCGTTGGTTTTTTGCCATGTTAATTATGACTCCGTTCTGCTTGCCAACCGTTATACGTCAGTGGAAAGTCATTAAGCCTTATCTATCCAAGCTCGCTTTCTTATCAATGCTCGGAATGGTGCTTAACCAGTCGTTAGGCTATTACGCTGGCCTCACAACCACGGCTTCAAACATGTCATTAATCATCTCATTAGTGCCATTAATCTCAGTATTTATCAGCGTTCCGTTATTAGGTAAATCTATCTCCATGATCAGTGTGATTGGCGGAGTGATTTCACTTGCTGGGCTAACCTTTATGCTTGGTCACGGTGACATTGGCTTTTTCTTACACCAAGACATTACTCAAGGTGATGGGCTAATGGTATTAGCCGCAGTCATTTACGCAACCTACTGTGTGCTACTGAAACGTTGGAAAATGCCACTGGGCAACTGGACTCTAATTTATTGTCAGGGAGTATTTGCTGTATTAATGCTAGCCCCACTGTGGCTCACCAGTGATCAACTAATTCCTTCACAAGAATCATTACCCTTGATCGCATACGCCGCCATTCTAGCGTCAGTACTTGCGCCATGGATGTGGGTGAAAGCCATCGACTCTATCGGTGCGGAATCAAGTGCGATGTTCATGAATCTAATGCCCGTTATTTCGGTAAGCTTAGCCACTTGGCTTTTAAACGAGTCGGTTCATAGCTACCACGTTATTGGCGGAATGATGGTAATTTCAGGGGTGATTTTGTCGCAAATAAAAAAACGTTCAGTGCCAACGAGTATCGAGTCACCTATCGAAGCTACTGGTTTAAAAAGCTCTTAGGTTAATGAGAACGGATAGACTAATAACCTACGTAATTTGAACAACAAAAAGGGGCGGAAATTCTACAATCTCCGCCCCTTTTGATATTTTAAGTACAGCTGCTTTGATAAGTGATCTGTTAACCTGTAATTTCACAATTTGTTTGAGGGATACAAGAGCAAGCTATCGCTGCGTTTTCAATACCTTCAATTAGCTTTAAAGCAGGCACATCTTCATGGGTGACCTTACCTGCCACAACCGAAACCTTACATGCGCCACAAAACCCAACACGACACTTATTCATTAACGTAATACCAGCCGCTTCCGCTTGATCAAGGATCGATTGCTGATTGTTACCAACAAACGCTTTGCCATTAATAGTCAGTGTTAAGTTCTTCAATTCTGACGTCGCTTTCTTAACGTCAGACGCGGCTTGATTAGCGCCTAAGTCGAGATGACTTGTCTTCTCACCATCTCTCTCAATATAATGCTGGCGATCTTGATACTCTATGATTTCAACTTGGTCATCAGCGGTAATCACGCCTTCATTTCTAGCGACTAAGTTTTGACCAAAGAATACACCGCCACTTTCGTCAGAACGGAAACTGATTAAGGTTTTCAACGGTTCTTTCGATGTCCGGAACTCACCTTTATTTGTATCAACCGTCGTTAAAATACAGCGCTCACACGGTTTAACAATGTCAAAAACAACCTCACCAATGCGGATTGTTTTCCAACTGTCTTCAGCAAACGGCTCCGTACCAGATATCACAAGGTTGGTACGAAATTGCTCCATCACGTGCGATTCAGGGCTGCGTCTGTTGAGCTCTTCTAGTGAAGCTTCACTAATGAGCAGTAGTGGGTAACCATCAGCAAAGCTCACGTTGTGGCCGATCTTTTCTCGAATTCGATTCGACTGTTCACCGCAATACAATAGCTCGACGTTCTGACCAACGATGTCACTGAACCAGTCATCCGCAGCATCCGTTGTCGTATAAGCAGTAAAGCTGTCTTTCCATACCGTTGCGGTCGTCTCCTGCTGCTTAAAGTCTGAGTAACTCAGTTTAAGTGGATCTTTGCCCTTAGCCGTGAAGATAAAGCCTTGGGGTAAAAGGCTAGCACTCACTTTGACCATTTGAGGGAACTTTCTTGCAGTCACCATCGTGCCATCAGATGTCGCCAACATGAAACGACGATCAAAACTGAGCCCCTGAAGTTCCACCCAAGAGCTAGATAAAGAAATTCCACCAACCGATTTTACTGGATATACATTTATTTGAGAGAGATGAGCAAGTGACATGGCTTACCTTAATTATGATAATTAGAGATCGTTATAACGAGCTAGAAAAATTATAACGAAAATACAACGCATCAAACAATGAATTTTACTGCCGAATATACCAGATTAATCGCCAAAACCTTAGAAAGAGCGTGAAATGAAAGTGGTTTTCCACTATCATCCTGTCGCCTAGACGGAAGCGTTTGCTTTATAGATTCTGTTTAGGCTCCAATCACATAACAACTCATTGGTGGGAGCTTTTCAATGACTACAATTACTATTACTCGTCCTGACGACTGGCACGTACATCTTCGCGATGGCGATGTTCTTACCGATACTGTTCGCGATATTAGCCGATACAACGGCCGCGCTCTAATCATGCCAAATACCGTCCCACCAGTTACGGATACTGAGCTTGCTATCGCATACCGCGATCGAATCATGGCTGCAAAGCCAAGCGAGCAATTTGAGCCTTTAATGGCGCTTTATCTTACTGACAACACAACACCAGATGAAATTCGCAAAGCAAAGGCTTCTGGCGCTGTTGTTGCTGCCAAGCTTTATCCGGCGGGCGCGACAACTAACTCTGATTCAGGTGTTACTTCAGCTAAGAACATTTACCCAGTTTTTGAAGCGATGGAAGAAGTCGGTATGCTTCTTTTAATTCACGGCGAAGTAACAACACACGATGTAGATATCTTCGACCGTGAGAAAGAGTTCTTAGATACGGTTCTTGCTCCTATCGTTAACGACTTCCCAAACCTTAAAATCGTTCTAGAGCATATTACAACGGCTGATGCTGCATCATTCGTTCAAAAAGCAGGTGACAACGTAGCGGCTACTATTACTGCGCACCACCTTCTTTATAACCGCAACCACATGTTAGTTGGCGGTATTAAGCCACACTTTTACTGCTTACCAATCTTAAAGCGTAATACACATCAGCAAGCATTGATTGAAGCCGCGACAAGCGGAAGCAAGAAATTCTTCATCGGTACGGACTCAGCGCCGCACACAAAAGAGAATAAAGAGAATGCTTGTGGTTGTGCAGGTTCTTACACTGCCCACGCAGCGGTAGAGCTTTATGCTGAGGTATTTGACCTTGAAGGTAAGATTGAACATCTAGAAGCATTTGTAAGCCACAACGGCCCAGATTTTTACGGACAACCACGTAACAGCGATACTGTGACTTTGGTTAAAGAGTCTTGGTTAGTTGATGCAAGCATGCCTTTTGGTCAAGATAAAGTAGTACCAATCCGCGCTGGCGAAAATATTGAATGGACAATTAAGTAGACTTTCTAAAAGCTAAAACTTGATTGAACTTAATGAATACACCGCTGATCTTTAACGTTTAAAGATCAGCGGTTTTTATTTATTAGAAACCGATTCTTTATTCAGAAATATTAACAGTATCCCACCAAGAATCATCGCACTTGTTAGCATCACCATTAGCGACAAAGCTTCGTCCAATAGCAGCATACCTAATACAAGCGCAATTATAGGTACCGAAAGTTGAGCAACAGATGCCTGTAAAACGGTTAACTTAGTTAAAGCAAAATACCAAAGCACATACCCCATTCCAGATGCAAACACACCAGAAAGCATCGCCCACATCGCGCCGTTAACTGAAACACTATTTGCTTGTAATAACCACGGGCTAAGAAATAAAGCCAACAGTGCCGCGCCAATAAAACTTTGAGTCATGCCGATACGAGGTGATGCTGCTGTTTTACGCTTTCCAAGTAGCGTAAACACCGCCCAGGAGATCCCGGCCAATATCATCATTATTGCTGATATCAAATCAGGCGTGCTCGCTGACGGCAGCATTAATAGAACGAATCCAGAAACGGACAATGCAAGCCCTGCCCATTCATATCGATTTAACGTATTCCCCTGCCATATATGATAGCCAATCATCGTTAACTGCACGGCGCCAAATAGCAATAGCGCCCCTGTTCCAGCCGTCAATTCTATATACGCAAAAGAAAAACCAACGGCATATAAAAATAGCGTCAATGCACCGCAAAGTAACATGACAAAACTGTTTCGACTCGTAGGCATCAAAGCCTTTAGTTTGGGTGTATCGCTACGTACGATAAAATGGATAAGGATTAACGTCGCCATACCCGAGACAATTCGTAAAAGGGTAAAAGAGCCGGGGTCAATGGTGTTCTGAGCCAAAGCAACACGACACAACAGTGAGTTTGCCGCGAACGCGACCATAGTAATAAATGTAACGAGATAAATTGGCAACAGGCACTCCCTAGCGTTAACTGTCCTTTATTGAATCTGTTTATACTGTCTCTGTTTAAATGGCCCTAACAGACATTCCTTCAATCTTACAACATCGTACTCGGTTCAACCCAAAAGTGATAAAAAAGCCCGCAAAAAGCAGGCTATTCGGATTGGTACTATTCTATTCTCAACACTGGAAACTAGTGAACAGGTGCATCACTCTTCGCGTAGAACCAACACTAAAAACACCAATTCCTTAAAAAACAGCGACTTAATGTAAATCACCGCCTATTTAAGCCCTAAAATCATAGCAAAAACTACGATAAAAGCCGACTACATACGTCGAATGCCGCCATTTTTGTCGCCACTATTCGTAGCTTAGATGCTTCACATGCTTAGCCAAAACAAACTCTTGGTTTTTGTATTTTAGAGTAGGAAACGGCATCGCTAAGTAACATTCATAATTACAGCTGGTACAGATGTGGGGCCACTGAGCGGGATTGGCATCGATCACCGGTCTTTGAGTATCAACCCTGTACACTCCGTTGTTGCACTCGGCACATTCAAATTCGACTAATTCCGCTTGTATCGTTCTGGTTTTTATCACTTGAAGATTCTTTGAAGTTTTTCGGACAATGGGGTAATACAAAGTTTCCAAAGCCTTTTGAGGTCGATGTTAAATTTGTATAAGCGGTATGCCGCCATTCTACTTTTTATATGAATGTTCTGAAACATGAATAGTTGCTGAGTTACCTCTTCATTAGAACTGCACTTGAAGACTCTTCTGCTTAGTTGATATCTTTCCTGAACTATTGGGTTCGCCATAAACATCACTCCGTTTCGTCACTTCTTCCTTGATGTATCAGTTATATCAGTTTTTCAATTTTGAAAAAGTACGTGGCCTCTAGTTTTTGCTTCAACGCTTTATACCGTAAGGGTTTTACGCCGTTAAACGTGATCGTTAATTATTGCGTTAGATCCTTATAAAACATGACCAAATCTATCACGCACTATAAATATCAACAACTTACAACGATTAACGCGATCTTTCGAGATCGTTTAGAGTGGTTATTTTTTCAAAACAGATCATTGAGTGAAATTTTATTTGCCCGTTTTAAGGGCTGTTTCTGGTGTTCTAAGCGTATTTGAAAGCCCTTGTGGGCTAAGGCTTGGCGATATGTTTGAGCATATTGAGCGCCCCACTGAATTGCGCACACTCAAAAGTGCGAAAAAAGCGTTCAAAATACATCTCAGGCGGGTGTAGAGTTGCACGGAATTGGTGGTTGAGTCGGTCGATTGGGTGAGTAAGTCGACCTCTAACGAGTAATTTCATAATTACGTAATAGAAAGACTCGAACATCTAGTCCAAATTATGTTTAAAAACTCTAGCCAACAACGGGACCTTGTGGCACAATAGCTACATAAGCCGTTGTTTTACTTACATTTTTTTACATTTCATATATTGCCAGCATCCTAAATCTTATGTAGATTCATGGCCATGGTTAGGGAACGTTGACTAACCTGCTTGTTAAATTCATAAAATAGGACAATAAAATGTACTTACTAAATAGAAACACTATTAAATTATTTCTAACGCTAATGTTGGCAATAGCCAGTTCAGGTGCAGCAATGGCGAATACAGGCTGTTTCTCCTCAGATAGCGACGGGTCGCAATGGTTTAAACATGAAATAGTTCCTACGTCTCCAATCGTCATTGACTACAACACTAATAATTGGGACGACGTAGAGAAGTTTTCGCTAGATTTTGGTCACTATAATATTGAAGACGCAAGAAGCTTCTCGATTAGAGTCAAACTTAAAGAGCGTACAACCGAAGCGATGTCAATTTCTGGGAGATTAGAGGGCGAGAACGGTGCAAATGGTGGATCTAACAACGCTAATAGAGATGAACTTCTGATGCATCTAAATAGTGCTCGATATTTTGATCGTTTAGAAGATGGTAGACTTCTGCTTGGGCTAGGGCGCACCGATTCATATGAGGCGATCGAGGTTGTAAAATTCACAGCTGAGTTTTGTGGTGTAGCTATTCCTGATGCTGACGGCATACAGGTGAACGCAATAAATAATAATATTGGTGCTGGGAATGGTGAATTTAATATTCATTATATCGACAGCGACACTACCTATCGAGTAATCGCATCAGGAGAGGCTAGAGATGAGAATGACAACATTATTTCATCAGTGTCAGTCAATTATGTAGACCCTCGCGATCAACAGAATAAAACACTTCAACTAAACACCAACGAAGAGTTCTACATCAATACAAATGGAATAGTCTCACTGTATTACGCTATTGATTCGTTCGAAAATACAGGTGGTCACAATGTGAGATTTGAGCGCGTAAATTTAGACTAGAGTTTTGCTAATTAAACCTTTTATCTAATATTCATTAGCGAGTCAGTCAACTATCGACTGACTCATTTTGCATTCATCCAATCAATTCTGTGGTATTTATTATCGCTGAGTAACCTCATCCAACCGACTCTTAATTGCTTCACTATCCTCTCTATGCCCAGTGATAGCGCTAGCCTGATTGGGTACTTTGGTTGAATCAGGCCCAACTACTACCCCACCATGCGAATGGCTTGCCAGTGTGTCGGCTAGTTCTTTCACTACCTGCATCAATTCCGAGAGTAATATCAGCACGTTTTCTTCTTTTGAACCAATCCACGTTTTGGGTGCTTGCAGCCATTGATGTTCTGCTGCAATACTTCTTCGAACTTGGCCAATACTCTCAATGAGATCACCTGCCGTTGCGGTTTGCATGTTGCCTAAGCTTCCAAGGGTAATGTCATCACCAGCTAGTAGGTCGATTGCACCTAGTGCTTCAATGAGCTTCTTCCCTGTGATGTTTTCTTGGCTGTGTTCGCTTACATTCAACGTGTAGGATCCATAGTCACCTCGGTAATGTGTGGCTTCATCTAACTTGCGGTAAGCCTTTTGATTTTGCTGTTGGTCTGTCTGTTCGGTAGTGTTTCCTGCAGGGTCGATGCGCTTGCTTACTTCTTCACGCTGCTGCTGAAGTTGTTCACCTGGTTCTATTGTTGGTAGGGCAAATTCTCTGCCGTAAATGGCGCGAATGATGGGTAAATCATTACGACCATAAGCAAAAGCGATTTCAACAATACTGCCTTCGAGTGGGTAACCCAACATTCCTGCTTCATGGCCCACCATGGAGATCGGCAATGGAATGGATTTATACAGCGGCACTTTCGTGTCCACTTGCATGTTCTCGTTTAGCAGCTGAACATCTGCTGCATAGCGAGGGCGAAACGGGTCATTGATTTGACCAGCGGTTGATTCACCACGAACGGCTTTGATTTGCCCAAAGCGTGGAAGATGATGCCCGGCTGCCAGTTCTGGAAACTCTTTCACCATCTCTTTTTTCTGCGGGGTTTGCTCGGTTTGGCTTGCTTCCCATGTGGCTGACATCTCATCACCAATGAGGTCAAGGCGCTTCACTCGCTTGCCATTCACAATAGCGGCAGGTCGAAGCACTGGGAACGGTGCGAAACTGATGGTATTGCCCACTTGCTTAGTGGTGAGGTGTTCCGGTATTTGCACGTTCTTATTATGGAAGCGGCTATGCTCAAACGCGCCAATGTAGATGGATTGGTCGGTATTTTGAAACCAGATGAAATCGGGAATATTGAACGCTTTGCCAATTTGCTTCAGGCATTGATAGCCCGTGCCTTGGCTAGTGAAGTTTGGTATGCGTTTGTCGGTGTAGTTGGCATTGGCAGGTAAATCGCTTGGTAAGTTGAAGGTTAAACCCACCAAGTCAGAAAGAACGGCAATCACTTCGCGCATAGTGGCGTGTTCAACAGCAACAGGCCAACGCTTTGAAAGAATACAGCTGTGCTCTTTTACCAGTATTTTATGGCTACCGTTTGCGCTTGGGTACACCTTTTCAACGTACCCTTCAAACCATAGCTGAGTGTTTTCTTCATAGCCGATGTCAAAGCGAACATCATCAAACTGTTCTGGTGCAGTATCACTTTGATAGGTGAAATGGGCGCTACTTCCAAGGGAATGGTGCAAGCTGACTTTATTATCCGCCAACTTGGTTTCTTGCCCTGCTACGAATAAACGTTTGTTCAACTTCATTGCAGCACCTCTTCGGCATCTTTCAGGGCTTGTTTATGGGCGGTGTTTTCACTTTGCTGCGGTTGGCTCTGTTGGTTCTCTCGAATCTGTTTTTGCTCTGCGGCTGAACTGTATTCACGCAAAGAAAAGCTGATCACCCAAGCAAGCAATGAATCATGCTCGTTTGATTTTAAACTGCCATCAAATTTAACCTCGCGCACTTTATAGAGGCGCGTGTCACGGTTACCAATGCGAAACACTTTACGGTTGCCGTTATCGTCTTTTTGGCTCGACATGTCAGACAACGTGCTTAACCACTCTTCATCACGAAACGCCAAAATCCCCGACACATTAATCTTCACGCCCTTATCACCTTGCTCTGAAGAATCGGTTGATGACGCTTGACCGCTCATGTCTTTCGATTTGAACTCTTTGGTGCAGCCCACTTTCAGGTTTTTGAGTGGGATAATTTCCCCGTCTAAACTTAACATTTAGCCCCCTACGTTGAGCAGCTGTTCAAAAAAGGTCAGAGGATCATGGCTAAGCATCAAACTCATGATGGTGTGTTGATGGTTGTTTGGCATAGCGGTGTTTCGTAATTGGCTGGCAATGCTTTCTGGTGTTCCCGTGTACTTTTGCGCCCAAACACTGCCCTGCAAGTTTTTCAGCGCATTGATGTCAGCTTTTAGCCTGTCCATTGTGGCAGCTCGTTTACTGGCTAAGGCGGAAAGTTTACCGATCACATTGGTGGCATCACTGGCCAATGATTCAAGAGTGGCGATTTGCCCCGCTTGATGATGTTCATAATCGTGCAGTGGCATCGCGTTCACGGTTGCCATGGGTTTAAACCGTGGCTGAATGATAGGTGAAGGCACGTGCATTTTGTCACGTTCGTGCGTGGTGAGTGCTTTGGCTTGTCTGGCGGTTTGCATCCAATCAGGCAAGGCAAACACTTGGGTAATGGTGTTTAGGCTTGAAGCAAAGGCGTTTTTGTTGGTATCGCTTAACATCACCGCGATACAAACTAGCGGCTTATTAAGAATGATGTCTTTGTTTGGCCTATGGTGATCTAATTGGTCTCGAAGCTTTAGCGCCAATAGATTGCGAGCGTTATCAGGTGTTAAGTAATGCCCACTTTCCACACGTTGCCCCACTTCGTATTGATAAGGAGTGGCAGAAATCACCGTGCCTTGTTCAATCAAGGCTTCAAGATCATCACGCAGGCCAAGCAATGCCCCGGCTTCAACACTTAAGGGGTGACGCCCATAATTGGCATCACTTTCAAGAGGTGTTAACCGGCTTAATGCATTATTCATTTCAGTGCCGATTTGGTCGGTGACCGTTTCGGCACTGGTTTGAATGGTTTGGGCAGAGGTTGGCCACGTGATTAGGGTCATTGGATAGCCCAACTCGGTACATACGCTTCTAACGCTGCAAAATCATCAGCATCTTTCAATACCGTGATCTCTTGCTTCATTTCACGCATACGGGCATGAATATCAAAGCCACGTTCTACAATTGCATTATGAATGGCTTGCAGCTTGTTTTTATCGATTGGCTGATCATTATCTTCTGCATCCGTCCAGAAAGGTGGAATGAAGTCACTTGCTAACGTTGATTCAACTCTAGAACGCGCAGCTGGGTCAGCATCCCACTTGATACCATCAACAATCACATCATTAAGTTCACTTTGTTCTTCAATATCGCGCCAACGATTAATTTCTTCTCGTTTGGCTATATAAACTAATTCGGTTTGCTGAACCCACTTGTCAGTCACCCAAATAGAATATGGCAGTGGTATAAGTAAAGTATGTTCATCATCCACTAAGCTTTCGTCTTCAAACCCTTTGGGTTGCTGTGTTTGCTTGTTGTAGGCGGTGACTACTACAAACTTCTTAACAACCTCCCAAATCCCTTCTTCGTTAAATCGGCATTGCTCAGTCTGCTCGTCATGGTTCGGTAAGCCTTGCCATGTTGCTAACTGAGGTAATATGTAATCGTCGTAACCAGTTAACAGATAGACTTCTGCTTTCCCAGAGTAAACTCGATCATTTGGCGTGAAGTGATATGCTATTTTCATTACAACCATCCTCTGTGAATTTTGATGGAAAGGTTTGCTGTGTATGGGCGGTTTTCAGTTGCTGTTGGTACAACTCTTGAAATATCAAGTGACATTATTAGATTTCTATGTGATGGCCCACCCGTAGCCAAACCTGTTTGTTCTACCGTCCCTCGGATCGCTTCCGTCGCATCACTTCCCGTTGTTGTTGATAGAGTACTCCAAGTCCCAATAATATTTCTAATCGCATCACCCTGTGTTTCACTATGTGCAACACCACTCGGGTTACCACGAGTAAAATGGCCTAAATGATGATTTGGAACGGTGAACGTATTACCCCCATCTCCATCGCCAAAATACATTGCATATGTCATAGGGTCGCTATCTTTTGTGGCTTGGTCGATCACCAATCCTGTGAGCTGTGCATAATCCCATAATCGCTTATCAACCGTTCTTGATAGCTCTCCGCCTTTAGCATCAACCCAACCAAGTTTTACTCCTTCCATATGAAAAGGTACAACCATACCAGTCATGCTTTCCATCAAGTTCTTTCTATGGCCATTAACTCGCCAATCAACCACATCCCCTGCACCGTCAAGCCCTGCCAATCTGGCGACATAATGCTGAAAACCGTTCTCGTCGATATAGTCAGTAAGCGGTGTTGGTGAAACCTTAATTTCAACAATATTCACCCACTTAGATGTTGGGCTGCCGTCGCGGTGAACATCCACATAAATACCGTTTGGGTAAACGTTCGTAGATACAAGCAGCTCATCAGCTAATACCGCTCGAAGGCCGCCAATGTAAACCACCCCTGCTGAAACCAAATAACGGGTTGGGTCTGGTTGTCGCGTTACGTCATAACCATCTACGTATGCGGTGTGCCCATAGTTATCCAAGCAGGCTAAGCGGTGGTCTTCATCCATACCCATTAAACGGGCTGAATAATCAATCTGCCAAGTGGCAGCATCAATGGTGATAT
The DNA here is from genome assembly GCF_050337265.1 of Vibrio lamellibrachiae. NCBI lineage: Bacteria > Pseudomonadati > Pseudomonadota > Gammaproteobacteria > Vibrionales > Vibrionaceae > Vibrio > Vibrio lamellibrachiae. Next base: position 338,671 of record NZ_JAKJSU010000007.1, read on the forward strand.
TGGCAATCTCAGCCGCGCCCAAATATTGGTGCATCAACGATTTGGTCACCGCTTGCCCTTCCAACTTGGTTTGGTCAACCGTGTGAACCACCATGCCACATGAAAGTGGTGTGGTTTTGTCGTGCATGTAAATTGCGTTGAAGGTGAATTCTGCCACATCATTGGCGATCACAACGGAATGCACCAAGGCGTTCGGGCCAAGTTTCCCAACCTGATCCATATCTTGCTGATACACCCACAACGCTGGGTCTGGTAAGCCTTGGTTTCGGTCAATCGGAACACCGGGGTCTAAGTCTGGAATATAGGCAAAAATCATCTCGTTCATGTCGGTCGGCTGACCCACAGCGATTTGATTTCGCATGTATGTTTCAAATTCTAGTGGAATGGCGGTTTGGGTCATTTGTCTAGTGCTCCCATTGCTGCTGAATAGATTTGTTGGCTGTGCATAATCGGCTGGGCTTTGGTTTCCACTTCCCCTTTCAGGTTGGGTTCGCCTGCCTCATACATGGCAAATACATGACCAAACTGACCATGGTTAGTAAATAATTGACCGGGGTAACTCACTTCAAAGCGGTAGCGTCGGCACGTTCGCCCGTATTGTTCAATTAAGGTTTGAACTAATTGGGCATCGTTGGCCATGTCGCTGTCGGTCAGTTCGATGGTGCAAACGTCCCATTGAACGGGGTCTTCACGTTCTTTGAAATCAATAATGCCCACATCGAGGCGTTCGAAGATACGAATAAACCCTGCCACGCTGCCTGCGTCTTTGGCGTTAATGGCGGCATACTTCACGCGCTTTCGGTAAAGCTCAATTGGCTCTTTTTCGAATCGAATAATGTCTCTATCCCACGCCAATACGTTGAGCAGTTTCACGCTACACGTTAGGGCATCGGCTTGGTTTAACGGGTAAAGCATCCACTGGTAAACACGTTCAAAGAAGGCTTGAACGCCAACGGTTAGAAAGTACGGTTCTTTCTTCTCATCGGGAATGGTTTCACCGTCTTGCCACCAAGGCAGCACAATCTTGAGCATTTTTGGAATGTTCACATTCATGCTTGCACCTCGGTCACGGTTAAGCTTTCAAGGCGTGGCTGCTCTAGGGCTGAAATGATGTCTTCTTGAATTTTCCCGTCCACGGTGAATTTCACTGATTCCACGGCATCCATGGCGGTATGAATTTCACTTCCGAGCTTTGAAAGAGAAAATCGGCTTTGCGGCTTGGTTCGCGTCATGGTTGGGTAAGCAGCTGACTCTCTGAATACGGCACGAATGCGGTTTTCTACTTCCAGTAGCGCATCGGTTCTCACGCTCTCTTCTTCCACTTTGGAAAGCACCACTTCAGCCAACACGGTCACGTTCTTATCAGCAATGGCTTTACAGGTCAGCACATCACCATGGCCGTGGTGACCATCGTCCATAATGTACTTATTCAGATCATCAAGAATGCTTTGAGGCGTTTGCCCTACTTCCATCAAAATGAAAGCGTCTGCGGTGCCCGGTGTAATGTGCCCCGTGTTTTGGAAATAGACGTTATCACTGCGAATGCCTGCCACGTTGGAAATAATGGTTCGATACACATCACCAATGTGCCAATCGCCTGAACTGGTGAAGGCGTTTTGAAGTCTTAACGCCAGTTCGTCGTCTTGCTCTTCATCGGCACCTAATGTGGTGATGTAGTTCGGTTGGTTCACGGCAGATTCAATGCCGCTGATTTCTACGGGGATCACGCTGTAATACCCTGCGGCAAGGTTGAACGCTTGCCCTTCAAATTCCGCTTCACACAACACATCACCTGTTAACTGCCCTGCGGCAATCACGGTTTCTTCCAGTACAAGCAGGCGATACACCACGCCATCAATCTCAGGGCTTTGAATGATTGAGCCTGCATCAATGGTGGTTTCATCGTCTGCGTTTAATTTGGTTAGGGTGATGTCACCTTGCATTTTTACTGCGGCTTTTGGTTCCACATCCAGTTCCCACGCTTTCAGGTCTAAACCCCAACGGGCTGCGGTTGCCACGTAAGCGTTTGGCAGAACATGAAGCGCCAACACGGTATTGATGAGGTAAAGAACGGGCGCAACCACGGCTGATTTTACCCAACGCCAAAATGGGCTCATGTCTGAGTCATTTGAAATGTCACTGCCTGCGGCTTCAACATCTTCTTCAAGCTGTTTGGTCAAGGCCTCTTCTGTGGTGGGAATGCCTTCTTGATTTAGAATGTCGACAAAATCAACTTGTGGGCGTTGGCTCATTCGGTCACCTCAATCTCTAAGTTTTCATCGTAGCCATAGGCTTCGGCAGTCAGTTGAATGCGAAGTGTGTCGTCGCTGTAGCCGTTAAGTTCTTGCGCATACGCGGTGCCCGGTACAACTCGATAATCTTCTTCGGCTTTCTTTTCTACTTGAACCAGAACGTCAGCGCGTAGGGTTGGGTTACGTTCGCCAACCAGTTCACGCGCAAGCCCTGATTCCATAATTCGGTGTTTAATGTCTTGGGCAATGCTGTAGAGATCACTTGCGGGTTCAGGTTGTTGGCCTGCGTCCATATTCCAAGCGCCTTCAATCACTTTGATGTCGATGTGCTTCTTATCCTGCATTCAACTCTCTCCACTCTTCCAATTGGTCAGGGGTCATAGCTTGCTCGGTGGTGATATTCACTTCACCAATGTGCGTTTGGCTACCTGCTGACGTTGGGCTTGTTGCCGTTAAGTTCTGCACCATTTGTGGCGGCAGCTGGGCATTGCTTTGCAGGTTGGTTGGCGCTATGAACTCATCAGCGTTTGGAATTGGTTTGCGTTCTACGCTTTGGGCCACGGTGGCGGCTTCTAACTCTGGCGAACCAGAAGAGGATAAATCGATATCGATGCCCGGTATCATGTTCAGTTTGTCGATCACCCAATCAATGGTGTCTGACAAGAACTTGAATACCGCGGTATCACCGAACGCGGCTTTTAGGTCGTCCCACCAGTACACAGCGGCTGCAATTCCTACCCCTAAAGCCAAGAAGAACCAACCAATCGGGGTAGCTAACAACGCAGTGCCTAACATATAGATACCGTTGACTAGCCCTAATGAAGCAAATCGAGTAGCAATCAAAACCGCTTTCAACACACCCAAAGTAACGCTGAAACCTCCACTCATCATCTGCCCGATACCCATGGCGAGCGATAAACCTGATACCACGCCACCCAGTGCCAAGGCACCAATAGCGGCATAGCCGAGCAGTTCTGTTAACCATGGGAATTGTTCTGTCCAACCTGATAGCCAAGCGATGCCATCGGCCAGTGAACCGACTAACGCATTAATGGAAGGAAGAATGGCCCCGAACACGGCAGCGCGAACGGCAAACCAAGAGGACTCAAGGCGCTCCCATTGGTCGGTCATTTTGGCGGCCATCATTTCGGCATGCCCAATGCCTTCTATGTCTCCAAGCTGATCAATCTGACTACCCAACTCACCAGTTTTATCTTTTAGGTTTTGAATTAACTTAACGGCTTCCCCTGAACCAAACGCATCTTTCAGAACTTTGAATTGTTGGTCATCACTCAAGTGACCTACTTGGTCTTCCAAGGTTTCTAGGATATCGACCATTGGTAGCATTTGCCCTGCGCTATCAAAGAAAGACACACCTAACTTGTCTTGTGCTTTAACTGCTCCAGATAAGAAAGCCGTGTATTTCGTGGCGGCTTCTCCACCTTCCATGCTTGCCCCAAGTGAGCCAAGAATTGCCATTTGTTCTTTCATGTCTACGCCAAATGCCGTAGCTGACGAACCCAAACGGCTAAACGCTTGTGACATTTTGTTGCCGTCTGTTTTGAACATTTCAACAGATTTGGCCGTCATTCCTGCCACTTGCGCAGCCCAATCAGATTTGCCCATATTGTCGGCTTGAGTCTGGAAAATGCCGTACATGGTGCCCATATAATTGGTAATGGTTGACGTATCTGCTTTTGTTGCGGCTGCTAGAATGGCTGAACTCTTAGTAATTCCCGATAAATCTTCGCCAGAGAGATCACCCATAGCTGATTTAATATCGTAAGAAGCGTTAACAAAATCCGTTGCTGATTTCCCATACTCGGCTGAAAAGTCTAATGCCGTTGCTGCTAGTTGGTCTAAGTCTTCTTGAACTACCCCAAGTGAAGCCACTTCGCCTAATTTTCTGTCCATTTCAATGGCTGGCATTAATGCGTTTTGAACGGCAAAGCCTGCGGCAACAATACCTGCTGTACCTGTTGCCACGTTCTGCAAGCCTTGCTTTCCCAAATCCGTGGCGGCGGTCATCTCTTTGGTGATACCTCGCAACGGTTTGGTGACCTGATCAACTAGGCTCATCTGCATTAACAGCTTTTCATTCATTGAAACGCTCGCTTATTTGCTACTGAATAGATTTCCCACTGCGTTTTGCACGGCCACTTCCATTCGTTTCTGTTCTCGTTTGTCTAGCCAAACGGCTCTGGCTAGGTTTTGTAAATCATCATCTTCATGGGGCAAGTAATATCGTCGCAGGGTGAACGCTTGCTCAATGCCGTTTTGGTCAAGTCGTTCAACCCGCTCGGTTAGTTTTTTAGCGTAATGGTGATGCCACCTTTGGCTTTATTGCTGACCGTTTGGTATAGCTCCATGATCAAACCCGGAACTGAATCTAACAGCAGAGCGAGGTTGTCTTTGTTTTCTGCATCGACACTTCTCATTAAGTAAGTTCGGGCAGGCACCACTTTGTTTTCCATCGTCATTTCGTTGATATAGTTATTGGCCGCCATCACATCAGGCGTGAAGATGAAATCAATGCCTGCGATTTCAGCTTTTACAGGTTCGGCAGTGAACAGTGGTTTACTCATGGTCTTGTCCTTTTGTGTTTGTTGGCTTACTTGCTTCATGCTGAGCGCGCCATTGAAAATATTCTTCTGGTTGAGCTGCGCATTCACTCAGCGCGGCTTTTAATTTGGGTATGTCTTCAGTGACCACTTCGGGCCAAGTGCCAAGAACGGTGGGTTTGTCACACGGAACGATTAACCCCGCAGGCGGCAGTTTCACAATCACGTGAGTTTCCACAGCTGTCGTTCTATCAGTAAGAACTTCGCAACCGCTCAGTAACATCAATGGGAATATCGCACTCAATGTTGTCCATTTGTTGTTCCAGCAGCTGAATTTCATCTCGTAACACCTTCTTGGCTTTTAAACTTTTCCGCTTGCGGTCTATCAGCAAACGGTTGATGTATTCATTATCAGCGGTGAGCGCATCAATGGTGGCTTGGCTGACTTGGTTGGCATTAAGGGCATTGGCCAGTTCTTGCTTGGTAGTTTCAAGCTTCGACTCTGCACTTTCTCGTTTTGCGTCTGCGGTGATCATTAATAGCCACAAGGCGAAAAACGCGATGGCAATCAGAGCGAAAGCCCCCCACTTCACCCACTTAATCGATATGAAGGCAGCGATCATGTTCAAGCCCTCTTCTGGTGATCAGTCCGGGCAGCTTCACGCCTCCGCCATACACCCACCTTGGCAATTGGTCACACGCGCTTTGGTAGTTACCTACTAAAATCAGCCGATAGATGGTGGTCATGCTGTGGTTTTTGTTTTTCCTAAAACGAGTGCAGCCTGTGTTGAAGGCGAACGAGGCGAACGCATCGAACTGGCCTTGAGTCATGGTTTTGCCACTGGATTGTTCGGCCTTGCGAACGCACTTTTCAGCGTGGGCAATGTTCTTCACCCAATCGATCGCCACTTGCTCATGGGTAATGGTTTCATCTGGTTCATGTATCGTGTTGCCAATGCCGTTGGTCACCAAACCTGCTGGGCAAACATAGGGGCTTAATCGGCACCCTTCGGCATTGCCAATAATCTCTAGGGCGATTGGGCTGACGCGCAGAGTGGTGATCACTTCGTTTTCAATCACTACTTCGCCAACGGGCTGCGCTTGGTTTAAGGCTGTACCGCCAGTGACTAAGCCAATAATGGCAGCAACAGAACAAACAATTTTTTTAGTCAGTTTCATTGATTGTCACTCCTTTTTCGGCAGCAATCTTTTGCATTTGGCGCTTGTGCCAAACGTTCAGAACGAGGGCAATCACACCGATCAGCAATGAAAGAATGAAATACCACTGCTCAAAGGTGAGTTTGCTCATGGTCATGCCAAGCAAGCTCATACAGTAGGCAATGGCGTTGGTCAGTTTGTCGAACCAATCTCGAATCATATAAGCCCCTTATCTGCCAACACTTGGCAATCTATGCAGTATTGGCAGCCTTCGCTTGCTTCTCTTCGCGCTAATGGGATTTGCTCGCCACACTCAAAGCAATCTTGGGCGCTCTCTTTCGCTTTTCTGTTTGCTTTGGCAAGTTGGGTCGCCAGTGCCACTTCTGTGAACTGGGATTCCAAGCCGCTTGCGTGGTCGAGTAAATCTGGCATCGTCTTTCCTTGTCTTTGCCTATCTGCTTTGGTTAACGCTTAAAGCAGATGGCGTGTGTCGGTTGCGCTAAGTACTGGCACGCCGTTGATTTTCACAAACAGTGGGCTTGTCACTAGGCCTTTGAGTTTCACCATGGATTTATCAGTGCTTGATGGGTCGATGTTGAGCAAGTCTTCAACCAGCCACTTCACCCCATAAAATTCACACTTCTGCTCTTCGTCACCCGTGTTGGCGTAACACATCAGATCATCCAGTGGTAAATCGCTGTAACTGCCTGCTTTTTTGGCGGCATCGTGAACCACGCGGTTAAACGTTTTTACATCAATTTCCGCTTCCACTTCACAGCTCATTGAACCTTGCGTGTATCCATCGGGCACACCACCTGACGTTGCAACTTCACTGCTGTTAGTGATGTTTGCCGTCAGCGTTCCAACGTGTACGAAGGCACCGAGTAAATTGGTATCAAAGCTGCGGCCTGAAATTCTTCGAGTGCTCATTATGCGTACTCCCCTTGTTTAAGGCTGATGGCAATCGTGATCTTCACTGGGCATTCATAAGGCTGAACGCTCATGTAAATTTCGACTTCTTCACTGGTCACCCACTTAATGGAAATGGAATCTTCATCTGGAGGATAGATTTCACCTGGTGTGCCTGTTAGGGCCATGCGTCGAAGGTCTTGCGAAAAGAAACTTTTGGCAGCCTCGGTTGATGCAGGCGTGGAATTGAAGGTGCGATCACCAATTCGGGCGATACCGCGAACACGAACAAAGCGAGCGGCTTTCATGGCCACGCGAATATGGCGAACATCGTGATAGTCACTCCCCGGAACTGACAATGTGTTACCTGTTGTCCAGTACTGCCCCGGATAATCTGGGTAATCCATAGGGCATGAGAATCGTGAGGCTTCAAGGGCTTTTAATTGGGATAGTTGTAGCGTATTGCCTGCTTTGTCAGTCATGAATGCGCTTCTTCCAAGCACACTGCCTGATTTTACTCGTGCAGGGGAATCAGCAATGCTCACTTCACCATTGGCAAGGCGGCCTGCGTATTTGCCAAGAGTATCGAGTTCTTCATGAACGTTAGGCACCACGGTGATGTATTCACTGGCAATGTCAGTAACAATGGCAACACAGGCCGCCACATATTCGTCCCACGTTTGCCCTGCTGACGGGTCGTTGTTGATTTTCGGTACGGCCATCATCACGAAGGTTTCGCGGCCAAGTACGTTCTTCAACTCATGGCGCAGCGCAATAGCATCTTCTAACATGGTTTTATCAGTGGCATCGTTGTTGATCACCATGCCTTCAAAGCTTGCTACCTCGTTGGCTTTTTTCACCGCGTCTTGCCAATTGTCGCCTTGGTCTAAAATGAGTACGCCTGCCGTCCAGTTCTGTTTGGCGTTCAATTGGGCTGCTTCACACACAGCTAGGTATTCCGGGGCAGCTTTATCGAGTACTTCATCAAGCTTGGTGGTTGAATCGACTAGGTAAAGCGGGCGGTTTTCACCTGTGACCGTTCCGTAACCGACAAACAGGAAGCGATTGTCTATCGTAGGAAGCGGCCCATTCATAAGGTCTTCAATTTTTATGGTAACGGTTGGCCATGCCATGGTTACTACTCCTGTTTGGGTTTGCTTATTTACTTATTTCTTATTTCGTTTCAGTTCGCGCTTAATCATCATTGCCACTCGTTTGGGGCTAATGCCGATCAGCTGTCGTTCTGGTCTTCCTACTTGCCAATCACGTGCTGGGCTTTTGTTTTCCAGCGCTTGAATCCTTTTTGCCGCTTCGCCAAGGGTCATATGTTCGGTTACCCATTTGAGTGTTGGCTTTCTGCCTCGTTTCTGTCGCCCTTCTGGCTCTAACCTAAACCCAAGATCACGCAGCTGTTTGGCTTGGTCACGGGTCGCTTTGTCATCTTTACTTGGCTCTTTGTCTCGTTTGGCTTGACGCTTTCGCTTACTCAAACCACTTTTTTCGGCAATGCCTCTGTGATGCTGAGCAGCAACAATGCCCCTTGCGCTTGGCCAACCAACGAACAAATCACGGTTGCTGTTTCGTTGAAAATGTTTGACCTTTCTGGTGAACCCTAGAAGTATTTTCTTACGACCTTTTTTTCGTTTTTTCCAAGCTGTTCCGTCTGGGTTCTTTTGCGCTCGAATGTTCTTTTTGGTCTGCTTGCTGATGGCAGCGCCTAATTTCTTCAGCAGGCGAAAACGGGTTTTCTTGTCGAGCATCAGCAAATCAATTTGCTCTTTGGCTCTTAGAAAGCTGCGTTCGTCAGCGTTAACTTGGAGCATGGCCAATCACTTTGTCTTTTAAGATCACAACGTCACGCAGTTTGGTTGCTGTCCATATGTCGTATTCTTCAATTCGGTACTGTTTGCCACGCCAGTGAATTGGCCCTTGTGGGTCTTCAATCACTTTAACGGGTTCTTCAAAGACGATTTCAATCAACACTTCTGCGCTGTCGCTATCACTGATATTCACATCGGTTTCAGGATCACCCAGGTCGCTTAGCTGCTCATCGCGGTCTTGGTCGTTATCCATTAACCAAGCGGCTACATTGGCGAACAAAATTGCAGGGCTGTATTGCTGAAAGGGCAAGCGTTCTATGTAAAGTTCTGCGGTGTAGCGCTGAATCATCAACTGCATGCATTGGTTGCCCATGTTTTTGGGCGTGAGTATCAACTGCACGTTGGTCATTTCTGCCGTCAGCCGCTTAGAAATCCGCTCACCTAATCGCGCTTTCAAAAATTCAGTTAGGTCACGCAACTTGTAGCCTTCTTCGTATTGGGTGATTTCATCTTGCTGGCTCATATAAGCGCCACGCTTGAACGGCCTTTGCCGTACATGTTGCGAATAATACGAGTACATTCAGAAAGCAGTTCTTCTTTGGTTTCTGGGGCACGTTCGGCTAGGTTGTCACCCTCTTTGCGTGTGGTGACGGTTGAGAAATCTGGCAGTAAGTCGGCTTTGGCTCTGGCGAATACAGCGGCTTCGTATTGAATGACGACTTGGTTTTTCAAATCGATCATTGGATAAGCCGGTATGTCTGCGGCTTTATCATGCCCAAGGTCGATGTATTTTTGTTTGAGGTCTTCTAAATCGATGTTGCACGATGAAATGGCGTTCGCTAGGGCAATGGCAATGCGTTCTTGGTCTTGGGCAGGCGGTGTGCCGCGTCTGCGTTCGAAATCACCCGCGTTCATATCAGGCCAAAACCCATCATTGGTAATGACGGTGTCTTGATAGTCTTTGGTTCCACCTGTGAACATTGCCGTTTCCTTATGCTTGAATAAAAAGCCTCTAGCCACTGGGTCGATGGGTTAACAACTTGCTTTCTCTTAGAAAAGTTAAAAAGCGGTTGCACCCTCGCCAGCCGAGGCCGACGGCGTAGGAGTCAGTAAAACTCTTAGAGGTTTGTCCCCTCTTCCAAAGCGCGAATACGGGCTTTGATATCTTTTAATTTGGTGCCAACACCCGCTTTCGGGTTTTTGTTTTCAGCTTTAATCAGCAGGGCTTGTGCTTTTTGAAGTGTTTCTACTTCACCCACATGACTGGCTTTCACATCACCCTCTTCATTGGTGATCAGTGCGTAGCCTGCGAACTTTAGCCATTTGGCGTGCAGCTTTTCATTCACTACCCATGTGCTTTCAATCTTCTCAAGCACATCAGAGAAATACGGTTCAACGCTGTTGCCTGACGATTGGGTTTGCTCTGCCCATTCCAAAACGGCATCAGCACACACTTCTGGCCACTTGCGTTTGAAGTTGTCTGGGGTTGGTATGCCTTTTTCGATGGCGGTTACACACCAATCAATGGCAAGTCCAAGTTCTTCTACATCAAACAACCAAACAATCAGATCACTGAACATTGGGTTTTGATACGTTTCGTCGGCTTCCAAATAGGCTTCAACCATTGGCTGATACTTGGGAATAAGTACCGAGCGTTTGTGTTCTATTTTCTGAGCTCTAGAATCAAACTCTTTGAGTGCCAGTTTGTCTTGTTCAAACTCCACTAGTGCTATGTGTAAGCTGTCGGCAGAAGCCGCAAGCACAGGGCTTGCAGCATCTGATTGGTCAGCCGTGGGTTCATTGCGAGCCACTCGAAGTAAGATGGCATCACGTTGTCGTTTCAGTGGGCTTCCCATGACTTACTCCTAAGGTGTTGGCTCAATGACGGTGACCGTTTCAATGGCTGCGAACTTCTTCAAGTTCCCCACCGCATAGCCTTCCATACGAATGTGGTTTTGAACAAAACGAAGTTCGTCATCATCATTTTTTTGGCGACGTTGCTGAGTACCTTGCTGGGTCAGAATTTGCAGGTTCTTTAAGGTAGTTACCCACAATTGCGTGCCTTTGAAAAACGGTGGCGTATACGCTTTACGGCCTGCAATGGTTTTAGCCAAAGACTGAGCCGCTTTGTGCTCGGTTGGTTTGTCTGCAGATTCAAGCAAGCGATGCTGCTCAGCAGACACAAGATCATGGCCGACAAGCACAACAAGGTCAGAGTCATTGACGTGTTCAGGAGCGATGGTGGTGTTAATCAAGTCTTGAACTAACGAGTCTAAGTTCTTGTATGAGTTAGCTGTCACACCCGAAGGATCGAGATCTGCAGATGCTAATACTTGAGCTGCTGCTTTCTCTTTAACAATGGTTAACCATCCCTTGTTAACGTCTTGCCCTAATGGATTAGCAATGGGGTTTGTGGTTGCGGCGATTGATGTACCGTTAAAACCAACTCGCAGCATATCGAGAGCAAACCGACGAGAAATGGCATTTTGCATCATTTTTAGCCATTCGCCTTTGCCACCTGAGTTCGCCCACTGGGTCATGGTTTCCCATAAGATGTGCGCACCCGAATCTGTTTTGGTGAGTTCGTAAGTATTTCCACTTTGTCCCATTTCGGTACTGAAGCGCCCCGTTGCCGCTCGACCAGTGGAAAGCGCATCGTCACCCACATCGACCACTTGACCTTTGATTTGCAGAACAGGCAGCAACGAGACCATGCCAAGGAACGCATGCGAATGCATGATTGCTTGGCGCAGCTTGGTTTCCATTGGTGGCGTAATATTGAAGGCTTTAGCGCCAGCCGTTGCACCTGCTGCTTCTACAGTTGCCGTGCAAAACTCTTGAAGGTATTTGGTAGAAATTGCATTTAACATTTAAAATACCCCTTTGCTTGAGAATGTTTCGCTATTGCCCGATGCGTCTGGGCGTTGGTCTGGTGCTTCACCGTTCGCGAGGGCATTGAATTTAGTTTCAAGCTCTGCCAGTTTTTCGGTTACAGACGTTAACTGCTCGGTTAGTTCAGCAGAGAACTGTTCAACCGTTGCGCCTTCTGGTTTCACTTCTGGCGATGTCGATTCACCACGTTCTTGCTGAGAGAACTCTTGTTTAAGTTCGTCCGTCAGCTCTTGTTTTAGCTCGCCTTTGAAAACGCTAAACTGCGCTTGCAAGGCTGCCTTGAGTTGCTCTTCGGTCACATCGGTGTCCTCTGCTATTGATGGAGTTTCTGGCTCTTCATCGCCAGAAGAGAAAAAGTCGTTGAAGGCCGCGAAAAAACGGTCTTTACGGGTAAAGCATTCATCTAGGTCTAATTCTTCTAAATGACTGCATTCGAGTTTTGTGGTGTTGCCTTCTTGGCTTGAAAATTCGAGGATTGAAGTACCAGAAGAAGCTGGGGAGTCAGTCACAGCTAGGCCCTTCAAGTAACATCGCCCCTCGCCCCGATAGTCGAGAATGAGTTCAACAGAAGTGAATAACTTCTGACCGAGTTTATTTGCATCCAGTAAAAATTGGTTTGGCTGTAGCTTAGCGAGCAAGCGCTTTTTGCCATCTATATCTTCAGCTTTTAGCTCAACGACTCGCCCCCAGTTATCTCCGAAACCACCGAAACGTCGGTGTTCAGGCCAAATCATTGCGATTCGTTCCTTTTCGGAATAGTTTCCCGCTGCCTGCTCTAGCCACTCACCTTCAATCTTTCGCCCATCAATCGTTGGCCCTTCGGTAGCAATAATCTTCCAATCACTGATTTTTGGCATTGGGATACCTATCCTTTACCTTTCGCATTAAAGCTAAATTGCTATTCAAATCGTTCGTGTAAAGCAAACATACGCTTATAAATGGTGCGTTTCACTGGGTTTTGTTCGGGTCAATTCGGATATAAGTCAAAACCGAATTGGTCAGAACTTTTCCTTGTGAATGAGTGTGTTATCAGAGCGTATAGTGCGTTTATGGCATATTCAGAACTCACTATAGAGGGCGCGAAACAGCTTTATGTTCGCGGTGTTCCTCCTAAAGAAATTGCACAGCAGCTTGAGATAAACAGCGAGCGCATTATTTACACTTGGGCGAAAAAGCACGGGTGGGCGCTGTTGCTTGATGAGCTTTCGATTGAACAGATGGTTAACCGTCGATTGGCGGTGTTGATTGATAAGGATGAGAAAACCGATCAGCAGTTAAAGGAACTCGACAGGCTTGTTGATCACCATGTTCGTTTGCTTAAAGCCAATGCTGAAGCCAAAGCCAAGGTTGAACGAACTGCCCAACGCGATTTTGATGAGCCAAGCAGTCAAAACAATAGCCGTGAAGGCAATAAAGGCCGTAACCGTTCTGGCAATAAGCGCAAAAGTAATAAGAAGATAAAGAACAACATCAACGAGCTCACGGAGGAGAGCTTTGCTGATTGGCACAATTCGCTTTATGCCTTCCAAAAGGTAATGCGCGAAAACCTTCATCAGCGTATTCGTAATATTTTAAAGTCTCGCCAAATTGGTGCGACTTACTATTTTTCAGGTGAAGCATTAGAGAACGCGATCCTAACTGGTGACGATCAGCTGTTTCTTTCGGCTTCTCGCGCTCAAGCTGAGGTTTTCCGCACTTACATTATTAAGATCGCCAAAGAGTTTTGGGACATTGAATTAACAGGTAACCCAATCGTTCTTTCAAATGGCGCTCACCTTCGCTTCCTTTCTACCAATGGCAAAACGGCCCAATCGTATTCTGGCCACCTTTATACTGATGAATATTTCTGGATAGGCAATTTTGCAGAAGTTAAGAAAGTCTCTTCTGCTATTGCCACGCACAGCAAATGGCGCAGAACGTACTTTTCCACCCCATCGAGTAAAACCCACCCGGCTTACACGTTTTGGACGGGCGACGAGTGGAAGAACGGTAAAGAGACTCGTAAGAATATTGAGTTTCCAACCTTCGATGAATTTCGAGATGGCGGCAGAGTTTGCCCTGATAAGCAATGGCGTTACGTCGTCACGATGGAAGATGCGGTCAAACTTGGGTTTGATTTAGCGAATATTGAAGATCTTCGCGATGAGTACAGCGAAGCAGATTTCAAAAACTTGTTTATGTGCATCTTTGTTGATGGCGCAAATTCTATCTTCGCCTTTAACAAGGTCACCAAGTGCATGGTGGAATCGGCACATTGGCAAGATTTCAAACCGAAATCGAAACGTCCTTTTGGCAACCGTGAAGTGTGGCTGGGCTATGACCCATCACGAACCCGTGATAATGCGTGTTTGGTTGTGGTTGCTCCACCCGCTTTACCCGGTGAAAAATTCCGTGTGCTTGAAAAGCATTATTGGAAGGGGCTGAACTTTCAGTATCAAGCCAAGCAAATTGGTGAAGTGTTCAAGCGTTACAACGTGAGTTACTTAGGCGTTGATGTCACGGGCATTGGTAAAGGTGTGTTTGATTTATTGAAGAAGCAGCACCCACGTGAAGCGGTTGATATTCATTATTCTCTGGAAAATAAAAACCGCCTGGTTATGAAGATGATTGATGTGATCGACGATGGCCGTTTGCAGTTTGATGCCGAACACAACGATATGGCCATGGCGTTTATGGCCATTAAGCGAGTAGCGACAAATTCAGGCAACAGCATGACATTCAAAGCAGACCGCAGTGAATTGGTGGGTCATGCTGATGCGTTTTGGGCGTTGTCTCATGCACTTTTGAATGAACCTTTAGATCACGCAAACCCGACGAAATCAAAATACGTTTTTGGCTCTCACTAATTGAGTGCGAATAAGCGCAATAACAATGGACAGCAAGATGACTGAATTAACGACAACAGATGAGCACAAACAGACGGAAAGCAGCGAAAGCAAATCGACGTGCTTTTCGTTTGATAACCCACAGGTGATTGATTCGTCGTCTTGGCTGACGAATTATTGTGAACTGTTTTATAACGATATGGATGATTACTGGGAACCCCCTATTTCGTTAAAGGGACTTGCTGATATTTCCAACACGAATGGGCACCATGGTTCGCTGTTAAAAGCGCGTTCTAATTATGTGTCTGGTCGGTTTGTTCAAGGTGGCGGCATGTCACCTGATCAGGTTAACCGCGCCAGTTGGGATTATTTCGGCTTTGGTCATTTTGGTTTTCTTAAAATTCGCAACCGGCTCGGTACGGTGATTGGTTTAGCGCCCTTGCCAATGATGCACATGCGAAAGCGTAAGAACGGTGACTTTGTGCAGCTGCTTCGTGATAACGAGCAAAAGGTGTTTAAAGCGAATGATGTGATTTTTGCAGGCCAGTATGACCCGCAACAGCAAATTTATGGTTTGCCTGATTATTTGGGCAGTTTACAAAGTGCTTTGCTCAATCAAGATGCCACCTTGTTTCGTCGCGCTTATTACAAAAATGGCGCTCATATGGGTTACATCTTCTACACCACTGACCCGAACTTGAGTGATGAAGATGACGAACGTATGCAAGAGGCGCTGAAAGGGGCCAAAGGCCCCGGCAATTTCCGTTCGATGTACATCAATATCCCTGGTGGTAAAGAGAAAGGTGTTCAGATTATTCCCGTGGGGGACATTGCCACTAAAGATGATTTTGAACGGGTGAAGAACATCACCACACAAGACGTGTTTGCAGGGCATCGTTTTCCAGCAGGAATGGGCGGCATGATGCCACAAGTGGGTGCGAACATGCCCGACCCTATTAAGGTCAGCACTGTTTACGATAAATATGAAGTTGTACCCGTGTGTGAGGTGTTTATGCGAGCGGTGAACAATGACCCTGAAATACCCAAACACCTGCATTTGGAGTTTGATACGGTTGTTGGGTATGACGAGTGACGACTATCAAGGTATATATACTTGTGTTGAGATAATTGATAGCTACAATGATTGCACTTTTTTTGAATTTGACATTATGTTTTTATGAATTTCAGACCGGATATTAATGGCTTAAGAGCCATTGCTGTCATTGCAGTCGTATTATTCCATTTCAATCCTACATGGATTCCTGGAGGCTTTGCTGGGGTAGATGTTTTTTTTGTAATCTCTGGGTTTCTAATGACTAGGATTATATTAGATGGATTAGAAAGTAAAAATTTTAGACTGTTTAAATTTTATTCAGACAGAGCTAATAGAATTATTCCAGCATTAACCGCTCTCTGCTTAGTATTACTCGCATTCGGCTGGTTCTACTTAACACCTTTAGGATATAAAGCACTAAGTAAACACGTGCTGGGTAGCATGGGATTCTTCTCAAATCTCATATACTGGACAGAATCTGGATACTTTGACGTTGCATCTCATGAGAAATGGCTATTGCACACTTGGTCATTATCCATTGAATGGCAGTTCTATGTTATCTATCCACTAGTACTTCTTGTTTCCAATCGCTTTATGTCAATAATGAATATTAAGAGGCTAATTACCTTTGGTACGGCTCTAAGCCTTCTTTTTTGTATTTATGCCACTCTTAAGTGGCCTACAGCTTCTTACTACATTCTTTCTGTTAGAGCTTGGGAAATGATGCTTGGTGGGCTTGCATATATTTACCCGTGGAAGGTGTCTAGTCAAAAAAAGAAACATCTAGAACATCTTGGGTTAAGCTTAATCATCATATCATACGTATTTGTGTCTAGCGCTACGCCTTGGCCTGGGCATTTTGCTTTAATCCCTGTTTTAGGCACATACTTTGTAATTATCGCCAACAGAAAATCTAGTATTATTACTAGCAACAGTATACTCCAACACCTAGGTAAATGGTCTTATTCCATATATTTGTGGCACTGGCCTATTGCGGTTTACATTAATTATTACGATTTAAATAAATGGATTTTGGTTGGTATTTTTCTTTCATTGGCAGTAGGGTTTTTGAGTTATACATTCATAGAAAAACTAAAATTTAAGCATATTTTTTTACTTGCCATTATTAATATAGGATTTTCTATAGAGGTATACTCTAAGAATGGCTTCGTAAATCAAATGCCAATACATGTATTTGATCTATTGGATATTAATGTAAATGGGGACGAATATGGAAAATACACTTGGAGGCATCATCGTTCTCTGCAAGAAAACACTCTTAGTGACGTTCAATCAAACATGCTAATTATAGGAGATTCACAAGCTGGAGACTTTATCAACATGCTATTTGAATTGGAAGTAGATGAACGTTTCAACTTAACTTCACTCCAAGTTCCGGCCAAATGCAGTGCCCCGTACCTTGTAGGTGATGATATTAAAGCATGGGAGAAAATATCCCCAGAATTAAAAAGTGGCAAGCTTAAAAAGGAACACTGTACGCAAGCTTGGAGTTCAGTGCATAATAACGAAAAAGTCATAAATTCCGATATTATTATATTATCCATGAACTGGAGGGTGTACTCTGATAAATTAATAAAAGCTTCAATACGAAATTTAAGGCAACTTAATGACAATGCAAGAATAATAATTATCAGTTCTAAAGGGTTGGGGGTTGATATACCTAAGTTTATTTATGATACTCACAGAACGAACTCTTTAACAAATGAAAAGAATCTATACATCACGGCTACTTCACGATTAGATGAAATGGATAAATTAGAACAGTACTTAATTGGAATTGATGATAACTATCAGTACATTAACTTTAGAAACATTATTTGCTCCGACATTGAAAAGACTTGTTCCTATTTATCAAATGGTAAACCTATTTTTTATGATAAAGTTCATTCGACTAAAGTTGGGAATATATTTCTTGCGGAAAGGCTCACAACCTATTTCCGACTTCATGAACTATAATATTTAGATAGAACAATCAAAGCCCCGTAGGTTCTGACCTACGGGGCTGTTTATTGGTGCAATGTTTGATCAGTACATAAACGTGGTAGGTTCGGCTTCTGCGGCCATTTCGATGATGGAATGAATAGCCTGCCGCTGTGAGGGGTTGATTTCACCTTCGTAATTCGCGATCACCATATTCATTAGCTTCAAACCTATGGCTTTTTGCCTAGCGGTAGCTTCGCTTTGGGCCATTCCATCGATAATAATCCCTAACGCTTGCTGTAATTCATTCTCATTTTTCAACAACATAACACCCCCAAACCAAATAACCCCACAAGATTACTGTATATACACACAGTGATCCACAGGTATTTTACTGGGTAATGAACGCTGAGAGGTAACTCACTAACTTGTGAGATTGCTAATGAAGCGTGCCATGTTGGATGCAAGGCCAGTTCGATAACTGTACAAATATACAGTTATTTTGTATTCTTGAAGGGTCAGTCGTTTACAGCTAGGTTTATAATTATGCGCATAATTTGCAACGAATGCGGGGCAAAAGCCCGTATTCAAAAGACGAACCGTATCTCTCCTTCTCATTCCGATTCTTATTGCTCATGCACCGACCCAGAATGTGGCCATACGTTTGTTATGAACATCAGTTATAGCCACACGTTAAGCCCGTCGGCCAAAACCACCTCACAAATGGCGTTGTTATTAGTGAAAGCGTTGCCGCCAGAACAAAGGGCAGAACTGCAGCAGCAACTTTCTATGGTTTGAGGGATTGTTCTAGCCTCTACTTAAAGTAGGGGTTGCATTTTCTTCTCTGAATCAGCCAACTCTAACCAATGAACGATATTAGAAGGAAGTAGATCTTTATTGTTATACATAAACTTCTCAATTACTGAAGGATCGATTGATACTACATGTTCACTTTCAGTTTGGCCTTTGTATTGATTATTCGCTTGAAACAAAAACACCTTCTCTTTTCTATCTTCCCATTCTCTTGGTGTAAGTGATGTGTACCCTGTTTTCACTTGCACAATAGCCTTTTCTTTAGATATTCTATTTATCAGATAAAACTCATAACTCATCGTATCTGCTTTTCTTGAGTTGGGAATAATGATCCAACCTTGCGTTTGTAAGTACACAAAAATCACATCTTCAGTCTCTTCCGAGTCTAAAAATGAGAAAACATTTTTGAATGACTCTTTAGGTAGATCATAATACTCAGTATTCGAAATTTTATTCCATAAGTATTTAGAATAGTCATCAGCAGTTTTGTCTCGGATAGCCTGAATTGTACGAGATGGCCTAAAGCAAGCAATAACCTTTCCTGGAACATCATCTACTGTAGTTACTTTATTTATGTCACAACGAACAACATTAACTATATCGGCATCTTTGGCTTCGTCATTTGAAAAGTACTCCCAGCCAGAGTTTACTTTTCCTAAATAATAATGACCTTCCGTATCCCGAGTCCAAATCAGATCATCTTTCACAACATTGTTCTTTAGATACTTAACTCTCGAGAGTTCTTTTTCTCCATAAGCCTCAAATGCTTCTTTCGTGAACTCTCCCCAAGTCGCGGTATTATCTTGAGATTCAGTTTGCCACCCCAATCCTAAAACTCCTGCTCTAAGACAATAATCAAAAGAGACTTTTGCATTTGCAAGACCACCTTTCGGCCTTGTATGTAGTCTAAATACAGTCATATAACACCCACCAGAGAGGATAAAAAATGTTTCTATTTTTCAAATTACTTATACTTTTGGGCGATTTCTTTAGACAAATCCATAATTAAGTTCGATGCCGATTGATATATTCCATTTTCACGCAAGCTATAAAAGTAACTAGATCTTGCACTTAGTCTTTTGTATATCTTGGTATGCCCCAAAACTGAAGCAAGATTTTTCAATGTTTCATGCTGCTTTTCTCTCATACCTTTCCCTGTATTACTTGTAGAGGTCGTAAACGCTCCACGAGTTGTAAAAGTAGCATCTATAATTTCAACCATAATGATAAAGTCCAAGTGAATTTTTAATATATTTGGCTACGCTTCTGGGTGCGTTAAAGTCAACATTCCGTTCTCAATAGTCGCCGTTTCAAAATGATACTTCTCTATAAAATTGCTTATAATAGCTTCTGAAACGCGTTCAACTAATGCTTCCGAAGGTAACTTATAAACAGTTTTATTTAGATTTCGCTGTGCATCATCATTAGCTTCCATTCTTATAGATTCAATGAGTTTTGTTAGCTCGTTGTTTTTCATAGTAAGTTTTCCGTAGTTCTTTTGATCAATGAGTAAAACAGGTTCCCTCTTCGGGAAATACGAATTTCATATGATTCTGATTGACTGTTCTACTCCGTTTTTTGGTAATTATCTATCCTGCGACAGTCAATACCGTTATGCAACTTAACACCTCACTAATGATAACTACGTAGCATAAGTGAGGCGAAATACATTCACACAACTTAATGCGTATAACTCTGAGAAATAACCACAGCTATGAGACGTCCCTATATTTATTTCTATCAATGTATCCCTCGAATTTCCAACCCAAACACCGAAAGCTCAGGTTGTTGGTAATTGTCTTGTGTGAGCGACTGGTAATGACTCCCCACCATTGGAATAGGCACAGCTTCGCCCAACCAACTTAAATCGGGTTTGTGTTTGGTGTGATAAACGAGGTTATCTGGCGTTCTGTCGGTTTCACCTTGCCGCAGCTTGATACTTTTCTCTTTGGAGAGTGAAATCCAATGGCCTTTGAAGAGATCTTTTCTAAAGCTATCGTCTAATTCGTACTCATCAATTAACCGACTTATCTCATTTTCAATGAGCGGGCTTAACTCCCGACCTGGTACGGTTTTTTCAGGCTCCGTACAGTTATTGACAGAACTCCGAGAGGCATCAGAGATGCCATGAAGATCAAGAGCGCTCCCTTCGACTTCGGTACGCGGTACAAAGGTTGTCACTCTCTTCTTGAATTTCCATGTTGAAGGGCAAATGCCTGGCTTATCGAACTCGTAAGTCACCTGCTTTTCAGTATTGTCTTTTTGAGGCTTCTTCTTACCAATCGTCCACGTTTTAGTTCTTGTCTTCACTAGTACGCCAGACGCGTCAAAGCCCTCTAACTTGCGAACATCTTCACCATGAGGAGAGGCAAACGGCAGTACTTCATAGCTGTTTCTAATCAGCAGTTCTTCACGCGCTACAAATGGGCCACCCTGCCCCATTATGTAGCCTTGCCAATCTCCGTGGTCGGCTGCTTTTAGTGTGTCGGTGATGCTGCCATCGTCTGATTTAAAACGAGCTTGGTAGTTATTACCGATCACTTCCATCAGCTCTAGGTTAGTTAGGTTCTTAGCGGGTTTTACGGGGCCAATCAACTGGCAATGAATTATGTCGTAAAGGCAGATGAGATCAGCACGTGTTTGCATGAACACGTATTCCATAAACGCTTTCTTATTCTGGTTGGCGAACCTGCGTAGTTCACGGTAAGTTGTAACCGGTGCGCCACCAAAGAACTGAAACTGGCGAATGGCCCATCGTGACTTCCATGCGCTAACGTTCTTGGCCATCTCGCTCACGGGTTTACCTGTTTCGTCCGACACTTCACCGTCCATCGCGTACCCATCAATGTTCTTTGAGATGTATTTTGCGATGTACCCTGTCGCTGTCCCTTTCTCTTTGTCGATGTAACCAAAGTCACAACGGGCGCGGTAATCTAACGGGCCAACATAAGGGGCTTTACGAAATGGTTTCTGCTTCTCTTTCTCAAACTCTGGGTGCAGTTCGGCTCTGTCTTCTTTTGTGGCGTATGAGATAAAGATTTCACGTACTGCATTTACCTCTTCAGGCTTTACCCAAATCAGTAGATGCCAGTGCGGTGTACCATCGTGATGTGGCTCGGCAACGCGAACGCCAAACCAACGAATGCCATCACGGCCTAATTTAGAACGAATCCTTTTCCATACATCATTGAGGTAAGCCTGCGCTTCTCTAGGGCTAGAGCCATTCCAGTGATTAATGAAGCCGCCCTTTTTATAGCTGTTGTGATAAGCCGCTGGCGTGGTGAGAGTGAGAAACAAACCTTGCAAGCCCAGCTCGTTGCCGATGTCTTCGCAGCCACGACAGCGAACCATTAATTCATGGCGGCGAATGGCTGGGTTCGACACGCTTTTTAATACCATGTCTTGCAGTTCTGCTTCTTCGCCCGTCTCTTTCTCGGTCAGCAACATGTTTTGAATCGCTTCCCAGTTTCGCTTTTGCTGCTCTTTGTGTTCACGGATGCAATCCCAACTGGCATAAGCAGACGCTTTTGAACTGACTTGCCCAACAGCAATGGCTAAATGTTCACGCATGATTTTTCGGCAGCGAACCAAACGGCCAAGCCACCACTTTTCATCAATCATTCGAGATACATCCTGCGTAGCAGAAAGTGGCGTTTGTTTCTTATATTTACGTGGGGTTTTCATGCCAAAGGTGGACGTTATGAATACGGCAATATCTTCATAGGTAAGCAACATGCTCTCGTCTATTTCATCGTCTGTCTCTGCTTGGTACTTCATTCCGCACACTTTCAAACGGTATTCATTGACCAAATCAGCGATTTTAGATGCCATGAGTTTGAGTTCATCTTGCTCTAGTTCTGCAAGTAAACGATTGGCTACTGGCTTTCTATCTCGATCAATTTGGTCGAAATCGAATTTGAACTGTTTTCTTTTGAAATCTTCTGGAGTGCCATGTTCTTTAAAGTACACGGGGTGAAAACCATCATCTTCACCTCCATGCTCTTTAGACAACAAAGCGACTTTTTGAGTCGTTGGAAGCTTGCTGTAACGTTCGAGTACTTTCCTTACTCGTTTAGCAGCAGGCTGCATTTTTTCACGAAGGTAGATATTCGCTTTGGCGTAACCCTGCTTTTCGCCAATGGTGATGTATCGCTTAGCGAAGTACTTACCAAGATAGATTGGCAAGTTGGCAAAGAACTTCTTTCGCCATTCGTGATCACGTGGGTTTGCATCAAAGAGGTCACGTTCTAAGAAGTTAATCTCTTCTGGGTCACGTGAATTGGGTTGGTAACCATGAGCAATACACGCAACGTCACCTTTAATAGGTTTTGCGTGATTGCCCCATGGGTCTATTAACGGTAAATCGTAGAGCTCTATTTCACGAGGTTCGGTCAGAGCGGTCATTAACACTCATCCATGAAGTCTTCTGGGTTGCGTGTAATTTTCAGCTGAACTTGAATTTGCGACTGGCCTGCTAGTAACACGCCCAATAGAACTTCGTTGTCTGGGTAGTCACCTTCGAACATTTCAGTGAGCAAGGTTTCAATATAGCTCGGGGCCGCAGCCGCCACTTTAATTGCTTCACTCATAACTGGGCAAACTCCTGTGCATCAACCACCATGAAACCGCCTGTGTTGTTGCCTTTTAAAATCACTCCGTTGATGGAGTGTTGGCAGTTCAATTGTTCACAAGCATTGTCTATGGCGAGCTGCTGAGTCTCGTGTTCGCCAAGTTCTAGGTTCATCACTTCGCCGTTGTCGTTTTTCACTACGCCACCGCCACTGTTTAGATACGCTGCTATGAATCTCATGCACTTGCCTCCAAATCAGTTTCAGCTGCTTCACGGGCTTCGATGATCAGTTCGGTGAGTTGCGATTCAATAGAAAGGAGTTGTTCAAGGGCTCCTTCTTCATCTAGGTAGGTACATTGTGCTTCCATTAAATACTCATGCTCAGTTTCATAGTCATAACACTGGCTTGCTGACTGAACATTCACATTGAAGCTATTTACGTGCGCACTGAATCTAGTGTGTATATGAATGACATCGGCATTCGCCATCGCCAGTACATTTATCTCATTCACTATTGCGAACACTTCACCGCTTGGGGTAACACCGCTGAGTAACTGCTGTTTTTGGGCAAGGGCTGCCGCAGGTAACGTTTGATGGTTATTGGTAGTAGTGGTTAAAACTTCCATATTTAGTTCTCCTACTGTTGGAAGAGTGAGCGAAAAAAAGCCCCTATTCGATTAGGAATACGGCAGGGGCAAAGTATCGCTGGCTAAGGGATGGGGCTACGACCAACGCTCGCTGATGCGAATGGCTTTTGCGTCGATGTCGTCTATCTGTTTTTGAAGCAATACGGCTTCACGTGGTGTTTGGGTAATCTTGATTTTGTTAGAAAGCGTTTGGCGCTCAGTACGTAAATTTTTCAGCTGAGACTCTTTCAAATTCGCTTTCACTCTGGCTAAGCGCACTAAACCTTTACTCTTTTGCTCAGAATTGAGCGAGTAACAACTCATATCAGGGCAAGGTCGGTGGATTGCTTTTTCTAATAATTCAACTGACATATAAACCTCCGTTAAGCTGATTTTGATAAACCAGATCAGGAACTGGTTCGTGTAGCAGTGCGACCCAATACACGGTAGAATCTTATTGCGACTCAATAACTAAGTAGGAATTCACATGGATAACTCAGAGAAATTTAAAGACCATAACCCTCCTAAACCTACCCCACCAAAAGATGGTGGGTGATAAACTAAAGGACTCAGAAAATGGACAGACAAGATCAAGAATTTACGGCTGAATACAGCAGCTGCACTGAAGAGATGTTGAACGTGTTCTGGCGACGTATAGACGTTTGCATAAACATCGTGCTGATCATGTTGGGAACCTCTATCGTTGCTACCCTTGGTGTCGATATAGTTGTGGGCTTTTTGGTTGCTTTTCTCGCTGCTATCAATGTCGTCGTTCAACCTTTGAAGAAAGCTATTTGTGCTGATACTCAAAGCGGAAAATTCAGAGATATCATTAACCAAAAACATAAGTTTTCTGATGATGAGTTGATCGAAGCGATCACCTCTGTTCGAGATACCAATAGCGACGAACTTGGGATGTTGAAGCCACTTGCCTTTAACCGAGCAGCTATCCGAATGGGATTGAAACCTAACCATAGTTACACCTTCATTAATCGCATCGCTGGACTGTTCATTGGTGACACTCCTAAATACAAAGCCTGACATCATTCCTTCCTTATAAACCGGGTAGTGACATACCGCTGCCCAACACGTCGGTGCCCATTTGCATTAATGGCTGCAGTGCGGTGTTGCGGTTTTCGAGTTCAGAAACTAAAAGCACTAGGTTGCCGATCGCCAATTGAGCCAAGGCGATGGTTCTGCGCTTTTTGCTGCGTGGGGTGCGTGGTTGTTTACTCAGCTCTAAGGCTTTTTCGCTCATCTTGCCTGCGAGAATGTTGTTCTCTAGAACGCGCTCTATAGTGGTTTTGTTGCAATCGCCCGTTGGTATTTGCGCGATCACTACGCCTGCATCGCCAACGAGAGTATTTAAAATGGTGTAGTCGTTTGCGGCCTTGCACAGCAGCGCCATGTCTAAGGCACTTAAAATGTGTGGCTGCTCTGGGTTGAGCTTGTTACGCAGCATCGTCCCGCTTTTTATTCCTACCTCTTTTGCTAACGCTTCCATGTTGTGGTTGATTGCGAAATCGCAACATACAGCGTTGAAAGATTGCTGTTTGCGTTCACGTAGTTCGCACATGGCGATTTGATCACCCATGTTTGATACTCCTATAGCAATGGAGGAACGACAATGACAACTAAGGCAAACAAATGTAGCCAAAGTGGGCAGTACGTTTTGGTTGGAATAAAAGAAGACAAGCGCATGATTAACCTAGAACTTCTAGCGCTTCACGGGCTGCAATTTCGTTCATTGCCACCATGTTGATCATTGGCTTTTCACGAGGTTTGTCTTTCTTTTTGATGATGACTTTGCCGGAATCGACCTGATCACGAAGGGTTGTGTATTTAATGCCTGTTAGCTCCATGTACTTGTCGTACGTAACAAAAGGCGCTTCTGACGGTTGGGAATGAATTAACATAGTGGTATCCTTTCATATGTTGTGCGTACTGGCTTTGGTCGGCATCGTTCGCACTTCGTTTACTTGATAACCAGATAATAGATCGTTATTTGACTTTCGTAAATAGTCAATTAACTATTTATGTGAACTTTGCGTGGTTTTTATATATGAAAAATAAGGTCATAAAGTCATACGACTACCTTAAAGGGTCTGATTTTACTAAGAAATTAAAGGTTGTAACTGGAAGCGATGATTTTCTCGATCTCGGAAAGTTACTTGACGTCCCAAAGACCACATTCAGTACTTGGAACACCCACGATAGAACGTCACACGAGTTGATGGTGCGCCTGCATCTGCGTTTAGGCATTCCCATTGCTGAACTGGCTTTGAGTGAAGAAGAGCGTAAAAACCTACCCAATACACCTACGCCCCAAGCGGCTGATGTTGCGGTTAATGAGTTTTTGTCGGACCTAACGGATGAGAACCCGCAGCACCAAACGGTGATTCTGAACAGTTTCTGTTTAACCAATGGCAAGTTGATTGATACAGGTAAAGTGCCCTACGCACTTCGACGTATGAACAGCTTCAATTTAAAGGTTGAGCACACAATAGAAGTAGAAACCAACGAAGCGGTTTACCTATTAGATAAAAGCACCACCGACGCAGTGAGTGGCGACTATTTGATTGATGTAGATGGCAGGCTTTCCATTAACCAAATTCAGCGGTTACCAGGCAGAAAACTGGCCGTAGCATTTGGCGACAGCACACTAGAAGTAGCAGAGCACGATATCAAGGTTATTGGCCGCGTGGCCGTGACTTCAAGGAAAGGTTAGTAAACCTAATTCACTAGGGAGAGTGAGATGGAGCTGTTTGGATTAATTGCTATTCTAGCGCTGTACATTTTGTATAAGATTCAGCAGAAGAAGTTCCGCGAACGCCTTGTCGACCCGAAGCATTGGCGTGAGTTAGTTAGAAAAAACAATTTATCTAAAGATAAACAAGAAGCTCTTTGTAAAAAATACAAACTCGATCACTTCAAAAAAAGCGGTGCGATCTCTAGCTGGGCAGCGAAGCTAACATCTGTTTGGGCAGGAGAAGAAAACGAACTCACCTTCGATTACACAGACTCTTCTGGCGACAAAAGCCAACGAAAGGTTTCTGTAAGTGAAATCCTGATCAATGACGAAAACATGTTTTACGTTAGAGGGTTTTGCTACGAACGACAGGAAGATCGCCACTTCAACGTTGGCAATATGGAAAATGTCACCTTCTATGATGCTCCATATTCATTTCCGGACTGGTGTCAGTCGGTACTTTCAGTGAACCTATTCGGTATTCTTCCCAATAGAGCAAAATCAAACATATCGGCCACTCTTTGGGAGGGTGAATGTGCAGCAACTACATTCACCTACCGCTATGATGGTCGAGATCGCCTTACTGTATACCCCATTCGTTTAGAGCTTAACGGTACGTACAAGAACTTAATCGCAAGAAAAGAAAATGGTGTAACTAAGACCTTCTTTGTTCAGAACATAGATACCATGCTCGCCACCGAAGGCCACAAGAAAAAGCACTTTGATGATTGGGTCGAGAGTGTTTTGTTGGGTGGGGCTTGAAAGAAATGAAAGAAATGCTGCTCTCGATAAATAAAGTAGTAAATATTTTATTATGTATAACTGTAATATTAATACTGTCAATTGACTTATATTTTTCCCACTTACCCGAATTATTCTCAGGTGGTTCACGGTTACTAAATACATTCTATAACTTATGTGTTGGATATGTCGTTAGTTATATCTTCTACGTAATTGTCGTGCATCGTAAGGATTATAAAGAACAACAGCATGTTAAAAACATAATACAGCCACATATTGATAGGCTGTTAGCTGAGTACTATTGCCTGTTACCACAAATCATGACTGGAAAAGGGAATAGTGAGCGACTTACAGAGATACTTAGCCCCTTAGAAATAATTGACAGTTTCAAAACGATTGATCCTAACTCAGGTTTTGAAGGGCAATTGTTTTTTGCCCCAGGTAATAGACAATTTCACGATAGAAGATCATACCTGCTTACTTTGGGTGAATATTTTGGGGTCGAAATAGCTAAATTACATAAGCTATTTGTGTTTCTAGATCCCGAATTAGTTAGAATATTTCATTCACTGGAGAAATGTGTTTTTGTCAATCAAGCTAAGCATCATTTAAGCTTCAATATAAACGCTGATTCAATGAGTACTCAATCTCAGTCATTTATCGAATTTAGTGATTTTTGTAGAGAGTTAGAGAAGTACAAAAGCTGAGTTAACTCATTTCGAAATCTAAGACAAAACAGCAAGAAATAGACTAATACACACCAAATGAGGGCCTTAAATTGGCTAACATCAATCCAATCGACACTATAACCGAGCCGTCATTCACTAGTTCTAGCAAAGGGCTAATGACCCTTTTTTGTATTGGTGTCATTCAGAGCGTTATTGGTGTTGAATTTACCGATTCAAGCATAACGATACCATGGCTTCCAAAAATTGAGTTTCTTCATCCAGAAAAGCTATTTTACTTATATCAAGCCCTAATTGCGTATGCTGTTTTTAGGTACTACCTACACTCTCAACCTACTCGAAGAGAGATAAACAGCAGTGCCCTCAAGCACAGCTTTACACAAACAGCCATCGGTAAGTGGTTTGTGAGGAAGCATATTGTTGGAAATAATACGTTCTTCAATGTAACAGATGCAGACATGACTAATAGGGGCGAAAATGTAGTAGGTTTTCGCATTCAACTTTTTGACGAGCCAGATAGCGCACCAACCGATTTTTTTACATTAATATATTCAAATTCAAGTAATGTTAATCAGATAGAAATTGAACAGCATCTAGCTTTAGGCGGTGGGTTTGAAGCTCGTAAGGATGAAGGTTTAAATTTCAGTTGGGGCATTTTCTACAATGATGGTGTAGACGAGCACTATGAAAGCTTCCGAACTAGCACTCCCCCTACTAGTTTAATGCAAACCAAACTAAAATTACTCACGCTTTATTCTACATTGACCTTAGTGGTTAAGAACCCAGGAACCTTCGACTTTTTAGTGCCCCTTTTCTTAAACATTGGTTTGTTAACTTACACTGTTATGCCGATCTTAAAATCATTAAGTCTTGCCTATTTCAGTTAAAAACCTTAACGGTGGAACAAAAAACATGCGACATGCTTACCTAGCCCTCGATCACTTAAACGAAGTAGTGATTAAAAACCTAATAGTGAATTTGTAGATGAAGATGCCTACTGAAGAAACAATAGTAAACACTATAAAAACTCTACTCCAGGTAAGCGTAGTTTTCTGGGTGCTGACCATGGCAACTCTGCATCATTACCCTAATATTTTAAAAAATGCAGTCTCAATTGCTGATTTCGCAAACATTTTTATTGGCTTGGTAGCTATAGCCACCTTGGGTTTTAGTCTTTGGGATCGACATGTCAGTACAATAGTTCGTCAATCTAACATGGCTCTTGAGTCATACGTTGATAAAGTAGACTCTACGATAGAGAAATTATCAAAAGATAATCTAACGTCTGACAAAATGTGGTTTTTCATCTTATCTGCATATGAAAGTTTGTATGCCACCCAAAAATATATATCCACTGAAGAACATAAGCACTTTGCCATTCATAAATTTGAAGAATTACGAACCCATTTGAAACTAATTTATCACGACCTACAATTAGAGCATTTCATGGATGTTCCCAAAGAAGTTAGAGAGAAAAAAGACCTTAAAAGTTACAACAATACCTTTGAAGCTTATTCGTATATTTTCTCTGCAAGCTGGTTAAAATACGTAGCCCCACGAGTAAGTTACTTCGAGAAGACAAGACAAGCAAGTTATGGTTATCAATGGTGCACTGAACCCAAATATATTTATTCACTTATGGCTTTACTTACATCTGCTCGCTTAGATATCCCACATATAAAAGTGCTTGGTGATCAAATCACTACTCTCGCTAAAGAATCACGTACTGATGGCGATTCCAGATTATGTGCTTTAGTGGAGTCGTACCCCAAACTATTCACTCACATATTTCTTTCCAATTCATGCAAGGCTTGGAATAAACCAGGTCACTACACGCGAATTTTACAATTGGCGGTATATGGCCCAGAAGAAGCTTGGTTTGTAATAGATAAAGCACCTGGAACTTTCAGTTATGGATTTTATCATAAGCTCAATTATTCCAGATATTTAGTCAAAAAAGACAATAGTAAAAAGATTAAGGTAAAAGAATACGGCTAATACCTTTATAGAACTTTGTAAGGAATACCATTTATGGGCTCGTTTAAAGATAGACCTTTTATAGAATTATCCGAACAAACGATTAGATACAGAAGAAACATTCTAATTACTAGCTGCATGGCCATTGCCATCATTACTTTCAATGTCGGCATAGATAACTCAAAACCTATTAATTTCCTTGGAATTCCACTAACCAATATTACGATTGAACACGTAAAATTGATGATGTTTTTCATCATCATCTATCAGCTCATTCATTTTCTTTGGCGAGCTTATGATGAATGGTGGGTGTGGCGCTTGAAACTTACAGATAATGGAGAACCAAAAGGGCAAGGAGCTAATGATGACAGCACTTGGATTAGATCAGTTTACGACATAGGGCAATTCACCTTTTGCCCTTTAGAACCGACCTATGAGAAAAGGCTTGAACAATTGCTTACGCAGCAAGTTAAGTTTGCAGACAACCCTAAAGATACTTCTTACCAAGAGTTAGATGCGGATGCATTAGCCAAAATATTTGTCGAAAAGGTGTATAGTTCATCTGGTATAAAGCAAGATATGGAACGAATTGACCGTTTTGAAAAACATATTAAAGGCTACTCCATACAACAGAACCTTCGTTTTCACATATTAGAGATCGGCATTCCAACAGCCCTTTCAGCCATAGCTTTAACACTAACATTCAACGCTACAATCGAAATTTTAACCGTGCTTATTTGTAAATAAATTAGAACGTGAACACCAAACTTAATGTTTCCCGCATTTCTTAGGTACCTTTGTGTCCAAAACACAAGTTCAAACATTGCTCGTAGTTTTTACTCAATTTATACTGTTTTTATAACCAGTACAAATTGAGTATTTATGTCGATTCGCAACCTTAAAGACGGAACCAAAAAGCCATGGCTTTGTGAGTGCTACCCACAAGGCCGCGGTGGTAAGCGCGTTCGTAAACGCTTCGCCACCAAGGGGGAAGCGACCACCTACGAGAAGTTTCTGTTTAAGGAATTAGACGACAAACCTTGGCTAGGTGAAAAATCTGATCACCGTAGGTTAAGCGAACTGATTAATTTGTGGTTCACACTGTATGGCAATTCACTTGTTAGGGGCGGAGAAATGCTTAGCCGCTTTTCACATATTGTTGATTCACTCGGCAACCCGCTAGCCGTCAACTTAACCGCTAAAGACTATTCTGCTTATCGCGCCAAGCGTCTTTCAGGTGAAATCAAATACAAATCTGGAATGAACACTATTCGTGAAAAAGTGGGGCATGCTACGGTTAATTCTGAGCTTTCTCGATTAAAGGGTGTATTTAACAAACTTAAGGAGTTTGGTGAATGGCCCCACCCTAACCCGCTTGAATCTGTTAAGCCGCTAAAAACAGGCGAAAGTGAAATGGGTTTCCTGACCAGCGAACAAATGGAACAATTGCTATTCGATGTGGCAGCAAACAAAAACCCAGACATGCTAAAAATTGTGCGGTTGTGTTTGTCTACTGGCGCTCGTTGGGGTGAAGCTGAAGGCCTTCGCGGTGCAAACTTGTCTAAGTTTAAAGTGACGTTCGTGAATACGAAAACAGGCAAGAACCGTTCTGTTCCAATCACTGAGGCGCTTTATGAAGAAATCTACAAGCCTACCTCTGGCCCACTGTTTAAGCCTTGCTATAGAGCGTTTATGCGCCAAATTAAGCAACGTTCGCCAATTGAAGTTCCAAAGGGGCAAGCCTCGCACGTGCTTCGCCATACCTTCGCTAGCCACTTTATGATGAATGGCGGCAATATTCTGGTTCTACGTGACATTTTAGGCCATGCCGATATCAAGATGACAATGCGTTATGCCCACTTCACACCAGAGCACCTGACTGAAGCACTTTCGAAAAACCCTATCGCCACTTTAAAAAAGTAACGCAAGTGCCGCCACTTTGTCGCCATTCGCATTCTACAGGCAATAAAAAAGGTTGGAATAACCAACCTTAATGCATTTAATAACAGCAACTTAAGTTAACAAGCAATGCTTTAGTGAACTGGCGCATCACTCTTCGCGTAAAACTGGCCAAAATGAGCTTCAAGGATCTCTGGCGTTAGCTTACCTTCTTCTTCTAGTTTTTTAAGCTCAGCAACCACTGCTTTTTGCTCATCAAGTGAAGGTAACGTTACTTCAGGCTCGTCTGCCGATTGCTGAGACATTTGCTCCAGCTCTTTTTCAAAATCACTCATTATCTCTACCTACCAAATTTTCTTACAAAACGGTTCATACCAAAAATACGGTTTAAACCAAAATTAGAATCTCTGTTGAGGAGTGTAACGATTTCACTCATTTTTTTCTAGCCTCAACAATAACTCGTGCTCAAACTGACTATTTTCTCATCAATATTATTCATCAATCATCATTTTTGGAATATGGAGCCGATTTTTCGTTGCACAAGCTCTTGGAACACGCTCAATCACCCCCATAATGTAATCATCTGATTGTTAACAACTTCTCATCGGTTATTTTTACGTCAAATATGGCTGATCAGAGCAATGTTAATGGAACTAATTCTATTTTTGGCTCACTAATTGAAAAATTAGGAGAAATATACCGATGACTATATTAGCCGTACAACAACTTCAAACCTACCTTGAGAGCCAAGTTATTGGTCAATCTAACCTAGTAAAACAGTTGTTAGTTGCGCTCCTTGCCGATGGACACATATTAGTTGAAGGCCCTCCTGGTCTTGCTAAAACCCGTGCAGTTAAATCACTGGCTGATTGTATCGAAGGCGACTTTCATCGTATCCAGTTCACTCCTGATCTACTACCCGCTGATTTAACGGGCACCGATATCTTTAGGCAGGAAACCGGAGAGTTTAGCTTCCAACCTGGCCCTATTTTCAATTCGTTATTATTGGCGGATGAGATTAACCGTGCCCCCGCTAAAGTCCAAGCAGCGATGCTTGAGGCAATGGCAGAGAAACAAATCACGGCCGGTAAGAACACATATAAATTACCAGAGCTGTTTTTGGTGATGGCGACACAAAACCCTATAGAACAAGAGGGTACATACCCTCTACCTGAAGCTCAACTCGATCGCTTTTTACTTCACCTAGATGTTAGCTACCCTGATGCTGAAAGCGAATTAGAGATATTAAGACTCAACCGTGGTGAAGCGAAAGGCGAGCAACCAATTACACCACCAACCTTGTCTCAGTCAGATATATTTGCCGCTCGACAAGAGGTGCTTAATATCCACATGGCTGACAGTATTGAGCAATACATCATTCGTCTTATCATGGCGACACGTAAAGCAAGAGAATACGATCAAAAGCTCGCACAATGGATTGAGTTAGGGGTTAGCCCACGAGCAACCATCGCACTAGATCGATGCGCTAGAGCACACGCTTGGCTAGCAGGTCGTGACTTTGTATCGCCTGAAGATGTCCAAGCAATGGCCTTTCCAGTACTTCGTCACCGTTTACTTCTTTCTTACCAAGCACAGGCAGAGGGCGTTCATCCTAATCAAGTCGTCAACCACCTCCTTTCTTTGGTCGGCAGCGCTTAAACGGTTAGGTGATTATGGACACTCTCTCATCATTACCACCTCATTGTAATGGGGTCACACTGTCGCTTGATGAACTGCTTTATTACAAGCAGCACAGTATTCACTGGTTACCACCAGCGAAAAGCTTATGGACTCAAATATCTGGGCAGCATCAAAGCCGTAAATTAGGCCGAGGGATGGATTTTGCCGAAGTGCGTCAATATCAAGCCGGTGATGATATTCGCAGTATCGATTGGCGCGTAACTGCACGGACAGGCAAAGCACACACCAAACTCTTTACAGAAGAGTGTGAAAAGCCAGTCGTGCTTTACATTGATCTTAGTTCTAGTATGTTTTTTGGCTCGACACTACAGCTAAAATCGGTACAAATGGCGCACATGGCGAGCCTTCTTAGTTGGCTTTGTATTGCCAATAATGATCGTATCGGCGCCATAATCGATACCGGCACAGAGCTTATCGATATTAAGCCAACAGCACGTGACCGTGGTCCGCTCATGTTGCTTCAGCA
Source organism: Vibrio lamellibrachiae (assembly GCF_050337265.1). NCBI lineage: Bacteria > Pseudomonadati > Pseudomonadota > Gammaproteobacteria > Vibrionales > Vibrionaceae > Vibrio > Vibrio lamellibrachiae. Next base: position 372,311 of record NZ_JAKJSU010000007.1, read on the forward strand.
GATCATTCAGCGTCACAATACCGCGCTCAACGAGGCGACAACCACACCTAAGGAAACGAATCACTCTATGCAAAAAGGGTTTCAAGCTCTACATCGCTTGTGCCCCAAAGGGAGTGAAATAATTCTATTAAGTGATTTCGTTCGTTTAGAAGACCCAAGTGATCCATTGATTAAACGTTTACGTCAGCACAACTTAGTTCGGATGGTTCACTTTTCTGACCCATTAGAATATGGGGACACAAATTTCCGTGGAACTGAACAAGTTTCAAGTCAACACAAATCGCAGTGGGTTGACTTCTCCTCTCGTAAAACACGCGCAAGCATTGAACGAGAATACAATCACCACCTGAACGCAATAAAACAAAGCTGCCAGTCTCTAGGGATTTCATTTACTTCTATCTCTAGTAATCAACCATTATTACAACAACTATCTGGACAACACTAAATGAAGGATTCATCTAGCTCAGCCCTACTGGCTCTTAACGATTTAAAACTGCCATCACTACCTTCATGGTTTCCATTGGCGTGGGGATGGTGGGCGTCGGCTCTCGCTGTTATTTTTACATTGGTTCTGATCGTTGCACTTTTCAAGTGGAATAAAAGACGCTTAGCGCCTAAACAAACCGCCTTGAAATTACTAAAGCAAGGGCAAACAGTTGAGACGCCTTCTGCGGCTATTGAGCTTGTCCGTCAAGCGGCACTTTGTTACTTCCCTCGTGAGCATATCGCCCACCTCACTGGGCGTGATTGGTACGTGTTCTTAGACTCTCAGTTAGATAATCCGATGTTCTTACATCACTCTAAACAGTGGCAAAAAGCACTCTACCAAAAAGATGCAGTGGAAGAGCCTCATCTATTGGTCGAACAATGCTATCAATGGGTAGATGAAGCGTTGCCTCCAAAACGAGGACGCAAGCTTGGCTAATATCGAGTTTGTGTGGTGGTGGGCAGTATTCCTATTACCACTTCCTTTGATCATTTATCGACTGCTTCCACCCGTAAAGGTGGCAGCGCCGATACACTTGCCTTTTTTACCCAATTCACAAGGGCAAAACGCACCAAAGAAAACACTGCTGCGTATACTCGCCATAATAACTTGGGTATTACTTGTCATCGCGCTAACTCGTCCAGTTTGGTACGGGGATCCTATCACCCACCAACCGGAGCATCGTGATTTAATGCTGGTGGTCGATCTTTCTGGATCCATGACACAGAAAGACATGAAACAAGGCGATGAATATATTGACCGTTTAACAGCGGTAAAAAACGTACTGACTGAATTTATTGAAAAACGAGCGGGAGACCGCGTTGGATTGGTTGTTTACGCAGACCACGCTTATCTACAGACTCCGTTAACACTCGACAGGCACACGGTATCCGAGCAACTTAATCAAACTGTTCTCGGGCTCATTGGCTCTCAAACGGCGATTGGTGATGGCATTGCTGTGGCAACCAAGACCTTTGTTGATAGTGATGCACCTCAACGTGTCATGATATTGCTCAGTGATGGCGGAAATAATGCAGGTGTGCTTGACCCTATGGAAGCCGCTGAGATTGCAAAGAAGTTCGATACCACTATCTATACCGTGGGGGTTGGCGCTGGAGAAATGGTCGTTAAAGAGTTTTTTATGACACGTAAAGTGAACACGGCTCATGATCTTGACGAAGCAACATTGCAAAACATTGCCAACCTTACCGGTGGCGAATATTTCCGAGCGCGAGACAGCCATGACCTAGCGGCAATTTACGATATGATTAATGAACTAGAGCCAATTAGTGAAGCAGTTCAAACGTGGCGACCTCAAACGGAATGGTTTGATTTACCACTCGCGATAGCCCTATTACTTTCCAGCATAATGATCATGCTAAGGAGAGGTTTTGTCTGATTTTACATTCCTATATCCACTTTGGCTGATAGCAATAATACCGACCATCGGGTTGATTATATGGCTTAAAAAAAGTACTCACCAAGCTTCGCTTATCGCTCCGCATTTGGCCAAAGCAATTGGCCTTGATGCAAAGCCTCGTAAGCGCAGTGTTATCTACTTCATTGGCATTGGCCTATTTTGCGCGTTCATTGCTTTAGCTGGCCCAAGTTTTTACTCTTCAGAAAGACCGGTTTACAGTAATTCCGGTGGTCGAATTGTGGTAATGGACATGTCTTTGTCGATGTACGCCACCGATATTAAGCCCAATCGTCTAACTCAAGCTCGTTACAAAGTGACGGATTTACTGAATTTATGGAATGAAGGCAGCACAGGCTTAGTCGCTTATGCAGGCGATGCATATACGGTGAGTCCAATGACAACCGATAGCCAAACACTGCTTAATCTATTACCCAATCTATCTCCTGATATTATGCCCTACCCTGGGGCCGATGCCGCCGCTGGAGTCGCGTTAGCAATTGAAATGATGCAGAACGCAGGGTTAGATCAGGGCGACATCATTCTCGTTGCCGATGATATTGATAACGATGAAAAACAAGCGATAAGCAAGATGCTTAGAGACACTCAATGGAAGCTGAGCATCTTAGCCGTCGCAACGCCCTCAGGATCACCTATACGTCTAAATGATGGTGCTCTATTAAGAGATAGCAATGGTACGACTGTTATCGCTCAATCCAACTTCTCAAATATGAAAGCACTGATACGCAGTGTCGATGGGGTATTTACTTCTATTCATGCAGACAGCCGCGATATAGATGCAATTAACACGTTCACAAGCCGCGTGGAGGCAAGCTCTTCACTACAAAATCAGCAGCTTGAAGAGCGTGTAAATAGCGGTTACTGGTTACTTCCGTTACTTATTGTACCTATAAGTCTGCTATTTAAGCGTGGCGTCATCTTTAGTATCGCAGTATTGGGGCTCTCTGTGGTTCAGCCAAATGTTGTTCATGCAAGCCCATGGAAAACATCAGACCAACAAGCAATAGATCTCTATGAAGCCAAAGAGTACCAACAGGCGGCCGAAACCTTTTCCGAAGGAGAATGGAAAGGCGTTGCACAGTATAAAGCAGGTGATTTTGAAGGAGCGATTAACAGCTTTAAAAAGCTAGAAGGCGACCAAGCTCTATACAATTTGGCCAATGCTCAAGCTCAAAATGGCGACTTTGAACAAGCGATTGATAACTATAATCAACTCATCGAGAATGGTAAATTCGTCGACGAAGCTCGTGAAAATATCGAAGTAGTCAAACAGGCTCAACAGCAACAAAAACAAGACCAGCAGGACCAATCAAATTCGGATGAAGATAGCCAATCAGACAAGAGCGACTCAAGCTCAAACGATGGGTCTGATTCAAGCCAACCTTCACAGCCCAACACGGATCCTGAGAATAGCGGTGAGCAGTCCGACAATCAGCAAAACAACGATTCTAAAGGTAATGACTCAGACAGTAGTGATGGCGAAAACAACAGTGACGGTCAAGACACACCAGAGCAGAACAATTCAAAAGCGAGTGATGACAACGAACAGAACGATCAATCTTCTCAAGCTAACAGCCCTGAGACATCTAAGGATAATAACGACCTGAATGAACAAAAGGCTAATCCCTCTGAAGCAATGGCTGCTCAACAAGACAATCAACAACAAGTTGACCCTGACATTCGTAAGTTAGAACAGGTTGAAAGTGCGCGCGCTCCAAGCCGACTGCTTCAAGCGCAAATGATATTACAAGCTAAGCAAAAGCAACCTCCTCAAAATTCTGGTAAAAAGTGGTGAAGATGCAATCTATCCTATCTCGTTACTCATCAATACTGGCAGTGCTCTTACTGCTTTTCGTTAGCTCATACAGCTTTGCTGCAAACAATCCAGCAGGTGCTTCTGCCAGTGTCAGTAAAAACAGAGTCGCTAAAAGTGAAGTCTTCCAACTTAGGATCGTTGTTAATCAAAAAGTATCACAAGATGACATTGACCTAAGCGTCCTTGAGAAAGACTTTTTCATGAGCCGCCCTAGTTTTGGTACATCGATTAACATCATCAATGGTGATCGCAATAATCGTAGCGAATGGAACGTATCATTAGCGGCTCAAAAATTAGGAACCCTTACAATTCCCAGTTTCACTGTGGCAGGTGTAAAAACGCAACCCATCAGCATTAATGTCCGTATGGATGAAAACCAACCCAAAGCTTCAGATTTGGTTGAGTTACGATCTCGGTTATCAACAACATCGCTCTATCCAAAAGAGAGCGCTATATTGGATTTTCGTCTTATCATCAAAGCAGATCCAAGACGCTTGCAGAACGCCCAAATTGTCCAACCGATCATCGAAGGGATGAGCATTGATCTCGAAGGAGAACCTAACCAATATCAAACGATTAAAGATGGTGTTGAAGTGACTATCGTTGATCAAAAGTATCGTATCGATGCTCTGCAAAGTGGAGAATTCACACTCACCGCTCCTGCGTTTACTGGCACTGTTATTTATGGTGACAATCGATATGGAACAACAAGTATGATCACCGCAGACACAGCGGCTGAGCAGTTTAAACTTACGGTTCATCCTAAACCTGCAAACTACTCCGGTACTTGGCTTCCAACCAAGAACTTGGCCTTCAATCAGCAGTGGTTAAATCAAGACGGTCAGCCTATCAGCGATGCAAATTCACATAACATGCAAGTGGGCGATGCACTCACTCGCATTGTTACGTTGCAGATCGAAGGTTTAAATCCAAATCAATTCCCAAACCTTGCCATTAACTACCCTAGCGCGTTTAGAGTCTATGATGAGAAGCCGCAATTTTCTCAAAGCAATAATGGCGACACCATCATGACATTGAAGCAAGTTCTGATACCTCAGCAAGTCGGTGAACAGACACTTTCTGAAGTGAGTATTAACTGGTGGGATAGCCGTAATAAACAACAGCAAACTTCGTTATTGAAAGGGCTAGATGTCGTTATTGATGAAGCAACTGGATTGAACAACACTCAAATCATTTCTCCTATCGCGACGCCTACGCAACCCGTCAGTGTCGTCTATGACCGAGGTATTTGGCCGTACTTAACAGCCCTATTTGCAGCGCTATGGTTAATATCGACGGTGTACATTGTACGCTCTAGGCACGCTTTGAAAAATAGAGTGCATGATAATAGCACCGAGCACAAAGAGGACAGCTCTACTCTCACAAAGCTTAAAGCAGCACTCAAACAGCAAGATGTTATTAAGAGTCAGCTCTACCTTTCAAAGTGGCAAACCGAACACGCCCCTCTTTCGGAACAAGAAGAGAAGCTAATTCAGCAATACAATGAGAAGCTTGGATCGAAATACAATACAACCAGCGGGGCTACTCCTTCAAAAACCGATGATAAGGAGCTTTTAAAATTGATGAAAAACGTAGAAAAAAGAAAGCCATCAACTGATGACATTCTAAACAAGCTGTAATCTTCAGCCACAAACCTTATTCAAATAGTGATTTATTGGTATGTTCGGCCGTTATGCTTTAACCAACCGTGAGCATGGCGGCCGTTCGGGTCTCGGTGAGTCCAATGGATGACACCACCTTTGTTATTCCATTCATACTCGCCAAAGAACTTAACCGTATCACCGCGCCTTAGATTTTTTATTTTCGGCGCTAGATCGATATTATGGGCAACCAAAATCGTTTGCCCGCTATTCAATTTCAAAATGAATTTTTGGTGTCGTGACCCTTCGTTATCATCTGGCAATAATCGAATGACATCACCACTACCCTGAACCTGTAAATCACTTTGATTTGTCTCGTAAGCTTTCGCTAATAGTGCATCATCTCCTTTCGTTGGAAATGTAATAAGCAAAAGAATCATAGATAACGCTACGAATATCCTTTTCATACTTGTCCTTACCAATCTGGTTTTGAAGCACTCACGCTACTTACAGAGTTCTAGCCACTCCGCTCTAGTCATTCTATACAAACAATGGCGCTCAAGTTCATGCCCGTCAGGTAGCTTGGGGTGGTTAAAGTCAGAATTCACGTTTGTCATTCCAACTTTAGACATAACCCGTTGTGATGGTTCATTAGTAAGCGTTGTAAAAGCATACACTGAAGCTTCATTTAACATTTCAAATGCATACTCCAATGCTCGCCGTGCCGCCTCTGGGGCATAACCTTTACCCCAATGCTCCGACGATAATCGCCAACCAATCTCAACAAAGGGTGCGTTTGGTATTCCGCTGTTTTCATCTTGACTATGTAAGCCGACAAACCCAATAAATTCACCTGAAGACTTCAATTCAACTGCCCAAAAACCCCAGCCTCTTTCAGTAATTAAACCTCGTATCCGATCAGCTTGATCATCACTCTCCTGCTTGGAAAGTGTTGATGGGAAGTACTTCATGACACGTGAATCCGCATTTAATTGTGCATAATGTTGAAAGTCCTCTTCGTGCCACTGACGAAGAATCAATCGTTCAGTTTCCATATCACTCCCTAATTACCGGTCAAATTATGCCTTACTAGCAAGCTACAAATTTAGCTCATAACACTGCTCTGTAAGATCTACGCCCCATAATAAGTGCGTACGCTCTTGGGTCAGTTCAAATCCATGATTCAAATATAGATGCCTAGCGGAATCTAGCCCCTTTGCTGTCCACAGCACGATTTTAGTGTATTCACTCTCTCGACAAAACTGCAGCGCTAAGCCTATCAATTCACGGCCAAGTCCTTTTCCTTGCGCTCTTGGTTGTACCATAAACCACCGCAGCTGTGCTCGCTCTTGAGTAAGCTCGCAAATGCATATTATTCCGACAATACCTTGCTCGTCTTCCACGATCCAAATCTTCTCTCGAGAGCTATCTCTTAAGCTAAATTGAGCAAGAGGCTCTGCAACATACGCTTCAAAAGTATGATCATAGCCATCTCGAGCTGAATAGAATTCACTGTGCATCAGTATTATTCGGCCTAGGTCCGTTGGCTTTAGCTGATTCCTAATAATCATTCATCTGTACTCTTGAAAACGTGTTTTTTTATCCTACATGGCCCACTAGTAATTTTCAGCATCTTTATCCAATTCATTGAATAATATAGCCTCATTTTCGATCGCTCTTCTTCGTCCATAAAAAATGCCAATCAAATACATTGATTGGCATAGCGGTATCTAAATCACGTTAATCTACGCTGGTGTTTGCTGATCCATCGTCCCTACGACGCAGTTTCGACCCTTTTCCTTGGCTTGATATAATGCTTTGTCTGACTCGCCATAGAGAATGTCAAAATTGAACCTATCAGAATCAAACTCCTTCACGGTATAACCAATCGAAACCGTTAACATTTCTTGAGTTGGGCTGGGTATATGACCAATGCTTTCAGCTTCAATATCTGCTCGAATTTTCTCTGCCAAATCGCATACGTTTTTCTCACTTTTATTCGAAACCAACAGAACAAACTCCTCTCCCCCAATTCGACAGAAAACCTCATCTTCCAATTGAGTATGACGTTTTAATATATTGCCGACCCTCATTAGAGCGATATCACCTTCAAGGTGACCGTAGTGATTGTTGAAAAGACCGAAGTGATCAATATCGAGCAAGATCAATCCATAAAGAGTCTTTGCCCTTTTTTCCGAGATGCATTTACTCTCTAACAAATGCTCTAACATTCGACGGTTACCCAACCGTGTTAAAGGGTCCATTTTTGAAAGAAGATCTAGTTTTTCATTGGCCTCTTCTAGCTGTTTTGTACGGCTTTTGACTTGCTGTTCAAGGCTATCATTAAGCTCATGTATTGCTTGCTGAGCGCGAGTTCTAAGTAATACCTCTGTGAGGTTTGAAGCAAACATTTTGACCACTTCACGAAGCTGTGAGGTTAATGGCGTACGTTTTAGTAAGTTATCTGCTGCTATGAAGGCGATTGGTTCGCCACTATTGCTTGTCAGCATGGTCATCGCAGTCCAACCAAAGCCGACAATATTAAAGTCATGATAGATAGGAACCGATTCTTCAAAGACCACTTCGTTAGGGCTTGCTTGAGCTAGATTGACGATGGAGCGGTCTTGAGTCTCTGAGCGATAGTAAGACTCATCTACGATGTTTCCTTGTATATCAGTTCCCCACGTTCCTTGCATATAACTGCAATTGGCATCGGTTAGAAACACCGCTAACCTATCAATACCCAATCGATTAATGGCAAACATGACTGCAGATTTACACACTTCACTGGTCTTCATACAACGTGATAGTTCGACCATGCTGGCGTGAAGCATACGAACGTTTTGTTCTTGGCGTTTACGAATATAGATTTGAGATAGGTGCGAACCAAACGCCTCTAGAGCCTGTTTTTGATAAGTGGTGATGGGCATGCGATTAATATAATTATCGATGGCAATCCAACCAATCGTCTCTGTCCCATCACGTAGTACAAGCATGCCATTCCAACCCTGCCCTACTACTTTCCCTGCGGTGTATAATGGCGCATCTTGAACCAACACAACCGTACGATCCTCATCAAAAAGAACTTCAATATACTCATCTTCTAGCTGATGAAGATCATATTGAGTATGGTGCTCACTGACGGTTTCACCGATTTCATTAGTACCGTAAGTACCACTAAAACAACGCTTCTTCATATCAAGAAGCATAAATACAGCACGGTCAAAACCCAGATCATTTCTGACGGCTTCAACGGAAAATTTGTAAAGTTCGTCTAAGGTTTCTGGCGTCGACATGTTCATTGCGACTTTCTGAACCAGTTTCATGTTGTCGATGAAAGTTTCACGTTGTTTAAGTTCATCAATGTATTTGGCTTCTTTAATATCGCGCAGTTTAAACTCTTGTGAAGCGTCACGCTCTGCACGAAGACATTGCCAACGAGACGCAAGTATTACGAGACAATCAAACTGACTTTGATGATCAAGACCTGTAAATACTGAACTATCGACACCCTCTACCACAATATAGGTGCGTGTCGAGGGATGACTATCCAACATAAAGATATAAGATTCACCGCCCATCAGCGTGACAGGGTCCCAGTTGCATGTATTGATGGCTAAAGGTAGGAAACTATCGGAGGTATCAAACTGTGCTGCCCAAGCCCAGAAACTGCTTGGGTATTGCGAAAAATCAAGGCCTTGATTGTGTGAATGCAACGCTTCTGCCTGTTTCCCTGGTACGGGTTCGTTAACGATGGTCATTGCTTGGGGCTGAAGAATATCATCTAAATATGTGAATAGAATATGTGCCAGATAACGGTGGTTTCTCGCCGACGAAATCTGTTTTAACTGCGCTCTCTGGAACATAATCTAAGCCTTATTTTTTTATTTATGCTCCTATTTTCTCGATGTACAACTATGCAATCAATCCAGCATAACCTTCAATGTTAAGTCAGCCGCAAAACATCAAAATCAACTTATACATTCATGAGACAAACGACATTTATATGATCCTGTTTCCAATGTTTTCATCAGCCCTATTTGCATTTCCAATTATTTTGAGAACTAAATAAAATCAGCGAATAGAAAAGCCTAGAAATGAGCCAGTTTAAGAAGGTGTTTTTGGTTATAATCTCAGCACAATGTTAATCATCGATGGTCATAATGCCTCTCTATCTTTCTAGGGTTTCACTATTCATTAGCTTATTACTTCTAAGCACAGCGTCTTTGTGTTTTGCGAATCCAATAAGCGAGCTTAACGTTGAGAACAGCATTGATTTAGTTAAAGTCGATAAATCTAAGAGACGTATGTATCTAATAAAGCATGACGTTATTGTGCATGAATTTCGTATTGCACTGGGTGCAAGGCCAAAAGGACACAAACTTTGGGAAGGCGACCAAAGAACACCTGAAGGAACTTACCTACTCGATTTTGTTATTGATGAGTCGGCTTTTTATCGCTCTATCCACATAGATTACCCAAACCAATCGGACATGGACTGGGCTCAGCATAAGGGTATAGATCCTGGTGGTGATATTAAAATCCATGGATTGAAAAATGGTGATCAACGTAAGCCAGAGTACATTCAAAGCTTTGATTGGACCAATGGCTGCATTGCTATTACTAATGACGAAATGGATATATTGCTAAGCATAGTCAAAGCAGGCACACCAATACTAATTGAGTGGTGAAAGAAAGGCTGCCTAGAGTGGCAGCCATTCTACGTGGTCTAAATAGAACAATGATTAACTGTTATTTACGTAAAGCGTTGAGCTTTGCCTGAGCAATACCATAAACGGTGTCAATCGGGTAACTCCCTTCATCACTCGCCGTACCAGCGACTTTGCCTGTAAATATCTCAATCGCTTCGGTGACATGATCGATGGCCCAGATATGGAATTCACCTTTATCGACCGCTTTCACGATGTCAGGCCTTAGCATCAAGTTATGCATATTTGAACGTGGAATAATGACCCCTTGTTCATTCGTTCGCCCTTTAATTTTACAGACATCAAAGAACCCTTCGATTTTCTCGTTAACGCCGCCGATAGGCTGAGATTCACCAAACTGGTTCATCGAGCCTGTGATTGCGATATCTTGTCGGTTAGGTTGCTTTGAAAACGCTGAAACGACGGCACAAAACTCAGCCATACTCGCACTGTCTCCATCAACACCACCATACGATTGTTCAAACGTAATGTTGGTCGTTAAGGGGACTTTGGCCGTTTTACCAAAAACAGAAGATAGATAAGCGGTTAATATCATCACACCCTTAGAGTGAATGCTGCCACCAAGATCGACACTTCTTTCAATATCAATGACTTCCCCTTCGCCATACGCGGTCGTTGCTGTGATTCGATTTGGCGCGCCAAACATATGATCACTGGTGCTCAGTACAGATAACGCATTGACCTGCCCTACAGCTACACCATCAGTACGAATCAACGTTGTCCCGTTAATGAAGCTTTCCATGACGCCATCTTGAAGACGACTAACCCGCATGACTTGGTTACTTAGCGCTTCTTCTACATGGCTTGCACGAATCATATTTGAATTCGCTTGACGCGAAACATAGTTAGACTCTCGAATAAGATTGGCAATACTCGCAGAGTGAAGAGACAACTTAGTTTGATCACCCGCCAATCTTGAACTGTGTTCTATGATTCTTGCAATCGCTTTTCGATCACAGTGGAGTAAGTTGTTGTCATGAATGATACTTGAAATAAACCGAGCGTAATGAAGCTCTGCATCTTCCGTTCTTGTCATTTCGTCTTCAAAATCTGCTGTCACCCGAAACAGTTCGCTAAACTCCGGATCGTAATGCTGCAGCAGTTGGTAGGTTCGATGATCACCAAACAGAATGATTTTAACATCCAATGGAATAGGTTCAGGATCAAGAGAGACAGCACCAGTGAGGGTGACCTCTTTTTCCAGCGACGTTAAGCTCAACTGTCTGGCGCGTAGCGCACGTTTAAGGCCATCCCACACATAAGATTGCTCTAGAACCTTTTGCGCATCCATTAGTAGCACGCCGCCATTGGCTTTGTGCAAACTTCCCGGTCTGATCAATGAAAAGTCGGTAAACACTGTGCCTTTAAATGTCGCGGTTTCAATATAACCAAACAACGAGTGGTAATTAGGATTCTCTTCAACAACGATTGGAAAGTCATCATCATTGCGACTAACAAGAACGTTTACTTTGTATCGTCTAGGGAGCTTTTTATCCAAAGATGCAGTTGCAATTTCACCCTGTTCCATCGCTTCATCTAAGAATATGTCTGCATTCTCAACGATATCTTTTTGTAACTCAGTTAAATACGATTTGATCATCGAATAACTGCTGTAATCGTGTTTTAGCTGTTTAATGAAGTGGGTAATGACATCTAATGTTACGTCATCGTTCAGCTTCTTAATCTTTTCGCTGTACGATTCTTCCCATTCCGTTAACTGACGAACCATCGAGCGTAACTCAATTTCAAGTTCATCAATCGCATCTCCAAAGTCATCCTGTTCTTTCTGGCTCAACTCTTCGAATGACTCTTCGCTGTGAAGCTCTTCGCCATCCATTGCAACAAACTGATAATCACCTTGAGTGGTCAGCGTAAGGCTAATCCCTTTTTCTTTCGCCCTAGCGCCTATTTTATCAAGTTCTATCTGCTGCTTATCAGCCAGTTGATTCTTTAATTTTTCAGCTCTTGAAATGTACATTTCATTGTCAAAGGCAAGAGGCATTGCATTGACCAGTTTGGTCATTAGCTTTTCAATATCTTGCTTTAGCTTAGCGCCAACACCAGATGGCAACTTAAGTACCTTTGGCGTACGAATATCTTCAAAGTTAGCAACGTAACACCAATCAAACATGGCATCTGCATCGTGCTTATGACGATTTAGATAACGCAGAATCATTGTGCGTTTACCTAGCCCATTTTGCCCAATTGCGTAGATGTTATAACCTTTCTCCTTTATGGACATGGCAAACTCTACCGCTTTTTGTGCTCTCTTTTGACCAACGATCTCATCAATGGGAGCCAGTTCTTTGGTCGATTTACAAGGCAACTGCTCTAATAAAGCCGTGTTATAGAGTTGCTCAGAGTTCAATCTTTGAATCGCCATCACTACCTCCTTGGTTGTTATTATTCTGCTATCAAATTCAGTTTAGATGCATTTAATTGAATTTTTAGTGACTTACGCCCAAATCAGGTTCAACTGAACAAATATCCATCAATCTCAGGCAATTAGGTCATCAATAAAGAAAAGTTGGAGCGGAAATTTCCACCTTAACCCCCTTGCAATTGGTAATGAATATCATTTACACTAAATCAAGAGCAATTAAAAAGGGAACGGGATGGACATTCAACACTGCTGGCGAGCCTATCAAAAAGCGGAATTGCTATTAGCCCAAGGACATTGGCCAGAAGCGTATCATTTGTTTGAAAACGTACTTCACTACATGCCGTCCCACATTAATGCCTCTATTTATCAAGATAATATGGAACCATGTCAATTTGTCGCTCTTATTTCTACTCTTCGAGATTCTGCCATTGCGCAATCTAAAGTCTTAACGAAGATGGGCCGACAGCAATGTGCATTTCATGTTCTCAACCAATGCTATTGCCAGTTGCAGTTCATTTCTATTGAGGAGTGCCCTTTGGTCATTAAAACACTCAGCATTATTAATAAATATGGTGAGGACTTGGTATCGCACATCAGTCAATTTTGTGCATCGCAACGTAATGCAAAGTGGATGATAGAACTCGATACATTACAAAGATCGCATCACTATTTTAGTCAGATTAAAATGGCTTCAGGCAAACAGACCATTAGTCAGTCTATTAATTAATATGCAAGATTGAACATATACTCCTACACTTAGAAAGTGTTACCGATTTTCGGTTTGGCCGCCGGAGTAAAAACGCCGCAAGGATGCGGCGTTTTTTTCTTTAATCGCTGCTATTACAAACCACTTAACTGCCCCCTCACCCAGCATGATCCAAAAGATCTTTTTTCGATCTATTTACAATGTAAACTGCTGTGTTCCTGTGCTCTGATGTCTAATTACGAGACTTGTATTTCGGTTATAGAGAAATGCCACGGAGCGTTAGAAATCTGTACACTCCTAGTTTCCGCAGTTAAAATGCAACTCTATGAAATAGCTGTCCATTATTTATCTATAAATGACTCAACTCTAAGATGACGCAATCAATGAATAAGCCCTCAAAGCTAACTCCTTTCTCTACAGATGTAGATCACTTAGAACTGCCTACACGCTTTACCTTTCCATATTATTATTCACCTCACCCGCTTGCTTTGGCAGCAATTGAGGAGCTTCAACAGTACTTAGAAACACAAAATGACTGGCAACATGATTTCTCATGCGAAGGGAAAATGTTTGCAGTTCTAGTCGTACAAACAGAACAAGGCGAGCTTGGCTATTTATCATCATTTGCTGGTTATTTATCTAATGCCAAAACCGCCGCAAGTACTCCAGATTCTTTTGTTAATAACATTTGTCATCAGACGAATTTAAACTCTGAGATATCACTCAAAGAAGCCGAGATAAAAGATAAAAAATGCCACATCAAAACCTTAGAAAACAAGAAAGAATTCAAAGAGTTAAAGTTAAGACTACTAACATCCAATAAGCAGGCCGATGTTGAAATTAGTCGTTTTCAAGCCCAAATAACACAAGACAAAGAAAATCGAAAACAGCTACGGAATCAAGCAGAATCAAAGCTAGCCTCTAATTTAATTTCAGAAATTGAACGCCAGGAACTAAATCAGCGAATTAAAGATCTTGGTAATCAATCTAGTCATGAAAAAAGAGCCTTTAAGTCACTAAAACAGAAATGGAAGCAAACAGTTAGCGACATCTCAGACCAAGTCGATACACATTTAGCAGTGATCAGTGCTCAGAAGTTTGCTTGTGACCTTTTATCTAAATCTCTAGAAACCCATAAACAGAAGTCTTGTCGATTCTTAAATCAGCTCGGTCAGTCAAAAAGCTTACATAACCTATTTAATTCACAAGACTCTGATAAAGCACAAACACCTATAGCGCAGTCGAGCGAAGAGAACTTACCTAAGCTATTACAATCAGCGTTTCAATTTGGTTATACACCTTTAGCGCTCGGCGAATTTTGGTGGGGCGCATCACCATACGATCAAATCCGTCAGCATAAAAACCTCTACCCTGTTTGCCAAAGTAAGTGCTTTGAGATCATTGAGTACATGCTACAAGGAATAGATACAGATAAAAGTCCGCTTGAGGAAACCCCTTCATTAGATAAAGAATTAGAGTTTGTATATGAAGACGATGTTCTTGTTGTCGTGAATAAGCCCGCTGAATTCCTATCGGTCTCAGGTAAATACATCAGTGATTCTGTTCTTGCACGCATTCAAAAGCGTTATCCAAACGCGACAGGTCCTTTGCTGGTACATCGTCTAGACATGTCGACATCTGGCCTACTTGTTTTCACCTTGACCGCTGAGACGAATAAACATGTCCAACGACAGTTTATTGAACGCACTGTTGAGAAGCGTTACACCGCCTTGCTTGAAGGGAATGTTGAACATGAGGTAGGAGTGATAAAACTCCCTCTACAAGGGGATATGGAAGATAGACCAAGGCAAATGGTCCACCATAAAAACGGGCGCTCAGCAGAAACTCGCTATCAGGTGATCTCAACAGAAAATAGCCGCACCAGAGTGCATTTATACCCTAAAACAGGCCGAACCCATCAGCTAAGGGTTCACTGTGCTCATCAAGCAGGTTTAAACACGCCAATTGTTGGCGATGATTTGTATGGTTTTAAAGACGATCGATTGCATTTACACGCTGGCTATTTGAAACTCCTCCACCCAGTGACCAATCAAGAATTAGAGTTTGAAGTGCCTGCTGAGTTTTGATTAGCTATATGGCTATAAATCTGAGCAAATCAACGTGTATAAGTGCCAAGAGTGGCGTTGTGAGAAGAAGTTTCATCATACTTAATGAGACTTCTTCTGATTACTTTGTTCGTTACTTGTCTTCTTCTAGGACAAGCAATGTTGAAATACCATCAACTCATTACCAGCGAATCGCATACACTTCTATTGCGGGGTAAAACTCTCTGTCGCGGAGTTATTTACATCACGCAGCATATAAATACCAAGCAAAACAAACCATGCAATTTGTCCTAACCCAAATATTGCACCTAAGTCAGTGAAGGCGGGAATGATAGTTAATAGACCCGCACAACCAACGACTAAACCAACGTAATTCACTGCTTTAGTTAATGCTGAATGCCTCATCGCAACCCAACTAATTAGTAAAACCCAAATACCTCCAACAACTTCTACACCACCACCAATCGCATCTTGTAATATTCCTAACACTTCCCATATATAGAGAGCTTGCTTAGGGTCAACTTCAAGTATTTGAGCTACATTACCTAGGCCAATGCTCGCGATCATCCCACTAGAAATAACCATGCCTGACCAGATAAATGCTAGCACAGAGGCAATATTAACCGTAGAAGGTGAATGCGATTTCAACTGCTCATGTAACGCAGTTGCGAGAACCACGAGGACAATTCCAAAAACCACATATATAAACAAGTACCACAATTGCAGTATTAAAAGATTTTCCACCTCAAAAGTTAATCTCTCAATGCGTGACATCGTCGCCGCGTCTTCCGGAGACAAGAAGGTTATTAGCACAGCAAAACCTACAATGTAGGCCAATGCTTCGATTAACGCGGCTATTCCGCCTAATTTTTGAAGTTTCACTTGTTGCTCCTAAACGTATCTAAAAAAGAAACTAGCACTTTGTAGCACATTTCCGTCTATTAGTTAGTCACATCGTGGAAGCTAGAAATCAGGAAATCAAGCGAAGTAAGCAAGTTATGAGGGTTTGGTGACCGAATTACATATCACTACTTAGGTCGAGGTATCGCGTCTACTCCTTACAAACTAGTTTATAGGCCAAAATTTCTTTCATCCGCCTTTCGCAATAGATCATTTTTTTAGCTCCACACAACCGCAATTAACTTAGTAACGGTCTTCGATAGCAAACAACCATAATTAGAAGACAGGGAATTAATACGACCAAGCTGTAATGGAAATAGAACGCATACGCTACCGATGTGCATGCAAACACACTCGGAACAATCCGTTTATGGAATGTCGTTAACCGAACCGCCATATATAGACCAAGCGCAGAGTTCAGGCCTAACCAAGCTAAAGAAATCCACCCACTAAAAGAAAATTGAGTAAAGAACGGGACACGTATTAAAGCATGCCCGTGAATGGCTGATGCCATATCCATTGCTAAGTATATGCTTACTCCGATACACAACCCTGCCACGATGGGCTTAGTCACATTTAACTTGATGAGCAATAGCATTGTAGGAATAAGCATACTGTGTGTGATAATTGATCGATGGCTTGATATGCCTATCCATTCTAAACTTAACTTTGGTATATGTAGACCTAGATAAGTAAAAAGCAAAAATATAGGAATAAGAAGAAAGTGACTCATAGAAGCATCCGACTAGATTATGAATAAGATAGCGTTGGTATTGTATAGAAAACTACAATGTGGAACATTTATAGTTGAAGTTAACATTTTAATGTCAAAATCAGATAAATAATTAGTTTCTCTCAGATCGTACAGATACCTAACGTCAAGGTTCAATGGTGACTTAAGTCTAATGTTCAATCCTACACTCATTAATCGAAAAATATCTAGTAGAATAATTTAATGATGAAATAAAAAGAACCGCAACAAAGCGGCTCTTTATTATTAATAAATTAACATTATTTACATCTTATAACATAAACATTAAATTACACTAACGTAACAGTGTCGTAGTTATTAACTTGTTATCATTTTTACTTCGGTGGCGTACCTTCAGCATTGGAAATAATAGCATCGATTTGTAACATCGCATTCATCGGTATATCAGACACACCGATAACTGTTCTCGCTGGTAGTTCATTATTAAAATACGTCGTGTAAGTATCATTTACAGCACCAATATCTGTGATATCTCTAAGCTGAATATTTATTTTTACTGTGTCATCCATAACATGACCAACACTTTCCACAATCGCTTTAATATTTTCTAAACATTGTCTAGTTTGTTCATTTATTCCACCTTCGACAAGTTCATTAGTGGCTGGTTTTACCGGCAACTGAGCGGCGATGTGATTGTAATGGGAAAAAGCGACAGTTTGTGTGTGTAAAGGATTAATTGGGGCGTTATCTGTATTATTCGCTCGGATAACAATACCGTGTCTATCTTCAACCTCTTGAGGTGGTGTCCCATCACCATGTGAAACAACAGCGTCAATTTGCACTAACGCATTCATCGGAAGATCTGACACGACAGCCGTGGTTCGAGCAGGCATATAGCCTACTGTTCTAGCAATAGCTGAATCAGGGAAGAATGTAGTATAAGCTTTGTTTACAGCTTCAATATCAGTAAGATCTTTAACGTAAACATTAAGTTTAACGATATCATCAAACGGAACGTCAATACTTTCCAAAATTGCTTTGGTATTTGTTAAGCACTGTTTCGTTTGCTTCTCGATTCCACCTTCTACAATCGCATTGGTTTTTGGGTCGATAGGCAGTTGAGCAGAAATATTGTTATAGTGAGAGAAGGCAACTGAGTGTGTTGACATTGCATTCAACGGTGCATTTTCTGTATTTTTTGATAGTTTAATTAAGTCACAAGGCGCTTGTGGTGCCGTGCCTTCGCCATTCGAAATCAATGCATCAATTTGGACTAATGCGTCGCTCATAGGCAATGCAGCGACCGCCACGATTGTTCGCGTAGGTAAGTGATTTTGGAAGAATGATGCGTATACTTCCTCAACCGTATCTATGTCTGAGAGACTCTTAAGGAAGACATTGATTTTGACCACATCGTCCATAACATGATCGACACTTTCGACAATTGCTTTAATATTGGTTAAGCACTGATCTATCTGCTTTTTTACCCCACCAACAACGATTTGGCCACTTTTCGGGTCTATAGGAAGTTGGGCCGAAATATTATTATAATGAGAAAATGCAACTGACTGTGTAGAGAGCAAGCATATTGGCGCATTCTCTGTATTTCTTGAGTTCTTAATTATAACGCTACTCATATCGACACTATCCTTTTATATTGTATAGAAATACGAACTAATTAAAGAGCATATTATATTTTAAAGAATGATTAAATCATCGTCATGATAAGTTAATTATTTTCTATCAAGTGTGATGCGCATCGTAATATCATTTCACTAAAGAAACCCAAAGATCAGGATAAATAGTCATATTGAGATTAATTATCCAACCTTTTCGGTAAATCAAAGCTTAATTTGGTACTTAATTTACAATTAATTCTTTTATAGTGAATATAATCCCAACGAATAATATTGATACATAGACTAATTTATCTCTATATTGATACTCGCTTCACAATATTCTAGCGTAAAGTCTCTATGCAGCGATATTGACTCGCTATTTATGCTGATTTGAGTGCATAAATTATTTATATAGATAAGAAAAGAGTGCCTATGAAGGGCACTCTTGGTGTGTAACTGTTGTTTGTAAGCTAGATTACAGGTTATCTAGTCGGATATGACTATTTTTAAGATCATCCTGAGTCATGCCAGTGCCATTGTTTAGTTCGTTGAAATGGCGCAACAATTCCGTAATACCTTCGATTGACGCTAATAGATCACCGGTATGCGCCGATTCAGATGAAGTATGCATATTACGAATAGGGTAACCAATAGTAATAGCTGCACTATCAACCCCAGCAAGGGCTGCTGCCATCCCATCGGTTCCCATATCACGACCAGAAAAATCGAGTTGATAAGGGATATCCTTCTCTCGGCATACGTTTTCTAGCGTTTGAACTAAAAACTCAGAAGCAACTGAACCGCGACCAATCGTAAAGCCGTTACCCATCTTCAAAGGGTTCATGTTACGGCTTCCAATTCCAGGGGCCGCTTCATAATCGTGATTAACGTCAGTTGCAATCAGAACATCAGGCTTTAGCTCACCGACCAACTGTGTTGAACCAAAACGGCCAATCTCTTCATGGGTTGCAATGGTATACAATACACGAACATTTTCTAAATTTTCATTGGCTAAGGTGCGAGCAATTTCAGTCACAGAGAAACAACCTAAACCATTATCAAGATAGGCACCATAAAACGTATCTGCCGCTACGCCACGCTTAATTGGGCGGTCAAGTAAAATAGGATCACCCGGACGTAAGCCAAGAGCTTCAACTTGGGCTTTACGGTCATCACCATGCATGTGTAGTTCTAGATAAATAGATTCAGGTTTGATGCCCTCTTTACCCGTTCGCTGTGCAGGACTGGAGAAATGAATGGCACCTAACGCTTCAACCGTACAGCCATCAATGACCTTATACGATCCGACTTTATTTGGGTCTTGGCAAAAGACTTTAACTTCATGCCCAATCAAAGTGGTTGGTAAAAAAGAGTCCGTGTTGATCCACACTTTTCCATCGCTATCGATTTTACGTACTTGCATGCGAATTTTATCCGCATGTCCAACAATCATTACGCTGGTAAGATCGTCACGACCCGGGTGAGAATCAAATACTAGACTTGCGTTGGCTTTAAACTGGTGGATACCCCAGCTTTTTGGCATGAAAGATTCGAACTCAGGCTTTATGACTCCGTAGCTCATCGCCGCTTCAAATCCGATTGGTGAAGGCGATGCCAATACCGTTGACATAAACTCAAATTGTTCTTGAGGCATTGGTGAATTCCAAACCTGATCTAGCTGGCTACTACTGCTTTCTGTGCTCATTGGCTACTCTACTATCCATTTTCAACTTCTACTGAGCTAATGACTGCGCCCAATAACTTCAGCCCGTTATCATAGGGTAATTTGTGTTACAACAATTTGATATGAAACCGTTAATTCAATCATCGTGTGAATTTATTGTGGCGTAATAAGCGTTGAATTGATCCTATTAGATTAGAACCAACCAAAATAAAAAGAGCCGCATAATGCAGCTCTTTTTGAGTTTAAACGTCATGTATTAGTTACTAGTTTTCAATATAATCGACCACTTCCAAACCAAATCCAGAAAGAGCGTGGTACTTTTTGCTAGCCGATGAAAGTAGGTTCATCTTCCTTACTCCCAAGTCAGCTAAGATCTGAGAACCAACTCCAACTTGACGAGAAGTGTGCAGCTTCTTCTTCGGTGAAGTGCTTTGGCCGTTATCTAGCGCTTCAAAATATTTCACACGATTGATGATCGAATCGCTCTTCTCTTCATGACCTAGAATCACTAGCACTCCGTTATCACTGGCGATTTTTTCCATCGCAGATTGAAGTGACCATGAGGGCGATTGCTCACGTTGAGAATGCAAAATATCAGTGAAAGTATCTTGCAAGTGAACACGGACATTCGTTGGACCTGTTGAAACATCACCTTTTTGCAGAGCATAGTGTATTTGGTTATCCACCGTATCGCGATAGGTCACCATGTTAAACTCACCAAATTCAGTCGGTAGCTTACACTGCGCAATACGTTCAATCGTTGTTTCAGTATTGTTTCTATACTCGATAAGATCAGCAATCGTACCCAGTTTAATTCCATGCTTTTCAGCAAAGACTTCCAATTGTGGACGACGCGCCATTGTGCCATCTTCATTTAGAATCTCTACGATGACCGAAGCCGGTTCAAACCCTGCAAGGCGGGCCAAATCACAACCCGCTTCCGTATGTCCTGCGCGTACTAACACCCCGCCATCTTTTGCTGCTAATGGAAATATATGTCCCGGCTGCACCAAATCTAATGGCGTCGCTTGCTTTGCGACGGCTGCTTGAACTGTCACGGCGCGATCTTCCGCTGATATACCAGTAGTGACACCTTCTGCGGCTTCAATTGAAACCGTAAACGCTGTTGCCCAGGGTTCTGTTGGGTTTTGTACCATAGGAAAAAGTTGCAGATCGTTACAACGTTGCTTGGTCATGGTCAAACAAATCAGTCCGCGACCGTGTGTTGCCATAAAGTTGATATCTTGCGCAGTGACATGTTCCGCTGCCATCATGATATCGCCTTCATTTTCACGATCTTCATCGTCCATCAAGATAACCATCTTACCTTGTCGGTAATCTTCAATAACTTCTTTAATATTGCTAATTGCCATGATTCTTTTACCTATTCTTTTCGGTGGCTAAAGCCCACACACCGTCTTATTGAACCGTGATTAGTACTCTTTAAACGGGCGATTAAGAGCCTTCAGCCAGTTGTTCGATGAATGCGATACTTTGAGTGAGAACCGCTGAAATGTCTTGAATGCTTTCTGGTGAACGACCACGGATCGGAAATGAATCTTTACGGCGATACATGCGAAGTGGCTTCTCTATACTAAAAGAAATGTCTCGTTGATTAAGTGACGAAACTATCCCGTTGAAGTTAACAATGCCCTCTCCCAGCGCTGGAAAAGTAAACTTATCATCATGAACTTGCACATCTTTCACATGAAAGTGCTGACAAAATGGCATCGCGATTTTCGCTTCTTCACTTGGGCTTAAATTGGGAACGAGCGACACGGAATTACCCGGATCAAAATTGAGTGCCAAGGCTGGGTGTGCGACTTCAGACAAAATACGGATACCATCATCAGCACTCGCAAATGCGTTGAAATTATGGTCTCCACCATTTTCAATACAGATAACGCAACCATGGACTTCTGCATAAGGCGCTAGCACCTTCAAATTGTTCACGATTGTTTGGCGCTCAGCAATTGGGCCTGTACACGTGTTTAGATACTTCACCCCCAACTTTTGCGCAAAACGAATACGCATTTTGAACTCTTCAAGTGCGTCTGGTGAAGCCAGGTTCATCGTGCAACCAAGGGCGTCTGAGTGTAAGCCTTCTTTTTCCATCAGTGCGTAGAGATATTGCGCGTGATTGGCTGAAAACATATCACTGTCAAGCTGGCCGACGTAGCCCTGATTGAATGCAAACTCGACCTTGTTAACACCCAATGATTTAATAATTTTTAGAGACGTTTTTAATTCGTGACCGTCAAATATAGCGGTATTGATCGCCAATCTATCTAAAATACTCATCGCTAAAATCCTTAATAAGCGGTATCTATCTCGAAATACTCTGATATGTAAACAATTGAAATACAAATTGGTATCGAATAAAAAAAGCCAATCACACTCTGTTTTCACAGGTCGTGTGATTGGCGACAGGACTAACTGTTAAATTTACTATTCGCTATTTCAAGTAACTGCACATAACCCGATGCGTTCCAAGCGGTTCGACCGACGAACACACCATCAATGTTGGGTTGGTCTAGCAGGTTAGATGCATTATCTAAGTTCACGCTTCCGCCATACAAAAGCGTGATAGCATCTGCCAAATCAGCACCATACAATTCTCTGAGTTCACGTCGAATCGCAAAATGCATCGATTCGGCTTCTTGGGAGGTGGCTGGAATGCCATTTTCTCCAATCGCCCAGATCGGCTCATAAGCGATGATGACTTGAGGCACTTGATGGTCAGGCACTTCGTATAGCGCTATCTTAACCTGCTTTAACACCGCTTCACGAGAGACGCCCCAACGCTTCTCTTTTCCACTGTCACCCACACACACTAAAGGCGTTAAACTGTGCCTTAATGCAGAATGAACCTTTAGATTGACAGTTTCATCGGTTTCGCCGAATTGGGCTCTACGTTCTGAGTGACCAATCTCAACAATACTCGCCCCACAATCTTTGAGCATGAGTGGTGATATTTCTCCGGTGAAAGCCCCCTCATCTTGCCAGCACATGTTCTGTGCCCCCACTTTCATGACACTGGCATCTAAAGCACTACTCACCGCAGAGATATACGGGAATGGTGGAATAACAAATGGTTGAAGTTGGGGATGAAGCTTGTTTACTCTCGGTAAAACTGCGCTTGCCCAAGCCTGCGCAGATTCACTGTCTTTATTCATCTTCCAACTGGTGCCTACCCAGAGTTTTTTCATGCGGCTACCTGCTCAGTCGCAAATTCACACATAAATTCAAGGATAAACGCCATGGATACCGCACCTGGATCTGGGTGACCTAATGAACGCTCACCCAATGTTTTCGCTTTACCTGTCGTTGCAATCATATCCTTAGTTGCTTCAACGCCTTGGTGCGCGGCTTTAACGATGGCAGGCAATGTATCGCTAAGATCACCAGTGTGCTTCTCAGACTCTTTAACCGCTGCAACAAGTGCATCAATCATGGTCTTGTCACCCGGTTTGGCACCACCACGCTCATAAACAGCGTGCAGACCTGCTGCTAAGAAAGTCGCCAATGTAGGTGTGTCTAGAACCGTAGCGCCTTTAATCGCCTTTGCACCAGAACGAAACAGCGTACCGAAGATAGCGCCTGAAGCACCGCCCATCGTAGCCATCATGGTTGAGCCTATTTTCAACAATAATTTACTTACGTCTTGCGGCTCATAATCACTTTCCAATAACTCGGCTACGGCCTTGAAACCACGCTCCATGCCAATGCCGTGATCGCCATCGCCAATTGTTTGGTCAAATTTGGTTAATACCGGCTCACTTGCCACCATTTTATGGGCTACATGAGTCATCATATTTTTTGCTGTTAATGCGTCCATTTCTATTTCCTTAATGCAAGTGATTCACACGGTAAGTCGTACAATTCTTTTAGCTCGTCATCAAGCTTGAGAAGCGTTAATGAGTAACCAGACATCTCTTGAGAGGTGCAGTAATTTCCGACAAGAGTGTCGTGAATTTTTATGCCTTTCTCAGCCAGTAATTTGTGAGCTTGACGCGTCGCTATTAGCAGTTCCATATACGTTGAAGCGCCAAGGTTATTCACCAGCAAACACACTTCATCGTTCGTTTGATACGGTAAATCTAGACACAATTGCTCCACCAACTTCTCTACAACTGCATCAGCCGATTGCATTTTCTCTCTGGATACGCCCGGCTCGCCATGAAGACCCATGCCGATTTCAAGTTCGTCATCAGGCAGCTCAAAGTTGAAGGTATTAGTTTGAGGTACAGACCCAGCAGAAAGGGCAACACCCATTGAGCGAGTGTAATCACGTGCTCGCTCTGTCACCTCGACGATTTTGTCGAAGTCGTCGTATTTTTCTGAAGCAGCTCCCGCAATTTTAAGAACATATAGGTCGCCTGCTGTACCGCGTCGCTCTTGAATCTTCTCGATAGGCGCAGAAGCAACATCATCCCAAACACGAATGGTGTGCGTTTTGATATCGTCATCATCGGCAAGCTCAGCCGCAATGTCGAAGTTCATGTTATCGCCAGCGTAGTTACCGTAGATATAGATAACGCCTTTATCGTTATTGACCGCTTCAGTCGTTTGTAAAATAACGTTCGGGGGCGGCGCAGCAAATATATCGCCTAACGCTGCAGCATCAGCCAAACCTTTACCGACATAACCTGCGAACAATGGTTCGTGACCACTGCCACCGCCCGTTAATATCGCTACCTTGTTACTTGGGTAATCAGTACGAATGGCAGCAGTAATGCCCGGTAGACCTTCCAGTTTTCCGCTCATTGCCGCTAGCATGCCTTCAAATTGCTCTTTCGCGACATTCATTGGATCATTAATTAACTTCTTAGGCTTTCTCATTGGGTTCACCATTAATATTTCGTCTATTCAGTTAGTTAAGCGTTCTTCTGATAGCTAGTTGCCATCTTAACGGTCAGTTTCAGTGCATTTTCCATTGCCGGAATAGAAGCGATATTCTTTCCGTAGATATCAAATGCTGAACCATGGTTCGCTGTCGCTATAGGAATTGGAATACCGCCTTGAACCGTTACACCGCGGTCAAAGCCCATCATTTTTAAAGCAATGGCGCCTTGGTCGTGATACATAGAAACAATCGCGTTTAAGTTCTGTTTTTCAACCGCCCACATAGTCGTGTCACCAGGGAATGGACCACACGCTTGAATCCCTTTTTGCTTTGCTTTTTCAATTGCAGGAGAAATAGTTACGATCTCTTCGTCACCAAACAAGCCGCCTTCACCACCATGTGGGTTAAGTGCTTGAACCGCAATTTTAGGCTCTTCAAACCCAGCAGATTTCAATGTATTGTTCATCAGCTCAATGGTTTCTAATACCGTATTAACGGTTAGATTATCGACCACGTTTTTAAATGGGATATGAGACGTTACACGCCCAGCCCAAATGTCATCAACAACGTTAATTTCGCAGCCAAACCCTTTAAAGCCTGTGAGTTCAGCAAACCATGAAAGCTCGTCACGGTGTTGAAGCCCAGCTATATGCATCGCTTGCTTATTCAATGGTGCAAAGCAAATACCGTGTGTTTTGTGCGCTAGAGTTAAGTCGACGGCGATCTTTAAAGTTTCAAGTACGTACGTTCCACCCTGCTCTGTTGCCACGCCATATTCGATAGGTGCCGCATGAGAGCTTGTGAACTTCAGCAGTACCGGCTTGCCTGACTCAAAATTCGCGTCTTCAAATCGCTCTACCACATCGTATTCAAACGATACCTGTGCGATGTCCATCCCTTTTCGTAGCTCGTACTCATCGGCAATGATCAGAATATTGCTAAGTTCACGACTCGACTGTTGATTTAGTACTTTTGCTGCAACCTCTGGGCCGATGCCTGAAGGGTCGCCTAATACGAGAGCAATAGTTGGTTTAGTCATTATTAAAATCCTTGTACGTTAGTTGTATACATAATCTACGAATCCAACAGACAGCGCTGGAACATATGTCGCTAGTAGAAGTACTACGAACAACACACCAATAAAGAGAACATTGACTTTGGTTACTTGCCAGATATCACGTTTCGCAATAGAACATGCCGTGATTAATACGCTCGCTACTGGCGGTGTTTGTTGACCAATAGAGATGTTAAGCGCCAACATGATGCCGAAGTGAATTGGGTCGATGCCTAGCTCATGAATAAGTGGAAGAACAATAGGTACCGTTAAGATGATTGCTGCTGCGCCGTGTAGGAAGATACCGACAATAAGTAGCATGATATTTAGCATCATCAGTACAACGTATTTGTTTTCAGAAATACTTAAGATACCTGCTGCCATCGCCTGCGGTACTTCTTGCTCGGTAAGGAACAAACCCAGCACTGCAGAAGTCGCAACTAGTAACATGACAACCGATGTACCTGTAACGCCTTCAAGCGCTGCTTTGTAGAACAGCTTCAGATCCATTTCTCGGTAAATGAAGACACTGATAACCAGCGCTAGAAGAACCGCAATACCCGCTGCTTCTGTTGCCGTCATAAAGCCAGACATAATGCCGCCAAGAATCGCAACTGGAAGTGTCAGAGCCCAAAAAGCATCTTTAAAAGAAGACCATAATTTGCGCAAACTAAACGACTCTTCACGAGGTAGATCGTATTTCACCGCGTAGTAGTAGCACACGCCAAACATACCTGCAGCGCCTAACAGTCCTGACAAAATACCTGCAACAAATAGTTGAGAAATAGAGACATCGGCCATCGCACCGTAAATAATTAGAGGCAAAGAAGGAGGAATGATGACGGCAAGGGATGCAGATGACGACGTTACCGCAGCAGAAAAGCTACCTGAATAACCACGTTTTTTCATCGCAGGAATCAAGATTGAGCCTAGCGCCGCAACATCAGCCACAGCCGAGCCTGAAATCTCAGCAAAGATCATTGAAACGCCGACGTTAACCATAGACAGGCCACCGCGTACGAAACCAACAATCGAGTTTACGAAATTGATAAGGCGAAGCGAAATACCACCCGTATTCATTAATGCACCCGCAAAAACAAACAGTGGAATCGACAATAGAGTAAATTTAGACCCGCCTTCAAACATGGCTAAGGCCGCGTTGTAGATAGCATCCATGTCTGAAGTAAGTACCATTCCGACAACGGCGACAGCACCAATAGCAACACCGATTGGTACATTGATCATCACCAATCCGATCAAACAAGCTAAAACGATTAATGCACTCATTTCACAGCCTCCATAACTTCTTTCATCTCTTCCTTGGCATCACGTATCGCTTCTTCAATCTCTTCTTCTTCACGAGTCGAACCTTTACAGACCAAAGCCCAAGCTTGAGGGAGCGAACACAACTGCGCGATTACAAATAAAACAGCACCAATCGGGAGTGCAGATTGAGCGAATGCTAAAGTAATAAAATCAAGACTGGTGAGGGTTTCATCACCAAAGATTTGAAGGATGTAATAGCTAGCCCATGCAATCACAACAAAGAAACCAATAACGATGACTTCGCTGAGTATGAAAATAGATTTTCTAGCCACTGGGGTCATTTTTGCGACTAAGCCGCCAAAGCCCATATGTGCACGCTTTAACGCACACAGCGCCGAACCGTAGAAGGTTAGCCAAGCCAATAGAATTGCAGAAACTTCATCATACCAATACAAAGAAGCGCCGCTAAAACGAGAAAAAACCGCCACAATAATGATGGCGCTAAGAGAAAGCAGTATCGTCATAGATATAGCGATAAGGACTTTTTCTAACATATTTGAAATGGTATTTATGCCAGCAAGAAAAGACATCATAACCCCTCGCAAAATTACAGAAAAAATCACAGCTTGCTCTGTCTAGCAAGCTGTGAGGACGATGGTTTACTCAGCGGTTTCCATCGCGATGGTTAGCATGGCTAGACCATTATTTACATTCTCTACAAAGTCATCGTAGATAGGTTGGCTTGCATCAACGAACGCTTTACGGTCAGCAACGTTCAGTTCCATACCACCTGCAACTAACTTATCTCTAAGCTCGCCTTCCAGTCTTGACGCCTCTTTGTAACCCCATTGCTGAGCATTTTTTGAAGCATCTTCAATGATTGTGCGAACTTCTTGTGGCAGTTTTCCGTAATGGCGAGAGCCGGCAGTTAGGTACGCTGGTGTGTACACGTGGTTTGTTACACTGACGTAACCTTGTACTTCATGAAGCTTCGCAGCATAGATGTTGGTGTACGGGTTTTCTTGACCGTCGATAACACCGGTTTGCAGACCAATGAAGACTTCACTAAAGCTCATTGGCGTTGGGTTAGCACCCCAGTTTTTAAACATTTTCACGCGCCATGAACTGTTTGGCGTACGAATTTTCAGGCCTTGTAGATCTTCAGGAGTATTGATTGGGCGTTTAGCATTTGTGATGTTACGGAAACCATTTTCCCAGAAACCAATGACTTGGTAGCCTTTCTTTTCAGCCGCAGGAGCAATGTATGGCCAAAATACTTTCTCTTCGATTTTAGCTACGTGCTCACGGTCAGATACTAAGAACGGCAATTCAAAAAGCGCCATTTCTGAAACGTGTGTCGGCAATGTCGATGTTAACAACGCCAAATCAACGGTGCCTAACTTCAGTTTCTGTTGAACGTCTTTATCTTTACCTAGTTGCGCAGCACCAAAGAATTTCATGCTGTAGTCGATACCAGCTTTCTTAAACTCTTCGTTTGCGTATTCAGTGAAGTACTGAGTAGTGTTGTATTGAAGTGATCCAAGTTGTGCGCTAGTCGCCACTTTTAAATCTTTCGCTAAAACAGCAGACGACATCAGCGAGGTTAATGCGATTGTTGTATATGTAATTGTTTTATTTTTCATTGTTTTATCCACGTTATTCCATTAATCAGTTTGTTATTGGGGGTAATAATCCACGTTATGCAATAAACTCTTTCTCTATCTCCTTGATTCTATTTACCTTCGGGGTTGATGGTCCATCGGTGAACTCGGCATCTAACCACGTATCAAGAATGGTTTTAGCTAACTCTTGACCGATTACGCGAGATCCCATCGTAATGATTTGCGCATCATTACTTTTTCTTGCTCGTTCCGCTGAAAAGGTATCGTGACAAAGCGCCGCGCGAATACCTGGTACCTTATTGGCCACAATCGACACACCTATTCCAGTGCCGCATAAAATAATGCCTCTAGCGTGCTTCCCTTCTGCTACCGCTACACTGACTGTTTTTGCGATGTCAGGGTAAAGCTCGGCTTTTTCTGGGTTCACGCCATAATCAACGTACTCAATTCCTTTTGCAGTTAAATGCTCTTTTAAGCACTCTTTTAAATCTACTGCTGCATCATCACATCCAATCGCTATCATATCTTCTTCCAACGTTCATTTGAGCACCACAAGTTACAAATGATATTGCACTTATTCTTTTGAACATGACATATTCTCATTACACAAATGAGATTTCGATCACTTGAATTTAGCAAAACATTAACATTTACGTGATCAGATCTGCTTTATATATAAAGTTATCAAGAAGAGCGAACTAGTAAGGGGGGAATCAAACACAAAGAAAACATACCCAATAAAACCTCTATATAACAACAAGTTATAACTCACCAAAAACCCTATTAACACTTAGTTACATATTTGCCATATCTTTCATTGGTAAGTATTTTGTTAGTATGTCTAGATTATGAAATAACATATAATCAAATGGACTTGTCATAATCTGATAGAGGATTCATATAGAAACACTACGTTCAAATGTTTTCATCAATGAACATAAGAACAGTTGGTTAAGTTTTTGCGCAGAATTATGGGAAAATCCTCAATCACTCGGTATAAATGTAATTAATGCGAAAGGCGATCTACGGAGAGAATGAAATCAATGTCTTTATCGCTTAATATACTCAACGATTTAAAACCAATACCTATGACCAATGACTCTTTAGGATATGTATGGAAGTAACGAACATAGAGCAAACGGAAGAAACCAACCTATTGACTGAGATATCAGTGGCCTACTACCAAGATGGCGCAACTCAAGAAGAGATATCTAAAAGGTTTGGTTTGTCTCGCGTAAAGATTGGTCGACTGCTAAAGCGAGCAAGAGACAAAGGTATCGTCGAAATCAAAGTGAAGTATCACCCTGTATTTGGTGCGAAACTCGAAGAGCAACTTAAAGAAAAGTTTGGTCTTAAGCGAGCACTCATTGCCCTTGATCAGCCGACAGAAGATGAACAACGTGTTTTATTGGCCGGTGTTGTGTCGACCTATCTATCCTCTACCTTAAAAGACGGGATGATCATTTCTATTGGTCAAGGACGTAACGTTTCTGCTGTTTCTGAGCATATCGGCGTGGTAAATCCAAAGAAGTGTACCTTTGTTTCCAGTATTGGCGGTATTCACCCTCGTGGAGGCATGCTTAACGCAGACCATATCTCTCGTCGTTTCGCTAAGACATTCGGTGGCGTGAGCGAAACACTCTATGCCCCTGCTCACATTCGCAACCCTGAGCTTCGTGCCGCTATTTTGGAAGATGAAACCGTTCAACAAACTATGGACATGGCCAAGAAGTCAGATGTTGCTTTAGTCGGTATCGGTGATCTTAATGAAAGTACCTATATGGTTAACTTAGGTTGGTTCTCAGTACAAGAGATGGTAGAAGCGCGTATTCAGCAAGGTGTTGTTGGAGAAGTGGGTGGTTATGATTTCTATGATATTAAGGGCGAAGTGCAAGATACGAAGATGAGTAATCGTGTCGTGGGGTTAACGATCAGTGATTATCAAAAAATCCCTCAGGTTATTGCTATAGCCTCTGAGAGCAGTAAGCCACTCGCCATTCTTGGCGCACTTCGAACAGGTGCAATCGACGTTCTCGCAACCAGCGTTGCGAATGCTATTACCATTTTGAATCTAGAAGCTCAAAAGTAACGGCATTTATCGAGCATTGATGATTGGTTAAATTACAATAGATATAATAAAGGCGCTATCATCAGCGCCTTTATTTTGTCTTAATCTTTAGCTTCTTCATTTATACGGTCCAGGTTAGGCTTGTTGCTAACACGATTAGTGCAGTAACTGAGTACATTCCAACAATGGCGAGAACCTCTTTTACATGACGGCTCAGTACTTTACTAACCTGTTCTTTGCTATCAAGTACGTTTGTTTCTAATACTAGTGAGTTATTCATAAAATTCTCTCTCTGTTTATTCATCAATTCAATTAAGTGGTTACATTATGCACTTAATCTCAAATGAGATCCAGATCACAGTGTAATTAAATTACATTTTATGCGGGTTATTTAAGCACCCATACGCTACCCAGCTCTTTATCACCTAATTTTCATTCTATTTTCGTTTTAAAATTACATAAATTCGAGCGTTCACATTTTGTTACCTGATAACTGGTGATTATCAGCGATATAACTAGAACTGTTAAACCGAGGATGTATAATCCAAACCAAGTTAAAAAAACACCGTTTTATTAGAAAGATTACTTGAGAGTCAACCATGAAAACTTTATTAAAAACTTCTTTAATCGCTGCTTTGTCTTTACCTCTTCTTACTGGTTGTGTAACTCCTGGTGAAGATGATCCAAATGCGGCAACTAAACAAGGCGCTGCAGGTGGAGCGCTACTCGGTTTAACTCTGGGTGCGCTAACTGGCGAACCAGAACTGGCTGTTAAAGGCGCAATTGCAGGCGGTGTTGCAGGTGGCGTTGCAGGTTCAGCGGCTGATATGCAGAACAACCGTGAAAACATTCGCCATGACAGCCGTGATGAAGCAATTGCAAACATTGCTGCAGGAAACGGTAACCAAGGCACTACACAAAATCAGAGCTGGGACGAGCTAAACAACTTCGTTGGTGACTGGAACGTAAGTATTCGTAACCACACTGAAAATGCTATCGAAATTGATGCAATTACAGCAGCCGGCAAACTGGTTAAAACAACTCAAGCTGATGTTACCCTTACTAATGCTGAAGGTGTTGACCTTATTGCTCAGTTCTCTTACACGGCAGATCAAGGTTACCAGTTCCACTTCACTAATAACGCGAAAAACGTAACAGTAAGCTTTGCTGGTGAGTTTCAACCTCAGTCTAATCGTTACCAATTCTATCCAACTAACATCAATGATGTGATTTACGAGGGCGTCGATTCTGGTGATATCCGTTTTGAACTAGGCTTCGCTGGCACAAATGTTTGGATGATGGACACTTATGCCTACATCGACGGCAACGAAAAGAAGGTTCAAACTTTCCGTTTTAACAAAGTAAACTAACTCGAATTAGTTACCCACACGAACAGTTAAAAATGCGACCTTTAAATAAGGTCGCATTTTTTTTTATCTAAAATCACGCCCCTACTCCGTAACGATTTGAACTCAGTACACTATTTGCCCATTCAATATAAAAATTGCTACGCACCGTATCTCGTTCTTTGATAAATTAATAAAAGCTCTAAGCCTCTAATTTTTCTTAGAGGGATCATTAGCGTAAGGAGTTCTCTATGAAGATTATTTTCCTGCATGGTCTCTACATGCATGGTGTTGCCCTACTCCCTTTGAGCCAGCGCCTCGATAAACTGGGTTACCACACTGACGTACTCAGCTATAACACTGTAAACATCAATTCTGAACACGTTTTCAAGCAGATTGACACGCTATTAGACCCTTTCGAAACCAATGTGTTAGTTGGTCATAGCCTTGGTGGATTGATGATCAAACATTATCTTGCTAGCCGAACGCCCTGTAGAGCAAAAATATCTCATGTAATTGCGATTGGCTCTCCGATTCAAGGAGCGTCCATAGCTGAAAAGCTAACCGATTTAGGCTTTGGTGCGTTTTTGGGAAATTCTACCGAGCATGGTCTTGAGAAACATGAAGACAAATGGGAGTTTCCACAAAAACTGGGCTGCATTGCAGGAACACTTTCAATTGGTTTAAGACCAATATTGCTGGGAGGAGAGATGTTATCGGATGGAACAGTGACGGTCGAGGAGACAAAAATAGTGGGTATGGCAGATCATTTAACGATGAACAGCAACCATACCAGCTTGCTATACAGTAATTTTATACCGAATCAGATTGATCACTTTATTCAGTTCAACTGCTTTAAACAATCAGATAAAGCTGATGTAAGTTAAACTGGCAGTTATTAAAGGGGATATAAGAGCTAGTCGTTACAACTTATCAATGTATTCAGCACTATAGAAACCATCTTTCAAATCCACTTTCTTAATTGCAGAAGGTGATAGCTCATCGTTGTAGACAAACAAAACCCCTTTACTAACGACATAACAGTCACCTTTCGAATACTGGTTTGTCGAGCACTCTTTAAAGCCATAAGCAACCTTAGGAGGAGTCACTCCAAATGCTTGCTGAAGCACATGGGTAGTTTGTGCCACTGCTGAGAAAGAGACCAATAGATAAGCTGAAACAATAATTTTTTTCATTTTTCCCCTCTATTGCATATATATATGCAACAACGACAACAGTAAGGTAACGTATTTTGATAATAGATCAATATTTTCGAATCGTATTATAGATATATGCAATGCCATTACAAGCGATTGATTTCGGTTATCTTATACGTAGCACACGAATACAAAACGTTATCGGTGAACGACAGAAAGAATCTTGTGAATGAATGGGATAACCATAAAGAACGTCACTACAGATTTATCCAAGTAAGATGCTCCAAAATTAGCTGAATAAAAGCAGCAAAAACGGATGTGATCAGTGTTGTAACCAGTAACAGAGAAATGATGTTCATTTGCTTCTCACGACATAGATTAAATAGAATAGGAAAACCCGTCTTGCATGGACACAAGACGGTAAAACCCTAAGCGCCAACTTACTAACTCATCCATGAATCAGCCGGTTTTCATGAAGTACCTTGTTATCAATATAAGGTAATTCTGAAAACCCCTACCCTTAGATAGAAGGCCGCATTAAACGATTTGCTCCGACGTTGAACACATATCGTTAAGACTGTGCGCTTTGTATATCTCCCACAACCCTAATGTATTCAAATATTTTGTATCTATTAAATTCCCACACCAGTATACAGAATGCCAGACCGTATGATTATAATGTTTGCTACACCTTTTACAAGCACCAATACGATAAAAGGCTACCTAAAGGCAGCCTTTTATATCCGTTCTGAGTTTTCAGATCGTATTTAAGTACTTATTAACTCTTGCTCTCTGTTGGTTCTATACCTTCGATTTTTCGTTCATCTTTAAAGCGAGCATGATATTCAATCATGAAGTCTTCACGGATCTGCTGCTCTAAATGCGAAGCTTGTTCAGTTGGGCAAAAAATCATGTAATGCACAGACTGCTCTCCTGTTGGCAAACTGGTGATATGTATGTGCGGCTCAGAGCCTGGTAAATCCACACCAGCATGTTTTTCTATCACGATGTTGTAACGACGAGCGACTTCAATAAACTCTTCACAGTGTTTATCAATCTTCAAGATTAACCCATCGAGCATTGGGTAGAGGTTAACAAAGTCTTTCACCACAATTTCAAAGCTGTGATAAACGTAACGCTTCATGAAGTTGAGGTTCTTTACTGGGTAGGTAAAGAACATGCTGTTGGGGAGTGTGGCGGTCTTTCCAGTATAGTGGTATTGACCATGGTACAAATCAATCTCTTGAATGACCGTTGCCATGAGGTTGTGCTCTATGACTTCACCGCTGATCTTACCCACTTCAATCCAGTCGCCAATTCGAAAAGAGCGTGAACTTGCCCGTTGGATTGAACCTGTAAAACAGAGGATGATCTCTTTGGAAGCAACAACAATAGCCACCGCAATCGCCGTTACTGAAAGTGCAAACTCGGCAATCTCAGATTGCCACAGCATAAAAATGGAGATAACCAGAATGCCAAACGCTCCGTTCTTAGTGCGCGACATCCACTTTCGTTGGTCTTCTGTCAGAAATAGCTCTTC
The DNA here is from genome assembly GCF_050337265.1 of Vibrio lamellibrachiae. Taxonomy (NCBI): domain Bacteria; kingdom Pseudomonadati; phylum Pseudomonadota; class Gammaproteobacteria; order Vibrionales; family Vibrionaceae; genus Vibrio; species Vibrio lamellibrachiae. The sequence goes on from NZ_JAKJSU010000007.1 coordinate 407,352, forward strand.
ACCGCGAATGCCCGACAAGACAAGCCTGCGGATCATAATAATGGTCAAGAAGATCAAAGCACTGGTTAAGCCCTTGTGCTCTGCTAAAAAATCAATTACGAGGTAAAACTGCTCCACCCACTACTCCTTATCAAGCAATTTATAAATGACAAAAAGCAGAGTATCATTACTCTGCTTTCAATTTACCTACCACTGCATAATTCTTACTTATTCGGAGGGTAGATCACCTTGTTTGAATACAACCAGTGCACGACGATTTAACGCGTTCGCTTCTAATGTTTGTTCTTGTGTGACTAAGTTAAGCTCACCAAATGCCTTCACTTCCCAGACAAACTGGCTTGGGTCTAACTGAGTCTGCAAGTATTCTAATACAGCTTGGGCACGTTTCTCTGCTAGTTTTTCGTTATAACTCAATGAACCTTGTGCATCCGTATGCCCTGCGACTAAAATTCGACCATTCAAGTCTGTTAGGTTACCTACGAACTCATCTAAAGACGTTTTGTCTGTCTCTTTTAACTCATATTTGTCAAAGTCAAAGTGCGAGGTCATCGCGACAAAGACTTTACGCTCTGGTTCTGGAGGCGCACAGAAAGCATTTTCTTCTTGGGTTTGAGTCTGTTCAAATACAATATAAGCACGTCTATTTTGTGCATTAGCTTCCAGTGTCTGACCTTCGGCAATCGGCTTGTTTTCGCCGTAGTGTTTTAGCTCCCAATCGTAGCGCGTGCCATCCAATTTCGTTTGCATATACGCCTGAACCGCTTCTGCTCGGCGCATTGAAAGCTTTTCATTGTAATCAGAACTGCCTTGATAATCGGTATGCGCGACAATAGCGATTTGCCCATGAAGGTGCTTAATACTGCCGATCAGCTGATCAATCGCTGCGTGGTCTTCTTGTTTAAACTCAGACTTATCAAAATCAAAATGCTCTGCAATCGCGATACGAATATCTCGTTCAGGGACGATACATTCACGGATCAAGAACTTCTCGACGTTCGGATCGCCAAACTTGTCCATATTCTCCTTGCTCACGTATGTATCGCTCGAACAACCTGAAGCCAAAACAATAGCCGCAACACTTAACCCTAGAAATATCGGTTTTATACTCATTGCATTATGTCCTTATATCTTGCCGACTAAGTTTAAGAAGAAGCCTGTCGCGTCATAATCGTCATCGTTCGCTAAATTGCTATCAAAGCCTGAGAAGTTATAACCAACACCGACTTTAAAGTTATCAGAAAGGTGTTTATTGAATGATAGTAGTGCGCCGTGCTCCATTTCATCGTTCAAGGTGTCGGTCTTCCAGTGGTATTCACCTGTTACATCCCACTCTTTCATAATGTGGTAAGAAGCACTTAATCCATAGAGGTTGATGTTGCTTTCAACCAACTCGTAACCAGATGCTCGTTCAAACGCCTCCGTTTTATCTTTATGCGCGTATTTAGCCCCGACATCCCAGTGTGCGTCAATGGAGTAAATACCCTCAGCTTCAATGATGTGACTCTGTTCATCAGAATATTCTACGTCACGATTCAACTGATCATAATCGACGATATAGGTGTAACGAGTTAGGAGGTTAAGTCTATCGTTATAAATTGGGCGATATGCCATACCGACTGACGCTTCAATAAAGCGAGCCAGTGTTTCCGAAGTCTCTTTATTCTGTGATTTGGAGTAATTGTACTTACCAAACAGCGTGTACTCTTCCGTCAAATGCTGATTATAACGGTTAGTGGTAACGATTTGGTCGATACGTTTCTTATCGGTATCGACGTTTTCATTGCCTTTATCGACACGGTATTCAATTTTATGTTTTAGGCTTATATCGTCAATGTCGATGCCTGCATTAAATGATACAGCTCGACGATAAGTAATCTCTTTAATTGCTGGATTTTCATCACTTGGCTGTTCTATTTCGCCCTGTTGGTAGCCGATACCGAAATCGACATCGTCGGTCATATCGTAACCAAAGCCGAACGAGTCAATCCGTCCTTTACCGTTGTTCTCGTCAACAAATTGATTTTCTTGATAGAAATCGACACTTGACGTTAAGTCAGCGCGTTGACCAACGATGACGTTGTTTTTGCCTTCATAGTTATCATCAAGGTACGTCACATAGGTGGAATAATCGTCTGTCACGTCATAGGTTGCTGTCGCTTCAGCAGCGGTTCCGCGATCGCCAGAGGTGTATTCCGCGCCCAGTTTGAAGTCTTCCAATACACGAACTTCACCACCGACACTTACACTGTCGTTATCATCATACTCTTGGGTTTGATCGACTGTGGTTTGCCCTTTGATGTACACATTGGTGTCATTGTCCCAGACATAATCAGCCCGCAGACCGAATAGTGAACCTTTACCTTTTTCATCTTCATTATTAAGTTCTTCAACCTGTTTACCTGCAGCTGAGAGCTTAATATTTTCAGTGAGTTTAAACTGCCCTTCTAGTTCAATTTGTTCACTATCAGTTTGCACTTCGCCATCAGTATCTTGTTCAAACATTGAGGTATAGCGCGTGGCAATACTCACTCGGTCAGTCGCTTGTAAACGTAGTTCTGTACCATACGACTCCTGCTCTAAATTGTCGCTTTGGCTTGCATAGCTATAGCCTGCATCTTTATTTTTATACCAAGCTTTTACATCGTTGCCGACAACAGAAAAGATATTTGGTGCAAGATCGTAGAGGTTCGCGACCGCTTTAACTTGAACTGAATCACCTTCCCGCTCTTCATTTGGCCCTGAACCAATTGGATCAAACGTTAAACCGCCATCAAAGGAGACAAAATTGGAGTCAGTTTGCTGACCTTTACTGGTAGCAAACTCGGCCTTGATGTAAGTGCCTTCGGTAGCACGAAGCGTAATGTCAGTACCGTACGCTTCGTAGTCTTGATTATCTTTCTCTTCAGTGGTGTAAGATGCTCCGAGGCCAATATAATCGTTCGCCCAACCTTTGACTCGTCCACCGTAAGCGAGTGCATCTCGTGCGTCTTTCCCTTGAGGTACGTATTCGTAATCTACCGCTAAAAAGTTGTCGTAGCCGTCACTTGGTGAGTCATCGATGACACTACCAAAGTTGTCTGAAATGATGTTATTGAGCGGCTTGGTTAAGATGATTCGGCCTTGATAAGGATCTATCTCATAGTCACGCCCAGATTGTAGAGGTACTTCTTTTTCTACAATGCCACTGTTCTTATTACGAACGCTGATAAAGACCTTGTCACTACCGGGAACGACTTCACCATGGCGTAGGAAGTAAAGTGAACCACCTGTACCTAGAAACTCATCATGGGAATATAAGGTGTCAGCTTCTGAGGTGAATCCAACAATATTTAGACGATCTTCACCATATTTAGTTGTTGCTCGGGTGCGGTAATCGGCTTTAAATCCGTAAAGGCTTCGGTTGTAATCGTTGTTATCTGTTCCTGTCAGCCCAGTATTGTAGTTACCCCACAATACTTGAGACTTGTCGTATTCCAGATCGAAGTAAACCTTACCCTTGGTGTTTACCTCTTTGTGTATATTCGCGCCATCCCCATAATCGCCATAGTAAAGCTCATCATCATCCTCGACGATATCAAATACTGTCGAACTGTCTGATGCAAATGGGTGTTTAAAGAGATCTTTTACTTGACCCTCTTTACTATCAAAGTGAGTCGTTACTCTTAGTTTATCGCCAAATTTACCTTGCCCAAAATAGGCAATACGACCTTGGTTATAGATATCTTCATGGTACTGATCATCAACGCCTAAAGCCCCTGTATTACCAGTGACTCGATTTTTACCCACGTAGAAATCGGCTAAGCCCGCTTGGGCATAGTAAGTGTCAGGAATTCGTACGTAAAGCTGGTAACGACGCTCATCGCCATTATCAAAAATGACTTTGGTTGGGAAAAGGTAGGCATCTGCAGGTAAGAACTGTTCGGCGTACAACTCGCCATCTTCGATATCGAACTCATCTTCACCAATAATAACTTTATCGACGCCTTTAAGCCCGGTTCCCATGAACTTTGCCAGACCTGAATCGGTCGGAATATTGTGACGCATTAACTGGGCGCGACCTAGGTGTCTGCCCTGTTCTTCTTCACCAACGTTTTTATCAATGCTCACTTCAGAATCAGGTCGCACAAGGTCCATAACACCAACCGTTGTGACGTCTAGGTTTCCATCTTTGTCCCAAACCTTTAAGCGAAACTGCAATTGCTGACCAACATTAAATTCATAATTCACATTGGTTTCACCATCCCAACTAACATCGAAATCATTTGCAAGCTCTTCACCCTCTAATACAGCAAGTGGCTCTGAGAGGCTTCGATCTTGACCTCGGAAAACTTCAATCTGGTATTTTGAAATGTAGTAGCTGTAGTTGGTCGTGATAGTAAAGCTTACTTCATCAAGCAGCTTTCCTTCTTCCACTTCCAGTTCGTCACCAATGCTGACATCGAGCACGGGATTAAAACGAGTGATATCACGGCTTGCCCAAATAGCACCCTCTTCAAGATAGATACGTGAGCTATCCTCTTGCTCATGAGCCACGACCTCTATCTCCATAGAGTCTGAATCGATAACTTCTAATCCACTGGTGTCCTTAGCCGTAACAAGCATAGGAATCGCACTAAGAATACACAGAGCGAGGTGACTCTTTTTAATCGACGTCTTCTTAGTTAGAATCATCATTGCTCCTCATCCTTGTGCTCAGTGTGAATACTGAAATTAAACTTAGTCAGTGCATTTGGTGAAACACGTTTAACTAATGGATTTTCACTGATGACCTTCATGCCTGTTGGCAATGAATCCGTGTCGACTTTCACTAAGAATTGCTTCCCTTTTTTATTCAATACCCACTGATCCGGAACATGATAACGACCATATTGGTCGGTTTCGATGATAATACCTTCAACGGTTAATAATCGAACGCCCGGAATACCATCTTCATAGAGACCTTTATTCTCAATCAATATTTCCCATAGATACGCCTCGCCATCTTTAAAGAGATTTCTTGTGACATCCAAGTTCTCAGCAGACAGACCCTTAGCTTTATCTGATGTATTGTGCGTAACGACATTACCTTCAGTATCAAACTCAATGAACGTCCCTTCATCGGTTTCGACCGTGAAAGAAATACCTGCTTTAGTCTTAGTCTGGAATTGGATAGAAACGGTATTGCCTTCTGGTAACGTTCGGTTGTTTGAAATACCAAACAATTTCGATATTTCAATACCTTCAGTCAATTTCGACGCTTTAACATCAGTTGGTTTTCTTGATATTTTGCTCGTTCGCGAATCTTGACTCTTATCGCCAATTCCCGGCATGTACTGATAGTTATCTTTGTCTTGGTCATAATGCCCATAAACAGCTACCTCTACATGATGAGTAACATCAGATACCGACTTTTCTTCTTTTTGAGTAACCGTTGTTGTACCCGCAATATAGTTATCGTCATCAATATTAGCGATTACTTTTATGTCATAAGCCGTAGCGTCTGCTTGGAAACCATCTTCATTGTGATCTTCAAAAACCTTACCGATGATAGAAGCGGTATCGAAGACTTTATCTGGTGTGATTTCAACAATGGCACTCGCCGTTGCCGAGCGTACTTGTAGTACTCCGGTGCTTTCCCCTTCAGGAGGAGACTTAGCTACGGCGGTATTCACATACTTGCCAAATGTTGCCCCCACACTCACTCGAAGCAAGTATCGAATGCGTACTTGCTCTTGGACGATCTGCTCGCCCTTAAGGTCAACTTGCATTTCGCCCACATTGAAGACTAAGTCGTTGGTCACTGCAGGATCACTAGTTGATAAGTCATCATCACCAGTATCGAACTCTCCATCAAGTCCACTTTTCGTCATTTCTGTAGAGCCTTCAACGTATTCAAAGCCTGCAGGGTAACGATCGACGAGCTTGACGCCTTTAAATTCGGACTCATTATTGTTTTGAATAATGACCTCGTACTCAATCACATCACCCACTTGCGCTTCTTCTTTCAACGCTTGCTTGGTGACAATCAGATCTCCTTCGTTATCAGAAAATTTCTTCACATGAATCGTGACGTCATCAGACGCTGACTGACCAGTCGCTGGATCAGTTACTGTGAAGATATTGGTAATGTCATCATCTAGCCCTTTGTTTAGCTTACCATTGATGGTGATTTCATAACGATTTCCTAGGTACGGTTGCAAATCAAAAGACAAACCGGAACCTGGCAGCAATAGGTCTTTACTCGGGTCTAATTTAGTCACAACATTGCTCGGGAACTCTCTGATTTCAATCGTCCACTCAGTGAATAGCATGTTTCCATTAGCACCCGTTAACTTGGTGATTTCATCCACCATGCTAACTCCAGAAATCAACGCCGAACCCTCGTTTCCAACGTTTAGTACGTAAGTCAGCTCTTCATCATCATTGGTGTATTGTGCGTTCTCACCTTTGGTTGTGGTCTTATCAATATTGAACATAACCGCTTCTGGGACAATCATCGCACTGACTACTTCAACAGACGCTCCTTGTGGTGATGCACTTGAGGTCGATTTGGCTTTGTTTGTTGAAGGGCTTGCATTACTTTGTTTAGCTACTTCATCAAATTTATAGGCTGTATTAACGATTTCACCCATTGCACGAGGATCAACAACACCAGTAATGATCAGCTCTGCAGTATCATTTGGTGCGATATCAACGCCAATTTCTATATCTTGATTAGCGCCATAGCTGTGTGCGTCCATTTGAGTTCGTGGGTCGCCGCTTTTAGCTTCTACGGTCCAACTAGTAAAGGCTTGAATTACTTCACGTTCGCCAGAGATATCGTTTGGTCTAGTTGGTACTTTGATTTGCGACATTACGTCTTTCACGACGATATCATTCGCAAAGCCCTTGCTGTCGTTAAACAGTTTGATTCTAAAGGTAGCCTCTTCACCAGCGACATAGATTGGGCTATCGGCAGTTTTGGTGATCACGACGTTATCAGGTTCAGGCAATAGGCTTGCCGTTGCGGTTACGTGTTGCGAGCGAGTGTTTACCGTCATGCTGGCTTTATTATCAATTTGCCCGTTTGCGTACTCATTAACCATACCTGTAATAACAAGCTCTAGAGTGTCATTTGGCGCGAGATTTACAATCGCATCAACGTCTTTGTTTAGGCCACTTGGGTCAGGAGTCACCGTTGTTAAGCTGTTTCCCTTATTAACCTTTATATCCCAAGCACTGAACGCCTTCTCTTGAGTACCATTCACCGTGGTGACCTTCAGCCCTGAGACAATGTCTTTTAGCCCAATACCACCAACAAACGACTCATTTTGGTTTTTCAGAACCACTCTGTAAGTAGCAGGCTTACCGGGTTCGTACATCATTTCAGTATCAGTGCCGCTCTCGCCAACAAACTTCTCTAGGGTTAATGAGACGGGTTTGTTCTTAATGATCGCATCAGCAACTAGCTCTGGTTGAGTGCCATAACCCACCTTCACTTTGTTAAATATATCGCTGCTTGCTAAAGGTTGTACTCTGCCCTCGATTAGGAATTCAACCGTACTGTGTGGCGCAAGATCCACAAGTGTATCAATATCTGGGTTTGTGCCAGATGGCAGCGTGGCTATCGAGCTTAGAGAATCGGACGGCGTAGTAGTCACTCGCCACTGTTCAAACGCTGTCACTCGTGTGCCGTCAACCAGTTCCACCTGCATATCATTAAGCAGATCTTTCACCGCCACATCGTTTGCAAATCCATCGCCATTATTACTAACGGTAACAGTAAAGCGTGCAACATCCCCCGCTTGATAGAACTCCCTATCAGCAACTTTGGTGACGCTAATTTCTGGATCGCTCGGCTTAAGTACTGCACTGCTCTCTTTGTCACGCCCATCAAAACTTACAGTGGCGGTGTTCTCTATCTCACCAATAGCCAGTGGGTTGAGGCGACCTTCCACCACAAATCTCACCTTACTGTGAGGCGCTAAATCGATATTTGTATCGATGTCTTTGTTATGAGTCAGCTTCGGCGCATCAACAACCGTCAGTTTATCATTCGCTTTGTAAGCAACAGACCAAGTAGAAAAAGCTTTATCGGAAGCTGCTTCTGTTGTTTCTACCATCAATGTTGAAATCATATCGACTAGCTGAATATCATTAGCAAATGCGCCACTTTGGTTGCTGACTGTTATGGTATAACCCGCAGGTCTACCTAGTTTGTAATACTCTTCAATGTAGTTTTTGGTGATCTCTATTTTTGGAATAACTGCAACACTGATCGCTTCAGCTTCTATCGGTTTGCCATCAAACTCTAGCGTCGCTTTATTGATAACATCGCCAATGATCTCTGCTTTTAACTTACCAGAGATAGTCACGGTGATGACATCCTCTGGTGCAATTTGGATAAGTGAATCAATGTTATCGCCAACTGAGGTAGGAAGAATCGAATCCCCCGTTGAAGATAATGCCGTGATATCAATAGAGCCTGATTCAAACACTGTAATGGTTGAGCCAGAGATTGATTCTGCTTCTATTTGCGACACAAAATCTTGAACATGCACATCAGACGCCCAAGCACGTGTTGTATTGGCGATGGTCAGGGTGTAAGTCAGCGTATCGCCAGCATTGTACTCGGTGATATCAACCACTTTAGAAAGCGTTACATCAGCATCAATTGGATCGTATATCGCATTGGCTGTTAGCTTTTCATTATTTGTCGCTTCAAGCGTGGCGGTATTTTCAATAACACCAATAACGTTCGGTGCAACTTTCCCTTCTAGGTGTATTTTAACTGAACTGCTCGGGGCAATGGTGTAGCTCCCAACAAAACCATCAGCTGCATCTAGCGCTGTTTCACTGTTCATGTAAGTTTGACTACTGCCTGAGTCCACAATCGATACGCTGCTGGTTGCTGCCTCCCAATTGTTGAATACTTGGCCCGTACCACCACCGACTATTTCAGCTGTAATCTCTTTAGCAATATCGGAAATAGTGACATTTTGAACGTAACCTAATCCTTCATTTTTCACTTCAATGTCAAAGCCAATGACATCACCCGGAGCATAAGTATTTGGTGATAGCGATGCTGACTTAGTAAGCGTTAGTTCTCCTTGTTCTGGATAGATAAAGTGCTCTTTAAGGTCGAACTGCTTCTTATCGACATACATGGTATTGCCAAACTTACCAACAGCATCTGCACGCACTTTACCAACAATCAATATCTCCAATACCGTAGGCTCAGCTTCAGCGGCGCCGATACCCACAGTTGCATTAATATCACCCGTTGTTTGAATGGCAGTAATGTCATTATGTGCTGCGCCAGCATTAGAAATAAACTCAGATGTTACCGTCCAACTTTCTAGTGCGGTTTGCATTGAGCCATCAGCGGTTTCGACCATGAACTTAGAGATTGCATCTTCAATCAATACATCAGCATTTGAATCTGATTTGTTGGCAATATACAGGGTGTAGCGAACCTCTCCACCTGGAACATAGGTAGGCGTATCTGTTGTTTTAGCGGCTAGAATACCCGCATCACCTTGGCCTAGTATGACTTCATTTGACTGTTGATCAGTAAAGCCTTCGATTTTCAATTTAGCAACGTTAGTGATTGTTCCAGCAGCATCCCCATTGACCGTTCCGCTTAGTTGGAACAGTACTTCGTCATTTGGCATTAAATCAAAAGTCGCATCGAGCGGTTTCGTTCCTTGATAGTTACCTGATATAGAAAAACGATCTGACGGTGGCTGCTGTAATATAGACGTCGTATTTGAGGTAAATGCACGTTCACCGTTAGACGTATTTATACTGGTGAGTTTATCGACAATATTTGCATCATTCGCAATGCCTTCACCGGTGTTTTTAACCAGAATATTGTAGGTAACCTCACCATTGGGGTTGTATTGACAACCATTACCGCTGGTAGAAGGGAATCGGCACTTACTACTGTCTGCTGTGGTGTTGGTTACCCATTTTTCAAACACTAAGTTAGGCTCAACAGGAGGAATAACATTAGTCTCATCATAATAATGCCCACCAGTGGCGAAGTTGGCATCAATAGTACCTAGTGCGTCAGGTCTGATTTGGCCTTTAATAGTGAATACAATCTTCGCTTTCGGTGCCATATCTAGGTGGATATTAAGATCACCTAAAGGTGAATAGTTTGGAATATAGGTAATAAAATCAGCACCCAAACCGCCAGAAAGAACATGAGTGATCTCTGTAGAAGTAAACGCAGTCTCTTGACCACCACCAAGTACTTCTACTTTAATATCAGATAGCTTATCGGTAATTAGGGCATTGTCATACCAAACAGGTTCAGTGTTATTAACCGTTAGTCGATAGATTACCTCTTCACCTGGCTTGTATGTATCACCAGATGAGTAAGCTCGTCCACCTATCGAAACAATCTCTTTGGTTACCTTCAATTTGGAAGGTTCGACGACAATCTTCGCTTCCCCTTTAGGAGAAATTGAACCTTTGTATGTTGCCGTAGATTTGATGTTAGTTAGACTGTCATTACGTATTTCTGTATCAACGGTCAGCTCAATCCAACCACCAGCTGCAATAGATAACTCTGGAATATTGATATCAGTATTCATCCCTCCGGTGAATCCGCCGACCTGAGTAACAAGTTCACTAGATTTAGTTACTGCTATATTCCAAGTTTTTGGCTCGTAAACAGCTGCTTTATTACTATCAGAATCGCCCAAGGCTTGCTGCGCGAGTTTCACTTTTAACTTCGATAATTCATCAGTCAACGACGCTGAATACTCTGTCCCCATACCTTTGTTATCAATGCGAATTCGATAAACAACGGGTTGTTCGCTTGGCGTATGATTATAAGACGATTTAATGTCGGTCTTCAGCGCATTCGTGTATGCATGGTGTGAGAACTTAACCTCTGGTTGAAACATTCTAGAACGTTCTGACACCAAGGTATGACGATCATTCACCAAGGCCGTATTCTTAATTTCACCAACCGCTTGCTCAGCTATTTTCGCTTTAATGATGTAGCGAACGTAGGCATTGCCATCGGTTGTGAACGATGGTGCAGAGAGATCAAATTCAGTATTTATCCTCGTATTTGGCTTTACTGTGCCAGCATCACTGTAGCCACTACTGTCAGTCTGTGTCTCTATTGTCCACTCAGAAAAAGCAGCACCTTTAGTACCATCAAAATAGTCCGTTTCTAACTTATCAATCGCATCAACAATCCGTACATCTTTAAGGTGAACATTGTTCTTATTGACCAGATCAATTTGATACTCGATATAGCCGCCCGGTGTATAGCCGCCTGTCAGTTCAGTGACACCATCTTGATCAAAATAGCGTGTGACATGTTTTTCAAAAGTGAATTTTTCGGTATTTGGCTTCGACTCGGCACTGACCGTATTGCCATCAACCAGTAGTAGGTTAGTAACGTTACCTACCGCTTGCGGGTTAACATTGCCCGTCACGGTATAAACAATCGTCTCTTTACCCGGTATAGAGAAGTGAGTATTGATGTCTTTATTGTCTGCGAGTGTACCGTCGAGATCTATTTCCGCAGCGGTATTTCCACCAACAACTTCCGTTGAAATCGTCCAACCAGTATCAAACGCAGGCCCTTTATTTCCATCGAGAAGATCAACGGTAATTTTCGATAGCTCATCAACAATTGGAATATTGTAGGCGTTACCCTTAGCATCATTTTTAATTGTAAGCTTATAAGTCAATGGCTGACCCGGCTCATAGTTTTTCTGATCGACGGTTTTTGTGAACGTTAGGTGATAATCAAACGGCTTGACAACAATACCACCAATGTTGATATCACCTACGGCATCATCTCTAACGACACCTTCAACGGTATAAAGAACGTAATCGCCACCCGCTACATCAATGATGGTATTGATGTTTTCATTATCTGCTACCACACCATCTAGCGTGCCGTCTGTTGTCCCGTCTCCGCCATTGTCATCCTCTTTCATGACATCGACAGTAAACGTATTATCGAATGGGTTCGCGTTAGTTCCATCCATCAAAAGAACACTAATACCTTTAATATTTTCAGATACAGCGTGGTTATTGAAATACCCGACTTGAGAGGAGACTTTAACAGTATATTTTAACGTATCTCCCGGTGCATATTTTTGTGACTCAGTACCGTTTACATACAGCTTTCTAACGGCAGATGATCCAGAACCAACTCGCTCCATTTCATGATGAGAAACATGGTCTTCTTGGGTTGCCAGACCTTTATCGCGATAGACATAAGCATCGTTCGCTAAGATATGTGAAACAACATTGTCTTTGATCTTGGCTTTGATCTTAAAGGTGCGTTCTTCATTGGGTTCTAAACTAAACGAACCACCGGCCCTTGCTAACGGAAATACAAAGTCCTTACCATTGCCGTCATGCCAATTACCATCTCCATAATCGAACTGCCAACTTTCAAACGGAGATTGATCCGGGTAATCAGCAAAGTGGTTATCTTTTGGGTTAGCCAAAGTGGCGTCAATTTCATTGAGCGGATCAAATACATTCAAGCTGTCTGCTCTTACTGAACTATTGTTCAATAGAGTAATGAAATAGGTGACTTCATCGCCCGGTGTAAAACGAGTTCTGTCGGCTGTTTTTAAGATAGATACATTTAATTTCGAACCGCTACTATCACCAATCTCAGCCGTCGAGGATTGATCAAGGTTGTTTACGGGATCATGGATCTCAACCGTATTAGATATTTCATCTTTAACGTAATCATTCTTCACTAAACCATTAATCGTAAAGCCTACATAGCCTAAACCGTCACTAGTTTTAGGGTCAATATCAATACTAGCATTGATATTCCCATTGCTAGGGTAGCCTGACGAATTCCCAGCATAGCTGCCTGTTTTGTAAGTCGTGTTATTACTGTCTGTTTTAGGCGTGATCGTCCAACTCTCGAAAGCATTCATGCCAACGATGTCATCTTTTACTTTTACTTCATTGGCATACCCTGCACCACGGTTATAGACCATGATGTCAAACGTCACGTGTTGCCCCGGTACAAATTTATCCTCTTTCGAGGTTTTGACGACAACAACATCTGGATCTTTCGGTGAAACCGTAACGCTATCTGTCACTGAGGTTTGGCTGTCTGAATCTGGGGTCCGTACATCTACAGTATTGGTAAACGAGTTATAGAGTATTTCATTACTCACCGAACGATCTAATTGGCCGACAATGGTATAAACAACCTTCACATTCGGAGGAATTTGAGCCGTGGTATCTAAGTCGGCATTATCACTAAACGTACCTACATCTGTAAATTTGTCGTTACCATTGAGATCTGGGTTATCCGAAACAATCTCGGCAGTTATGGTCCACGAACTGAATACACGCTTTGATTTGTTGTTTGGCTCTAACAGATCGGCTTCAATTGATGCAATTTCATCTTTAATGTGAACATTGGTTGCGTAACCATTACCCGCTCGATTAACCACATTGATTTTATACATGACGCTATCGTCTAACTTCGAGTAACGGCTGCCGTCATGATGGAAGCTACCCGAGGATCCAACTTTAACTTGTTTATCTAATTCAATATCAAAGTCATACGGGTCGGAGCCTGTGTCTGCGTACACGGTATCATCTACAGTGACGCTATTTTTGATATGCCCATTAGCAAGTGGGTTTGTTTGCGCCACTATGGTGTATATAAGATAAGAATGTGGGGCGATGGTTGCTTTCACGTCGAGAATGTCTGGGCTACTAATTGAACCGGAGATACCCGTGTTAGAAGCAGTTGAAACACTACCATCATCTTGCTTTGCTACAGCTGTTATTTCCCAGCTACTGAAGGCGTCAACTTCTTTCCCGCTCACACCTTGCGTCTTTACAGTTTTTAAATCATCTAATACTGAAACTTGATCGGCAAAACCGTCACCATCGTTATTAATTTGGATCGTATAAGTGAGGGTTTGGCCGGAAGAGTAGTAACGTGAATCAACTATCTTACTTGCTCTTAAGTTATCTTCTGGCATTTGAACGCCAGAACCGTCTTCGCCAATATCATCATTACAAGATGGGCGGTTATCGACAATCAAGCCAACGCTGGATTCATTCACTTGTGCCGTTAATTTGTAGTGCACCTCTTTACCCGGCGCAACATCAGGTGACAACGTCACCGATGAGGTCATCCAATTATTGTAATTAAACAGTCCTGGATCAGTACCTTGATCATCCTCACCACTAACTACTTCCAACTTCCACTGTGAAAACGCTTGCCCAAGCCCTGCTCCTGCCGCTTGCTCGGTTTGAACACAGGTTAAATCGTCAATAATCTGCAAGTTATTGGCAAAATACTTTGCTGAACTATTCTTAACTTTGATGTCATATTCAACCGTTTGACCAGGGATGTACTCAGAGGCTTTGGTTGTTTTAGTGACTTTTATATTTGGATCAGGAAAATAGAGCACTTGTTCTGCAATCAACGACTCACTGATTTGCGCGTCGACCACCACGCTTCCTGATGCATCTTCTATAGCTGCATTAAAACCATTCAAATCGCCAATAGTGACAGGAGACAATGTAGCGGTTATTTCATAGGTTATCGATTCGCCCGGATAAATGGAGACACCATCATTAACATCAACGTCAGCTTGTTCACCAAGATCTCTATATTGTGATAATGAGTTAGCTCCTATTGAACTAACTTTTACTTTCCATGAGCTAAATGGTTGCCCAGAAAGATCGCTGTGATCAAAGTGAGCTTGCAAATCATTCGCTAGGCCATTATTTGTAATTAACTGCGCAACGTTCTGTTTTACATGATAATCATGAGCGATACCTTGACCACTATTACGAGCGACAACCGTAAATACGCGATCTTGATTAACAAGGTATGGGTTGTTTGAATTGATTTCATGGGTGATCTCTAAATGCGGCTTGGCCGGAGGTGTTGTCAGCTCGACACTGGATACATCACCCTCTTTAGTATTTGACGTCGCTTGGGTAACAATATCCCCGACTAACCCATCAGCAACTTTCGCGACAATTGTATAGGTAATAGATCCGCTCTTGCCAATTGCAGCGTCATTGACTTGTAGATCCCCAGATTGCGAGTAATTACCAGCATTACTTCCCTCGCCTGACGTACTGTCAGAGATAGCAACAGAACTGAACGCATTGATCGAGCTTCCAGAAAGACTTAACGCCTTCAATGAAGCAAAGGGCTGCTCAATATTTAAGTGCTGAACCTTATGGTTCCCGGTATTAGTGAGTTTTAACGTATAGGTTAGAGTTTTATTAATTAGATACTCTGATTTATCAACACTCAGTTCTAAATCGTATTGATAAGGTACTGGTTTGAAGGTAGCCCCAGTTACAGGAGTGAATACTTCGTTAGTACCGTCGATTGATGCCTCAACGATCGTTTTTCCGGTCTCGATATCACCAACAATGTCGTCAGCAACCGTTGCGTCAACGTGATAGGTAAGCCTCCCTAAAGGGAATAATTTGGCATCGCTAACGACCAAATTACTGTTATTGCTTGTGTAGCTGCCAGCATTCGATCCCCACGAATGAGAATCGGTAATGCTAACTTGAGTGAACGCTTTACTCGTACCACTTAGAGTTGTACTAACCGTATCCCAAATTGCTTCTTGAATTGAAACCGCGCTAATGGTCTTTTGGGTTTTATTTTTGACTTTGATGTCATAGGAGATCGTCTGGCCATTTTCATATTCACCTGACAGTGGCGAAACGGTAACATCGATATCATGACTAGCGGCTAGAGCTTGAAAAGAGAGAGCACTAAAAAGAAGAAAAATGAATGCCGAAAGATGATTTCTAATTGAGTTCATTAACAATATAACCTTAACTATCCAACTAAATTGAACTAAAACATGTAATAGATTCACAGTGATGGGTCGCTTTAGTTTGAAGAAACACCCGTGCTCACTCGTAGAACAGAATCAAAACGCGCCATTATGCTCTCCATCCTCATTCCAATGTCACAAGTGTGTCAAAATATTTCAACATGTAAAGCAACATTAAATTACCACGCAGCACATAACTACGACCAATAGAATGCAGATAATGATTTGCAAATCATAACGCTAAATCAATTATTTAACAGCTGTAGCACTTACTTTTTGCAACAAAGATAACAACAAACGCCAGTGTCAAGCGAACAGTTCCTTTAAGTGCTGTCACTTTAATCAAATCAGCCGACTTTAGTGCGGTAGATTCTCATTCTTAGAACAAACCACTTATCAATTGAGCTAATTCATAATTATTACAAATACTGTTACACTTAACGATATAAGTGGTTGTTAACAGGGTTGTTACTTGCTGTCCACGAATCAAAATCTGATACTATTCATTGCTCTAATCAGCTCTCTATTTTCTTCTAGTTTACGTAGCGAAGAATCGCACTCATCTGTAAAAAATGGCGCCACACCTATTGCAGAAATCACTCAAGCCTCTGAAGCTGTTGAAACTACTGTAGAAAACACAGTCTCTTCCACATGTAATAGCAATCAAAACAGCGCCCTAATACTCGATCGAACCTTCGACTATCTCAACACAAAGTTATGCCAACCTGCTGTGTGGTTCGATGATTTCTTTGTCGATGAGCGTACAGATGGGGATGCAAGAGCAGGAACCATTGTACGTTGGTACAACGATTTCTCTTGGGTTGAAAATGAGGGTTACCAATTTAAAACTCGTTTTAAAGCACGACTACACCTGCCTCAAGTAACGCATCGATTGAAACTTGTCTTCGAAACTGACGAAGAAGGTGATGTATTTGAACTATTTCCAAATACAAAAGAAGATGCCGAAAGTACACTAGGTCTACGATACGACTGGATACAAAAGACGAGGCAGAGCTTTAATATCAAACTTACAGCAAAACCAGGAATAGAAGCCCGCTTTCGTTACACATACCCTATAACGATAGATACCACCGCAACACTAACTCAGCGGATTTATCAAAAAAAACGCATCACTGGCGAAAAAACCGAGATTGATATTGACCATTCAATAAGCAAAAAATATCTATTTCGTTGGTCAAATTTTGCTATTTATGAAGATGATATAAAAGGATGGGAGCTTGGCAGTGGCGTAACGCTGTACCAATTTATCTCCGATGATCAAGCGATGAGCTATCAAGCTAGTACGACCGGAACGAACCGACCTTATCACTACATTAGCAACACTCACCTGTCAGCCACATATCGACAGAGCTTTTTACGACCATGGCTGTTCTACGAGTTGAAACCCGAATATAATTGGTTCAAGGAAGAAGAGATTGAACGCTACGAAGAAGCAAAATTCACTCTGCGTTTAGAGGTTCTTTTTCAAAATATCTAGCTACCTATGGGCATTAAGAGTTTCTAAATATGAGCTGTAGCGGTAAAACAGTTATCCGTATATGAAATTGAAAATGGCGAAGAAATATTCGCCATTTTTGGAACAGGAACGATTCAGCCTTGGTTCTTAATCGAAGTTGGACAATAAATTCCCTGCAGTGATCTCGCCAACACAAAGCAAAACACTTTCGTGCCATATAGTACCGACCGCAACAGTTCTAGAGAAAACGAGTTTTAGCCGATGGATAGATTTCAGTTAACGTTTGCTACTGCGAAATAGTTAAGCTCCCTAAAACTATGGTCCGCAATTCTAAGTCACACGACGTATTAGATAATTGCAGAGAATTTACAGATTTTTGGATTAGATCTATTGCCAATTAATACACTAACGTAGCAGAACTTGCCTCGACTAATTCTCAAAGATGCAATTGCGTTGTTTTTTAATGTACGACTAAAGTAGAAATGTGTTGTGCTTCAATGATAAGTAACGCAATGAATTTTAGACTCACTCAACATTGGAAATTGCTTTGCTAGGAATTGGACAACTCATTTCTTAAAGCATAAAAAAAGTTGTACAAGGGACAGTCGCTATGGAAAGCAAAAATCACACAATTGTCGTCGTTGACGATGATGCTGATATTCGCGGGCTTTTAACTGATTATCTAGGTGATAATGGCTACAACGTTAAAACAGCGGAAGATTCGACAAAGCTTGATCAAATCCTTCAATATCAAGCGATTGACCTGGTCATCCTCGATCTAATGTTACCTGGAGAAGATGGGTTTTCGATTTGTCGCAGGTTAACGGTGAATAGTGATATTCCAATTTTGATGCTCACAGCAACAGGTGATGACATTAATCGAATCATCGGTTTAGAAATGGGGGCTGATGATTACGTATCCAAACCGTTTAACCCACGAGAACTCCTCGCAAGAATTAAAGCCATTTTGCGTCGTTACAATAAAACAGCGCAAGCAAACCATACGGAACAAAACCTACCTCTACCATCAACACTGTACGCCTTGAAATTCGGAAATTGGATACTCGATCAGGAAGCTCGAGAGTTGGTTGATGAGCTAGGCACAGTGCATCCGATGACAAGTTACGATTTCACGCTACTCTCCATGTTTCTAAAAAACCCAAACGCAGAGTTATCTAGAGATGTCTTATATGATGCGACGAAAGGTCGCGAGCATTCACCTTTAGATAGAAGCCTTGATGTCCATATCTCCAGATTAAGAAATCGGATTGAGCCTAACCCTAAAAACCCTATCTACATAAAAACAATTCGAGGTGTCGGGTATATATTTACGGCAAATGTAGAGACTGGAGCACGAGATTTTTTGCTCTCAACCATGAGTTAACATCGAATGACTCTCTTCACTTGCTTTAGGCGTATACACTTTTTTCAATCACATCAGAGCAAAATATTATTAACTCTGATCGTTGGCATTATGTTTACTCAGGCCACCAGTTATCTGGTTTGGAAATCTCAAGAAAATCAAGATCACATTCAACTCATTGATAAAGTATCTAAAAACATTGCGTACCAGATGGTTTCGACAGCAAGGTTTTTTGTCTCCTTGCCCAAAGGGTATCGACATATTGTATTAGACCAACTGCGTGACATGGGCGGTACACGGTTCTACGTAAGTCTGAACCGAGAGTTTATTGAACAAAATATAACAGAAGAAAATGCTGATAAGCGTGTCGCAGAAGTAAACTTCAGTTCCGTATTGAATCGTGAACTACCCAATTACGACACTCGAATCCAATTTTCTAGACCTAGTGACCTAAAAGTACACACACAAGATACGTTATTATCAGACTTGCCAAAACGATGGTCTGGGCGGCTATTGATGGAGCCGCTTTCTCCCCCCGTGGTCATCGCTCAAATTCACTTAAACCAGCATGAATGGCTCTACATCGCTACGAACCTGCCTGTAGCGAACTTCATGCAAGAGCGGCCATTTCTAAGTACCCACGAGATCACTTACCTGTCTATGATGTTACTGGGCGTTATTGTCATTGGCTACTTTGTCGTTCGGCAACAAACCCTTCCGCTCAAATATCTCAAACAAGCAGCATTAGGGTTAAGCCAAGATATGCATCACTCCCCTATTCCAATCAAAGGCTCATTGGAATTTAAGGCAACCGCCACCGCTTTCAATAGTATGCAAGAAAAAATACAAGAGCATATTGATGAACGCGAGCAACTTGTAAGGGCTCTTTCACATGATCTAAAAACCCCAATTACCCGATTAAAGCTACGTTCAGAAATGCTCAGTGAAGAACATCATAAGCACCGTTTATTCAAAGACATTGAAGCAATTGAACAGATGGTTCTGCACTCAATCGAAGCACTAAAAAAAGGAAATAATCACGAACCCGTTCAGTGTATAGATTTGCAATTATTGTTGAATGATATTTGTAGTGATTTACAACAATCGAAAGATTTCATTCAACTTAACGTCGCCAGCGTGGCCATCGATACTCGCCCTCTTACTCTAAAAAGAGCGCTATCAAACATCGTTGAAAACGCTATTTTTTATGGGAAAAGGTGTGAAATATCGATAAAAGACACCGATGATGCCGCTATTATCAGTGTTAGAGATTTTGGCCAAGGCATACCCGATCATCAGCTAGAGAGGATTTTTACCGCATTTGTACGCTTAGAAACCTCTCGCAACAACAATACAGGTGGAACAGGTTTAGGGTTAGGGATTGCGCGAAATGCCATTAGAAGTTTAGGTGGGGAGCTAAGATTGCGAAACCATGAAGAACAAGGTTTAGTGGCCACAATCTACCTCGACAAGAAAGCCATTCAAAACCGACTGCAACCAATTGTTAAGGAAAGTTAAGAAAACGTTACTTTATTTAACATGACTATTGAGTGATTAGACACCAAAGTAGAGGCGAAACAAAAGGAACCTACACGAAGGGATACCCGCTGACAGTTGTTCTATTGTGTTGTTACACAATCTATAGTCTCAGCTTTCCCATAATAAGGAGAAAAGCCGTGTCTAAATTAAAGAAAAATGTAATAAAACTCACCCTACTCTCTACGCTTTGTTCGACTGCCTATGCCGGTAACGTTGAAGTCCTGCACTATTGGACATCTGGTGGTGAAGCCGCTGCATTAAAAGTCCTTCAAGAGATGATGGATGAAGAGGGACACTCTTGGACTGATTTTGCGGTTGCAGGTGGTGGTGGTGAAACAGCAATGACCGTACTCAAGTCTAGAGCGATTTCAGGTAACCCTCCAACGTCTTCCATGATTGCTGGTCCAGAAATTCAGCAATGGGGTGAACTTGATGTATTGGAGAATATGGACTCTGTTGCCAAAGCAGAAAATTGGGACAACTTGCTACCAAAAAATGTCGCAGACATTCATAAATACAATGGCCATTATGTCGCTGCACCAGTCAATGTTCACCGAATTAACTGGATGTGGATCAACAAGAGCATTCTAGACGAAGTCAATAAAGGCGAAGTGCCAACCAATTGGGATGATTTCATCGCATTTCTAGATAATGCTAGTAGCGCAGGATATATTGGGTTCTCGCACGGTGGCCAAGACTGGCAAGACGCAACGGTATTTGAACAAATCGCGTTAGGAACAGGAGGGGCCAAATGGTATAAGAAAGCCTTTGTCGAACTTGATGATTCTGCAATCAACTCTCCTGAAATGACCAAGACATTTGAACGTTTCCGTCAGCTAAAATCCTACATGGACAAAGGCATGCCAGGTCGTGATTGGAATCTGGCAACAGCTCAAATAATTGAAGGTAAAGCCGCTGTTCAAATCATGGGAGACTGGGCGAAAGGCGAATTTACCGCTGCAGGAAAACAGCCGGGTAAAGATTACATTTGCGCAGCGGTGCCAGGAACTGTCGATTCTTTCACCTTTAACGTTGATGCATTTATGATGTTCAACAACCAAAATCCAAAAAACAGTGAAGCTCAAAAAACCCTCTCAAAGCTACTTGTTTCAAAAACATTCCAAGAGGAGTTTAACCTCAAAAAAGGGTCAATCCCTGTTCGCCCTGATGTCAATATTGAACGCTTTGATAGCTGTGCAAAACTATCGATGAAGGACTTCAAAGACTCGTCAAGTTCAGGAAACTTAGTCCCAAGTTTTGCCCACGCAATGGCGATGACCCCTGATGTTAGCGGCGCCGTTTATGATGTCGTCACGCGTTTCTTCAACGAGGATAGTATGTCTGCCAAACAGGCGACCACCAAGCTTGCAAGTGCAATTAAATCCGCACCATAGAAACACAAGCTAGATATGGGTGTAAGAGCCCATATCTAACTACCTCTCTTTAGTTCTGGAGCAAACATGGACGCTTTTTCCAATCAAGCGGTGTCGTCTCGTGAAAACTTAAAACCTTCATTTACAGACAAACTGCAGATTCTTTTACCCAAGTTGCTACTCGCACCTTCCGTTTTACTCACCGTTGTATTTGTTTATGGCTTTATCATTTGGACAGCCGTGCTGTCATTTACAAAGTCAAAAATGTTACCACGGTATGACTTTGTCGGTTTCGATAACTATGAAAAACTATTTGGGCTAGACCGTTGGCAAACGGCCTATCAAAACCTCATCATTTTTGGCGTCATGTTTATCGTAATCGCCATCGTAGTCGGCACGCTGCTGGCTATCTTTCTCGACCAAAAAATCAGAATGGAAGGGGTATTGAGAACCATCTACCTGTACCCGATGGCGTTATCTTTAATCGTGACCGGTACGGCTTGGAAGTGGATATTGAACCCAGAGGTTGGTATTGAATCGATTGTACAATCACTCGGATTCACCAGTTTTGAGTTTAGTTGGCTTACCAACCCAGATTTGGTGATTTATACCGTCGTCATTGCTGCGGTCTGGCAATCAGCAGGGTTTGTTATGGCGCTTATGCTTGCTGGGCTTAGAAGTGTCGATAGTTCCATTATCAAGGCCGCTCAAATAGATGGAGCAAATCTACCCACGATATATTGGAAGATCATTATGCCGTTAATGCGCCCAATTTTTTTTAGTAGCTTTATTATTCTTTCGCACCTAGCCATTAAGAGCTTTGATTTAGTGATGGCACTGACGTCTGGCGGCCCCGGCTATTCAAGCGACTTACCTGCCACATTCATGTACACCTACACATTCGCACGCAGCCAAATAGGTGTTGGTACAGCGAGCGCCATTATTACTCTAATGGGCTTTTTAGCTTTGTTAATTCCATATCTCTACAGTGAGCTAAGGAGTAAAAAATGAAACAGTTTCATCGAGTCGTTATATATTCAGTGCTTGTTTTGTTTGCCGTCTATTTCTTACTTCCACTGATCGTCATGCTGTTTTCATCTTTCAAGGATCTTGGTGAGATACGCTCAGGTAACTTAATCATGCCACCCGAGTCACCAACGATTGAACCTTGGATAAAAGCATGGGGGGAAGCGTGTACCGGATTAAACTGTGAAGGAGTAAAAAGTTATTTCATCAACTCGTTCTTAATCACCGTTCCCGCCGTGTTTTTGGCGTCGGCAATTGGTGCAATCAACGGTTATATTTTAGCGAAATGGCGATTTAGAGGCAGTGAGGTTTTCTTTGCTTTCATGCTACTGGGCTGTTTTATCCCCTTTCAGGCCGTACTATTACCGATGGCGCAAACATTGGGATTTTTAGGGCTGGCTAACTCTTTACCGGGATTAATACTAGTACACACTGTTTATGGCGTACCTTTCACCACCCTGTTCTATAGAAACTACTACGTCGGTATTCCAACAGAGCTGATCTCAGCAGCTAAGCTGGATGGCGCAGGTTTTTTTCAAACTTTTTATAGAATTGTTCTGCCTATTTCGGCTCCAATAATTATTGTCACGGTCATTTGGGAGTTCACGAATATTTGGAATGACTTTTTGTTCGGCGTTATTTATTCCGGACCCACTTCTCAACCCATCACGGTTGCATTGAACAACTTGGTAAACACGAGTACAGGAGTGAAGGAATACAATGTAGACATGGCAGCCGCCATGATCGCCGCGTTACCCACAATCATTGTCTATATCGTCTCAGGAAAATACTTTTTACGCGGCTTAGTCGCGGGCGCAGTTAAGGGATAAACACATGTCTGAATTACACATCAATGGCGTTTCAAAAAATTACGGCAGCTTTCAGGCCTTGCAAGATATCAACATTAAAATAAACAGCGGTGAGTTTCTCGTTCTAATTGGTCCATCGGGTTGTGGCAAATCGACTTTGATGAACAGTATCGCTGGGCTTGACGACATTTCTCAAGGGCATATTGAAATAGGAGGTCGGGATGTCACTAACCTACCGCCAAAAGATCGCGATATAGCCATGGTTTTCCAATCTTACGCTCTATATCCAAGCATGACGGTCTATCAAAACATTGCGTTTGCCTTGGAAATTCGAAAGGTGCCAAAACAACAAATAAACAAAGAAGTCCACCGTGTATCAAACATGTTAAAAATAGAGCACCTGTTAGACAGAAAGCCCGCCGCGCTCTCAGGCGGTCAACGTCAACGTGTTGCGATGGGGCGTGCTTTAGCTCGCGAACCAAAAATATTTTTGTTCGACGAACCATTGAGTAATCTTGATGCCAAATTACGAGTTCAAATGAGAACTGAAATTAAAAAGCTCCATCAACGAGTCAATAGTACGATTGTTTATGTCACTCATGATCAAATTGAAGCAATGACATTGGCAGATCGAATTGCAGTGATCAAAGATGGAAAACTCCTACAATTAGGTTCTCCCGATGAAATTTACAATAATCCTGTGAATCTTTTTGTCGCCGGGTTTATGGGCTCGCCAGCCATGAATTTTCTACGTTGTACTTTAATCCGTAAAGACACATTGGAGTATGGACTAGAAGTCCAAACCAATGCTGGACAGACGTACGTATTACCAATGAAAGACGAAAGTAATCTAAGCAAATATCTCAACAAAACAGTTGTTCTGGGTTTACGTCCAGAGCAAATCACTCTGGCTGACTCCAATGACAGCTCACTCATTTTGAAATCTAGAATAGAGGTGGTTGAACCAACAGGAGCTGATACATTGATTTTAACCAATTGGAACGAAAAGGAAGTGACGGCAAGAGTTCACCCAAGTAACACACTTTCTCATGGCGATGTCGTTACATTAAGTGTTGACCTGAGTAAAGCGATTCTGTTTGACCCTGAGACGGAAGAAAGGATCATTTAGGCGCTATCTTTTGATGAATGGAACCTGCTCTGTTTGGTACATAAGTGATATACCGTGTGGTGTACCTATATGCTACTGGTTACGATGAGGTTCGGGGTGTTCACCATGATTGTTACATGGTTTAGCACCCTTTCTTAACACGTTACTGGACTGGTTTGAGTCACAAAACCCTCAGCTAATCGAGGGTTTTGGATAAGTTCTCCTAACTAAAATCAACCACTAAGATCACAAACCTCACTTTGTATTTTTATGACCAAAGCAAAGGGTATACAGGCAAGGAATAACAATTAGCACAACAGGCAGTGAGAACAATAGTCCGTAACCTAATGTTAGAGACATTGGTCCCATGTACACGTCAGTACCCCCAACTCCATAGGCAAGCGGTAACAACCCAACAACCGTGGTGATTGACGTTAATAGTATTGGTCTAAGTCGACTGGCGGCGGCTTTAATAACAGCGTCCATCACCTCTAAACCTCCAGCTCTAAGCTCGTTAATTCGATTTATCAATACCAAGGAATTATTGACTACCACCCCTGTCATACCTAGTACGCCAATCAGTGCGAACAATGACAATGGCTGCATGTGAACGAATAGTGACATCAGCGCTGCTACAACCGAAAATGGGATTACCGCCATAATCAGCAGTGGCTGCAATAAAGAGCTAAACATAATCGCGAGCACAAAATAGATACCGACCATAGCTGCGGGGAAAGCGACAAGAAAGCCAGACATAGTGTCACTGGTATTCTCGGCTTCACCACCAATATCTAGTTGCACACTTTTACCAACTTGCTGTGCTAATGCATCTGAAAGTTGCTGGCTTAGCTCACTTGATCCTAAAGCTTCGTCAACTATTTGTGCACTCACCAACACCTGACGGTCGCCGTTGTAATGTAAGAGTTCACGTGGAGCCTGTACCTCTTGTACTTTTGCAAGACGGTTCAGAGGCACTTTAACTCCACTTGGAGTCGTGATCTTCGTCGTTTTCAGACGTTCAATATTGCGATATTCCTCATCTGATAAAACTCGCAAGTTCACTTCTTGGTCGCCAATCCAAGTTGAGGAGACACTCTCACCATCGAAAGCGATACGCAGCGTTGTCGCAAGGTCTTGAACCGTCAGGTTGTAACGAGCTAGCCATTCATATTGTGGCAAGATTTGCAGTTGTGGATCAGTCAGTTGTTCGTTATTCGTCACTTTATCCAAGCTTGTTTGCTCTTTCATCCAAGCCATGACGAGACCAACCGCATGATTACGCTCTGCTTCGTTGTTACTGATAACACGAATCTCAATAGGCTCGCCCGGAGGGGGACCACCTGCGTCGACCGTGAATTTCACAAAATTAATCGCAGGAACGTCTTTCAATTTCTCGTTTAAACTGTCGGCTATCTGATTGGCCGTTCTATCACGCTGCTCAAAGTTGGTAAGCGTCAGTAAGCCATTACTTGCTGGGCTGCCATAAGTCATACTGTAGGAAACCAGTTCACTCTCACCAAGCTGTGCAATTGTCTCTTCAAACACGGAATGGGCTTTGCGAACCTGTTTTAGCGATGCCCCCGGCGCAACTTCTGTGTAAATTTCAATGTATTTAGCCGTTTCGCTTGGGAAGATATCCAGCTTAAGTGTCGTTAATAGTGCTCCACTCCCCGCAAGCGCGAACACAGCGACCAGCAGTACAGATTTTTTCCATGCCAAACAACGAGCTAATAGAGACTGGTATTGTTTGATCGCACCGTTGAAACGATCTTCTTTTTGCTTTTTCTTCTCACCTTTCTTTAACGAATTTGCAAGGTGTGCAGGTAACGTAAAAGTACATTCAATCAACGAGAACAGAAGAGCCGCGATAACCGTAATTGGAATCACCATGATTGCCTTCCCCATTGTTCCTGGAATAAAGAACATTGGGATGAACACGAGTGCCGTGGTAGTTAAGCTCGCAATAATAGGACGAATAACGTTCTGCACACCCGATTTTGCAGCGTCTAACGGCGCTTTTCCATTTTCACGCTCTTGGTAAATACTCTCGGCGACGATGACCGAATCATCGACAATAATACCGATCACCAATAGCATTGCCGCAAGTGTAATACTGTCTAAATTCATACCAAGCGCAGGCAGTACCGCCATTACGCCAAGTACACAAAATGGGATAGAAACAGCCACCCAAAAAGCGACCGCGCGTTTTAAAATCATGCTTAATACGATAAGAACCAGAACAAGGCCAACACCGCCGTTGGTCGTGACGATAGAGAACTTATCACTCATATCATCCGCAAGGTTCAAAGAGATAGGAAAAGAGAATTGGCCGTTAAGGCGCTGATCTTCTTTTTCAAGCAACGCTTTTACTCTGTCGATGGTCGAGATGATATCGGCGTTAGCGCTCTTCGCCACGGTAAACACAATAGCCCTTTCGCCATTCACCATGCCTAACTCCATCGCTTTTTCAAACGAGTCAGAAACGTACGCCACATCCCCTAAACGAACGGTTTCCCCAGTAGGAAGCACCTTAATGATGGTGTTTGATAACTCTTCAACAGAATGAATTTGAGTGAGCGTTACAATGCGTTGTTCGCTGTTCCAAGACTCGACCACACCGCCAGAGAGTGAAAGATTACGTGTATTGATCGCTGATGTAACATCAGCCAAAGCCAGTTGGTAGCGGGATATTTTGGACGGATCAACTTCAATCCAAAATTCACGCTCGGTAAAACCAGACATTGAAACCGTGCCAACGCCTGCAACACTGCGTACTTTCTTCTCTAAGTCACGAACGTAATTTTGCAGCTCAGAATTATCAAGCGCTGTTATTACACCAAACGTCATCACTTCAAACGAAGAGGTACTTTTCTGCGCCACAAGCGGTGGGTTTGATATGTCTTTAGGTAACCCTT
The DNA here is from genome assembly GCF_050337265.1 of Vibrio lamellibrachiae. NCBI lineage: Bacteria > Pseudomonadati > Pseudomonadota > Gammaproteobacteria > Vibrionales > Vibrionaceae > Vibrio > Vibrio lamellibrachiae. The sequence goes on from NZ_JAKJSU010000007.1 coordinate 434,759, forward strand.
GCACCCTATCAACGGCCTGTTGTATATCACGAACGGTTTGCTGAATATCGTACCCTTCGTCCAATTCAATGTTGATGTAAGATTGGCCATCGAATGATTGAGAGTTGTACTTTGTCAGCCCTTGTACCGACTTCAGTTCTTTTTCAATTCGATTGGTAATGTTCAACTCAATATCCTGCGCCGATGCACCAGGATATTGGGTTGTAATTTCGACTTCAGCAAATGCAATATCAGGCAATTCTTGAAGCTTTAGAATACTCATCGAACCAACGCCAATCAGCAGTACCATGATGGTGATAATGCGAGCCAAAAAGCTACGTTCTGCGAAGTAAGCAAGAAAGTTATTCATGGTTTATGCCCTATTTATCTGTCGTTGCGTGAATGGACATACCCGGTTTGAAAAGGTGTTGCTCATTGCTGATTTCAACATCAACAAAATAGGCAAAAGTTGTAGGGTCTAATTCGACAGCAATACGATGAATTTTTGCGTGAATACGCTGTGCTGGCTGAGCCTCTGACCAAACTTGAATCGGTTGACCCACGGATAGGTCTTGTAGATCAAACTCGCTTGCGAGTAAGCGAACGTTCAGTTGATCAATATTAGTGAGTTTGTACAGTAAGTCCCCTTGATTGACCCAAGCGCCATCATCAACCGAACGCTCTACTACATAACCATTTATCGCCACGTCCACCTGAGTATTAGCAAGATCTAACTGCGCTTTTTCCAACTCTATTTGGGCCAATGATAAGTTCGCTTTTGCGGCAGAAAAGTCTGCTTTTGCTATATCAAGCTCGTTCTGAGATAGACTTTTTTTCGAGCGTAGTTCTTGATAGCGAACGTAAACCGACTGTTTAATATCCAAATCAGCTTTGACTAAAGCAAGGTTGGCTTTTTGCTTACGCACCTCAAGTTTGAAATCTTGATCTTTAATAGTGGCTAGCTTTTGGCCTTGCGTGACTATATCTCCGGTTTGCCAATTAACGTGTTCGATAACGCCACTGACTTCAGATACAACGTTTAAAGGGGCTTTACTGGTTGTTTTACCAATAAGGTCAGCGGCATTGCTATAAGGTGCAAATACCATTGCGCTAATCAAGCAGGGTAATAATTGTTTGTTCATCATGGCTTTCTCAATATGTAGTTCCCAAAATGTAATAGGGGTACCCTAAAGTCATGAATGTCGAGTTTTTGTGAAAGTGGATTTTACTTAACCAGACAAACGAGTGCGTTTTCACATAATTTCGACATAAAATTGATATGATGGAAACCTTATATTTGGACACTTAGAGAACACGCCATGCTTGAGAACAGTCGAATTCTAATCGTCGAAGACAATGAAGAGCTACAAGGGATCTTAGCCGACTTCTTAGAAGTAAAAGGCGCAGAGACCGATTTCGCTGACAACGGAGAGCTTGGATTAAAGCTGGCCTTAGAAAATGAATTTGATGCCATCATTCTCGATGTCATGATGCCCAAAAAAGATGGTATGCAGGTCGCGAAGGAACTAAGAGAAAATGGATGTACAACGCCCATCCTTATGCTGACAGCATTAAATGGTCAGGAAGATTTAATTAATGGCTTCGATAATGGTGTCGATGATTTTGTTAGTAAACCCTTCCAGTTTCCCGAACTAGAAGTTCGTTTGTCTGCATTGATTAAACGGTTTCGAGGTCAAGTTGCTCCTGCGACTCTATCGTTCGGTTCATTAGAGATTGATGAGAAAACGAAGATTATCAAACGTGAAGGACACAATCTGGCGACCACACCTGTTATGTACCAAATACTGGTTGAACTCGTTAAAGCACAAGGTGATCTTGTAACTCGAGAGGCTCTAATCCATCAGCTTTGGGGCGATGATGTTCCAGATAAAGATGTACTTCGCAGCCATATTTATTTGCTGCGTAACACACTTGATAAACCGTTTAAAAAGGCGATGCTAAAAACCGTGCCTAAATTTGGCTTTCGTTTGGAGAAGTGATGTTTTTTACAAAGTCGAAAACCGCTGAAAACAATATTGAAAACGTAAAAAAGCGCCTGATCCGTCGGTTTGCAATCATCGCTATTTCAACGTCTTTTGTTGTTTTCTTAACGTTTTCATTAAAACTAGTGAAGGAAGAAGACAACCAAATCGCACGCTATTTAAACTCCTTTCAGGGGTTTGCTCAACAATATTATCTACGTGCCCCCAACAGTAGTATCGCTGTTAGTCCGAATATTACTGCGTATTACGACTCCGCGTTTTTACCCGACAATATCAAATTAGAAATGCCATACGCTAAGGATGAAGTAACAAGAGTTCGTTCTTACTCCGAGGATGGCTTCATGGTTTACCACTCTACCTTTTTGTCGAATGGAAACGAGATACCTCTGTATCTCACGATAGACACTAGATCGCTCGATTTTGGCGATGATAATTGGGATATATTATTGAGTATATCCACTTTATTGATGCTATTTCTTGTTGGGATATTAAGCGTGTCGACCAAGCGAATGTTTGATGAACTCATGTCACCGGTTGTCGAGTTGAGCCAACAGCTAAAAGACGAGGAGAGATCGAAGTTTACCGTATCGGAAAATACGATTGATGAAATTAAGCAGCTGACCAATCATCTCAATAGCTATACACAAATGAAAGAAAGAGTGGTGAAACAAGAAATGATGTTCGCAAAATACGCGAGCCATGAATTGAAAACGCCAATAGCGATTATTTCAGGAGCGGCAAACTTACAAGCCATGAAAGAAGAAGACGTAGAATTTCAGGCTAAGCAGCGCCATAGAATTATTGATGCTGTTGATAATATGCAATCAACAGTAGAGATTTTACTCAATATTGTGAAACAAGAAAATACAGCGTCCAGCGATGAATTATGGACAGTCAGTGAAAAAGATATTCCTATTTCGGAGCTCAGTAAAAAGGCAAAACTCGGTGTTGAAATCGAGCTAGTTATTGCACCGGATACAACGCTGAATTTCCCATTGCCTGTACTTAAAATGATTCTGAAAAACATCGTCAACAATTCAATTCGATTTACAGAAAAAGGCTCAATTACCATTCACGTTGCCACTGACCATATTTCCGTTCAAGACACGGGGACAGGGTTATCCGATAAAAACGAAACCGAGCATGGCTTGGGGCTTTTAATCGTAAGACGCTTATGCAATGTATATGGTTGGTACTTCGAGTTGAAAGACAGCATAAATACAAAGGGCTGCATTGCGAGCTTAGTTAAGAAAAGCAGATAGCTAAAACCTCATAGTGACAATGCTCAGTCCTGAAATGTTCTAATGCAATTCAGGACTCGCATACGCAATAAACAAGGCTCGACTACTCTTCTCACAAGAATAATTCACGATCTTATTCTAAATAGACATTTCTTCGACATCGAACCCCGTAAAGTCTGAGTCCTAATTAATCAGAGATGTTTATCATGAATAAAACCATTCTTTCACTTTCCATTCTAACCTGTTTTGTGAGCTATTCTTCAGTTGCTGAGCTAGCGCCAGAAGCCGGATTTGGTGGTGAAATCTCTCTCAATACTGGCTATATGTCTCAATCGTCTAACTTCAATACAGATGTTAAAGATCCAATATCGGACCTCAATTCTGAAGGCGACTCCAATGGGGAAATGCTTGTCGCGCCACTAGGACAAATCAACTATACGTTCGGACAACAGTTAGACAAGCAGGTATACATCGGTACTTCCCGTGAAGATATCGCCGTTGGTGATTTCGCTTTTGAGATTGGCTATAAACAAGAGCTAGAGTCGGGAATGGTGATTGACGCGTCATTTCTTCCAACCGTGGTATCAGGAGAAACATGGAGCGACCCATACGCCATTACCTCCACAAGAGAAGTCACTGACGAAACAGGTAACGCATACCGATTAAAGCTTGAATCTATAGCTGGTAGTGATTTCACACTTGATATGGCTTACGCGAACATCGATGTCAAAAGTGAGGCATCAGGCTCCGAATTGAGCTCGACTGAACAAGAAACATTACAACGTGATGGCAGTGTTATCTTCGTTAAAGGTGAGTATAAATACATGCTCAATCAAACGTCAGGCCTTATTCCATCTTTAAGCTATAAAGTACGTTCTGCTGATGGCAAAGCGATGGCATACAAAGCCTATGCAACGGACATTACCTACTTCAAAGTTTTAGACCGTCATCAGTTTGCTCTAACGGCTGGCTACGAAACTCGCAGCTACGATGGAACAAACCCTATGTTTAACGAGACTCGCAGCGATAATGAAATGAGCCTATTCGCAGCATATGAATATGACCAATTGATGGGCTGGGAAGATGTCTCGTTTATCTCGTTCGCAGGTTATGGAATCAGTTCATCAAATATTGATTTCTACAATGAGTCAGAATACCTGCTTTCTGCTGGTGTGAATTACAAATTTTAATTTGATCACTTGGCCTGATTTCGTATCAGGCCAAGATCTGCAACAGCCTATGAATATTTTATGTATTAATAAATAGGTTGGACTTTTCAATGTTACTTCTAATGACGTTATTCTCACAATCATACTGAGATAGCCTGAGCACCACCCTGGTTACTCATCACAGTGACAGGTTAGAATGCTCTACGCAGCATAGTTCCTAAATGGGCTGAATTCAGATGAGTTATAGTAGGGAAAAACACCACAAAAAGTCCTCTAGCTTTCCCCTTTTTACCTATTCCCAATCAAGGATAACCTTGCCAGAAAGCCCGCTACGCATAGCGTCGAAGCCTGTTTGGAAGACATCAACCTTGAAGTGGTGAGTAATAATTGGCGTTAGATCTAGGCCAGATTGAATCAAGCTTGCCATTGTATTCATCGACCAGAAAATCAAATTACTTTCAGACACTTAAGACAAACCAATAGCGAAAATGGCGGCAAATTGGCGACAAAAAAGGCAACAGTTTTACCTGTTGCCTTCTAATAATCAAAACCGGAAGTAATCTATTCCCAGTCTAGGATTACCTTACCTGACATGCCAGATCGCATCATGTCGAAGCCTTTCTGGAAATCGTCCACTTTGTAGTGGTGAGTAATAATCGGTGTAAGGTCCAAACCAGATTGAATCAGTGAAGCCATCTTGTACCACGTTTCAAACATCTTGCGCACACTCCATTAAATATACTTAATATCAATGGGTTATTTACACAGTTAGTAAACTTGGGGCTATTTTGGGGCTAAAAGTATCAAACTTTATTTTTCGTAAAAAATAGCCGTCTATTCATTATCACTCATCTTTAAAGCTTTAATGTGTAACTTCGCTGGTAAGGCGTAAGCCTCTATAAGCGGAGTATAGCACTCACGATGTGACAAAATTAGCATTGGAAGAAATGTAACCAAGTTTTCATGAGTTCCGATCAATGTCGAAACACACCTATCGTAAACTAGCCTTAAATACACAAATGCTTCTTGATCATAAAGGTCATACGTCAATGCTCTGTAGGCGAATACCTTCTTTTCCTCAGTGGGCCGAAAATTTACTTAATTGGAGATTTATATGTATAAGGCAATTGGTATAGTATCCAACGTAGTATTGGTCCCTACTCAAAAATCACAAATTAGTGCGACCATTTTAGCTAATGGGCGCCATCTATGCGTAAGCTCACGCCAATGTGACACTCTTGAGTTACATCAGGGACAAATCGTATATTGCGAATATTCAGTCACCCCACATCCGTTTGTAAACTGTCACACAGCAATTCCCTTGCCTGCCCTACTCCCCATTGGAAATACTATTATTTTCTCTGGGCAAGACGATATCTTTGCTGAAAATTACAAAGAGCTTTGTTTAATAACATCAAGAATATCCGTTCCCTGCCTAAGATCGTTTATAGATACTCTTTGCCAAAAAAACAACTTGTTCAATGCGTTTGTTTCAATTCAAGCGAGCGGTAGTAATCATCACGCTTATCGACACGGATTGTTGCAACACTCGATTGAAGTCGCACACCTTTCGTTAGACACCCTAAAAAGCTGTCATTTTTCTGATGAGATAGAGCAGCTAATTATCATTGCAGCCCTATTTCACGACATTGGAAAAACAGCACATGCGGTGTATACAAATGAATGCACGTATGTCCCCACCAATCACGAACTATCTACCTTCAGCCTATTGAGTGAGCCCATGGCACTGTTGTATCGTCAAAATAAGTTCTGGTATGACACATTGCTGGCATGTTGGGAGCCTGCATCTAAGGGCATGAGTACAGAGTGTGTTATTGCCAAGGCCGTTAAAAATGCAGACCAAATGTCGGCAGCTAAAAACGTAGCGGAAAAAGAATTCAGAAATTGCCCTGCTCATTGGTACTTTCGCCAATGCAACAATAGACGCTTCCTTCGCACGCCAGTTTGAAGGGCTGAAAATCAGCGCTATCTGAAGTTAACCTTTAGAAGCTCTTTCCAGAACTTTCATCGCGCTCTCATACGACGAAGCATCTATAAATACGTGAGATGGCTTCCCTACAATGGTCACAAGCACCGTATAAGGCTGCTTCCTGCAAATCCTTAACACTCGATTTGTTTCTCGCTTAAACCGAGTATTCGGCATCACCTCATCATAGCCTGTCATTGCTTTACTCCAGGTTGGTTTTCTGTACTTTCTCAGTCTTACGAGAACATACAACTAATCACAGTTTAGTTATATTACAGCTGCTGAGGGTTTCTCGATAGTTGTTCAATGAGCAATGTGCATGTTTATCACAAATATTACGAAGTGCTAGCTGTGAAGGTTTTGGACAAAGGTGAGTCAGAGCAGATCGCCCTGACTCACCACTGGTTAGAACCAATTAACACCAGTCTTTTAATCCTTTCCCATTTTTTTCAGTTTAACTTGCCATATTCGGGTGGACTGTGGATTGTGAACTAGATACGTACACACAATAATGAAGCCGATACCCATTCCCATAGTGATGGTCAATTCGGAGTCCAAAATCAGGTAGGATAATACTGAGGTACATGCAGGGACACAGGAGAAATACGTCGAGACATTCGTCACGGTTCCGGATTTGAGTGCGTGGATCAACAAGACAGACGCTAGCGATGATATCACTAGCGATTGCCACAGTAATGCCACAAGAAACGGCGTGGTCATTTGTACGGTGAACTCACTCCATAACAGTGTCGTCGGCACTAACGCTATCAAAGCAGAGAAGCATTGGAGCCCCATCGTTTTTTGAATTGGGATATGCGAGCAATAGAGTTTCTGTATGGCCGTGCCGAGCGTAATCCCTAATAGAGACAACACAGCATATAGCATGTTGACCTCATTGCTTGCACCTAAGCTCAAGCTCTCAACAGACAATAGTACCGTGCCGAGCATACAACCTATAATTGCCCCTATTTGTACTTTAGAAGTCCAACCGCGTGAGATGATCAGTGTGAGTACTGGCTGTAGCCCTAGCACCACAGTGAGCATTGCAGGACTGATACCCTCAGACAGTGAATAAGAGAATAAAACAGGGTAAAGAAATTGGATAAACAGTCCGACCCATAACGACATTATGATGTCTTTCCGCGACATAACAGACCCAGACTCTGCGAATAAGAAGTTGAGCAAAATGAATACGAACAACGCAATGACCACTCGCAGTGTTATAAACGACAATGGGTTGGTGTACATCAACCCAATTGACGAAGAAATATAACCAGAAGACCAGAGTAAGATAAATACAAAGCCAATGTATTTCATTATTGCTCTCTTCGCTAAGGTGCTCAAACTAACGTAAAACGCTCACCTAGACCGCGCTCACCTATATAATATTGCTTCATTTCTCGACAATAATTCTGGATGTCTAGCCCCTTATTTTGAGTCAGTTCAATCAGAATGTCATAGATTTCTTGTATCGGGATCTCGTGGTGAATGTGTGCAAAAGACAGCTTAAACACAGCATTTTTAATATCTTCCAAATTGTGGATTGAACGGGCAAGCTCGTTTACGAAGTCTTGCTTGTCGTGCTTGGTAAGAGCTTGTCGGTTAAACACCATAGGATGCAGGGAGTTCTCGCAGATAGAGCGATCGGTGAAAATCATTTCAGGGTAGAGTTTATCGACTCCCTCAAATTGGAAATCAAGACACAAAATCACTCGGCTATCTTGACCAAAGTTGTAAGCTGCGTGCACCACACTCGCGTCAAGCATCCAGATTTCCCCCTTTCTCATCCGAAACACGCCAAAGTCTTCATCGCTATGGTATGACGTCATAGGTGCTTCTAATGGAATAAGTACTCGAAGATATTTTTCTTTCTGTTTGCCGAACTCTACGAAGTCTTTATGTGGGATGACCTGACCATTAATAAGGTTTCGGGTTCTGACCATCTTTAAATTGTCCGCATCAAAAAATTGATGGATAACTTCATTAATATAATGCGTTTGAAGCCCTAACTCAGTCAACTTAGCTTTATTAGGGTTTTCTTTATACTGAGTATTACGATAATCACCATTATCATTCCATAAAGAGTTATTAATCCATGTACCTTGACTAAATTCGCTGTACTCTTCTTCAAACACTGGAAAGCGCTCAATAACGTCTAAGTCACGCCTTAACGCTTCATTGTTAAAGTTTATTTTTCCTAACAATTTTGTTTTCGATATCACTTTTTTCATATAATTACCTTTAACACAGAGTAGTTGCAGTATCCAAAATCAGAAGTATTAGATGCTGCGTAAAAACTGTGAAGTAACGTACATCAGTGAATTACACTCGTAACATTATTAATCGTTATTTATTTCTTATTCGACACGAATTTAAATAACAAAAACATTAGGGCGAACTCATATACAAAGGTTGTTTTCCGACTAGGGGATGCTTTCGTAAAGGTAAAGTGATGCTGCAAAATTATTTGCGCAAACTCCTCAGAATACGCACCTGTTACAGCGTAGTTCGCTTTCTTGTCTCACTTGATAAGGGGCTTCCTATTAAAGTGGAAAGCTCGACCGTTGCGACTAGATAATCACTAAATTTATATTTTACTCTGAGTGGCCATAAATGGTTTTTCTTGGCAATCATTGAGGCGCTAGTACGATAAACACGCTCTATGACCTTGTCATTTATAGCCTGCATTGTTGGAGTGAAAATGCCCCTGTAAAATATAAATACGGTCTCAT